>CAJYLQ010000035.1 GCA_913775975.1 uncultured Sphingomonas sp. | reverse complement strand
GTCGAACCAGGCGCGGCTGCGCAGCTGGCGGGGGGTGGCGGCGTCGGAGGCGGACCGCCAGGCGATCAACGCGTGGCTGCGCGCGCCCGGCCATGTCGACAATGTGATCGACCTCGACCGGCTGCTGCGCGATCCCGCGCGACCGACCTACCTCTCGCCGCGCTACGACAGTGGCGACGGGCTCCATCCCAATGCCGCGGGCTATCGGCTGATCGGCGAGTCGATCCCACTCGCCCCGCTACGGCGTTGACGACGCGATCAATGTTGATATTTGTCCGACTTAATAGGCGCTGACCCGGAGCGAGCGATGACTGAGAGCACAACACCGCCGGCGCTGCGCAGCCGGGCGTGGTTCGACAATCCCGCGAACATCGACATGACCGCGCTGTACCTGGAGCGCTATCTCAACTTCGGGCTCAGCCTCGACGAGCTGCGCTCGGGCAAGCCGATCATCGGCATCGCACAGACCGGCAGCGACCTTAGCCCCTGCAACCGCCACCATCTGGTGCTGGCGGAGCGGGTGCGCGAGGGCGTGCGCGAGGCGGGCGGCATCGTGCTGGAATTCCCCGTCCATCCGATCCAGGAAACCGGCAAGCGGCCGACCGCGGGGCTGGACCGCAACCTGGCCTATCTCGGCCTCGTCGAAACGCTGTACGGCTACCCGCTGGACGGCGTGGTGCTGACGATCGGCTGCGACAAGACGACGCCCGCCATGCTGATGGGCGCGGCGACGGTGAACATCCCGGCGATCGCTTTGTCCGTGGGGCCGATGCTGAACGGCTGGCACAAGGGCGAGCGCACCGGATCGGGCACGATCGTGTGGAAGGCGCGCCAGCTTCTGGCCGCCGGTGAGATCGACGATGCGGAATTCATCCGCCTCGTCGCCTCCTCGGCGCCGTCGACCGGCTATTGCAACACGATGGGCACGGCGACGACGATGAACTCGCTGGCCGAGGCGCTGGGCATGTCGCTGCCCGGCTCCGCCGCGATTCCGGCGCCCTATCGCGACCGGCAGGAGGTGGCGTACCGCACCGGCCTGCGCGTCGTCGAGATGGTGCGCGAGGACCTGAAGCCCTCGGACATCCTGACGCGCGAGGCGTTCCACAACGCGATCAAGGTGAACTCCGCGATCGGCGGTTCGACCAACGCGCCGATCCACCTCGCCGCGATCGCGCGCCATATCGGCGTCGAGCTGCCGATCGAGGATTGGGAGACGGAGGGGCACAAGATCCCGCTGCTCGTGAACCTGCAGCCCGCCGGCGAATATCTGGGCGAGGACTATTACCGGGCCGGCGGCGTGCCGGCGGTGGTCGCGCAGCTGATGGGCCAGGGGCTGATCCACGAAGGCGCGATGACCGTCAACGGCCGCACCATGGGCGACAATTGCCGCGATGCGACGATCGAGGACGACAAGGTCATCCGCCCGTTCGACCAGCCGCTGAAGGAAGAGGCGGGCTTCATCGTCCTGAAGGGCAATCTGTTCGACGCGGCGGTGATGAAGACCAGCGTCATCTCCGACGAATTCCGCGCGCGCTACCTGTCCAACCCGGACGATCTCAACGCGTTCGAGGGGCCGGCGGTCGTGTTCGACGGGCCGGAGGATTATCACCACCGGATCGACGATCCCGCCACCGGCATAACCCCCGAAACGCTGCTATTCATGCGCGGCGCCGGCCCGATCGGCTATCCCGGCGCGGCCGAGGTCGTGAACATGCGCCCGCCCGCGTACCTCATCACCGAGGGCGTCAGCGCGCTGCCGTGCATCGGCGACGGCCGCCAGTCGGGCACCAGCGGTTCGCCCTCGATCCTGAACGCCAGCCCGGAGGCGGCGGCGATGGGCGGCCTGGCGCTGCTGCGCACCGGCGACCGCGTGCGCGTCGACCTGAACAAGGGCACGGCGGACGTCCTGATCCCCGAGGCGGAGCTGGCCGAGCGCCGCGCCGCGCTGGAGGCGGCGGGCGGCTATACCTATCCGGCCTCGCAGACCCCGTGGCAGGAAATCCAGCGCGCCGTCGTCGGCCAGATGAGCACCGGCGCGATCCTGGAGGGGTCGGAGAAGTACCAGCGCATCGCCCAGACGATGGGCCTGCCGCGCGACAACCACTGACGCGGGATCGCCCGCCGCTCCCGTTGATGGGAGTGGCGGGCGCCTGCGCCGGACTATCGCCGGGGGGCGCGGCGAGCCCGAACCAGATGTGACGGGGCGCGGCCCGCCCGGCTCGCCCCCCTCCTACAGCACCACCAGCGCGACGCCCTGTCGCGGCAGCGTCAGCATCGCCTCCGTCGCGCCGCGCTTCACCGTCAGCGGCAGCGTTTCCGGCCGCATCACCGCCGCCGCCTCCAGATCGCGATACTGCGTCTCGTTCGGCGATTGCGGCGCGCCCATTGCCTGCCATGCCGCATAGGCGTTGGCGTGATCGCCATCGACGCGCCACACCGTTCCGGCTGCCCGCGCGCGTCCCTTCAGCCCGCGTATCGACAGGCGGATCGCGGCGGCCGGCCCGGCGACGTCGTCGTCATGATAGTGCCAGACGATCAGCGCGACGTGCCCGTCCGCCGTCCGCGTCGCGATCGTGCCCACATCCGCCGGTCCGCGCACCCCGTCGGCGATCACCGTGTCGAGCGGCACCTCGGCATCGCTCGTCGCCGCCAGCCGCTCCGGCCCCAGCTTCGCGAACAGGCGGAAGACGTTGAGCACCGGCAGTGGCACGCCGTTCGTCGCCAGCTGGCGATAGCCCGCGAACCAGGGCTGATTCTCGAACTCGAACGACCAGGACAGCACGCCCTCCAGGTTTACGCGCCGCCGCCGCGCCAGCTCCCAGATCCGCGCGAAGCTCGCCGCGGTGTAGCTCGAATACATCGTGCCGTTGCGATAGGCGTTTTCGGGGCCGGGGCAGGCCGCGCACCCCTCGGGATCGCTTTCGCCGATCACCACGGGGGTGTTCGCCAGCGCCGGGATCGCCGTCGCCTTCACGAAGCCGCGATCGACTTCCTTCAGGTGCGTCGCGATGCCCATGCGGACATGGCCGTCGACGAAGCTCGGCTGCCCTTTGGCATGGAAGGCGAGGAAGTCGGTCGGCGTCCCCACCTTGCCGGTGGCATAGTTGGTACCGCTGGTCACATGGCGCAGGAAGTCGTCCATGAACTGGCCGCCCGCGCCCGCCGAATCGGGCCCGCCGACGCGCGCGGTCGGCAGCGCGCGGCGCACGCCATCGACGGCATAGTCGTGCAGCTTGTAGAATTCCTCGCGCGGTGCCTCCCAGTATGATCCGTTCGCCTCGTTCCACACCTCGAAATACCAGCGCTCCACCTCGGCGCGGCCATATCGCTCGACATTGTGGCGGGTCCATTGATAGACCAGCTCCCGCCATTTCTCGTAGCTTTTGGGCGGGTAGGCCCAGCCCGAGATGATGTATTTATAGTCGAAGCCCGGCCGCCAGCTGTGCTGATAGGGGGTTCCCGCCGGCGCGGTCGACAGCGCCTCGGGCATGAAGCCGATCTGCAGAAACGGGCGCACGCCGCGCGCCAGATAGGTGTCGATGATGCGATCGACCGTGGTCCAGTCGTAGACGGGCCTGCCGTCCTTGTCCTCGGTATAGACGTTGGTGCTGCCCCATTTGAACGCGGGCGTGCCGTCGCCGGTGTTGAGCAAATTGTGCGCGCGGAAATAGACCGACCCCTCACGCAGCTTGCCCAGCTCCACCAGCAGCTTCCGCCCGTCCTTCATCGTCGCGTAATTGGGCTCGTCCGCGCCGAAGAAGCGCCAGACCGGCGGCAGCGGCCCGTCCGTCCGCGCGGCATCGACGGTGATCGCGACCGGCCGGGCGGCCATGCCCGGCTGCGCGACGGCGGGCGGTGCGGCGGCGAGCAGCAGTGCGCTCATCGCTGCCAGAGGCGCCAGGTTTCGCATGTCGACATCCCTCCCAAGATGATTGACCGCGATGGTGCGGGCGCGGGGCGGCGGCGTCAATCGACCATGGCCCGGACCGCATCGTGTAGCGCGCGTGCGGGCGTCCGGTGGATCGGCATGGCGCCGGGTGCTTTGCCGTATCGCCGCCGCGCGTCACGCCCTAAACCGTTCGCAAGACGAGGGGGGTGACGATGCGCGCGATGGTGGCATTGATGGCGGCGCTTGCCGGGGTGGCGGCGGCGCAGGCGCCGGACACGTCGCTCAATACGCGGCTGACCGGCGATCTGGCGCCGACGCACGACCCGGTGATCGCGCGCGAGGGCGATAGCTATTACGTCTTCGGCACCGGCCTGACGCTCAAGACCTCGCCCGATCTCGTCCGCTGGACCGCGCGCCCCGAATTTCGCCTGCCGCTGCCCGACTGGGCGCGGCAGGCGGTGCCGGGGGTGCGCGACATGTGGGCGCCCGACATTTCGCGCGGGCCCGACGGGCGCTGGCGGCTCTATTATTCGCTGTCCACCTTCGGGTCGAACCGTTCGGCGATCGGGCTGGCGACCAGCGCGACGCTGGACCCCGCCCGGCCCGATTATGGCTGGCGTGACGAGGGGCTGGTCGTCCAGTCGCGCCCGACCGACGATTTCAACGCGATCGACCCCAACCACGTCGTCGACGCCGAGGGGCGGCACTGGCTGGCGCTGGGCAGCTTCTGGAGCGGGATCAAGCTGTTCGCGCTCGATCCCCGGACGGGCAAGCTGCGCGACCCGCGCGAGGCGCCGGTCGCGCTTGCCCGCCGCCCCGCGCCCGCCGGTGCCGCCGCGCCGGTGGAGGCGCCCTTCATCGTCGCGCACGGCGGCGCATACTGGTTGTTCGTCAGCTATGACTATTGCTGCAAGGGCGCGGCCAGCACCTATTACACCGTCGTCGGCCGGGCGAAGGCGATCACCGGGCCCTATCTGGGCAGGGACGGCAGCCGGCTGATGAACGGCGGGGGCACGGTGTTCCTGCGCGCCGACCTGCCCGAACGGCAGCGGTTTCGCGGGCCGGGCCATGCCGGCTTCCTCCACGATGCGGACGGCCGCGATTACGTCGTCTATCACGCCTATGACCGGGAGGCGCGCGGCGCGCCGACGCTGCGGATCGCGCCGATCCGCTGGGGCGCGGACGGCTGGCCGGTGGCGGAGGACTGACCGCCCGCCGCCCCACTCCCGCTCCCGCTCCCGGGCGTTACCCCCGCGCGGGGCAGGGCGGCACCGCGCGCCCCTTGGTCAGCACCAATGTGACGATCGCGCGCGGCGGCGCCACCGTGCCCGCCATGCATACGGCCTTGCGCGTGGCGTCCGTCACCACCGCGCTCGCGCGCCAGCCCGCCGGCACGACCAGCCGGCGCGGCGTGATCCCGCCATTGACATGGACCAGCACCAGCCGCGCCCCGTCCGGCGACAGCGCGCCCGCCGTATCCATATCGTCGACCGCGACCAGCCGGTCGCCCGGCCGGATGTAGCGGCTGAACTGCGCCATCGCCCAGTATTTGCGCGTGACGTGGATCGCGTGCGGCCCGGCGGCGGGCGCCTTCAGGTCCGCCTTCACCAGCCCCCAGTTCGATCCCTTGCCGTTGTTGTTGGTGCTGAGGTTCTCCACCGCCTGCCAGAAGACCCAGGCGGCCGGCTCCAGCCGCTTCAGGTCCATCACGACATGTTCGGCAAAGGCGAGGGCGGAGGGCATCCCCTCGAAATTCTCGGGGTCCTTGTCCAGCGGCGTGTCGTTCTCGCTCATCCACAGCCGGATGCCGCTGGCGCGGGCGATATCGCGCACGCCAGTCTGGTGGATCGTGCCATAGCTGTGGACGTTCAGCTGCCCCACCCGCGCGCGCGTCGCGGCCGGATATGCCGCCCAGTCCTCCAGGAACAGGTGCGAATTGGTCTCGTCCGACGCGGCGACGACCGTCGCCAGCCCGGCCGCCTTCAGCGCGGCGTCCGACGCGTCGATCATCTGCGCCTGCCGCGCCGGGCTCCAGTGCGCGCCCTCCTGCGTGTTCGCGGCGTACCAGTAATCGGTGTTCGGCTCGTTGACCGGCGACAGCGTGCGGAACACGATGCCGTGCCGCCGCTGCAATTCGGCGACGACGCGCGCCATATAGGTGGCGAACGCGCCCTCCTGGCCGGGGCGCAGATTGTCGTCCGTCCCCTTCTCCGCGCCCGAAACACGGCCGCTGACCGTCATGAACCAGGGCGGGGAGTTGGAGAACGCCTCGAACACCGGCGTCTTCACGCGCGCGCGGATCGCGTCCAGCCACCAGCGCTGGTTGGCGTCCTGCGACCAGTCCCACATCCGCGGATCATCCGCCCGCCACCAGTCGCGCCCCGTCACGCCCGCCGGCTGGCGCCAGAAACCGGGCACCGCCGCGCCGGTGCGCAGATAGGCGGGCGTATCGGCGGCATTGCCGCCGCCGATATTGTAGCGCGCGATCGTCCAGCCCAGCCCGTCCGGGCCATAGAACAGATCCGCCAGCCGCGCCCGGTCCGCCTCCGGCCAGCCGCCGGTGACGTGCGCGAACCAGGCGAGCGCGGTGCCCCAGCCCTCGAACACCGTCGACGGCCGGTCGATGGCCGGGCGCAGCGTCACGGTGACGGGCGCGTCGCCTGTCGGCATCGGCGCTGCCTGCGCGGGGCCCTTCGGCATCGGGTCCGCCCGCACCGGGACGGGGGACGCCGCGATCGATAGCGCCACCAGTACCGCGCCTGCCGCCCGGCCCGCGCCGCGCGACCCCGTCCACCTCGATCCGACCGTCCGCATCATCGTCTCCCTGTCTTTTGTCTGATGATACAGCACGTGCCGGCTACGGCAATGATCCTGTCAGATTCGATGCTATCGCAGGGGGATTTGCGGCGCGACGCGACGGAAGCGGGGATTCGACGATCATCGCGCCGAAAAATTCTTTCGTTGCTATTCAATGGTTTGCTGAAACGTCCGTGTAAAACGGCCGGATTGGCCGATATTCATTTGTCAGGCATTTTGAATTCTGCCATGCGCAGCCAACGAACCGCGTGGGAGCGGTCGCGCAAAAGGGGAGGATGTATGCGAGGGTTTCAATCGCGTCTGCTGTTCGGAGCGTCGCTCGCAGCGATCGCCATCACCGGATCGACCAGCGCCGCGATGGCGCAGGACAGCGTCGCGCAGCCGGCACAGGGCGCGCAGGTGCCGACGGTGCAGGGCACCGATCCCAACGGACCGACCGGCGCGCTGAACGCGTCGCAGGTCGCGCAGGACGGCACGCCCGCCGATGACATCGTCGTCGTCGGCCTGCGCGGCGCGCTCAGCTCGGCACAGGCGATCAAGCGCAACGCCAGCCAGATCGTCGATTCGGTGCAGGCGCAGGACATCGGCAAGCTGCCCGACGCGAACACGACGGAGGCGCTGCAGCGCATCACCGGCGTGCAGATCCAGCGCCGCTATGGCGAGGGCGCGACCGACTTCGACCACCGCACCCAGCCCGCCGTCACGATCCGCGGCCTGACGCAGACGCTGAACCTGCTCGACGGCCGCGCGGTCTTCTCCGCCGCCGGCAGCCGCGCGCTCGACCTCGAAGGCATCCCGCCCGAACTGCTCGCGGGCATCGACGTGTTCAAGAACCCGCCCGCCTCGGTGGTGGAAGGCGGCGTCGCGGGCGCGGTCAACCTGCGCACCCGCCTGCCGTTCGACACGCCCGGCCAGGTCATCAGCGGCACGCTGAAGGGCAATTATTACGACCGCGCGGGCAAATATGGCGGCTCGGCCTCCGCGCTCTACAGCAACCGGTTCGAAACCGGCATGGGCGAGATGGGCTTCCTGGTGAACGCCGTCTACGGCAAGAGCACCTACAGCCAGCACGCGATCCTGGTCGGTGAGCAGGTGGCGCCGACCGCCGGCACCGTCGCGGGGCTGCCCGCCAACGGCAAGATCCCGCTCGGCTTCCAGATCTATGACGACAACGGCAACCGGACCCGCCTGGGCCTGGCCGGCGCGTTCCAGTGGCAGGTCACGCCCGAACTGCTGATCACCGCGCAGGCGCAGTATACGCGCTACACGTTCGACCGGACGGGCGCCTATTATTATCCGATCGACAATTACGCGATCAATCCGGTGACGCAGAAGGCGATCCCGACGCCGGCCGCCGGCGCCACCTTCACCTTCGACAAGAACGGCTATGCGACCAGCGGCGCGCTCGCCAGCCAGCTGTTCGAGACGGGCCGGTTCGACCAGGCGCTGCGCAGCAACACCGCCAACTACACGCTGAACGCGGCGTGGAAGGCGACCGACCGGCTGACCGTGAAGTTCGATGGCCAGTATCTGCGCTCGAACTACGACGCGGATCGCAACGGCCTCGTGCTGTCGCAATATACCCAGACCGGCCAGACGGGGCAGACCGCCGCCAACGCACAGGTCGTGACGTTCGACCTGCGCGGCAAGCGGCCCGTGTGGAACGTCGCCAATCCGGCGGCGCTCGTTGACGTGACCAAGTACACCGTGCCGTTCATCGCCGATTCGCTGACGCGCAACGATGCCGATCAGCTCGCGCTGTCGACGGACCTCGAATATGACGTGGAGGGCGGCTTCATCCAGAAGCTGCGCGGCGGCCTGCGCTATACCGACAGCGACATCGACCTGCGCGGCACCTGGAACGGCGTCGGCCTCTATGCCAATCGCGCGCTGAACGGCACCAACGTGCCGGCGGGCACCGCGCTGCCGCCGCTCACCAGCTTCCCCGGCCTGTTCAAGTTCGGTCCGTACAAGAACTTCTTCGACACGCGCACGCTGCCCGGCGGCGTGCTGTATCCGGAATTCCTGCCCGGCACCGACCTGTGGAACAGCCTGGGTGCCACCTATGCGCTGGTCGGCGCGCAGCGGCAGATCGCCTTCCGCCCCGCCGACATCACGACGGTGGGTGAGAAGACCTATGGCGGCTATGCCGCGGCCGACTATGCGTTCGATGCGGACACGGTGCGGATCGACGGTAACGTCGGCGTGCGCGTCGTGCGGACCAACCTGACCTCGCTCGGCACGCAGTTCAACGCGAACGGCACGACGCAGCAGATCACGACGAAGAACAACTACACGTCGGTCCTGCCCAGCTTCAACGTCCGTGCCCGGTTCACCGACACCTTCCAGTTCCGCGGTGCCTATTCAAAGGCGCTGACCCGGCCGAACTTCGACCAGCTGTCGACCAACCTGTCGCTGGGCGCCGCCAACCAGGTGAACCCGGTCACGGGCCGTCCCAGCGCCAGCCAGGGCAACCCGAACCTGAAGCCGATCACCTCGGACAATTTCGACGTGACGCTGGAATGGTATTTCTCGCGGACCGGATCGCTGACCGGCGGCCTGTTCTACAAGAAGACCGACGGCTTCATCTTCGGCGACAACGTCGTGCGGACCTATAACGGCCTCGCCTACGACACGTCGACGTCGACGAACGGCGGCAAGGGCAACGTCAAGGGCTTCGAAATCGCCTATCAGCAGTTCTTCGACTTCCTGCCGGGTCTGCTGAGCGGCTTCGGCATCCAGGCGAACTACACCTATGCCAAGAGCGCGGTGGACTTCACCAGCACGCGCAACGGCGTGCCCTTCACCGAGCGCCGCCCGCTGGAGAAGCTGTCGCGCGACAGCTACAACCTGGTCGGCCTGTACGAGAAGGGCCCGATCTCGGCCCGTCTCGCCTGGAACTGGCGTGGCGACTACTTCGACACGACGACGGGCAGCGGCGCGAACGGCGCGACCCAGTACCAGTCGCCCTATGCGACGCTGGACGCCTCGATCACCTACAACCTCAACAGCCATCTGGCGGTGACGGTGGACGCGGTGAACCTGAACAACCGCATGGGCGTGACGTATATCGATACGCCCAGCCAGCCGCTGCAGTACACGCTGAACGACCGTCGCTACGGCATCTCGATCCGCGCGACCTATTGATCCCCATCGGCCGGCATGTCCTGTATGACGGGACATGCCGGCACTTTTTCGGGGACGTCCTTTCATCATGACCGCATCGCCCGCCGCCGGGTTCGCCGCCGATGCCGTACTTTCGCTGCGCCATGTCGGTACGGAGCGGGAGCCGGTGGTGATTATCGACGGCGCGACGGGGCAGGCGGCGGCGCTTCGCGAGGTCGCGGCCACCCGCTCCGCCTTCGCGCCCGCCGCCGACGTCGGTAGCGCCTATCCCGGGCTGCTCGGCCCCGCGCCGGTCGCCTATATCGACGCGATGGTGCGCGGCGTGCTGCCGCTGATCGCGGCGCATTTCACCTGCCGCGCCGTCCAGCCCGCCCGCGCGCGCGGCAATTTCTCGCTCGTCACCACGCCGCCCGCCGATCTGACCGACGACCAGCGCGTGCCGCATGTCGACACCGCCGACCGGCTCCAGTTCGCGACCGTGCATTACCTGTCCGCCGGCGATCATGGCGGCACCGCCTTCTTCCGCCACCGCGCAACGGGGTTCGAGACTATCGACGCCGATCGCCTGCCCGCCTATCGGGCTGCGCGCGACCGCGATCCGCCGGCGCCGCCCGGCTATTGCACCGGCACCACCGACGCGTTCGACCTGCTGGAGGTGATTCCCGCCGCGCCCGACCGGCTGATCCTCTATCGCGCGGCGCTGCTCCATTCGGGCCTGATCGGCGCGCTGCCCGCCGCCGCCAGCGACCCGCGCCACGGCCGGCTGACCGGCAACCTCTTCCTGCAATGCCGGATCGCCGCATGACCGACCCCCGCACCGCCCCCGACGCCCCGATCGACCGGATCGCGATCATCGGCGGCGGCACCGCCGGGTGGATGGCGGCGGCGGCGCTCGCCCGGCTGCTCGGGCCGGAGGGCCCGGCGATCACGCTCGTCGAATCGGAGGAGATCGGCACCGTCGGCGTCGGCGAGGCGACGATCCCGCCCATCCAGGCGTTCAACGCGTTGCTGGGCATCGACGAGGACGCGTTCGTCCGCGCGACGCAGGGCACGTTCAAGCTGGGCATCGAATTCGTCGACTGGCTCCGCCCGGGCCATCGCTATTTCCACCCCTTCGGCGTCCATGGCATCGACAAGGGCGCGGTCCCGTTCGAGGCGATGTGGCAGCGGCTGCGCCAGGCGCAGGGTGCGCCCCCGCTCGATGCCTATGCGATCTGCACCGCCGCCGCCTATGCGGGGCGCTTCATGCGGCCGAAGCCGGGCAACACGCCGCTCGCGCATATCGGCTACGCCTTCCACTTCGACGCGGCGCTGTACGCGCGCTTCCTGCGCACGCATGCGGAGGCGGCCGGCGTCGTCCGGCGCGAGGGTCGCGTGACCCAGGTGGAGCGCGAGCCCGCGCGCGACCATATCGCGGCGGTGGTGCTGGCGGACGGCACGCGGATCGCGGCGGACCTGTTCATCGACTGCTCCGGCTTTCGCGGCCTGCTGATCGAGGGCGCGATGGGCGCGGGGTTCGAGGATTGGGGCCATTGGCTGCCCAACGACCGCGCCGTCGCGGTGCCGACCGCCAATGTCGGCCCGCCGGCGCCCTTCACGCGCTCGACCGCGCGGGCCGCGGGCTGGCAGTGGCGCATCCCGCTGCAGCACCGCACCGGCAATGGCCATGTTTATGCCAGCCGCCATATCTCTGACGACGAGGCGACCGCGACGCTGATCGCCAATGTCGATGGCGCGCCGCTGGCCGATCCGCGCCTGCTGCGCTTCCGCACCGGGCGGCGCGACCGCTTCTGGATCGGCAACTGCGTCGCGCTGGGGCTGGCAAGCGGGTTCATGGAGCCGCTGGAATCGACCAGCATCCACCTCGTCCAGGCGGGCATCGCGCGGCTGATCGAGATGCTGCCGACCAAGGCGTTCGAGCCCGCCGACACGCGCCGCTACAACCGGCTGATGGCGGCGGAGTTCGACAGCATCCGCGACTTCCTGATCCTGCACTTCCACGTCACCGAACGACGCGACACCGCCTATTGGCGCGACCTTGCCGCGATGACGATCCCGGAACCGCTGGCGGAGCGGCTGGCGATCTACGCCCGCACCGGCCGCGTCTATCGCGAGGCGGACGAGCTGTTCACGAAGACCAGCTGGCTCGCGGTGATGGACGGGCAGGGGCTGGTCGCGCGCGGCTACGACCCGCTGGCGGCGGGCATCCCGCTCGCCGAGATCGCCGCCCGGCTGGACCGGATCGCCGCCGTCACCCGCGCCGCGACCGGCCACATGCCCGCCCATGCCGACTTCATCGCCCGCCACTGCGCCGCGCCGGCGCTCGCAGGCTGAGCCGAGAGAGCCCCTCCCCTTCAGGGGAGGGGTTGGGGTGGGGCGTCGCCACAACCATAACGCGCGGGAAGGCAACGAACCCCAGCCGCCTCACCCGGAGGGCCGGATCGACCGGCAGCCATCCCGCATCAAACCACCTCAGAACAGGATCGCGCCGCCCGTCACCAGCCGGAAATCGGGCGCCGCGCGATTGAGGCCGGTCGCGACCAGCACGTCCAGCTGCACGACCTTCGTCGGCCGCCACGCGGCGGACAGCGCCGCCAGCGCCTGTGTCTCGTGCTGGCCGGGCGCGTCGTCGCGTTCCAGCGCCAGTTCGGCGGTCGTCGTCACCTGATCGGTCATCTTGTACCGCAGGCCCGTGATCTCGCTATACGCCAGATGCCGCCCCATGCCCGACGGGTTGGCGGCGGCATCCGCCTCGCCCGTCACCGCGATCGCGATCGTGTCGGTCAGGTCGTATTGCAGAGGCACGATGATCCCCGCCGACCAGGTGCCGTCCCCCACCGGCATCCGGCCGCTGGGCAGCGTGACGAAGCCCTCGATACCGGCCGAAAAGGTCTTGCCCTTCGCCCCCGCCAGATGCTGGCGAACTGCCAGCCGGACATCGCCCGTCCCCGTCGCCGTCTCGATCGTCCCGGCCGCCTTGTCGCGTAGCCGGTCACGGCCATAGCCGACCCATTCCAGCTGCAATTCGGTATTCTTGCCCACGCCGAAGCGGGTCAGGATATCGGCGGTGACGATCCGGTCCTCCCGGGTATCGGTCTGGTCGTCGCGCTGCCAGTCGAGCGCGGACATCTCGACATGGACGCGCCCCGGCTCGGTCGTGCAGCTCGATCCGCCAAGGCTCGGCCGGGTCGGGCAGAAACGGGGGCCGTCGTCCTGCGCCGCCGCCGGTCCCGCGCCCGCCAGCGCCGCCGCCGCCAGCATAGCGCCGCCGATCGCCCGCCAGATCCGCACCGTCATCGCCTGTCCCCCCGAGAGCGGCCCCAAGGGGCCGACCCCCTGTAACGCCGCCGGGGGGAAAGCGCTCCCCCTCAGAACGCGGCGATGCCGGTGATCGCGCGGCCCAGGATCAGTGCATGGACGTCGTGCGCGCCCTCATAGGTGTTCACCGTCTCCAGGTTCATCAGGTGGCGCATCACCTGATATTCGCCGGAAATGCCGTTGCCGCCATGCATGTCGCGCGCGGTCCGGGCGATATCCAGCGCCTTGCCGACATTGTTGCGCTTCACGATCGAGACCATCTCGGGCGCGAACCGGCCCTCGTCCATGAGCCGCCCGACGCGCAAGCTGGCCTGCAAGCCCAGCGCGATCTCCGTCTCCATGTCCGCCAGCTTCTTCTGGTAGAGCTGCCGTCCGGCCAGCGGCGTGCCGAACTGCTTGCGGTCGAGGCCATATGCCCTCGCGGCGTGGAAACAGAACTCCGCCGCCCCCAGCGCCCCCCAGCTGATGCCGTAGCGCGCGCGGTTCAGGCAACCGAACGGGCCCTTCAGCCCCTCGACATTCGGGAGCAGCGCGTCCTCGCCGACCGCCACGTCCTCCATCACGATGCCGCCGGTGATCGAGGCGCGCAGGGACAGCTTGCCCTCGATCTTCGGCGCGGACAGCCCCTTCATCCCCTTGGTCAGGATGAAGCCGCGGATCGCGCCGCCATGCGCGTCGCTCTTGGCCCAGACGACGAAGACGTCGGCGATCGGCGAATTGCTGATCCACGTCTTCGCGCCGTTCAGCACGTAACCGTCCGCCGTCTTCACCGCGCGCGTCGTCATGCCGCCGGGGTCGGACCCGGCATCGGGCTCGGTCAGGCCGAAACAGCCGATCCACTCGCCGCTCGCCAGCTTGGGCAGGTATTTCCGCCGCTGCTCCTCGGAGCCATAGGCATGGATGGGATACATGACGAGGCTGGACTGCACGCTCATCATCGACCGATAGCCGCTGTCGATCCGCTCCACCTCACGCGCGATCAGGCCATAGGCGACATAGCCCGCGCCGACCCCGCCATAGTCCGCCGGTATCGTCGGCCCCAGCAGCCCCAGCTCGCCCATCTCGCGAAAGATCGCGGGGTCGGTATGCTCGGTCGCGAACGCCTCGACGATGCGCGGCGCCAGCCGGTCGTCGGCATAGGCGCGCGCGGTGTCGCGGATCATCCGCTCGTCCTCGGTCAACTGGTCGTCGAGCGCGAAGGGGTCCGCCCAGTCGAACCGCACCATGCCTGCCATTCGTCTCTCTCCTCGTATGCGACCGGGTTAGGAGGCGGCGGGGGCGCGGGCAAGCCTGTCGATGAAAGACAGATCAACGCCGGGTTAAAAGCCCGTAATGCGCGATGTCGCAAAGAACCCGGATCGCCGTGCAGAGTTATCACGGCGACCGTCGCATGATGCGCGGCCCGTTTCGAAGGAAGGTTCGATGAGGATGAACTTGATCCGTGGCGCGGTTGCTGCCGTTGCCCTGCTGACCGCCGGCGTCGCATCGGCGACGACTTATCCGCCCTGCACCGCGCAGCGGCAGGACGAGTGCCGGCAGGCGCAGCCCGGCGCGCGGCATCATGCCGAACGCTGGGAACATCACGCGATGCGTCGCGCGCGCTGACGCGTCATCCCTCGGCGGCAAGGTCGCGCACGATCCGCTCGTGCGCGTCCCGCCGCAGCGGGCTCAGCGCCATCGCTGCGGCGGAGGCGATGAAGAAGCCCAGCGGCAGCACCGCGATGCCCCAGCGCAGCGCCGCCAGCGTCCCGGGCGACTGCGCGACATTGGCGGTATAGCCCGCCTGGCCGAAGGCGATGCCGAAGATCATCGTCGCCGCGCCGATCGCGATCCGCTGGAGCAGCGCCGCCAGGCCGAACACGATCCCCTCGCACCGCACGCCGGTGCGATGCTGGCCCCATTCCACCGTATCGGGCAACATCGCCCAGAAGGCGAAGTGCAGGCCCGCCGTCGCCGCCTGCATCCCGATCAGGAACAGCTGCATTGCGCCCGCCCGCGACAGGTCGATCGCGGCGAACAGCGTCAGGCCGATTGCCAGCAGCGCGATCGCCGCGAACCACAGCCGGCGCATCCCCGCGATCCGGCCCACCGCCATCCACACCGGCACCGCCGCCGCGCTCGCCGCCATCATCGCCGCCAGCGCGACATGGCCCGCCGCCTCGTCGCGCACCGCATATTTGAAATAATAGAGGACGGCGCTGTTCAGCACCGTGCCCGCGATCGTCGCGCCGATCATCGCGGCGGCCAGCGTGGTGAAGGCGCGGTTCCGCAGCGTCGCCGCCACGCCCGTGCGGACGGAGGCGGGGGGCGCGTCCTCCGTCGGCGCGGCGTCGCGGAACGTCCAGCCCACCAGCAGCAAGATCAGGCTGGCCACCCCGGCAAAGGCGATCGCCGCGCCGGCAAAGGCGCGCGGCCCCTCGCCGGCAAGCGCGCCGCCGATCGGCACCGTGCCCAGCGCCACCAGCACCGCCGCCGCCGTGCCGAACACCATCCGGCACCCCGCCACGAAGGCGCGGTCGCCGCTATCGGTGCTGACCCTTGCCGTCATCGCCAGATAGGGGATGTTGACCAGCGCATAGCCGGTGCGGAACAGCAGGTGCCCAGCCAGCACGAAGGCGACCGCCCCCGCGCCCGTCCCCACCATGGCGGGCGGCGGCAGATAGGCGAGCACGAACGCCAGCCCCAGCGGCACCGCGCCGCCCGCGATCGCCAGCCGGTATCCGCGCGGCGAGCGATGCCGGTCGACCAGCGCGCCGACCGCGAAGCTGGCGATCCCGTCCCACACCGATGCCGCCAGATAGATGGCCGCCGCCGCCTCCACGCCCAGCCCCAGCGCGTCGGTGTAATAGAACAGCAGGTACAGGATCGCGCTCTGCCAATAGAGGTTGAACGCGAAATCGCCCGCCGCGAACAGGATCAGGCGCGGGCGGGCGATCCGGGTCAACGGCGCGGTTCGGCCGGCGGCGTGTCCGCCTCGGCCGCGGCGGGCAGCGGCGTCCGCGCGGGCGCATCGGCATCGCCCGCCAGCCCGCCACCCAGCGCGCGGTACAGCTCGACCAGGTTCGCTTCGCGCGTCAGCCGCGTCGTCACCAGCTGCTGCTGCGCGGCATAGGCGGACCGCTGCGAATCGAGCGTCGTCAGGAAGGAATCGACCCCCGCCCGGAACCGCGCGTCGGACAGGCGGGCGGTCGCGCCCGCCGCCGCCGCGCGCGCGGTCTGCGCCGACAGCTGCTCGCCGATCGTGCCGCGCTGCGCCAGCGCGTCGGCGACCTCGCGGAACGCGGTCTGGATCGTCTGTTCGTACGTCGCCACGGCCACCTTCTGCGATGCGCGCGCATAGTCCAGGTTGCCGCGCCGCTGGCCGCCATCGAACAGCGGCAGCGAGACGGCGGGCTGCGCGTTGTAGGTGAAGCTGCCGCCCGCGAACAGGCCCGACAGCGCGGTGCTGATCGTCCCCAGCGTCGCGGTCAGCGAGATGGTCGGGAACAGCGCCGCGCGCGCCGCGCCGATATTGGCGTTCTGCGCGATCAGCCGGTGTTCCGCCTGCAACACGTCGGGCCGCGCCAGCAGCGCGCGCGACGACAGGTCGGCGGGCAGCGCGTCAAGCGTATAGTGATCCGCGTCGAACCGCGCGGGCAGCAGGTCCGCCGCCACGGTCGTCCCCGCCAGCAGGTTCAGCGCGTTCTGGTCGCGCGCGATCTGCGTCTTCAGCGTGGCGATGTCGTTGCGCGCGCCCTGATAGCTGGTCTCGGCCTGCCGCACCTCCAGCTCGGAACCGACGCCGACGCGGAACTGCGCCTGCGTCAGCTGCAACGTCTGCTCGAACGTCTTCAGCGACTGTTCGGACAGGCGCAGCTGTTCCTGGTCGGACGCCATCGTCAGCCAGGCCGACGCGATCTCCGCGATCAGGCTGATCCGCGCGGCGCGCTGCGCCTCTTCGGTCGCGAAATACTGTTCCAGCGCGGCGCGGCTCAGGTTGCGGACGCGGCCGAACAGGTCGAGTTCGAACGCGGAGACGCCGACATTGACGGCATAGGCCTCGATATTGCTCGACGAGGCGCCGGTGCCGACGCTCGCGCCCGTACCGCCGGCCGCCCCGCCGCCGCCGCCGGCCCCGCCACCTGCTCCGCCGCCGGCGCCCGCGCCACCACCCGCACCGCCACCCGCGCTACCGGCGGCGCCGAAGATGTTGTTGGTATAGATGCCCGCGCCGCTCGCCGTGGTCGACGGCACCTGCGCCGCGCGCTGCACGCGATACTGCGCGCGCGCCTGCAGCACGTTGCCCGCCGCGATCTGCAGGTTGCGGTTGTTGGCAAGGCCCAGCGCGATCACCTGCCGCAGGCGCGGGTCGGTGAAGAAGTCGCGCCACGCAACTTGCGTCACGTCGCGCGCGTCGGTCGCGGCGGCCGGATAGGCGCCGCCCTGCGGCAGCGCGGCGGGCACCGCGCCCGCCGGCCGGACGTAGCGGGGCGCCAGGTTGCAGCCCGTCAGGGCGGACGCCGTCAGCAGCGTCAGGACGATCTTCGACTTCATCACCGTTCAGGCTCCCTGCGGCGCGGGCGCGCGCCCGGCTGCGTCATCGTCGTGCGGCCCGTCGCCGCCATCGGGCTCGTCGCGCACGACCGGCTTCGCCTCGCCGCCATGGCCGAACAGGCGCAGCACGACGACGAAGAACATCGGCACGAAGAAGATCGCCAGCACGGTTGCGGACAGCATGCCGCCCACCACCGCGCGGCCGATCGCGTTCTGCCCGCCCGCGCCCGCGCCGGTGGAGATCGCCAGCGGCAGCACGCCGAAGATGAACGCCAGACTGGTCATCAGGATCGGCCTGAGGCGCAGCCGCGCCGCCTCCACCGCCGCGTCGAACGGGGCCATCCCCTCGGCGATCCGTTCCTCGGCGAACTCCACGATCAGGATCGCGTTCTTCGCCGACACGCCGATCGTCGTGATCAGGCCCACCTGCAGATAGATGTCGCTGTTCAGCCCCGTCAGCCACGCCGCCAGCAGCGCGCCGACGATGCCCAGCGGCACGACCAGCATGACGGAGATCGGCACCGACCAGCTTTCGTACAGCGCGGCAAGGCACAGGAAGACGATCAGCAGCGACAGCCCGTACAACAGCGGCGCCTGCCCGCCCGACAGCTGTTCCTCGTACGACAGGCCCGTCCATTCCAGCGTCGTGCCCGGCGGCAGCTTCGCATGGATCTCCATCAGCGCCTTCATCGCCTCGCCGGTGCTGACGCCGGGGCCGGGCGACCCCTGCAGCTGCATCGCCGACTGGCCGTTATAGCGCGTCAGCTGCACCGGCGCGTTCGACCATTCCAGCGTGGAAAAGGCGGTGAAGGGCGCCATCTGGCCGTCGGCGCTGCGCACGAACAGGTTGCCGACATCCTCGGGCCGCAGGCGATAGGGCGCGTCCGCCTGCACGTACACGCGCTTCACCCGGCCCCGGTCGATGAAGTCGTTGATGTATCCGCCACCCCAGGCGGTCGCGATCGTCGAATTGACGGTGGAGAGGTCGAGGCCCAGCGCGCGCGCCTTGTCCTCGTCCACCTTCACCTTCAGCTGCGGCGCGTCCTCCAGGCTCAGCGGGCGGACCTGCGCCAGCCGCTGGTCCTGCGCGGCCATGCCCAGCATCATGTTGCGCGCCATCAGCAGCCGTTCGTGGCCGATGCCGCCGGTATCGACCAGCTGCGCGTCGAAGCCCGTCGCGTTGCCCAGTTCCTGCACGGCCGGCGGCACGAGCGCGAAGATCAGCCCGTCCTTATACTGGCTGAACGCGCCCATCGCGCGGCCCGCGATCGCCTGCGCCTTGTTGGCGGCGCCGCTACGGTCCTCCCACGGCTTCAGGTTGACGAAGACGAGGCCGGCATTCTGGCCCTGCCCGGCAAAGCTGAACCCGTTGATCGTGAAGACGCCGGCGACATTGCCCGCCTCCGCCTTCAGGAAGTGATCGCGGACGAGGTCCAGGCCCTTTTCGGTGCGCGCCGATGTCGCGCCCGCCGGTCCCTGCACCAGCGCCAGCACCGTGCCCTGATCCTCGTCGGGCAGGAAGCCGGTGGGCAGGCGTGCGAACAGCACGACCATCCCCGCGACGATCAGCAGATAGACCAGCGCGGACCGCTTCCAGCTGCGCGCGGTGCGCTTCACCCCGCCGGCATATTTGTGCTGCGCGCTGTCGAACCGCTCGTTGAACCAGCGGAAGAAGCGCGCGAGCGGGCCGTTGCCCTCCGTCTTGTTCGGATCGTGCGGGCGCAGGATCGTCGCGCACAGCGCCGGCGTCAGGATCAGCGCGACCAGCACCGACAGCACCATCGCCGACACGATCGTGATGGAGAACTGGCGATAGATCACGCCCGTCGATCCGCCGAAGAACGCCATCGGCAGGAAGACGGCGGACAGCACCAGGCCGATGCCGATCAGCGCGCCGCTGATCTCGTCCATCGACTTCCGCGCCGCCTCCTTGGGGGACAGGTGCTCGGTCACGATCAGCCGCTCGACATTCTCGACGACGACGATCGCGTCGTCGACCAGCAGGCCGATCGCCAGCACCATGCCGAACAGCGTCAGCGTGTTGATGGTGAACCCCGCGACCGCCATGACCGCGAAGGTGCCGAGCAGCACCACCGGCACGGCGATGGTCGGGATGATCGTCGCCCGCCAGTTCTGCAGGAACAGGAACATGACGAGGAAGACGAGGACAACCGCCTCGATCAG
>CAJYLQ010000034.1 GCA_913775975.1 uncultured Sphingomonas sp. | reverse complement strand
CCGACCTATTATCGCTTCTACCCCGAGACGATCCCGGATGGGCCCGTGGCGATGATCCGCTTCACCGGCGATCCGCGCGAGATGCGCGACCGGATCGCGGAGACGTGGCGCCGGATCGCGCCGCAGGTGGCCTTCCAGATCCAGACCGCCGACCAGATGATGACGGAAAAATACTACAAAGCCGACGATCAGGCGACACGCCTGTTCACGATCGGGGCGGTGCTGGCGGTGCTGATCGGCTGCGTCGGCCTGTGGGGGCTCGCCTCGTTCAACACCGCGCGGCGGGTGAAGGAGATCGGCATCAGGAAGACGCTGGGCGCGTCGGCCACCGATATCGTGAAGCTGCTGGTCGGGCAGTTCCTGCGGCCGGTGCTGATCGCGAACCTGATCGCCTGGCCGCTGGCCTTCGTCGCGATGCGGACATGGCTGGCGGGGTTCGACGACCGGATCGCGCTGTCGCCCTTGTTCTTCCTCGCCGCGAGCGTGCTGGCGACGGGAATCGCGGTGCTGACGGTGATCGGCCAGTCGCTGCGCGCCAGCCGCGCCGCGCCAGCCTGGGCGCTGCGTCATGAATAGGGGAGGGGCGAAGAGGCGCTGGCTGGCGTGCGCGGCGCTGCTGCTCGCCCAGCCCGTGCCGGCGGAGACGCTGCGCGAGGCGATCGGCGAGGCCTATGCCGGCAATCCGCAACTGGCCGCCGCGCGCGCCCGGCAACAGGCGCTGGCCGAGACACCCGAACAGGCCCGGTCGCTCGCCCGGCCGACGCTCTCCGCCGGGGGGACGGCGGGCTATGACCGGCTGGGCTATGGCAAGGCGGGGTCGGCCAGCGTCTCCGCCGCGCTTCCGATCTGGACGGGGGGCCGCGCCAGCAGCGCGGTGCGCGCGGCGCGCGGAGACGTGGCGGCGGGCGCGGAGGGCCTGCGCGATACAGAGGCGGCGATCCTGCAGGGGGTGGTGATCGCCTATGCCGACCTTCTCTATAATCAGCAGGCGGTGGAGGTGGCGCGGGTCGGCATCGACCGGCTGGACCGGCAGGTGGCGGAGGCGAAGTCCCGCTTCGACCTGGGGCGCGCGACGCGGACCGACGTCGCGCAGCTGGAGGCGCAGCGGGCGAGCGTCGTCGCGAACCTTGCCGATGCGGAAGGGGCGCTGGCGACGGCGGCGGCGGCCTATCGCGCGGCGGTGGGACGCGATGCGGGCGCGCTGACGGCGGAGGTGCCCGCGCCCGCCGGCCTGCCCGCGACGCTGGCCGAGGCGCGCGGCGCGGCGGAGGTGGCGAACCCGCTGCTGCTGCAACAGCGCCGCATCGTCGAGGCGGCGGACGCGCGCATCGACCAGGCGCGGGCGGATCGCGCGCCCGCGCTTGATCTGGGCGGTAGCTATGGCCGGGGCGGGCAGCTGACGAACGGATCGCTGCGCGGTTTCGACGCGGCGGCGTCGGCCGGGCTGGCGCTGCGCGTGCCGCTGCTGACCGGCGGGCTGGTGCCGGCGCGCATCCGGCAGGCGCAGGCGACCGCGCGGGCCGAACGCTATCAGGCGGATGCGGCGCTGCGCGAGGCGGTGCGTGGTGCGGACGCGGCCTGGGCGTCGCTGACCGCCGCCGAGGGGCGGCTGCGCGCGACGATCGACGGGCTCGCCGCCGCCGATCTGGCGCTGAAGGGGGTGCGCGCCGAATATGGCTTCGGCCTGCGGTCGACGATCGACATCCTCGTCGCGGACCAGAGCTTTCGCGGGGCGCAGCTGGCGGTGGCGGCGGCGCGCGCCGATGTGCTCGTGGCGCAGGCGACGCTGCTGCGCGCGACCGGGCGGCTGGCGGGCGGCGCCTATGGCTGAGTCATGAAAAAAAGGGGCCGATCGGTGGTTCCCCTTCCACCGACCGGCCCCTGAAGGCGGAGGGAGACGCCAGGCGTCTCAGCAATAGACGACGCGCGTCCGCCGCCGGCTCGCGCGGAGCCCACCCCCGATCGCGGCAAAGCCCAGCAGCATCAGCGCCCAGCCGGCCGGCTCGGGCACCGCGCTGACGAGCGGCGTCAGCGTGAACGCGACATCGGGGGCATAGACCTCTCCGATGAACGCCTCGTAGCCGCCGGCCGTATTGGACTGGATCGAAATGGCGCGCGGGCCGTCCGACAGGCCCAGCATCAGGCTGGCGAGCGCGGGGCCGCCATCGGCACGCGTCCCGACGGAGCCCGATGCGCCGGTGATATCGTACGTGTATTCGGGAAAGCCCGCGATGCCCGCCGTGCCGCTTGCCCCGGTGATCGCGAACAGCCCGCCCAGATCCGCGGCGTCGCTGGTGGTCAGCTGGCCGCTGCCGGCATAGGTGTCGCCCGCCGAACCGAACATGACCGTCGGGGCCGTGAACGAGAAGGTATAGGTCGCCGCCTGCGCCGCGCCGGATGCCAGCAGTGCCGCGGATCCGGCCAGTACCGCGAAAATTCCCTTTACCATCATCGTTCCCCACCGCGCGGGGCCTATTCCCGACGCGTCATGGCGGGGCCTTATCACGGCGTTTGCGCAAAGGCTTTGGCGCAGCGGATCAGTTTATTGTTCCAGCGTCTCACCGGCGGGCAAGGACCGCAGCCACGCCGCGAACCGCCGGTCGGCCGACGAGGCGCCGTCCTCCGGCCCGAAGCTGCCGAGCAGCGCGACGAGGTTGTGCTGGCGCGCGGCGCGTGGCGTCATCCCGAACGCCTGGCGAAAGGCGCGGGAGAAGGCGGCGTCGCTGGCAAAGCCCCAGCGGTGCGCGACATCGCCGATCCGGCGCGCATGGGCGGGGTCGGACAGGTCGCGCGCGGCGCCCGCCAGCCGCTGGCGCCGGATATGCCGCTCGACCCCGCCTAGCCGCGCGAACAGCCGGAACAGCGCCGCGCGCGAACACCCGCTGGCGGCGGCGATCGCATCGACATCGAGCCGGGGGTCGCCGATCTGCGCGGTGATATAGTCGAGCGCGCGCGCCAGCGGCGTGCCGCGCGCACCCGGCCGCGCTGCCGCCGCCCGGGTGCGCATCAGGCCGCCGACCGCCGCCGCGACGATCGCGAAGGTCATCGGCGCCGCGCTCGTCAGCGCCTCGGCGCCCAGCGTCTGCACCCGATCGACCAGCGCGCGCAGGTGATCGCCGAGCAGCGCGCCGGCCGCGCCGCCACCCGGCAGGACGGCACCGTGCAGCCGGTCGTCCTCGACCCCGGTCATCACCCCCGCCAGCGCGTCACGCGGCACGAGGATGCTGATATTGGCATAGCCGACCGCGACGGTATCCAGCGTGCCGGTCAGGTCGAAGACGCAGATATCGCCGGGCGCGACCGTGATCGGCGTATCGCCCGCGACGCCGTCGAACCCGCCCTCGACATAGAGCTGGACGAGGAACTGATCGAGGCCGCTGGTCGCGACCCGCGCGGCATCGCGGACGAAGCGGGTGGGGGGACCGCGGAAGGTGCCGACCATCGTCGTGCCCAGATGCCAGATCGACACGGCGGCGGCATCCGCACCGCCTGCGGGATCGAGTGGCGTCGCGTCGAACACGTCGTGGACCATCGTGGCGAACGCCGCCTGCGCATCGCCGCCGCCCGGCTCGATCGCGACGCGGGGGGTGGTGCTCATGCCCGGCGCACGCATGCTGTATGACGAATCACCCGACCTCCCATCCCGTTCAGGGTGCGAGGCTGTATCGCGAAAGGTCTGAACAGACGATGGAATTGGCGATGCGGGGACGCGCGGGCCCGGTCAGGCGCCGCGCGTCATCGTCCGGCAGGGGTCACTTGCTCGCGTAGGGGCTCTTGCCGCCATCGGCGATGAAGCGATCGGTACGCGCGTCGATCATCGGCAGCGGAACGGAGCCGAGGCTGAGCATCGCGTCGTGGAAGGCGCGGATATCGAACTTCGGCCCCAGCGCCTTTTCCGCCTTGTGCCGCGCGTCGAGGAACGCCAGCTCGCCCATGTAATAGCTGAGCGCCTGTCCCGGCCAGGCGATGTAGCGATCGACCTCCGTCGTGATCTCGTGGTTCGACAGCGCGGTATTGTCGCGCAGGAAGGCCTGCGCCTGTTCCCTCGTCCAGCCCTTGGCATGGATGCCGGTATCGACGACCAGCCGCGCCGCGCGCCACATCTGGTAGCTGAGCATCCCGAAGATCTCATAGGGCGTGTGATAGATGCCCATGTCCTCGCCCAGCGCTTCCGAATAGAGCGCCCAGCCCTCGCCATAGGCGGAGATGTAGGTCTGCGTGCGATAGTCGGGCAGCCCCTCCAGCTCGGCGGCGAAGGGCATCTGCCAAGCATGGCCGGGCGCGCTTTCGTGCAGCGTCAGCGCGGGCAGCGAATAGAGCGGGCGCGACGGCAGGTCGTAGGTGTTGACGAGGTAGATGCCGGGCCCCCCGCGCCCGCCGGTGTAGAAGGGCGCAAGCTCCGCCGGCACCGGCTCGATCGCGAAGCGGGCGCGCGGCATCCGGCCGAACCATTGCGCGGCCTTGCCGTCGAACTCCTTGGCGGTCCAGGCGGCGCGGTCGAGCAGCGCCTGCGGCGTCTTCACGTAGAATTGCGGGTCGGTGCGCAGGAAGTTCAGGAAGCTCTTCAGGTCGCCCTGCCACTTCACCTGTTTCATCACATCGGCCATCCGGCCGCGGATCTTGGCGACTTCGGACAGGCCGATGGCGTGGATCTGGTCGGCAGTCAGGTCGCGCGTCACATATTCGCGGATCTTGGAGGCGTAATAGGCGCGACCGTCCGGCAGGTCATATGCGGCCAGCGTCTTGCGCGCTCCGGGGATGTATTCGGTGCGCAGGAAGGCGAGCAGCTTCGTGTACGCGGGCACGACCGAGGCGGCGATCACCCGCTTCGCCTCCGCGCGCAATTCCGCCTGCTTCGCCGCCGGGATCGTCGCGGGCATCGACCGGAACGGCGTGTAGAAGGACGATGCGTCGCTGTTGCCCGCCTTCACCACCTCCTCGACGCCGATGTCGCGGCCCTGCAGCGTGATCTGCGGCGGCGTGAAGCCGCGCTTCAGCCCGGCGCGCATATTGGCGATATTCTGATCGAAATAGCGCGGGATATCGGCCAGCTGGCGCAGATAGCCGCGATAGGCGTCCTCGTCGCGATAGGTCGCGCGGGTGGCATAGCCCAGATCGATCCAGAAGCTGCTGTCGGCGTTCAGCGGCTTTTCGTAATCGCGATACTTCTGCTCGGCGAGCAGCGCCTCCACCTGGCCGCGATAGACGGTGTAATTGTCGCGCGCGACCGGCGAGAGCGTCCTGGGATCGATCCGGTCGAGCGCCGCCAGCGTTTCCGTCCACCGCTTCGTCCTGGCCGCCTGCGCGGCGGGGCCGACATCGGGCAGGCCGCGCTGTTCGTCCTTGGGCGTGTTCTCGTCGGTCCCGGACTGGTTCTGCCGCCATTTATATTCCGCGTCCGCCAGCGCGTTGAACGCCGCGTCGCCGGCCTGCGCCAGCGCGGGAGCGGGCAGCGAAGCGGTGAGCAGCAGCGCGGCGAGAAGCGGGCGAATGGTCATGAGGCGTCCTTGGTCACGGCGTCGATATCGGCGATCAACTGGCGGGGGATGCGCACCCCGTCGCGCAGGGAGACGGCGCGCGCGGCATGGCGGCGCGATCCGGGCAGGCGCGCGCCCTGTCCCTCGATCCCGGCGAACAGCGCCTCGGCACGGGCGAGATGCTCGGCGGCCTGCGCGCCCAGGAAACCGGCGGGATCGATCGCGACGATCAGCTCGCCGCCCATCGGCGATCCGCCGCGACCGGCATCCTTGGCGATCGATTCGGCGCTGGTCAGATCGCCGATCAGCGGGCCGGCGACGAGCTCCACCATCGCGGCGAGCGCCGAGCCCTTGTGCCCGCCGAAGGTGCGCATCGCGCCGGCCAGCACCTCTTCGGGCACGGTCGTTTCGCTGCCATCGGGGGCGTGGCCCCAGTCGGCGGGGATCGGCTTGCCGGCGCGGCGGTGCAGCTCGATCTCGCCGCGCGCGACCATGCTGGTGGCGAAGTCGAAGACGAAGGGCGTGCCGCCGGGACGCGGCCAGCCGAAGGCGATCGGGTTGGTGCCGAACACCGGCTTCGTGCCGCCCGCCGGTGCGACCCAGGCATGGCTGGGCGTGAAGGCGAGCGCGACGAGCCCGTCCGCGACCAGCGCCTCCACCTCCGGCCAGAGCGCGGCGAAGTGGACGATGTTGTTGAGCGCCATCGCGCCGATGCCATTGGTGCGTGCCGCCTCCACCAGATGCGGGCGCCCCGTCTCGAACGCCAGCTGTGCGAAGCCGCCGCCGCCGTCGACGCGCACCAGCGCGGGGGCGGGGCGGCTGGCGACGGGCACCGCATCGGGCACCACCACGCCTTTCGCGACGCTCTGCGAGGCGACGAGCAGGCGGTAGATGCCGTGGCTGGCGCAGCCGTCGCGCTCGCCCGCCACCATCGTCTCGGCCACCGCCTCGACATGCGCGGGCGACAGGCCGACGCGGGTCAGGGTGGCGCGGGCATAGTCGCGCACCTGATCCAGCGTCATCGGGACGGTATCGTCGCTCATGCGGTCGTTGCCGGGCTCTTCGGTGCGGCGGCGGCGGTGTAGAGGCGCATGCCGAAGATCGGGCCGGCGGTGTTGCCATCGGCGGGCACGACGCGGATCTTCACCGACTTTTTGCCGCGCGTCAGCGGCTCAGGCAGCGGATATTCGACGTCGTAGAAGCTGCCCGGCCGGCTGCGATCGAGCACCTGCGTCGCCACGCGCTGGTTGTCGACCAGGATGTCGAAGCTGCGCTTGCGCTCGTCCCCCCAATAGGTCGCCTGCAGGATCAGCGGCCCCGGCTTCACCGCCATGGTGAATTCGAAGAAGCCGCCTGTGCGCGCGTCGCGGCCGGTGCGCCCGCGATAGGTGACGGGATAGCTGATGTCGGACGTCAGGTTGTGATCGCGCTCCGGCTGCATTTCGCCCAGATGCATGACGTCGACGGAGCGGGCGGCGATATCCTGCCGCCGCGCCTGATCCTTCAGGAAGGCGGCTTCCTCCACGGTCCATTCGGCGTCGGTGAAGCGCTTGAAATAGACGGCGCTGCGCCGGTCGTACTGGCGATAGAAGGGCACGAAGCTGAGGTCGCCGGGGCGGACCAGCCCTGCCGTCTCATATTGCGCCGCACCCGGCGCGACCGGGCGGAAGGCGGCGATCAGGTCGGTGCCGACCATCGCCGGATCGGGCTTGTCCCAGTCGCCGTCCGCGCGACCCAGGTCGCCGGCCATCACCAGCGGCCCGCGCAGCACCGCCACCGTCTTCGCATCGCCCGGCGGCGATTCGAGCCGCAGGTCGAGCGGCAGGCGTATCGTGACGGTATCGCCCTGCTTCCACCGGCGATCGACGATCGCATAGCCACCCGCGCGCGCCGCCTCCACAGGTTTGCCGTTGACGAACAGCTCGGCGGACTTCGCCCAGCCCGGCACGCGCAGCGCGACCGGGAAGCTGCCGGCGCGGCCCAGCGTGTCGAAGGAAAGCGTCGCCTCGCCCTTGAACGGATATTCGGTGTCGAGACCCAGCACCGCGTTGCGCGCGGCCCATTTCGCGGTGGCGGGGATATAGAGGTTGACGATCAGCGACTTGCCCGCGTCGTCGCTTTCCCAGAAGATGCTCTCGCCATGCTTGGCGTGGCTTTCCATGCCGGTGCCGACGCAGCACCAGAATTCCTCGCCGTTCATCGCGGAATATTCGCGCTTCGCGCCCGTCATCAGCGGGGTCATGTAGGTGAAGCCGCCGTTCACCGGCTCCTGCTGCGCCATCACGTGGTTGAGGTGCGCGCGCTCGTAGAAATCGAACAGCGCGCCGTCCGGCTGCCAGCTGTACAGATGCCGCGTCAGCTTCAGCATGTTGTACGTGTTGCAATGCTCGCACGTCTGCTCGGTGATATGCTCCGAGATGGTGTCGGGCGGGGAGAAATATTCGCGGTCGGCATTGCCGCCGATGACGTAGCTGTGGTGCCGCGTCACCTGTTCCCAGAAGAAGCGCGCGGCGGTGCCGTAGCCGGGCTGGCCGGTGATCTCGTGCAGGCGGGCGAGGCCGATCAGCTTGGGCACCTGCGTGTTGGCGTGGATGTTCGCCAGTTCGTCCCGCTTCTCGGTCAGCGGCACCAGCACCTTCTTGTGATAGATGCGCTCCGCCAGCTTCAGCCAGCGCGGGTCGTTGGTGCGGGCGTACAGCTCCGCGAAGCTTTCGTTGATGCCGCCATGTTCGCAGCCCAGCACGGTCTGCACCTGATCGTCGTTCAGCGCGGCGAAGACGGTGTCGATATAGCCGCCAAGACCGGTCATGATCGCCATCGCCTTCGGACTGGGGCCGATATGGTCGATCACGTCGAACAGGCCGGTGTACATCTTGTGCCAGTTGTACAGCGGCACCCAGCAGCCGTTGAGGTCGAAGCCCGCCGAGCGGATTTCGCCGCGCATGATCTCCGGGAAGATCTCCTTGCCGTCGACGACGGTGCCGTCCTTGCGCTTGCGTGTGAAGCCGGCGACGTAGCCGTCGCCCGCCTTGGCCTGGCAGGCGGCGAGTTCGTCGATGATATAATTCGCGCGCGTCACGCAGTCGGTGCAGCCGGTCTGCGCATGGGTGAGCGCGAGGCCCGACAGGTAGTGGCCCAGCGTGTGGCCCGCGATCGTGTCGCTTTCCCAGCCGCCATAGACCTTCGCCTTCGGCTCCAGCCCGGCATGGACGCGGAAATTGTGGAGCAGCCGGTCCGAATCGAGTCGCAGCAACCATGCCCGGTTGACCTCCACCGCACGGGCGAAGTCCGACGGGCGCAGCCGCACGGCGGACAGGGGGAAGGGTTTAGCCTTGGCGGGGAGCGTCGTCGCCATCGCGCGCGCGGCGCCGGGGATCGCGGCGAGCGGCAACGTCGCTCCGGTCATCAGGAAGGTGCGGCGCGCGATCGACATGTCCATCTCCATTGAATACCGTATACGGTAACTCTCGCGGGCGGCATGTCAACTCGTTGGATGACGCCGTTTTCATTCCCGGTACGCCGCCATGCCGGGACACCCCCGGCATGGCGGACATGGACCTACCGCGCGTTCCAGTCCGCCACGCCCTCATTGCGCAACGCGCGCAGGAAGAAGTCGTACTGCCGCGCCTGCGCGTATTCGACCGGCCCGGTATGGCGGCCGACGCTGTGTTCGCCATTCGGTACGGCGAGCAGGTCGAACGTCTTGCCCGCGCGGATCAGCGCATCGACCACTTGCATCGTCGAGGCGGGGTCCACATTCGAATCCTGTTCGCCGACGATCAGCATCAGCTTGCCTTTTAGCTGGCCTGCATGAACGACGCCTGAGGCGTTCAGATAGGACTGGTCGACCGGCCAGCCGAGCCACTGTTCGTTCCAGTCGATCTTGTCCATGCGGTTGTCGAAGCAGCCGGCATAGGCGACGCCCGCCTTGTAGAATTCGGGGTGGAACAGCAGCGCGTTGAGCGTGCTCTGCCCGCCGGCGGAGCCGCCATAGATGCCGACGCGGGTCAGATCGAGCGCGGGGTCCTTCGCCGCCAGTGCCTTCATCCACGCGATGCGATCGGGGAAGCCCGAATCGTCCAGATGCTTCCACGCGACGTCGTGGAACGCCTTGGACCGGTTGGCCGTGCCCATCCCGTCGATCATCACCACGACGAAGCCCAGGTCCGCGAGCTGCTGCATCCCCATGACCTTGTCGCCGCCGGCGAAGTCGCCGAACGGCCAGAACGCCTTGGGCACGAAGCTGTCGTGCGGGCCGGCATAGATGTTCTCGATCACCGGATAGCGTTTGGCGGGGTCATAGTCGCGCGGACGGACGACGAGGCCGTAGATGTCCGTCTTGCCGTCGCGCCCCTTCGCGGTGAAACGTTCGGGCGGGCGGAAGCCGGCGGCGGTCAGCGCGGATATGTCGCCCTTTTCCAGCGGCGCGATCAGCCGGCCGTCGCGCGCGTCGTGCAGCCCCATCGTCTCCGGCAGGTCGGTGCGCGACCAGATATCGACATAGCGGGTCATGTCTGGGGAGAAGACCAGCTCGTGCGTCGCATCCTCGCGGGTCAGGCGCGTCAGGTCGCGGCCGTCGAAATCGACGCGGAACCATTGTTTGTAATAGGGATCCTGGCCGGGGACGAAGCCGCCCGCCGAAAACCAGATCTGCCGCTTCTCGTCATCGACCCTGACGATGTCGCGGATCGTCCACGCGCCCTTCGTGATCTGGCGCTTCACCTTTCCGGTGGCGCCGTCGACCAGATAGAGGTGCCGCCAGCCGTCGCGCTCCGACGCCTGCACGATTTCCTGCCCCCGGTTGCCCACGTCATGCGTGAAGATGCGGTCGCGGAAGACGAAGGTGGGATAGGCGTCGGCGGCGGCGACATGCGCGGCGCCGGTATCGGCGTCGACCGCGATCGTCCGCGTCTCGCCGAAGCCGCGGCGCAGATAGTCGAAGGCGACCGAGCGGCCGTCCTTCCGCCAGCTGAGGGCCGATAAGTAATAGGGGTTGGGGAACAGCGTGTCGGCGACGTCGATCCGCCGGCCGTCCGCGACGACGAACAGCACCGGGCGTTCCTGGTCCACCGCGTCGCCGGGCTTGGGATAGAGTTGCTGCACCGGGCGTTCCTGGTCCACCGCGTCGCCGGGCTTGGGATAGAGTTGCTGCACCACCTCCGGCTGGACCTTGCCCTGCGGCGCGGCGACGACGCGCGTCACCATGCGGGGAAAGCCGGGGCGCACGCGCATCAGCGCGACGTGGCGGCCGTCCGGCGCCCAGGCGATCGTTTCGGGATCGTAGAAATTGCCGGTGGTGCCGTCCTGGCTGCGCCACAGTTCCCTGCCGCCATTGGCTTGGCGCACGACCAGATTGTCGTCCAGCACCAGCGCCTCCAGCCTGCCGTCCGGTGACGGGCGGGGATGGTTGTCGGCGGGCATCCGAAGGTCGCGGACGACGCCGAACCCGCGCTCGCGGGCCACGGGGCCGGCCGGTACGGCGGCGCAGACGGGCGCGGGGGCGAGGGTGCAGCGCGTCGTGCCACCGTCGATCAGGATCGCGCGCCGGTCATCGGCATAGTCGAACCGCTCGAACGGCAGGCGCAGCGGGTCGATTTTTGCCCCGCGCAACCGGCCGAGCGCGGTGGCGAGCGCCGCTGCGTCGAAGGCGGGGCGCTTTTCCAGCGTTGCCGCATCCATGTCGACAAAGGCGAAGCCGTTCGGCACCGTCTTGCGATAGTGGAGGTGCCGGCCGTCCGCGTCCCACACCGGGTCCGACGCGATGTCGCGGGTCAGCCACTGCCACTGGTCGCGCAAGGCCACGGAGCGATCGATCCGCTCCGCCACCGTCTGGGCCGCGACCGGGGTGGCGGCGGCGAGCAGGGCGAGCAGCAGGGCGCGCCTCAACGGTCCGCTCCGATCGTGAAGCTGTAGGTCAGCGGCTTCAGCGGGACGCGATATTGCGGATGGGGCCGGCCATCGAGGCTCCACCCGGTATCGCCGCCGACGCCCGCCTGCGCCGCGTCAATCAGCAGCGTGCCGTCGCCATGCGGACGGATGTCGCTGCTATGCGCCTCACCCGCCGGCTTCATCGCGAGATCGGCATAGGGGAAGGCGAGCGCGGTGACCGCCAGTGGCTGCGCGCCGGTGACGCGCAGCGACGGCACCCGCGTGCCGGTCAGCGCGATCCAGCGCACGTCCTGCTTGGCGCCCGAATCCTGCGGGCGGCCGTAATTGTGGTACTGATCGGCCAGTGCCCCCTGCCAGATCGCGATCTGGCCCGCCGTCTTGCGATCGGGATAGGTCTCCTGCGGCCCACGGCCGTACCAGCGCACCCGGTCGAGCGCGGCGGGCGTCGCGAAGGCGAGGCCGACGCGCAACGGATCGGGCAATGTCGGGCGGATCGGATCGAACGACACCTCGGCCCGCGCGGTGCCGTCCGGAGCCATCGTCCACCGCGTCGTGGTCTTGACCGAGCCGACGCCCATGTCGTGGACGATGACGATCGCATTGCCGTCGATCCGGGCGGTGTCGAGGCGGCGGTTCTCGCTGAACTGCTGCCACATGGCGTGCGTCTTGAGGATGCCGGTGCCGACGTCATTGTCGGTCGGCGCGCGCCAGAAATCGGGCGCGCCGCCGGTCAGCAGCGTCATGCCGTCGCGCGCGTAGCGACGGACGAGGCCGGTGGCGCCATCAATCTCCAGCACCGCATTGCCGCTGGCGAGGCGGAAGGCGCCGTCGGCCTGCGTGGGCGCTACGCTGGCCGCGACGAGCGGCGGCGCCTTGGGCGCGGTCAGCGGAAACTGCTCCCAGCCGACGACATGGCCGGCGGGCACGCCGGGGATCGCGCCGGCCTTCGCATGAGCCTTCAGGACGAGGAAGCGTTCCGCGTCCGCATCCCTGGCGGCGGGCACGGGAACGGCGAGCGCCGCCGACGCGCCCGGTGCCAGCGACGGAGTGGGCAGGGGGCCGCCTGCGACCTCTCGTCCGTCCTCCAGCACCGCCCAGTCCAGCGTGAAGCGCGACAGGTCGATATGGTCGTGCCGGTTCATGATCGTGTAGCCGCCGCCCGGCGTGACCGCGAAGGCGATGGGCGACTGGACCTTGGCCATTTCGTAATATTCGGGATCGGGAATGCGCGTCGATCCGACCACGCCGTCGCCGACCGGGCTGTCGTCCCCGCCCTTGTTGGCGAAGTTCGGGCCCTGCGCCCAGAATTCGCGGCCGTTCTTGTCCTTCATCAGGATCGTCTGGTCGACCCAGTCCCAGATGAAGCCGCCCTGCAACTTGGGATATTTGCGGAACGTATCCCAATAGTCCTGGAAATTGCCCAGGCTGTTGCCCATCGCATGGGCATATTCGCACAGGATCAGCGGCTGGGTGAATTCCGGCCGCTCTGCATAATCGGCGATCTTCCAGACATCGTCGTACATCGGCGCGAAGATATCGACATAGGGCAGCACCGGGTGCCGCCAGCCGCTCATGCTGACGCCGAGGAAGCTGACGAGGCGCGAGGGGTCGTGCGCCTTCACCCATTTGCCCGCCGCCTCGAAATTGGGGCCGACGCCGCTTTCGTTGCCCAGCGACCAGAAGATGATCGAGGGGTGGTTGCGATCGCGCTCCACCATCCGCTGCACCCGGTCGAGATGCGCGGCGGCCCATTCGGGCTTGTGGCCGAGATTGAGCGTCGGGTCCTTCTTCTCCTGCGTCAGCGAGAGGTAGCCGTGGCTCTCGATGTCCGCCTCGTCCATCACAT
>CAJYLQ010000033.1 GCA_913775975.1 uncultured Sphingomonas sp. | reverse complement strand
GCCACCGCGCGCATCGCCAGATAGAGCGGAAAGTTGAACGGCGCGATCACCCCGACCACGCCGAGCGGACGACGGCGCGCCAGGCTCAGCCGCCCCGGCTCGCTGGGCAGGACGAGCCCCTGCGCCTGATGCGGCATCGCCGCCGCCAGCTCGATCGCCTTGATCGTGATCGCCAGCTCGAACTCCGCCTTGGCGCGCACCGAACCGCTTTCCCGCATGGTCCAGGTCACGATCTCCTCGGCATGCGCCCGCGCCAGCGCCGCCGCCTGGACGAAGATGCCCGCCCGGATATCCGCCGTCGCCGCGGCCCAGCCCTGCTGCGCGGCGCGGGCCGCCGTCGCCGTTTTGGCGACCGTCGCGGCATCGACCGAGGCGGCCCGCGCCAGCACCGCACCGGTCGCCGGTTCGAGGACGTCATAGCCTTGGCCGCCCTCGATCCAGTGTCCGTCGAAGAACCGGCCGTCGAGATGCGCGGCGTCGAGCAGGGATGTCATATCGCTCTCCATCATGATCATTGAGATGTGGGACGGCGCGGTGCCGGATCGGCCGGCGCCTTCGATAGGGCCTGAACCATGCCACGGCCGCTTTCAGCCATGCGCTGCTGGCGCTTACGGCGGCGGGGATCAGCCATCAGGACCGCCGAGAAAAGGGGAGTGAGGCGGCACCTTCCCGGTATCACCTCGGAAGCATGCCGAGTCTGAGCCGATTCCGCCGGACGTCCCCGGCAGCCCGGAATTTGAACGCCACCGGAATGGCACGCTACCCGTCACCCGCCTTCTCTCCATGGAATATCGCGTCCAGTCGTTGCGAACGGTCCGAAGCTTTTGCTTTCTGGCGGCAAGCATGTCGGGGCTGGTGCTGGCCGTCCAACACCAACTGCATATTCGATCGATACCCTAGGGGTTGTTGAGCGTATCCAGGCGAAATCAGCCGTTCGTGCACAGCTCCGGCGGCGCGGCGGGGGCTGCGCCTGTCCGATACGGTTATCGGGGCGCGGGCATCGAGCATGTCGAAACCGCACGCTGACATTGGGTCGACCACCCCGCCTCCATAGCACGACCCCGCCAGGTCGGCCGGACGCCATCGCCGGTTGCGCTCGCCCGCCCTTCTCGCGTAAGGCCAGCGCCAGTCGCAAGGACCCGGTGCGAATCCGGGTGGCTATGCCGGCCGCCGATCCGCCGGACAACATCACACATGCAACCCGAATGCGCCGCCAAGCCGCGCCATGTGCCCTGATGTGGAATTCCCATGACGTTCGATTTCACCAACTATCGCCGCCAGTGGTTCACCGACGGCGCCGCCGCCCGTCGCGACATCCTCGCCGGCATCGTCGTCGCGCTCGCCCTCATTCCAGAGGCGATCGGATTTTCGATCATCGCGGGCGTCGATCCGCGCGTCGGGCTCTATGCCTCGGTCGCGATCGCCATGACGATCGCGCTGATCGGCGGGCGGCCCGGCATGATCTCGGCCGCGACCGCCGCCGTTGCGGTCGTCGTGGTTCCGCTGGTCCGCGACCACGGCGTCGATTACCTCTTCGCCGCGACCATCCTGATGGGGCTGATCCAGATCGTCGCGGGGCTGCTGCGGCTCGACCTGGTCATGCAGTTCGTCTCGCGTTCGGTCATCACCGGCTTCGTCAACGCGCTCGCGATCCTGATCTTCCTGGCGCAGCTGCCGCAGCTGACCCATGTCGGGTGGCAGACCCATGCGATGGTCGCGGGCGGCCTCGCGATCATCTACGGCTTCCCGCGCATCACCAGGGCGATCCCGTCGCCGCTGGTCGCGATCCTGATCCTCAGCGCCGTCAGCATCGGGCTTGGCCTGCCGGTCAACACGGTCGGCGACATGGGCAGGCTGCCGGAGGGGCTGCCCAGCCTGACGCTGCCGAACGTCCCGCTGACGTTGGACACGCTGCGGATCATCCTGCCCTATTCGCTGACGATGGCGGCGGTCGGCCTGCTGGAATCGCTGCTCACCGCGCAGATCGTCGATGACATGACCGATACCGACAGCGCCAAGCGCGTCGAGTGTGCCGGCCAGGGCGGCGCGAACATCGTCGCCGCGCTGTTCGGCGGTATGGGCGGCTGTGCGATGATCGGTCAGTCGGTCATCAACGTCACCTCCGGCGGGCGCGGACGGCTGTCGACCTTCGTCGCGGGCGCGTTCCTCCTGTTCCTCCTGGCGGTGCTCGGTCCACTGGTCGGGCGCGTGCCGATGCCGGCGCTGGTCGCCGTCATGGTGATGGTGTCGATCGGTACGTTCAGCTGGAACTCGATCGCAAATCTGCGGCGGCATCCGCCCACGTCGTCGATCGTGATGCTGACGACGGTGATCGTGGTGGTCGCGACGCGTGACCTGTCGCTGGGTGTGCTGGCCGGGGTGCTGCTGTCGGGGATCTTTTTCGCCGGCAAGGTGCAGCGCATGTTCGCAGTCGAACGTGAGGAAAGCCTCGACGGCACCCACGCAACCTACCGCGTCAATGGGGAGATCTTCTTCGCCTCGGTCGATCGCTTCACCCGCGCGTTCCATTCGGAAGACTCGGCGCGGCACGTGCTGATCGACGTGACGGCCGCCCATTTCTGGGACATCTCCGGCGTCGGCGCGCTCGACAAGGTCGTCGCCCGCCTGCGCCGTGACGGGCGGGAGGTGGAGGTCGTCGGCTACAACAGCGCCAGCGCCGATATCGTCGACCGCTTCGCATTGCATGACAAGACCGGCGTCGAGATGGGGTTGGCGCCGCACTGATGGCGGATAATGGGTCGGGCGCGATGGTGCGCCCGCCTCGTCTTCAACCGGCGCCGGACCCGGCTGAATGCTGCGCGCCCAACGCCTCGATCACTCGTCCGGCCAGCGCCTTCGGACAAATCAGCAGGTCGGGCAAATAGAGGTCCGCCCTGTTGTAACGCAACGGCGAGCCATCGAGGCGCGAGCAGTGCAGGCCATGCGCGATCGCGACGGCGACGGGCGCCATCGAGTCCCACTCATACTGCCCCCCGGAATGCAGATAGATGTCGACCTCACCCCGCACGACCGCCATCGCCTTCGCGCCCGCAGAGCCCATCGGCACGAGGTCGGCATTCAGTATCCGGGCGACGGCGACCGCCTCCGGCGCGGGCCGGCTGCGACTGACGACCATGCGCAGCGGCGTTGCGGGGGGCGGCCGGTCGCCCGGCCGGTCGGATCGCAGCACGATGCCCGCATCGGGCAGCGCCACCGCCCCCACGACCGGCTCGCCGTCGATGGCGAGACCCACATGCACCGCCCAGTCGCTCCGCGCCTCGCCATATTCGCGCGTGCCGTCGACCGGATCGATGATCCACACGCGCGACTTGCCCAGCCGCGTACCGTCGCACTTCATCTCCTCGGAAAGCAGCCCGTCTTCGGGCCGGGCGGCGCGCAACGCATGGACGAGGAACGCATTGGCCGTCTGATCCCCCGCCACACCGAGTGTCGCCGACGTGAAGATACCACTGGCCCGCACGTCTCGCAGGATGCGCCCGGCCGTCTCGGCCAGATGCGCGGCCAGGCTGGCGTCGTCCATGTCGCCGCTCACGGGATCAGCCTTGCGACGATCGAGTCGGCCGCCTCCTCGGCGGTCATGCGCGCGGTATCGATACGGATTTCGGGATCGTCCGGCGCCTCGTAGGGGCTGTCGATGCCGGTGAAGTTGGCCAGCTGTCCCGCCCGCGCCTTGGCATACAGGCCCTTCACGTCGCGAGCCTCCGCATCCGCCAGCGAAGTGTCGATATGCACCTCGAGGAACTCGCCCGGCGCCATCATCTTCCGCACCATCTCCCGCTCCGCGCGGAAGGGCGAGATGAAGGCGGTGATGACGATCAGTCCCGCATCGGTCATCAGCTTGGCGACCTCCCCCACCCGCCGGATATTCTCGATCCGGTCCGCGTCGGTGAAGCCCAAATCTCGGTTCAGGCCGTGGCGGACATTGTCGCCGTCGAGCAGGAAGGTGTGGCGGTTCATCCGCGCCAGCCGCTTTTCGACCAGATTGGCGATGGTCGACTTGCCCGCCCCGGACAGACCCGTGAACCATAGCACGGCGGGCTTCTGGTTCTTGGATGCGGCGTGGTGCTCGCGCGTCAGGTCGACGGGCTGCCAGTGGATGTTCTGCGCACGGCGCAGGCTGAACCGCAGCATCCCCGCCGCGACGGTGGCGTTGGTCAGCTTGTCGATCAGGATGAACCCGCCCAGCGCCCGGTTGTCGGCATAGGGTTCGAACACGATCGGCCGGTCGGTCGAGACGGCAGCGACACCGATCGCGTTGAGGTCGAACGTCTTGGCGGCCAGATGCTCCATCGTATTGATGGCGATCCGGTACTTGGGCGGCTGCACCGTCGCGCTGACCGTCTGCGTCGCCAGCTTCAGCCAATAGGCGCGGCCCGGCAGCATCTCCTCGTCGGCCATCCAGACGAACGTCGCCTCGAACTGGTCGGCGACCTGCGGCGGCGCGTCGGCGGCGGCGATCACGTCGCCGCGCGAGCAGTCTATCTCGTCGGCCAGCGTCAGCGTCACCGACTGTCCGGCGACCGCCACGTCCAGATCGCCGCCGAAATCGACGATCCGCTGCACCGTCGACATCTTGCCCGACGGCAGCACGCGCACGGGATCGCCGGGGCGCACCTCCCCCGTCGCGATCAGCCCGGAAAAGCCGCGAAAGTCCAGATTGGGGCGGTTGACCCATTGCACCGGCAGGCGGAACGGCCGGGCGCGGTCACGCTCCGCGTCGATCTCCACATTTTCCAGATGCCCGACCAGCGACGGCCCGTCATACCACGGAGTGTTCGGCGAGCGCGCGGTGATGTTGTCGCCCTTGAACCCCGAAATCGGCAAAGCGAGAAAGTCGGTGATCCCGATGCTTTTGGCAAACGCGCGATAGTCGGCGACGATATCGTCGAACACCTGCCGGTCGTAACCGACCAGATCCATCTTGTTCACCGCCAGCACCACGTGGCGGATACCCACCAGATGCGCCAGATAGCTGTGGCGGCGCGTCTGCGTCAGTACGCCCTTGCGCGCGTCGATCAGGATGATCGCGAGATCGGCGGTCGACGCGCCGGTCACCATGTTGCGCGTATATTGCTCATGCCCCGGCGTATCGGCGACGATGAACTTGCGCTTTTCGGTGGCGAAGAACCGATAGGCGACGTCGATCGTGATCCCCTGCTCGCGCTCTGCGGCGAGACCATCAACCAGCAGAGCGAAGTCGATCTCCTGCCCCTGCGTGCCGACCCGCTTCGAATCGCTCTCCAGCGCGGCGAGCTGATCCTCGAAGATCATCTTGGAATCATAGAGCAGACGCCCGATCAGCGTCGACTTGCCGTCGTCCACCGACCCGCAGGTGATGAAGCGCAGCAGGCTCTTGTTGCGATGGATGTCCAGATAGGCATCGATATCCTCCGCGATCAGGCGATCGGCCTGATAGGCACCCTGCGTCGCGGGGCTTCCGGCCGGGATGCTGCTCGCCATCAGAAATACCCCTCCTGCTTCTTCTTCTCCATGCTGGCCGCGCCCGCATCCTTGTCGATCGCGCGGCCCTGACGCTCGCTCGTCGTGGTCAGGAGCATTTCCTGGATGACCTCGCCCAGCGTCGTCGCCTCGCTTTCCACCGCGCCCGTCAGCGGATAGCAGCCGAGCGTGCGGAACCGGATCGAGCGTTCCACGGGCACCTCGCCCGGATGCAGCCGGAAGCGGTCGTCATCGACCATCAGCAGCATCCCGTCGCGTTCCACGGTCGGCCGGGGCGCGGCGAAATAGAGCGGGACGATCGGAATGTTCTCCAGCTGGATATACTGCCAGACGTCCAGCTCGGTCCAGTTGGAGATCGGAAAGACCCGGATCGATTCCCCCTTCGCCTTGCGCGCATTGTAGAGGTTCCACAACTCCGGCCGCTGGTTCTTGGGGTCCCAGCGATGATTGGCGGAGCGGAAGCTGAATACGCGCTCCTTCGCGCGGCTCTTCTCCTCGTCGCGCCGCGCGCCTCCGAAGGCCGCATCGAAGCCGTGCATGTCCAGCGCCTGCTTCAGCCCTTCTGTCTTCCACATGTCCGTATGCAGCGGCCCGTGATCGAACGGGTTGATACCGCGCGCCTCCGCCTCGGCATTGCGATGAACGAGCAGTTCCATGCCGCTTTCGCGGGCGATCCGGTCGCGCAGTTCGTACATCGCGCGAAACTTCCATGTCGTATCGACATGAAGCAGCGGAAATGGCGGCGGCGAGGGATAGAAGGCCTTGCGCGCCAGATGAACCATCACCGCGGAATCCTTGCCGACCGAATACAGCATCACCGGCTTTTCGCACTCCGCCACGACTTCGCGGAGGATATGGATACTCTCCGCTTCGAGCCGCTGGAGATGGGTGAGGTCGGTCATGGCATACTCCCTGGCGCCCGGCGCCTTCGTCGCAGGCGAAGTCGCACAGGTGACCCCGCTATGGGAGGGGTCCGGAGGGATGGTTTTATCTCACGTCGATGAAGCCGAACTGTTGACGGCTGGACCGGGAGGGGTCGGTCGGCTGATACCCGGTCGCTTGACCCTGTACGCACAAACACATGCAATGCCATGCTTGGCTGGCCAGGTGGCCGTGCCGACAATCGGTGAGGCCGTGGGGGGATCCGGCATGGATTCGCCCTTTTGTAATCGAGCGTCGGGGCGATCCCAGCTTTTCGCCAATGGGCATCCGCCCCCCGACGACACCAAAATCTCGAAACCATTAGACCTTGGTCGAAATGTCGGAAAAATCCTTCAGCTCGTTAACCGAGTTGGACGACGTGGACGGCCATCCCCGACCCATCGTTGATGCATATCACTTATCGGCGCTTGAACCATCGGTCGAGGGACGCAGTTTTCCAAGCCAGCTTACTTCGCGGCACACACGAACAATTCAGGCCACAATAACCACTAATCATCCTTAAGTTATAATCCAGCGTAAAACGTCATCACAACGGGTCGCAACTGGGCCGAATATCACAATGAGGGTCATGTCTATGTCGCCGGCTATTGATTGCTTATGGCATCATCACGACCGCGCGATCATCGTGCTTGCCCTGCTTGTATCCGTGGTCAGTTCCTTGTCCAGCATCGTGCAGCTTCAACGATCGCAGGAATGCGTCGTCAGCCGTCGCCTGCTCTGGGTCGCATCCGCCGCCGTCACCGCAGGCGTCGGCGTGTGGGCGACGCACTTCATCTCGATGATCGCGATGCGAAGCGCGAATCTGCTCGCGTTCGGCCGGCTGCAAACGGCGTTGTCGGCGATGGTCGCGATCGGCGCGTTCGCGATCGTCTTTTCGATCCTGGCGAGGCGGCGGCATCCGGTCGCGATCATCGTGTGCGGCGCGGTTGCCACGCTCGGCATCGCGGGGATGCACATCGTGGGCATGGCCGCCGTGACCAGCCCCACGATCCTGGGCACGGCGTACCAACCCGTCGGCCTGGCCCTGCTGATGGGCTGGTTGGTCCTGAGCGGTGCCTTCGCCGCGTTCGCGCATGTCCGCGGGGTCATGCGCCTGTGCCTGTCGGCCACCGGAATTGTCGCGGCAACCGTCATCATCCACTTCATGGCGATGTCGGCTACCACCATGGCCGCTTCCTCGGCGAACGGCGCGGCCGTCCATGCCGATCATGCGTGGCTGCTGGCCTGGATCGCGGCCGCCACGCTGCTGCTCATCACGCTGACCGCCTCCGCGTCGTTGATCGACCGGTTCCTGACCGACCTGCGCGGTCTAGCCGATGCGACGTCGGAGGGTCTGCTGATCAGCAAGGACGGCGTCGTCATCGAGGCGAACGAGCAGGCGTGCGCGCTGCTGGGGGTCGGTCGGTCGGCCCTGCTCGGCACGACGGCGATCGACTGGTTCGAGATCGACGAGGCGGAAAAGCTGGTCGCGCCGTCCGGGCAGGTATCCCATGCGAAGGTGCGCGACGGGCCGGTCGCGGACCAGCTGATCGAGCTTAGCGCCCGGACGCTGGAATATCGCGGGAAAGCCGCGACCGTCCTTGCTATGCGCGATTTGACCGAGGCGACGCGGGCGCAGCGCGCGATCGAGCATCTTGCCTCGCACGATCCGCTGACGGGCCTCGTCAACCGGGCCGCCTTCGACATCGCGATCCGCGAGGCGGTCCGGTCGGACGCGCCGTTCGCGTTGCTGGCGGTCGACCTAGACCGGTTCAAGGCGGTCAACGACGTGTTCGGCCATGCCGCCGGCGACCGGGTTCTCGAACGCGTCGCGTCGATCCTGGACGAGGCGGTCCGGGCGCAGGATCTGGTCGCGCGCGTCGGTGGTGACGAGTTTATCGTCCTGCAGCGCGACATCGGATCGACCGAGGATGCCCGCCGCCTCGCCTCCCGCATCATCGCCGCCTTCGCGAAGGAGATGAACCCCGCGCTCGATCCGATGGCGGTGGGGTGCAGCCTGGGCGTCGCGACCTATCCGATGGACGGGCAGGATCCGGAAATCCTGCGGCACAATGCGGATGTCGCCTTGTACCGCGCCAAGCAGGGCGGCCGCGGCACCGCATCCTTCTTCGACGAGGAGATGGATCGTGCCGCGCGCGATCGCCGTGGTCTGGAACATGACTTGCGGCACGCGATATGTCGACACCAGCTGAACGTCGTCTACCAGCCGCTGGTATCGACCGCGTCCGGGCAGATCGTCGGTTACGAGGCGCTGCTGCGCTGGCGGCATCCGGAACGCGGAGACGTGTCGCCCGACCTCTTCATACCCGTCGCCGAAGAGGCGGGCACGATCCTCGCGCTGGGCGAATGGGTGTTGCGCCGCGCCTGCGCGGAAGCGGCCACCTGGCCATCGCACCTGACGCTGGCCGTGAACGTCTCCGCCGTGCAACTGCGCGTACCCCATCTGGCGAAGGTCGTCCGCAAGGCCCTGGAGGACAGCGGCCTCCACCCGGCGCGCCTGGAGCTGGAGATCACCGAAACCGCGCTGCTCCACGATCGCGACGTCACGCTTCAGACCCTGCGCGAAATCCGGGCGATGCACGTCCGCATATCGATGGACGATTTCGGCACGGGATACTCTTCGCTCAGCAACCTGCGCTACTTCCCGTTCGACAAGATAAAGATCGACAAGAGCTTCGTGTCCGCGATGCTGGACGACGAGGCGGCACGCTCGATCGTCCGTGCCATCGCCGGCCTTGGTCGCGGCCTGAACCTTCCCGTCGTGGCGGAGGGCGTCGAAACCGAGGCGCAGCGACGCATGGTCGCCGAGGAGGGCTGCCTCCAGGCCCAGGGCTATTATTTCGGCAAGGCACGGCCGAGGCCCGTCCATGCCGACACCGCCCGGCGGCTGGCGTCATGACGTCAGCGTGACGCTAACGCCCTGCCTGCCACCATCATATCACCTGATCGATTGAGAGAGACACCTCATGATTAGCTGGTTTTCCTGCGATGCGCCCATCCGCACGAAATTCCGTGTCCTGGCCGCCCTGCATGTCCTGATCTGTGCCGGTCTGGCGGCACTGTTGGGCGCGGCGGCGCTCGGCATCATGACGCTGTCGCCGATCGCCTGCGTCGCGATCGGTGCCGCGGGCATCGTGGCGGCGGGCGCACTGACGATGACGGCGTCGCGGCTGATCTGCACGCCCTATGTCACGACGGTACTGCGCATGGAGGCTTTGGCGGCGGGCGATCTGGACAGCCCGGTGCTGTACACGCACAACCGCGATTGCGTCGGCCGGATGACCAAGGCGATGGCCAGCTTCCGCGAAAGCGCGCTGGCCGCGCGGGAGCGCGATGCGCAGAAGCAGATGGCGCTGGTGATGGGCGAAGGGCTGGCGCGGCTGGCGAAGGGTGATCTGACCGCGCGGATCGAGGTCGACCTGCCCGAGCCCTTCCTGACGCTGCGCAATGACTTCAACCAGGCCGTGGCGGCGCTGCACGGAACGCTGTCGTCGGTAGCCGCCGCCGTCGAGGCGATCCGTCGCGGCGCCGGCGAGATCAGCGCCGCGTCCGACGATCTGGCGCAACGGACCGAGCAACATGCGGCGAGCCTCGAGGAAACCGCCGCGGCGATGGAGCAGATCACCTCCACCGTGCGCGACACCGCCGGCGCCGCCGGGCAGGCCGACCGCATCGTCGGGACCACTCGGTCGGAGGCACTGGAATCGGGCGATGTCGTACGCCGCGCGATGGACGCCATGGCCGGGATCGAGCATGCCTCGACCGAAATATCGGACATCATCGCCGTCATCGACGGCATCGCCTTTCAGACGAACCTGCTGGCCCTGAACGCGGGCGTAGAGGCGGCGCGCGCCGGTGAGGCCGGCAAGGGCTTTGCCGTCGTCGCCAGCGAGGTGCGCGCGCTGGCACAGCGCTCCGCCGACGCGGCGAAGGACGTGAAGCAGCGGATCACCGCCTCGGTCCGCACCGTCGATGCCGGCGTCTCGCTGGTCAGCGAAACCGGCCGATCGCTGGACCGCATCGTCGGCCGGATCGGCGAGATCAGCACATTGGTTTCGGACATTTCCGGCGCGGCGGACCAGCAGGCGCAGGGGCTGCAACAGGTCAACACCGCCGTCAGCGAGATGGACGGCGTGACGCAGCGTAACGCGGCGATGGTGGAACAGGCGACGGCCGCCGCGCGCAGCCTGGCAAACGAAGCGGACGCCCTCTCGATGCAGATCGCCCGCTTCGATCTTGGCGCCGCGACGAACCGGGAAGCGGGCGCCTCCGCCTATCGCATCTTCGATCAGGAGGTCGCGCGGGCGCGGCAGACGGCGGGTGCCCGGGCCTTCACCCCCAGCCCGGCACTGGCGGTGGCCAATGCCGACTGGGCCGAGTTCTGATCCGTCGGGCCCGGTACGCCGCCCCGCCCCTCACCGATGGGCTAGGAAGCGGTCGGCGGTGCGCAGTGCCAGCGCCATGATCGTCAACGCCGGATTGGCGGCCAGCGCGCTCGGGAATACCGAGTTGTCGCAGACGAACAGGTTGCCGATGTCGAAGCTGCGGCCATCGGCATCGACGACCGCCTGATCGCCATCGGTGCCCATCCGGCACGTACCGATCGTATGCGCGGAACGATCGACCGCCAGAATGTCGCGCGCACCCGCCGCCTCCCAGATCGCGGTCATCGTGCGGCGGGCATGGGCATCGATCGCGCGCTCGTTGGCGCCATAGCTGAAATCGACGCGGGCCTTGCGTAGCCCGAACGCGTCGGTCTCGTCCGCCAGCGTCAGCCGGTTCTCGTCCGAGGGCAGGCATTCGCCGTTGATCCCGATCCCGCCCAGCCGGTTGTAATCGTCCAGCATCGCGACGAGCGGTGCGCCCCACAGCCCGGCGCCCCGCGCAAGATTGGCCGCCAGCGTGACGGGCAGCACGCCCAGGCTCTGGATCAGATAGCCGCCGGCATGATCGGCGCCGGCCGCGCGCATCATGTCCTCGGTAATCAGCGACGATGGGTAGCCGCGGTTCATCCGCATATCCGCGTCGAACCGCCCCCACACCTGCGTCGCGACATGCGCCATGAAGTTGCGACCCACCTGTCCGCTGGAATTGGCGAGGTTCAGATTCAGCAGCAACCGGGGCGTCTCCACCCCGCCCGCGCACAGGAACAGGGCATCGCAATCCTGGCGGTGCAGCTGGCCGTGGTGGTGATAGACGACACCCGTTACCCGGCCGCGACCGTCACGCTCGATATCGACCACCCGGCATTCCGCGCGCACGGTGGCGCCATGCGCGACCGCCAGTGGCAGCCATGTCGTATCCGCGCTCGCCTTAGCGGCCGTGCGGCAGCCCTGATGGCAGGTGCCGCAGTTGATGCACGCCTGCCGTTCGCCCCAGTGGGGCTGCGTCCGGTCGCGCGAGACCAGCGCGGCCGGTGCGTCGGTGGCCGCGATCCCCAGCGCTTTGCAGCCCCGCGCCATCGCGTCGGCGGGCGCGTTGCGGGCGACGGCCGGGTAGGCGTAGCGCCGGTCGGCATCCCATGGATAGTGCTGCGGTCCCGAAACGCCGATGAAACGCTCCGCCACCTCAACATATCGCGTCAGTTCGGCATGGGGGATCGGCCAGTCCGCCCCCTGCCCCGTCTCGCTCCGCAGCCGCAGGTCCCGCGCGTCGGGGCGGGGGCAGAAGGCGCCCCAGTGCAGCGTCGATCCGCCGACGCCCATGCCCGAATTGTTCGCGCCGAACGCTGTCGGGTCGGTGCCGCCGCTCAGCCGTTCGTCCATCCAGTATATGTCGGCGGCTAGCTCGTCGGCGACGTGATCGGTCGGCGCGAACGTCCGCCCCGCCTCCAGCACGACGACGGAGACACCCGCCTGCGCCAGCCGCGCCGCCAGCGGCGCGCCGCCCGCACCGCTGCCGACGATAACCACGTCGACCTTGTCCCCGCGACCGGTCATGCCGCGCGCTCCGCCAGCTGCCAGGGTTCGATCGTATCGGCGGCGGTCTCGCAATAGCCCTGCTTTCGCGGGGCGTCGCCACCGACCGCGAAGCCGTCATAGCCGATGCGTGCCATCGTCGCAGGGAGCGCGGCCCACTGCCGCGCGATCTCCGCCCGCGCATCCGCGAACCACAGCCGCATCTGCATCGCGTCGAACGGCAGGCCCGGCCCGACGCCCCGGCCATCCGCGATGGCGTGCAATAGCCGCTCGCGCGACATCGGATCGAGTGCGACGAACCCGTCAGCCATCCGGTCCAGCGTATCGAGGCCCAGCGCCCAGCCCGCGTCATCGCGCGGCAGGCCGGCACAGCGCCAGCCGTCGCCCTCGCCGGACGCCAGCATCGCATCGATCCGCCGCGCCAGATCACCGGCATCGACCGCGCCCGGCAGGATCGCCTCGACCAGCGCCGCCAGAACCTCCCGCTGCCGATGCGACAGGACGCTTGCGGCCGCCGGCCCGGCATGGCGCGCCGTCATCACCGCCCGCGTCCGCCGGCTCACCCGGTCGGACGCCATCAGCGCCGTGAAGTGCGGGGGCAGCGCACGGGCGAAGGCCGGGGCGACATGATCGCGGATCAGCGCCGCGACCGCTTCGGGCTGTTCATACGGTAGCAGATGCGCCGCGCCATCGATCACCGCCATGCGGGATTGCGGATAATGCGGCTGGTTCAGGCTCCGCTGCGCCGCCTCGCCCAGATCGCCGTCCTGCGCGCCGGCGACGATCAGGGCGGAAAACGGGATCTGCCCGGCCAGCGCCTGCCGATCCTCCCGACTGCCATGCTCCAACCACCCCAGCCATGCCGAGCGACCCGAGCGCTCGACATCCGCAACGGCCTTGTCCCGAACCGGATCGGGCAGCCGTTCGGCGCAATTGGCATCGACGAACGCCTCGGCATCCGCCCGGGCGATGCACCCGCCGTCGAACCACCTGATCATGGTCTCGCGCCGACTTTCCTCCATCGGCTCGGGCGCGGGCGGAGAGGCGGCCAGCAGCACGACGGCGGCCAGCCCGGCAAAGGCGGGATCGCCGTCGCGCGCGCGTGCGGCCGCCAACGTCGCGATCTTGCCGCCCATGCTGTGGCCCACCACGGCCCAGGCGTGCCGCTGCCGGGCGGCAACTTCCGCCGCGAACCAGTCGACCAATCCGGCCACGTCCAGCGAAGCATCACCGGCCTCGCCAAAGCCCGGCAAATCGAGCGCGATGCATTCGGCGACGTCGCCCAGCTTTGCGACCACATCATCCCACTCGCCCGCACTCGATCCCAGGGCGTGCAGGAAAAACAGAGTCGCCATCCGCCAACTTTCATCTCAATCAATGATCGGCATTGAAGCGCAATCACGTCGGATGGTTCCGCCCAAAAGCGCCGCGGCGGCTACATGGATCACGCATACTAGATAAATCTGAGTTGTTGATCTAGATCATGAAATCGACAGCCGACACCGCGGAACTTATTCTGGGTTAACGGTCAGACATCACAAACCCCTGCGACGGGACACAAAGTCCTGTCACGACGTTCAGCCCCGACAGATAAAAAGGGGCGCTCATGATAATCTACCATATCGCCCTTGGCGGGTGCATGAAGGCGCCTCCTGTCGATTTCGGTATCACGGCCGATACGGGCGGACATATCGCCTATATTCTGGATGCCGCTCGGCATCAGGCGCTGCGATCCGATGTGGACGAAGTGGTGATCGTTACGCGCGCGTTCGACGATGCGCGGTTGGGCGGCGCCTACGCCACCGAACGGGAAGCGGTGGGCCACAAGGTGTCGATCCGCCGGATCGGGACCGCCGATCGCCGCTATCTGGAAAAGGAGGCGTTGGGCGCCGATCTGCCGGACTTTACCGCCGCCTTCTGCTCCGCGCTGGCCGGTCTGCCCCGTCTGCCCGATGTGATCCACGCCCATTTCGCGGATGCGGCCGGCGTCGCCATCGCGGCGCAGCGGCAGTTCGGTATCCCCTTCGTCTACACCCCCCATGCGCTTGGGATCGACAAGCGTTCGCAACGGCTGGAATGCCCCGGCCTCGGCGCGCGCATCGCGGCGGAGCGGACAGCGATAGAGGCGGCAGCGGCGATCGTCGTATCGACCGAGGAGGAGGCGACGCGCCAGGTGGGCGGCTACGGCGTCAAACTCGGAACACGCGTCCACAGCATCGCCCCGGGCGTCCCCCGCCGCGACCTGATCCCCGTCGCCCCGACGCTGGCGGACCGGCTGGACGCATGGCTCAATCGGCCGGAGCTGCCGATCATCCTCGCCATCGCACGGCCCGTGGCGAAGAAAAACCTGGCGGGCCTGGCCCGCGCCTATGCCCGCGACCCGTCGCTGCGGGAGAAGGCGAACCTCGTCATCCTTGCCGGCCAGCACGACCATGCTTCCGCCGAAGAGGCGATGGTCCTCGCCGAGCTTGCAGAGATCGCCCAAACCCCGGCACTGCGCGGACGCATTGCCCTCCCCCCCCGGCATGACGCGGACGACGTGGCGGCGCTGTACGCCCGAGCGGCGCAGGGAGGCGTCTTCGTAAATCCCGCGCTGCACGAGCCCTTTGGCCTGACGCTGGTGGAGGCGGCAGCGGCGGGCGTACCCGTCGTCGCGACGCGCAATGGCGGCCCCGGCGAGATCGTCGGCACGGTCGGCCATGGTCTGCTCGTCGACCCGAATGACGAGGCGGAAATCGCCGCCGCGATCGATGCGATCATTTCCGACCCGGCCTATCACGCCTGGCTATCGTCAGCGGCGCGAACGCATGTCGATCGCTATTGCTGGAACGGCTATGCCGCCGCGACCTGCGCAATCTATCGCGACCTCTCGACGCCGCGCCTGCTGGCCTGCGATATCGACAACACGCTGACTGGCGATGCCGATGCCGCCCGCGCATTCGCCGCGTGGCGGAGCGGCACGTCGCTGCCCTTCATCATCGCGACGGGCCGCAGCTTCGACGCGGCGCGCATGATCCTGAAACGCTGGCGCCTGCCACAGCCCGACGCCTTCATCGTCGATGTCGGGACACGGTTGATGCTTCCGGACGGCCGGGGCGGGTGGCAAGCCTGCCCGGACCATGCCCGCGCGCTCGATCGGGACTGGGATCGCGAAGCCGTGGCCGCCGCGATCTTGCCGCTGGGCGTCACGCCGCAGCCGGCGGCCTCGGCCGGGCCACACAAGATCAGCTTCTACGGCGTGGCGGGCGACGCCGCGCGCATCCGCCGGACACTAGCGGACGCGGGCCTTTCCGCGCGCGTCATCTTCTCGCACGGACGCTTGATCGACGTGCTGGCGCCGACAGGCGGCAAGGCACAGGCCATCGCCGCCTATGCCGCCCGGTTCGGCTGGACGCTGGCGGATTGCATCGCGGCCGGGGATAGCGGCAACGATGCCGACATGCTCGCCGCCTGCGGCCATGCCATTGTCGTCGGCAATGCGGGAGACGAGCTGGCGGCGCTACCGGCGCGCCCGCGCCTTCTCCGCGTCGCGGGCCACCATGCGGCGGGCGTGCTGGAGGGACTGGCGGTGCTCGGGCTCGCCCCATCGATGGTCGCGCCGCTGACTGGCGTCGCGGTGGCGGCATGACGCGGCCGTTCGGCTATTTCGTCCACCATCAGGGGCGCGGCCATGCGGAGCGGTGCGCGGCTATCGCATGGGCCCTGCCTTCCACTCGGCCGATGACGATCTTCTGCGCGCGCGACGACATTTTTCCCGCCTTGCCTACGCATGTCGACATCGTTCGCCTGCCCTCCCTGTTCGAGGCGACCGGACAGGAAGCCGGCACGATGGACTGGGTGCCGACGCCGCAGACGCTGCACTGCGCACCGCTCGGCTGGCCCGGCATCCGCCGCGCGATGGCGATGCTGGCGGGCTGGTTCGACACGGCGGACCCCGCGCTGATGATCTGCGACGTGTCGGCCGAGGTCGCGCAGCTGGCGCGCATCTGCTCCGTCCCGCATGTGAAGATCCTGCAGCATGGCGACCGCGGCGATCCAGGCCACCGCGCCGCTTACGACGGGGCGGCGGGCCTGCTCGCGCCCTTCCACATCGATCTCGCCCAGCCGGACTGGGACGCGAGCCTGCGCGCGCGCACCTGCTTCGCCGGCGGCCTGGGGGTCGACCTGCGCGTGCCGGAGCGGGAGGTCGCGCGCCAGCGGATCGGCGTGCGACCGGAGGAGGAGATGATCCTCGTCCTGTCCGGCGGTGGCGGTGACGGCTTCGCGCAGGCGCCCATCGGCGTCGGCGCGCGATCGCGCCCGGATGCCCGATGGATCACGATCGGCAACGTCCAGCGCGACTGGCATGCGACGGAACCCGCCAATGTGGAGCATCGCGGCTGGGTGGACGATGCCGCCGACCATATCGCGGCGGCCGACCTCGTGATCGCATCCACCGGCAACACCACCTGCCAGCAGATCCTGGCGGCGGGCAAACCATGGCTCGCCGTGCCGGAATGGCGCTATTTCGACGAACAGCATCGCAAGGCGGATGCGCTGGCCGCCGCCGGCGTCGCGACGGTGCGACCGCATCTGCCGTCTTCGCATCAGGGCTGGACCGGCGCCCTGGCCGAAACCCTCGCCGGCCATCGCCCGGACCGCCAGCGCGCGATGATCGACGATGCCCCAGCCGATCACGTCGCGCAGTGGCTGGAATCCCTCGCCGACCGGCTGTGGACACCGGCCACGGCCCCCGCCCCCCTCTCTCTGGAGCCCCGCCCCCTATGACCTCGGTTTCCGTCATCACCCTGGCAAAGGGCCGTCCCGATCACCTGGCCAATGTGGTGCGTGGCCTGTCCCGGCAGACCCTGATGCCGTGCGAGCTGCTCGTCGCGGTCATGCAGGACGAGCCCTATGCGTTGCCCGACGCGCCGTTTCCGATCCGGCAAATCCCGGTGCTGGCGGACGCGCTGCCGCTCGCCAAAGCGCGTAACGTCGCGGCGGGAGAGGCGGTTGGCGACACGCTCGTCTTCCTCGACATGGACTGCATCCCGACACCGACGCTGGTCGCGGACTATGCGCATTTCGCCGGGACGTTCGACGGCCTGCTGATGGGCGAGGTGATGTACCTGCCGGGCGGCGCGACCGAGGGCGACTGGTCCTGTCAGGGCTTTGCCGCCGTCGCCGAAAAGCACTCCGACCGGCGCGGCCCGCCCGCCGAGGGGCTGGAAATTTGCGAGGACTATCGCTGTTTCTGGTCGCTGAACTTCGCCATGCGCCGCGACACTTTCCGCCGCGTCGGGGGCTTCGACGAACGCTATGTCGGCTATGGCGGGGAGGATACCGATTTCGGCAAGACGCTGGATCAGGCGGGGGTGCCGATCGCGTGGATACGCGGCGGGCTGGCCTATCACCAATATCACCCACACCACATGCCGCCGGTCCATCACCTCGACAGCGTGGTGCGCAATGCGCAGCTGTTCGAGGCGAAATGGGGCTATCGCACGATGGGCCACTGGCTGCACGCGTTCCGCCTGATGGGGCTGATCGACGACACGCCCGGCCGCCCGATCCGCATCCTGCGCGCGGCCGATGACGGCGACCGGGCGCTGACCGGGCAGCAGAGCCACCAGCCCTATGCCAACACGGCCCGCGTCCTCCGCCAGCTGGAGGCCGCCGCTGCGCGCGCGCCCGACACGGTCGCCGCGTGAGGATCGCGATCCTCGGCCATGTCCGCCAGCGCATCGCCCAGCCCTTTGCCGGCGGCATGGAGGCGCATTGCTGGCATCTGGCCGCCGGCCTGACGGAACGCGGGCATGATGTGGTGCTGTTCGCCTCGGGCGACAGCGATCCGCGCTTCACCATCGACCCGGTGCTGGCCGAGCATTACGAGCGGACGTTTCCCTGGGCGGAGCATCGCGGCTCCGCACCGCTGATCGCGCATGTCGATGCGGGCTATGGCGCGGCGTGTGACCGCATCGCGGCGGGCGGGTTCGACGTCGTCCACAATAACAGCCTGCACCGCTTTCCGTTGGAGCGGCGGCGCACCGCGCTGGTCCCCACCGTCACCTCGCTGCACGTCCCCCCCTATGACGCGCTGCACAGCTTCGTCACCGCCAGCCCCTCGCCGCACCATCACCTGACCGTCACGTCCGAGCGGCAGCGGACGGCCTGGTGGCCGGGCGGCGCGCCGCCGGAGGTATCGGTGCTGCACAACGGCATCGATATCCGCCGCTGGCCGTTCGGCGCGCACGGCAACGGCGAGGCGGCGTGGTGCGGCCGCATCACCCCCAACAAGGGGCCGCACCTTGCCGCCCGTGCCGCGCGCGCGGCGGGCATCGCGCTGACGCTGTTCGGCGCGATCGAGGATCCCGATTACTGGACGGCGGAGGTCGAGCCACTGGTCGGCGACGGCGTCACCTATGGCGGGCATCGCGATGCCGAGGCGCTGGCGGAGGAGCTGGCCCGCATGTCGCTGTTCGTTTTCACCCCATGCTGGGACGAACCGTTCGGACTCGTCGCGGCGGAAGCTATGGCGTGCGGCCTGCCTGTCGCGGCGTTCGACATGGGCGCTGCGCGCGAAGTCGTCGGAGAGGCCGGCCGCTTCGCGCCGCCCGGTGACGTCGCAGCCCTCGCCGATGCGATGCGCGCGGCGATCGCGATCCCCCGCTCCGTGCCGCGCGACCGGGTGGAGCGATGCTTCACGCACGATCGCTGGCTGGATCGCTGCGAGGCGCTGTACCACGGCGTCATCGAAGGCAAGGTGAAGCAGGCCGCATGACGGACGTGATCGCGGCGCAGCAGGCCGCCCTGAACGACCTGTACCGCCGCCATGTCGGGCCGGGCGGCCGCTATGCGCTGCTCGATTTTCCCGACCATGCCAATGTCGGGGACAGCGCGATCTGGCTGGGCGAGCTGACGATGCTGCGCGCGATCACGGGGCGTGAGCCCGACTTCGTCTGCACCTGGCACGATTTCGACGAGGCACGGCTGCGGCGGGCCGCGCCGGATGCCACGATCTTCCTGCACGGCGGCGGCAATCTCGGCGATATCTGGCCGCATCACCAGCGGCTGCGCGAAACCGTGCTGACGCGGCTGCGCGACCGCACGGTCGTCCAGCTGCCGCAGTCGATCCATTTCGGCTCCGGCGACGCCGCCGCCCGCTTCGCCGGGATCGCCGCCGCGCACCCCGACCTGACCCTGTACGTGCGCGACCGGCCGAGCCTGACGATCGCACACGGTATGATCGGTGAGCGTGCGATGCTCGCCCCCGACTCCGCCTTCGCGCTCGGCCGTCAGTCGCGCGGGCGACCGGACGTGCCGTTGCTTGCCCTGCTGCGCACCGATGGCGAGGGGGTCGATCCGCCGATGCCGATACCCGCCGACGCATTGGTCTGCGACTGGCTTGACGAGGACGCGCCCGTGCCTGGCGTTCATGCCGCACAGGCGGCCTCGCGCGTCGCGCGCGGCCTGCGCCTGCTGTCACGCGGAGAGGCTATCATCACCGATCGGCTGCACGTCCATATCCTCGCCTTGCTGCTCGATATCCCGCACGTCGTACTCGACAATTCCTACGGCAAGATCGGCCGCTATATGGACGCCTGGACCGCGGCGAGCCCGCGCGTCCGCCGTGCGGCGCTGCCCGCATGACGGACGCACCCGTGGTGTCGCTGCTGGTCTGCACGCGCAACCGGGCGGACGCGCTGGGAAGGCTGCTTCGTTCCATTACTCGCGCCGATACGCATCGCGACGCCCCGACGATCGAGGTCGTGATCGTCGACAACGGTTCGACCGACGCCACCCCCGCGCGCCTGCGGCAATGGCAGGCGCAGCAGCCCTTCCCCGTCCGCCTGATCGACGAGCCCCGCCCCGGGCTGGCTCGCGCGCGCAACGCGGGGCTGGCGGCGGTGCGTGGCTCGATCGTGGCAATGACGGACGACGATTGCGATCTACACCCCGATTACTTCGTCGCGCTCGCACGGTGTTTTACAGAGACGCCTCGCCCCGCGATCGTCGGCGGACGTATCCTGCCCGGCGACCCGGCGGACCTGCCGATCACCGTCAAGCTGGAGGATCATCCGATGATCGCCCCGCCCGACCAGTTTCCCGGCGGCTTCGTGATGGGCGCGAACCTCGCGATGACCGCCGACGTGCCCCGCCGGGTCGGCCCCTTCGACGAACGCTTCGGCGCCGGCGCCCGCTTCGGCGCGGCCGAGGATACCGACTTCTTGTTGCGCGCGCAGGCGGCGGGGATCACGCTGCACTATGATCCGCGTTTCGTGGTCGATCATCATCACGGGCGACGGCATCTGGCCGAGGAGCGGGCGCTGCTGGCGGGCTACAGCATCGGCGACGGCGCGCTGTACGCCAAGTTCCTGTTCCGGGACCGGCGCATCGTGTCGTTCCTGCTCCGCGACCTGCGATTGTTGTGGCTGGACGTGACGCGGCCGGTGCGCGCGCATCCCAGCATCCGCGCCTTCTATCTCTTCGTGCTGCGCCACAAGCTGATCGGCATGGCGGCCTATCTGCGCCGGGGCCATATGCCCGCCGGGCGGTAGACGCGTCGGCGGGCCGGGGTCGTCGAACCCCGGCCCTCTCAAATCAGCGGATAGCCGTCACTTCGCCGCTTTGGGCGCGATCCGCGATCCGTCGGCGTTCAGGCCCAGATCCTTCAGTAGCGGCCCGACCTGCGGATCGCTGCCGTTGAAGGCGCGGAACATCGGCGCGTAATCCATCGTATGCCCGCGCGACAGGATCATGTCGCGGAACCGCTGGCCGTTCGCCAGGGTCATGCCGCCATGATCCTCGAACCAATTGAACGCATTGGCGCTCAGCATCTTGGTCCAGCTGTACGCGTAATAGCCCGCCGAATAGCCGTTCGCCCAGATGTGCAGGAAATAGCTGGAGCGATAGCGCGGCGGCACGTCGGTGACGTCGAGGCCGGTGGCGGCCAGCGCCTTGCCCTCGAACGCATCGACGTCCTGCCGCCCCGCGGCAGCGGTCAGCGAATGCCAGCTCATGTCCAGCTCCGCCGCCGCCAGTGCCTCACCGAATGAATAGCCGGAGTTGAACGTGGAAGCCCGCTTGATCTTGTCGACCAGAGCCTGCGGGATGACCGAACCATCCTTATAGTTGACGGCGTAATGCGGCAGCACCTTCGGATCGAGCGCCCAATGCTCGTTGAATTGCGAGGGGAACTCGACGAAATCGCGCGCCGTGTTGGTGCCCGATACCGACGGATAGACCTGATCCGCGAACAGCCCGTGCAGCGCGTGGCCGAATTCGTGGAACATCGTCACGACATCGTCGAAGCTGATGAGCGCGGGCTGGCCCGACGCCGGTTTGGTGAAGTTGCCGACATTGTAGATCACCGGCTTCGTGCCCAGCAGCTTCGACTGGTTGACGAAGTTGGACATCCAGGCGCCGCCGTTCTTGTTGTCGCGCTTCCAGTAATCGAAATACATCAGGCCGAGCGGCTTGCCGTCCGCCTCGAACACCTCATAGACCATGACATCGGGCTGATAGACGGGAATGTCGGTGCGGCGCTTGAACGTCAGGCCGTACAGCTGGTTGGCGGCATAGAAGACGCCATCGGTCAGCACCTTGTTGATCTCGAAATAGGGCTTCAGTTCGTCCTGGTTCAGGTCGTACTTCGCCTTGCGGACCTGCTCGGAATAGAAGTCCCAGTCCCACGGCTTCAGGTCGAAATTGCCGCCGGTCGCGCGGATCTGCGCCTGCAGCTCGGCCGCCTCGCGCTTCTGCTCGGCGGCGACGGGCGTGCCAAGCTGCTGCATGAAGCCCAAGGCAGTCTGCGGGTTATTCGCCATCTGGTCCTGCAGCACGTAATCGGCCCAGGTCGCGAAGCCGAGCAGCTTCGCCTTCTGCGCGCGCAGCAACGCGATCCGCGAGATGGTGTCGCGCGTGTCGTTGGCGTCACCCTTTTCGGCGCGGGTCCAGCTGGCGTCGAACAAGGCCTCACGCGTGGCGCGATCGGTCATCGTGGCGAGTTCGGGCTGCTGCGTCGTGTTCTGCAGTGTCAGCACATACTTGCCCGCCAGCCCGCGCGCCTTCGCGGCGTCGGCCGCTGCAGCGATCTCCGCATCCGACAGCCCGGCCAGCTTCGCGCGGTCCTCCACGACCAGCGCGCCCGCCTTGGTCGCGGCCAGCAGCTTCTGCTGGAACGCCGTCTCCAGCGTCGACAGCTCCGCATTGTACTTGCTCAGCGTCACCTTGTCGGCGGGCGACAGCAGCGCGCCGGCACGGACCATGTTCTGATAGGTCAGCGTCAGCACCTGCAGCTGTTCGGGCGTCAGGCCCAGCGACTGGCGCGTGTCGTACAGCGTCTTCACCCGCGCGAAGAGCGCCGGGTCTAGGTTGATCGCATCCTGATGCGCGGCGAAGGCGGGGGCGAGATCGGCCTGCGTCTTCTGCAGCACGGGATCGGTGTTCGCGCCGACGACCCCGAAAAAGGCCATGCTCGCCCGTTCCAGCAAACGGCCCGAGCGTTCCAGCGCGGCGATCGTATTGTCGAACGTCGGGGCGCTGCGCGCGCGGGTGATGGCGTTCACCTCGTCCCGCTGCGCCTTCATGCCCGCCAGCAGCGCCGGGGCGTAGTCGGCGCTCTTGATCCGGTCGAAGGGCGGGGCTTCGAACGGCAGCGTGCTGGGCTTGGCGAAGGGATTGGACGCGGGCAGCGGCGCGCCCGTCTGGGCAAAGGCGGACGATGACATCAGCAGGATCGCGGCGGTCGCGGGAAACAGGCGCATGACGGCTCCTAGGAAACAGGACGATGCGGCTGCGATGCACCTGCCCGGTGGGGTTATCAATGGCCCAGTCCCCCTTCCTGCTTGAATTGAGTGACCGAGCAGCCGCTGCAGGGTCGCGGATGAAGTCTTCATGAAAGGTCCGTAATGCGGAGGCGTCGCAACTTGCCGTTCAGCCAGCGCGCGCCACGTTGCGGCATGAGCGGTCGCAAGGGGGCGACGATGGAGAATGGGGCGGACGATGCGGGCTGACGACATGATCGCGGACGACACGATGGTCGCCGATCGCGCCGTGGAGGCGTCGATCGCGCCGGCACCGGCGATACGCCCCGGCGAGCCCTATGCGCGCGACGAATTGCTACACGAACTTTTCGACGCGACCTGTCGCGCGCATCGCGATGCCACTGCTGTGGAACTGATCGGCGCCAGCGAGGAATATGGCCGTGCCACCCGCCTGACCTATGATGAACTCGCCCGGCGCAGCCTGTCGCTGGCGCAGCGGCTGCGCGCGATGGGGATCGGCGTGGGCGCGCGCGTGGTCCTGTGCCTGCCGCGCGGGCTGGACCAGTATATGGCGATCCTGGGCGTGCTGCGCGTCGGCGCCGCCTATGTCCCGGTCGACTGGGGCTATCCGCGCGACCGTATCGACTTCATCGTCGAGGATAGCGGCGCCGCGCTGACGCTGACGATGGCGGCGCGCGCCGACGAAATCACGGGGCCGACGCTGGCGATCGATGCGGAGCTGGGCGATCTGGCCGCCGAACCCGCGCTGCCGCTGACCCGTGCGGATACGGGCGCCACGCCCGACGATCTGGCCTATATCATCTACACGTCCGGCACGACGGGACGGCCGAAGGGCGTGATGATTACCCACGCCAATGCCTGCCACCTCGTCCGGTCCGAAAGCGCGATCCTGGCGCTGGTGCCCGACGACGTGGTGTTCGGCGGATTCAGCCTGGCCTTCGACATGTCGGTCGAAACGATGTGGAGCGCCTTCTTCGTCGGCGCGCGCCTGCTCGTCGCGACCGAGGCGCTGGCGACGAGCGGGCCGGACGTGGCGATCGCGCTGGCGGCGGCGAAGACGACGATTTGGCACGTCGTCCCCTCGCTGATCGCGCTGGTCGAGCATCCGGTGCCGACGCTTCGCCTCATCAACATGGGGGGCGAGGCGTGCCCGCCCGACCTGCCGCGCCGGCTGGCGCGCGACGGCCTGCGCCTGCTCAACACATACGGCCCGACCGAGACGACGGTCACGGCGACCTGGACGGAGGTGCATCCCGGCCAGCGCATCACGATCGGCAAGCCGCTGCCGGGCTACACCGCCTGGATCGTCGACGAGCATCTGAACCCCGTCCCCGCGGGCCAGGAGGGCGAACTGGTGATCGGCGGGCCGGGCGTCGGCGTCGGCTACGTGAACCGGCCGGACCTGACCGCCGAGAAATTCACCACGACGCCATTCGCCACCGTGTCGGGCAGCACGGAGCGCATCTATCGCTCGGGCGACCTCGTCCGGCTGGATGCGGCGGGCGACATCGACTTCGTCGGGCGTATCGACACGCAGGTGAAGATTCGCGGCTTCCGCGTCGAACTGGCGGAGATCGAGGCGGTGATCGGCGAGGCGCCGGGCGTCGCGCAGACGGTCGTGCAGCTTTTCACCGATGCCGATGGCTCCGAATTCCTCGCCGCCTTCCTCGTCGCCCGGTCGGGCGAGACGATCGACGTACCCGCGCTGCGCACCAGCGTAGCCGCGCGGCTGCCCAATTACATGCGCCCGGCCGCCTATCAGCTGCTGCCCGCGCTGCCGACGCTGCCCGCCTCCGGCAAGGTCGATCGCAAGGCGCTCGTGAAGCCGGAGGTCACGGTCGATACCGGCCGCGCGATCGTCGCCCCCGACACGCCGCTGGAGGAAGCGCTCCACGCCGTCTGGGCGGAGGCGTTCGCGCCGCAGCCCGTATCCGTGACCGACGATCTGTTCGAGGATCTGGGCGGCCATTCGCTGAAGGCCGCGCGCCTCGTCTCGGCCGCTCGAAAGATCCCCGGCCTGCAGGGCCTGTCGCTCGAAGACGTCTATGCCGCGCCCAACATCCGCGCGCTGGCGCGGCGGCTGGCGGACATGGTGCCGGCCTCGGTGCAGGACGCGGCGAGCTTTCACCGCACCCCCGAATGGAAACGCATCGCGTGCGTGGCGGCGCAGACGGTCGCGCTGTTGCCGATCTACGCCATCGCCGGGCTGCAATGGTTCTTCCCCTACATCGCCTACACGCATCTGGCCGCGCGGATGAGCCGCATCGATGCGCTGGTGCTCAGCGCGGCCTTCTTCACCATCGTGCCGATCGCCTCGATGCTGTTCTCGATCGCGGCCAAGTGGCTGATCGTCGGCCGGTTCCGGGCCGGCGACTATCCGCTCTGGGGCAGCTATTATTTCCGCTGGTGGCTGGTCCGGCGCATCATCGGCGTCACCGCTACGCCCTATCTGGCGGGCACGCCGATGATCCGGGGCTATTACCGGATGCTGGGCGCGAAGATCGGCAAGCGCGCCTATATCGGCTCCGGCATCATCGACACCGCCGACCTGTTCGAGGCGGGAGACGACGCGATCGTCAGCGATCTGGCGGTGATCGCGACCAGCTCCGTCGAGCGGGGCACGTTGCGGCTCGGCCGGGTCAGGCTGGGCGCCGGTGCGTTCGTCGGCTCGCAATCGGTCGTCGGCCGCGATGCGGCGCTTGGCGACGGCGCGGTGCTGGACGACATGTCGGCATTGCAGGCGGACACGGTGATCCCGGCGGGCGAGCGCTGGATCGGCTCGCCCGCCGCCCCCGCCGGTCGTGCCGCGCCAGTCGCCCCCCGCCCCGTCGGCAGCGGTTCCGGCGCCACGATCGGCCTGCTCGTCGGCGCGTTGCTGCTGCCGATCATCGCGATCCTGCCGATCGCTCCGGGCCTGATCGCGCTGATCGAACTGGACTGGGCGACCACCGGCTATAGCTATGTCGCGGTCGCACCGCTGCTCGCGACCACCTACGTCGTGATGATGTGCGTGCTGACGGTCGCGGCGAAGCGACTGATCCTGGGCAAGGTTTCGGCCGGCACCTATGCGCTGGATAGCGGCTTCTACGTCCGCTACTGGCTGGTGAAGCAGATCAACGATCTGGCGCTGCGGCTGCTGCACCCGATCTTCGCGACGCTCTACGTCGTGCCCTGGTATCGGGCGCTGGGCGTGAAGGTGGGGCGGCGCGCGGAAATCTCCACCGCGAGCGCGATCGTTCCCGATCTGGTGGAGATCGGCCCGGAAAGCTTCATCGCCGATTCCGTGATCTTCGGTGCGGCGCGGATCGGCCATGGCACGATAGAGCTCGCACATACCCGGATCGGGCGGCGCAGCTTCATCGGCAATTCGGCGCTGCTGCCGACCGGCGCTCAGATCGGCGACGAGGTGCTGATCGGCGTGCTGTCCAAGCCGCCCGAGGACGCCGCCGGCGCCACCGAAAGCGGGACGACATGGTTCGGGTCGCCCGCGATCAAGCTGCCCGTACGGCAGGTGGCGACGATGTTCGACGAGGGCGCGCGCTTCAATCCGTCGCGCGGGCTGATCGCAACGCGGCTGGCGATAGAGGCGGTGCGGACCACGCTGTCGCTCACCGCCTTCCTCGTCTTCTTCAGCCTGTTGCTGTCGATCGTCGGGGACCTCGACGATCTGGAGCGCGGCGGACGCGTGATCGCCCTGACCTTCCCGTTCCTCTATGTCGGCTTCTGCCTCGCATGCGGCCTGTTCGTGCTGGCCCTGAAGTGGCTGGTGATCGGTCGCTACAAGGTGACGACGGCGCCGTTGTGGAGCACCTTCGTCTGGCGGACGGAACTCGTCACCGCGACCTACGAGAACCTCGCGGTCGCCAATTTGCTGGAGCCGTTGCGGGGTACGCCATGGCTCGCGCTCTACCTCAGGCTGATGGGCGCGAAGGTCGGGCGGCGCTGCTATATCGATACCACTGACCTGACCGAACACGATCTGGTGACGATCGGCGACGATGTCGCGCTCAACGACTTTGCCGGCCTTCAGACGCATCTGTTCGAGGACCGGGTGATGAAGGTCGGCGCGATCCGGGTCGGCGACCGTGCGACGATCGGCTCGCTCGCGATCGTCCTTTATGATGCGGAGGTCGGCGCGGATGCGCAGCTGGGCGACCTGTCGGTCGTGATGAAGGGCGAAACCCTGCCCGACGGCACCAACTGGGAAGGCAGCCCCGCGCGGATCGCGACCGGCGGATGACGCCGCTGTGGCATGACGGGCCGCTGGCCGCGCTGACATGGGACGGCACCGCGCCGGTCGCATGGCGGGTGGCCGACGACCCCGGCGTGCCGCGCCATGTCCGTGCGGCGCAGCTGGTCGCGCACCTCTCCGGCCGCCCGGTGGCTGAGGTGACGCTGGCGCGCGATCCACTCGGCGCGCCACGCGTCGCCCGGCCGGCGCGGTGGCACGTCAGCCTCAGCCATCGCGGCGGCCATGCGCTGATCGGTGCCGCGACCTGTGCCATCGCCGTCGATCGCGAGGTGGTGGATGACGCGCCCCCGCTGTGGGACATGCTGACACCGGACGAAGCCCGGGCGATCGCAGCGCTGCCCGCGCCCGCGCAGCCGCGCGCCTGGCTGCGCCGCTGGACGATCAAGGAGGCGCACGCGAAGCTGGTCGGCGATCCCCGCCGGCTCGCCCCGGAGCGGATCGCAACGCTCATCCTGGACGAATGCCATGCCACCGCCGAGTGCGAGGGCCGGTCGCGCTGCTGGACGCGCGATACCGGCGACGCGATCGAGACGGTCGCGCTCTGGGACTGGCCATGACCCGGATAGCCACCCGCCTTTATGTCCCCGACGATCGCGCCGCCGTGCTGGCGCTGTTCGACACCAACCTGCCAGACTATTTCGCCGCATCAGACCGCGCATGGCTGTCCGAGACGCTGGACGAGCCCGATGGCCCCGCCTTCGTCGTGACCGTCGATGGCGCCCCCGCCGCGTTCGGCGGCTATGAGCTGTGGGAGCATTACAACAAGGCGCTGCTGTTCTGGGGCATGGCCGGCCGCGCCTATCACCGCTGCGGGCTGGGGCGGCTGCTGCTGGCGGAGCGGGTACTGCATATCGCCCGTCATGCGCAGCCCGTAACGCGCTACGTCACCGTCGATACCTCGCCGCTGGTCGCCCCTTTCTTCCGCCATTTCGGGTTCGAGGAAACGGCGGTGTGGCCCGAGGGCTATCGCTCGGGAATGACGATGCACGAACTGCGCCTCGACCTGTCGGGCGTCTCCCCCGACTGGCTTGCCGCGCAACGGGATGCGGCCTTGGCCCGTGTCGAGGCGCGCATCGCCACGATCGCTCCGTTGCCGCGCTGATCCGCCGCTAGCCGGCCTGCGCGGTGGCCGCCGGCGTAACATCCCAGCCGAGCCGCAATAGCCCGCCCGCGGCGCCCGGCGTCGCGCGGCCGCCGCGCGCGGCGATGCCACCGGCCACCGCCTGCCGCTGTGCCAAGCTGCCGCCGTCGACGCGGATCGGCAATTCTCGCCGTGCGGACGCCCATGCCGCCAGCGTCAGCGCCCCGTCGTCGATCACGCCCGCAATCAGTCGCACCGGCGGCAGCGCCGCGTCGGCCGGCGGGGCGAGCGTGACGCTCCATCGCGGCAGGGCGCGGGCGGCGCGGTCCTCCAGCGCGCGATAGGCGGCCATGGACGTGCCCGGCAGCGCCTCCGCCGTGGCGGCCAGCGTTCGCGTGCCGGGATCGACCCGCACCGCCGCCGCCGGCGTTCCCGCGATCAGCGCCAGATCGGCGACCGCGCGCTGCTGTCGCTCCGCCTCTCCGTTCGCGGCGCCGCTGCTGGCGCGGGCGATCTGCGCCGCCTCCACGCTGCTGTCGTCGGGGGCGACGCGCAACTGGTCGACATGCACGTCGATCGGCCGGGCGAGGCGCGCGCGCAAATCTGCCGCAAGTACGCGGTCGGCACTGGCATCCAGTCGGGGCGTCAGCACCACTGCCCTGATGCGGATCGGACTGGCGCCATAATCGATGTCCAGCTGACCCAATCGCGAGGCGTCTGGAAACCGCGCGGCGATCGTCTCGCGCACCTGCCGCTGCGCCACCGCCTCGAACGCGATCTGGCGCAAGGCCGTGCCCAGCGGCACCGACAACAGGCCAAGCGCGACGATGAATAGCACCAGCTGCCACCCCGTATGCTGCGCCGACAGATGGCTGCCAAAGCCATAGACGCGCGCGACCAGCGCGGCGGTCAGCGCGATGGTGATCGCGTTGGTCAGGAACAGCAGCAGCGATCCGGCGAAGACCGTCCAGTTCATCGTCGCGATGCCGAAGCCGACGACGACCAGCGGCGGCATCAGCGCGATCGCGATCGCCACGCCGACCACCGTGCCGCCCCGCCCCCGGATCAGCGCATAGGCACCCGCCACCGCCGACAGCAATGCGACGAGCAGGTCGAACAGCGTCGGCCGGGTGCGGCCGGCGATCTCGCTGGTGATCGTCTGGATCGGCGACAGCGTCACGCAGACCACCGACAGCGCCACCGCGAGCAGCGCACCCGCCATCAGGGCGGTCGCCGCGCGCCGGATCTCGCGCGTGTCTACCGTCGCGATGCCGAACCCCAGGCCGATGATCGGCATCATCAGTGGCGACAGCAGCATCGCGCCGATCAGCACCGCGACGGACGGCATCAGCAGGCCGAGCAACGAGATGGCCGCCGAGATGACGATCAGGAAGGCGTAGCGACCGCTCCACCCCGAATCCTCCGTGATCTGGCGCAGCACCGCATCATGATCGACGCCACCCGTTGCCCAGATCCCCCACCAGCGGCGGAACCGTCCCCGTTCCTGCGTCGCATCTGCTGCCATATCCTGTGCTTGCCTCGCTGTTGGTACTCCATGCCTGTTAGGCGAACCGCGCCGCCGATGCGACCCATGCTGGCCTTGTCGGCTCAGCACGGTAAAGGGACGGGCATGGCAGACACCCCATCGTCTCAGTCGGCCGCGCGGCGATGGACGCGCACCCGCTATCGCGCCCTGTTGCGCAGCCGTGGGCCGCAGTCGGTGCGGTTTCGCACGCGGCTCGCCATCCTGCTGGGCGCGGTGGCGATCGGGCTGGCGGCGACGCTTTTCGCGCTTGCCGCCGACGCGGCGGGCGCGATGTTCGAGCGGTTCGTCCATGCCTACCCCTATGCACCGCTGGTCGTGACGCCGCTGCTGTTCGCGGGGCTGGTCTGGCTGACGCGCCGCCACGTTCCGTTGGCGCGCGGGTCGGGTATCCCGCAGGTAATCGCCGCGCAGGAGGATCCCGAAGAGGCGACGCGATCGCTGGTGTCGATCCGCACCGTCGTCGGCAAGGCGGTGCTGACGCTGGCGGCGGTGCTGGGCGGTGCCTCGGTCGGGCGGGAGGGGCCGACTGTGCAGATCGCCGCCGCCGTCATGGGCTTCAGCCATCGCCTGTTGCGCGTGCCCCTGCGCGGGGCGGTGCTGATCGCGGGCGGCGCGGCGGGTGTCGCCGCCGCGTTCAACACGCCGCTCGCCGGGCTGCTGTTCGCGATCGAGGAACTCGCCTCCGCCTACGAACAGCGCGTCACGCTGCTGGTGATCGCGGCGATCGTCATCGCGGGCATGGTCGCGCAGTCGCTGCAGGGCGATTACATCTATTTCGGCCTGATCGGCGCGCATATGAGCCTGGGATCGGCGCTGCTCGCGGTGCCGGTCGCCGGCGTCGTCGGTGGGCTGGCGGGTGGCGCGTTCTCGCGGCTGATGCTGGGGCTGGCCACCGGGCCCTATCGCCTGACGCGCTGGACGAAGGGGCGACCGGTGCTGTTCGCGGGCCTGTGCGGGCTAATCGTCGCCGCGCTCGGCTGCGCGACGGGGCTGACCTGGGGCACCGGCTATGGCGCGGCGCGGGCGATGATTACCGGCGTCGACGCGCCTTTATGGTTCGGGCCCGCCAAGTTCGCCTCCACGCTGGCGACGGCGGTGGCGGGTCTGCCGGGCGGCATTTTCGCACCCTCGCTGGCGGTGGGTGCGGGGATCGGCAACATCCTGCGCGCGGTATTCCCGGACTCGCCCTCGTCGGCGATCGTCATCCTCGGCATGGTCGGCTATTTCGCCGGCGTGGTGCGCGCGCCGCTGACGGCGGTCATCATCCTGTCCGAAACGACGGTCAGCCGGGGCCTGATGCTGCCGATGTTCGCCGTCGCCTTCATCGCCGACTGGACGAGCGCGCTGGTCTGCCGCGAAAAACTGTATCACGGCCTGTCGAAGACGTTCGCGATGCGCCCCGCCGCCTGAGAGGGCGGGGCCGGCTCGCTCAATCGGTAAAGACGATCGTCCGCGCGCCGTTCAGCAGCACCCGGTCGGCAAGATGGTGCCGCACCGCGCGCGCCAGCACGCGGCGCTCGATATCGCGGCCCTTGCGCACCAGCGCCTCGGGCGAGTCCGCATGCGTCACCGGCTCCACGTCCTGCGCGATGATCGGCCCTTCATCGAGGTCGGCGGTCACGTAATGCGCGGTCGCGCCGATCATCTTCACGCCGCGCGCATGCGCCTGATGATAGGGCCGCGCACCCTTGAACCCGGGCAGGAAGCTGTGATGAATGTTGATGCACCGCCCCGACAGGAAGGCGGCCAGATCGTCCGACAGGATCTGCATGTAGCGCGCCAGCACGACCAGCTCCGCCCCCGTCTCCTCGACCAGCGCCTTGATCTGCGCCTCCTGCGCTGCCTTCGTGGCAGGCGTCACCGGCAGGTGATGGAACGGCACCCCGCCCAGATCGAGGCCATCGAACGTCGCGAGGGGATGGTTGGAGGCGATGCCGATGACCTCCATCGCTAGTTCGCCGATCCGCCAGCGATAGAGCAGGTCGGCCAGGCAATGATCGAACTTCGACACCAGCAACAGCACGCGGCGCCGCGTATCGGTACGCCGGATCGCCCAGTCCATCGCATAGTCGCCGGCCAGCGCGACAAAGCGTTCCCGCAACGGCCCGGCCCCCGCCGCGTCGAGTGTGAACAGCACGCGCATGAAGAAGCGGCCCGCCTCCTCGTCCTCGAACTGCGCCGCCTCGCGGATATTGCCGCCGGCCTCGAACAGCAGCCCCGTCACCCGCGCGACGATACCGGGGCGATCGGGGCAGGACAGGGTCAGCACGTGCGTGGGGTCGGTCATGGCCGCCTCCCTGCCCGATCCCGCCTCATTCGGCCAGCGCCCCGCGCGGCAGGCGCGGCGCCACGACTTCGCGCAGCACGAAGCCCGATTCCATGCGCGTGACGCCGGGCAGATGCGACAGCTCCTCGCGGTGCACCTCGGCGAAGTGCGACAGGTCGCGCGCGCGCACCGTCACCAGATAGTCGTCGGTGCCGCTCATCAGATCGCACCGCACGATCGAGGGGCTGGCGATCACCGCCGCCTCGAACGCCTCCAGCACCTCCTTGCGCTGGCTTTCGAGCGCCATCTTGATGTGCACGATCGTCGGATAGCCGAGCGCCGACAGGTTCAGCCGCGCCTCGTACCCGGCGATCACGCCGCGCTCTTCCAGCACGCGCAGCCGCCGCGCGATCGCGGTGGCGGAGCGGCCGATGCTCTCGGCCAGCGCGAAAGACGTCGCGCGCGCATTGCCGACCAGTAGCGACAGAAGCCGCCGGTCGACGCGATCAAGGGGTTCGCTTTCCGTCGCCATAGCGCCAATCGATACCCGAATCCTGCGTGAGGCCGCAACCGGGCGGCATACTTCGCCGGGAAATGGCGCGAGCGCCGCGCTATGATCGGCACAACGATACAGGAGATGGTTACGATGCGCGTCGGTGTGCCCAAGGAAATCAAGAATCACGAATATCGCGTCGGCCTGACGCCCGGTGCCGTGCGCGAATATGTCGCGCGCGGGCATGAGGTGATGGTGGAGACCGGCGCGGGCGCCGGCATCGGCGCGGACGACGCGGCCTATACCACGGCCGGCGCGCGGATCGTCGACACCGCTGCGGAGGTGTTCGCCGCCGCCGAGATGGTGGTGAAGGTGAAGGAGCCGCAGCCGACCGAATGGACGCAGCTGCGCGAAGGCCAGATCCTGTTCACCTACCTGCACCTCGCGCCCGATCCCGAGCAGGCCAAGGGGCTGATGGCGTCGGGCGTCACCGCCGTCGCCTATGAGACGGTGACGGATGCACGTGGCCACCTGCCGCTGCTCGCCCCGATGAGCGAGGTCGCGGGTCGCCTGTCGATCGAGGCGGCCGGCACCGCGCTGAAGGCGTATAACGGCGGTCGCGGCGTCCTGCTGGGCGGCGTTCCGGGCGTGCAGCCGGCGCGGATCGTCGTGCTGGGCGGCGGTGTCGTCGGCACCCACGCCGCGCGGATGGCGGCGGGCCTGGGCGCGGAGGTGACGATCATCGACCGCTCGATCCCGCGCCTGCGCGAACTGGACGAGCTGTTCCACGGCCGCGTCCGCACCCGCGTGTCGACGCTGGAATCGATCGAGCAGGAAATCTCCGCCGCCGACGCGGTGATCGGCGCGGTGTTGATCCCGGGCGCCTCCGCGCCGAAGCTCGTCACCCGGTCGATGCTGGGCCTGATGAAGCCGCGCGCGGTGCTGGTCGACGTCGCGATCGATCAGGGCGGCTGCTTCGAGACGTCGCACGCCACAACCCATGCCGATCCGACCTATGAGGTCGACGGCGTGATCCACTATTGCGTCGCCAACATGCCGGGGGCGGTGCCGCTGACGTCCAGCCATGCGCTGAATAACGCCACCCTGCCCTATGGCCTGGCCCTCGCCGACAAGGGCGTGGCGGCGATCGATCACGATGCTGGCCTGAAGGAGGGCCTGAACGTGAAGGGCGGCCGCATCGTCAGCCAGGTCGTCGCGGACGCGCTCGGCTTTTCCTGATCGGATTGCCTGATCGCCATTCGGCCGCACCCCGCGCCTCGCCGCGCGGGGTGCGGCCATGACGGCCAAAACTCAGGTCACGGTCGGGCCCGCGATCATCCGGTGAAACGTGTCCACCAGGTCGCCGTCCGCGACCGGCTTCGTCAGGACGATCGTCGCGTCGTCCTGACCGTCATAGGCATCCGGCGTCCCCGTCACGATGATCGCGGGGATCGCGCCATGCTCATCGCGGATGCGGCCGATCGCCGTGCGGCCGCTGCCCGACGCCAACCGCATCTCCGCCACGATCAGGTCCGGCCGTTGGCCCCGTGCCGCCTCCACCGCTCCGGTCTCATCGGTCGCCTGCGCGAAGGACACGGCGCCCGCCCCTTCCAGCACCAGCGCGATATGGTCCGCGAGCAGGAAGTCCTCTTCGATGATGACGACATGGCACATGACCGTTGGGCAGACCTTATCCGACGCAGCGGCGGATGAACGATGCTGTGCCCACAAGGCTCCCGGCCTTCAGATCATCGCGTCGATAACGAACCGCACACCCTCCGGCGGATAGAGGATCGATGCCTGCCCGCGGACATGCTGCGCAAGCACGCGCGCGATCATGCGGGTGCCAAAGCCGGTGCGCGTCGGCGGGGTCACCGGCGGCCCGCCGCTTTCGGCCCATGCGAAGTGGAAGCGGTTCTGCTCCTCCCCCTCGCCATGCCACCACCGGATATCGACACGCCCGCCCGGCACCGAGAGCGCGCCATATTTGACGGCGTTGGTCGTCAGCTCGTGCAGCGCCATCGCGAGCGCCAGGGTGATGGAGGGCGTCAGCCGGATTTCCGGCCCGTCGATCGAAAATACCGCGCCCGCCGCATCGGCAAAGGGCATCAGCACGCGGTCCACGACCTCGCCGATCGCCGCACCCTCCGCCTCGTCGCGGATCAGCAGGTCGTGGGCGGCGCCCAGGCTGGCGATCCGCCCCGCGACGGCAATCCGCGCATCGGCCATGGACTCGGCATTGCGCAGCGTCTGGCTGACGACCGCACCGACGGTCGCCAGCGTGTTCTTCACCCGGTGCGTCAGTTCCTGCGCCAGCACCGCGCGATGTTCCTCCGCGAATTTCCGCTCGGTGATATCGGTCGTGAAGCCGATCATCGCCGCGCCGCCCTGCCCGCCGGTCACCTCCCCGCGCGTCATTACCCAGCGTAGCTCGCCGGAGCGGGTGAGGATGCGGTATTCGATGCTGCACTCGGCGCCGTCGGCGATCGTCGCGACGATCGCCTGTTGCACCGCCTGCATGTCGTCGGGATGCAGCGCTTCGCCGAATTCCGCGAAGGTCAGCGTCTCGTCCGGCCCCCGGCCAAAGATCGCCTTGCAGCCCGAAGACGCGTCCAGCGACTGGCTCGCGATATCGAAGCTCCAATAGCCCAGGCCGCCGGCGCGCAGCGCGATCTGGAGTTGCAGCGCGCGCTCGGCCAGCGCCGCCTCCCGCTCGGCGACCTCCGCCTTCAGTGCGTCGCTTTCCTCCTGCAGGCGCACCAGCCGATGCCGTTCCAGCGTCACGTCGATCTGCGACGCGACGAAGTGGCGCACGCTGCCGTCGTTCGCCAGCACCGGCGTCACGGTCAGCCGGTTCCAGAACGCGGTGCCGTCGCGGCGATGGTTCAGCAGGTCCACCCGGATGCGCTGGCGCGCCGCGATCGCCTGCCGCAGACGCGTCACGTCCTCCTGCGCTGTCAGTGGCCCCTGGAGCAGGCGGCAGTTCCGCCCGATTATATCCGCCGCGGCATAGCCCGTCAGCTCCTCGAACGCCGCATTGACATAGATGACCGGGTTGTCGGGCAGCGTCGGATCGCTGACCGCCATCGGCAGCTCCGCATCGCGCATCGCGACGACGAGCGGATCGGCCTCCACCATACGCGCCGCAAAAGCCTCTACCGCCGCCTGAACGTCGGCGGACGGGGTAAAGGGCGTCATCGGCTTTGGGGGAACAGGCTCACGATCCACGATGGGCGCGATGCTATGCCAAGGCTGGCTATTCGGCAATCCTTCTCCGTCGCGACAAGCGCTGTGCGACAGCGCGTCATGATGACGGGCCGGCGGGGTATAGAATAGTCCGGCAGGACGGGCGTTCCCTCACCGTCGCGGGATGCCGCTGTTCAGTACGATGTCCGACAAATCACGGTCCGGTGAAATCGGTTCCATACGCTCTGATGGATGATATTATAGGGACACGCGGATTACCGGTGTTGCGGCATCCTGTACACTTGAGCGGTCGAACAGCCCCACGCGCGTGAAAGGACCGCTCCCAATCGCGCGACGAGCCAGCATCAGGACGAATCGGCGACATGATCGGACCGTCGATGCGGTATTGAACCGTCGGACCGGCTGATCCGTTGCATGTACCCGCATCGTTTTCGCGCTGACGCGACGCGACCTCCCCGGAAAGATGATGACAGGATGAATGCACGATGGCGCCCGCCGTCATCGAACCGTCACAGCCCCGCCGCCGAATCGTCTTAGGCGCGCCCCGAGGCCATCGAGCCTAAAGGGGATAACCAAATGTTGAATTTCTCGTCGACGCGCCTGCGTCTTCTCGCCGGCATCGCCACGCTGATCGTGCCCGCCATCGCCCATGCGGCCCCCGCGGACACCACGCCCGCCGCCGCGCCGGAAGCGCCGGCAGCCGAGGCGCCGGCGGCCGAGGGCGATACCGGCCTGACCGACATCGTCGTCACCGCCACCCGCCGTGAGACGAACCTGCAGCGCACGCCGATCGCCATCTCCGTCATCGATCCGACCATCATCAAGGATCGTCACGTCCAGAGCCTGCTCGATCTGGCCGACGGCACCGTCCCGTCGCTGCGCGTCGCCACCTTCGAGGCGCGCCAGTCGGCGCTGACCGTGGGTATTCGCGGCATCGTGCCGTTCGACCAGAACCAGACGGCGCGCGACACCGGCGTCGGCGTCTATTTCGACGGCGTCTATCTGGGCCGTTCGCAGGGCCTGAACGCCGCGCTGTTCGACATCGAGCGTGTCGAAGTGCTGCGCGGTCCGCAGGGCACGCTGTTCGGCCGCAATACCGAGGGCGGCGCGCTGTCGATCGTCACCGCCAAGCCGACCGGCAAGTTCGGCGGCTCGCTGACCGCGGGCTTCGGCAATTACGGCGCGTACAACACCTCCGCGCACGTCAATCTGCCCGAGTTCAACAACATCTCGGTCAAGCTGGACGGCGTGATCCAGCATCAGAATCCGTTCGTGAAGGACCCGCTGCCCGGCAGCGTGGGCTGGGGCGCGTTCAACCGGGTCGGCGGCCATGTCGCGGCGCTCTGGAAGCCGGTCGACGGTTTCTCGGCCGAGCTGTCCTATGACCAGGCCAAGGACCAGAATACCCCGAACTACAGCCAGCTTATCAGCTACAACCCCAATGGCTATCCGGTCGCCACGCTGGCGCAGATCAACGCCAATGGCGGCAAGCTGCCCGCGGGCTTCATCGCGCCGTTGTCGCCGCTGGTCACCGTGTCGGGCGACAACCGCATGAAGACCGCCGATATCGGCGTGCCGCAGCAGTATAGCGTCGACCGCACCCACGGCTTCTCGGGTTGCACCTCGACCATCGTGGGCGCATCGGCTGCGGCGGCCGGGC
>CAJYLQ010000032.1 GCA_913775975.1 uncultured Sphingomonas sp. | reverse complement strand
GCTGGTCGCGGCGTGCCTCGACGGGCCTCGCTCGGTCGGCGAACTGACGGCGGAGGTCGGCATCAGCCAGAGCCTCGTGTCGCAGCATCTCCGGCTGCTGCGCGCGGGTCGCTTGCTGAAGCAGGAGCGGAGCGGGCGGAACGTCTTCTACGATCTGCCCGACTGCCACGTGCGCACCATGCTCACCAACATGATGGACCACGTATTGGAACCCGAAGACCACAATCACGAGGAATAGGATCATGAGCGTCAACGTCGACATGGTGAAGTGCGCCTGCGCGGACTGCGTCTGCATCGTCAGCCCGGACAAGGCCGTGCAGGCCGAGGGTCGCGCCTTCTGCAGCGACAACTGCGCCAACCATCACGAGGCATCGGCCGGCTGTGACCACGCCGGCTGCCCCTGCCACGGGTGAGTAGAGAGTGAGGGGGCCGGGTAAACCGGCTCCCTTGATTTGATCATCGTGGAAAGTTCCTGGAGACGTTCGCCTACCTGATGTTACATCCTAGGCAGACGATAGCCCTGTTGTTTGGTATTCGCTCCCTGCCGTGCCCCGCCGGTAAGGACAAAGCCAATTTAAATATGTGCGAAGAGCCGCCCCATTTTTAAAGATGAGCAATGCCCGCATATGCGGGGCAATATCAACATTTGATAGCGCCGACTGGTCTTGCCGACGTCCGACGCTCCTTGCGGACCGAACGCGGTGAATCACTCACTTAAGGCAATCTCGCGACAATCGCGAGCGCCCCCCGCAACGGCGTCGCGTTGAACCTGCCACGCCTGGCCTATGAGCCGGCGCGCATCGCCTCCAACGATCCAGGCGACCTCCGCGTCGCCGGTCGGTGATGCGCGCATCAACGATCCGGGGCTTGTCAGCGCGGCTTTCGACGATTCATGGTTGACCCTCGAACAGGAGGTCGCACTGATCGACCGGCTGTTCCGCAACGCGCTCGACTTCATGCGGTATCGCGAGCGGCTGTGCCGCAAGAAGATCCGTATCATCTCGGTGACGCAGAATTTCGGCGACGATCCGGCATCCGACCTCGCCGTGTCGATGCTGGCCATCTTCGACGAATATCATTTCGCCGAGAACGCAAAGCATGTTCGCCGCACCATGATGACCAGCACCGGCAAGTCGGGGCAGTATCGCTATTACGCCTGTGCGGCACGGATCAAGCGCGGGCCGGATGCGTGCACGGGGCGCCGCGCCCCGATGGAGCAGCTGGACGATCTGGTCGTCGGCGCGGTGGCCCGCCATCTCGTCCAGCCGGAACAGCTGACCACGCTTCTGCAGACATGGCTGGACCGGTCGGAAACCGCCGTCGCTAAGCGCGCGGCCGAACTGAAGCGGCTCCGCGCGCGGCTGACCAAGCTCGATGGCGAGAGCGCCCGCGTGATCGAGCTGGTCGGGAACGAGACGCTGAGCCCGAACGATCCGCAAGTCGCCAGTGAACTGGGCAACATCGGTGCGCAGAAAGCCAGCACCCAGGCCGACATCGCCGTCCTCGAACGGCAACTCGACGCGGGTGATCGGCGGATCACGCCCGCGATCATCGCCCGGTTCGGCGATCTGCTCCGCCGTAAGCTGGACGAGTCGGACGGCAGGACGCGCAAGGAATACATCCAGCTGCTCGTCGACCGCGTCGAGGTCGGCGACCGCGAGGTGCGGATCACGGGCCGCAACGCGATGCTGGAACGCGCCATCATGGCGTCCCAGACACCCGGTGCCCCAGTGCCCAAAGCTGAACGGAAATGGCGCGCCCGGCTGGATTCGAACCAGCGGCCACAAGCTTAGAAGGCTCGTGCTCTATCCAGCTGAGCTACGGGCGCGCACGGATATGCGGGTAGCGCGGATTGCGCGGGGACGGAACCGTCTTCATACACCGGCACCATGGACCGGCCCGCACAGACCCGTCACGCGCCCGCCGAGGGGCGGCATTTCCGATATTACGACTTCGTCATGGCCGCGTTCGTCGCGATCCTGCTGCTGTCGAACGTGATCGGCGCGGGCAAGGTCGCGACGGTGCCGCTGCCGCTGATCGGCGACTGGCCGTTCGGCGCGGGCATCCTGTTCTTTCCCTTGAGCTACGTCATCGGCGACGTCCTGACCGAGGTGTACGGCTATGCCTGCGCGCGGCGGGTGATCTGGGCGGGGACGGCGGCGGTCAGTTTCATGGCGGTGATGAGCTGGATCGTCGTTGCGCTGCCGCCCGCGCCCGGCTGGACGAACCAGGCCGCGTACGAGGCGGTGTTCGGGCAGGTGCCGCGCATCGTACTGGCCAGCATCTGCGCCTTCTGGGCGGGCGAGTTCGTCAACGCCTATGTCATGGCGCGGATGAAGCTGTGGACGGACGGGCGGCACCTGTGGTCGCGCACGATCGGGTCAACGGTGGTCGGGCAGGGGGTGGACAGCCTGATCTTCTATCCGCTCGCCTTCTGGGGCGCGCCGGGCTGGACGGGGGCGCTGGTGGTGACGGTGCTGTTCACGCAATGGGCGCTGAAAGTCGGGTGGGAGGTGCTGCTGACCCCCGTCACCTACTGGATCGTGAACAGCCTGAAGCGGGCGGAGGGCGTCGACGTGTTCGACACGGGAACCGACTTCAACCCCTTTGCCACGAAGGTGTAGCGCCGGGGGCGGGGCCGCGTTATAGCGCCCGCCTTCGCCCGTGCGGGCGTGGCGAAATGGTAGACGCAGCGGACTCAAAATCCGCCGTAGCAATACATGTCGGTTCGAGTCCGACCGCCCGCACCAATCCCCGGTCCGGCCCGCCCCTCAGCGCGCGGCCATCACCTCCTGATAGGCGCGCAGCACCGCCGCGTTCGCGGTGTCCCAGCGAAAGCCGCGCGCGCGCTCATGCCCGGCCCGACCCATCGCGGCGCGGCGCGCGGGATCGGCGACGATCGCCTGGATCGCATCGGCATAGCCCGATACGTCGCGCGGGCCGACGAGGAAGCCCGTCTCCCCGTCCACCACCAGATCGACCGCGCCCGTCGCGCGCGCGGCGACGACGGGAACGCCGGCGGCCATCGCCTCCGTCGTGACGTTGCCGAACGTCTCGGTGACGGAGGGATTGAAGAACACGTCCATCGAGGCGACCGCGCGGCCCAGCGCGTCGCCGCTCTGATAGCCGGCCAGGATCGCGCCCGGCACCTCGCGCGCGAACCAGTCCTCCGCCGGGCCCTTGCCGATCGCCAGGATGCGGTGCGGCACGCCGCGCCGCGCCAGCTCCTTCGCCACCTCCGCGAAGATGCCGAGGCCCTTTTCCTTCACCAGCCGGCCGAGAAAGCCGATCGCGACCTCTTCGTCGCCGATCCCCAGCTCGCGCCGCCACGCGACATCGCGCCGGTCGGGGCGGAAGCGGTCATGGTCGATGCCGCGCGACCAGATCGACATCGGCGCCTTGACCCCCCAGTCGCGCAGCAGGTCGATCATGCTGGGCGAGGGGACGAGCACCCGGTCGAAGCGGTCGTAGAAACGGCGCATCATGCCGATCAGCAGCGGTTCGACGAAGCCGATATGGTAATAGCTGGCATAGGTTTCGAAGCGGGTGTGGAAGGATGCGACCTTCGTCACGCCGCGCCGCTCCGCCCAGCGCAGCGCGGCGTGGCCGAGCAGTTCGGGCGCGGAGACATGGACGATGGTGGGCGCGAACGCCTCCAGGTCGCGGCGGACGGCGGCGGGCAGGCCGCGCGCCAGCCGGTAATCGCTGCGCCCCGCCGGCATGGGGATGGCGGGCACGGACACAAGGTCGCCGGTCGGCGGAAAGGCGGGCGTGTCCGTCGTCGGCGAATAGACGCGCACCTTCACCCCCGCCGCCAGCAGATAGCCGACGAGCAGATTCAGCGACATGTTCGCGCCGTCGCGCGTATAGTTGTAGTTGCCGCTGAAAAGGGCGACGCGCAGGTCGGACGGGTCCATCGTCGCGGGCGTAGCGCCGCGCGGCGCCGAACGCCAGTCATGCGCCGCCAAGGCGCTTTCTGCGGCGTACCGGCATCGCCCCGAAACGCACTTCCGCGCGTTTCCAAAGGCGTCCACTGGCGCATTGTGTTCCCGTCCCGTTCCGCCTAGATCGGGGGCATGGCGAAGCCGCAGAAACGATATGTGTGCCAGGCATGCGGCTCGGTCGCGTCGCGCTGGCAGGGGCAATGCGCCGATTGCGGCGAATGGAACACGCTGGTCGAGGAGGCGGCGGCGGTCGTCACGCCTTTTGCCGCGCGCCATCACCTGCAGGGCGGCGGCCGCGCGATCACGCTGACCGCGCTGGATGCCGAGGTGTCCCTGCCCGAGCGGATGCCGGCGGGGATCGCGGAGTTCGACCGGGCGCTGGGCGGCGGCTTCGTCGAAGGATCGGCGACGCTGATCGGCGGCGATCCGGGGATCGGCAAGTCGACGCTGCTGCTGCAGGCGGCGGCGCGACTGGCGATGACGGGGCGGCGCGTCGCCTATGTCTCCGGCGAGGAGGCGGCGGATCAGGTGCGGCTGCGCGCGCGCCGGCTGGGGCTGGGCAGCGCGCCGGTACAGCTGGCGGCGGCGACCTCCGTACGGGATATCCTGACGACGCTGGCGAACGGGGCTCCGCCCGAATTCCTCGTGATCGATTCGATCCAGACGATGCATTCCGACCTGATCGAGGGCGCGCCCGGCACCGTCAGCCAGGTGCGCGCATCGGCGCAGGAGCTGATCCGCTTCGCCAAGGAGCGCGGCACCGCGCTGGTGATGGTCGGCCATGTGACGAAGGACGGCAGCATCGCGGGGCCGCGCGTGCTGGAGCATATGGTCGATACCGTCCTCGCCTTCGAAGGGGAGCGCAGCCACCAGTATCGCATCCTGCGGTCGATCAAGAACCGCTTCGGCGCGACGGACGAGATCGGCGTGTTCGCGATGCAGGGCGAAGGGCTGGCGGAGGTATCCAATCCGTCCGCGCTGTTCCTGACGCAGCGGGACGAGGGGGTGACGGGCGCCACCGTCTTCCCCGCGCTGGAAGGGACGCGGCCGGTGCTGGTCGAGGTGCAGGCGCTGGTCGTGCGGCTGGCAAGCGGGGCGACGCCGCGCCGATCCGTCGTCGGCTGGGATTCGGGGCGGCTGGCGATGATCCTGGCGGTGCTGGAGGCGCGGTGCGGCCTCTCCTTCTCCGCCGCCGAAGTCTATCTGAACATCGCCGGCGGATATAAGGTGCAGGACCCGGCCGCCGATCTGGCGGTGGCGGCGGCCCTGGTCTCGGCGCTGTCCGAACGGCCGGTGCCGGCGGACGCGGTGGCGTTCGGCGAGGTCGCGCTGTCTGGCGAGATCCGCCCCGTCGCGCACGCGCCGCTGCGGCTGAAGGAGGCGGCGAAGCTGGGGTTCGAGCAGGCGCTGCTGCCCGCCGCGATCACCGCGGAAAAGACGGCGATGCGCCTGTCGGGCTTCACCACGCTGGGGCGGTTCGTCGATCACATGCTGGGCCGGGGCTAGGCGCTTCCATGGTCCGGTAGCGGGCGGCATATGGGCGCGGCATGGATTTTCTCTCTCGACTTATGCCGCGCCGCGCGGCTTTAGGACGGACATGGCCCTGACCTCGCTCGACGTGATCGTCCTCATCGCCGTCGCGGGTGCCGCGATCCTGGGCGCGATGCGCGGGTTCGTGGCGGAGGTGCTGTCGCTGTTCGCCTGGATCGCGATGGTCGCCGCGTTGAAGCTGTTCCACATCGCGCTGGCGCAGGCGCTGACCGCCTATGTCGGCACCGTGTCGGGCGCGGCGGTGCTCGCCTTCGCGCTGATCGTCGGCGTCACCTATGTCGGCGGCAAGCTGGTGGCCAATGCAATCGGTGCGCGGACGCGGACGTCGATCCTGGGGCCGATCGACCGGGCGCTGGGGCTGGGCTTCGGCGCGCTGAAGGGGCTGATCTTCGCCAGCCTCGCCTTCCTGCTGGTGACGCTGGTGATCGATACGGTCGGCGGCGGCCCGTCGCGGCGGCCAGAATGGATGGTCAAGAGCCGCACCTATCCGCTGCTGAACGCCACCAGCGCGGGGATCGCGGACTTCGTCGACCGGCGGCGGCGCGGCCAGCCGGTGTTCGGCGCGCGGTCGACGATCGACGCGGCGGCCGGCAACGCGGCGGACGGGCAATGAGCGCGACGCTGTACAATACGGATATCCTGCGGCTGGCGGCGAACATTCCGCATCAGGCGCGGCTGGTCGATCCGATGGGCACCGCCGAGCGCCGCTCGCCGATTTGCGGCAGCCGCGTGACGGTGGATGTCGATCTGGGCCCCGATGGCCGCGTCGCGGCGGTCGGGATGCTGGTGCGCGCCTGCGCGCTGGGCCAGGCATCGTCCGCGCTGCTGGGTGCCGAGGTGATCGGCCGCACGCCCGACGAACTCGCCGCCGCGCGTGACGCGCTGGCGGCATGGCTGGCGGCGGGCGAGGGGGAGCCGCCGGCCTGGCCGGGGCTGGCCATCTTCACCCCCGCGTTGCCGCACAGCGCGCGCCACGCCTCGATCCGACTCGTCTTCGAGGCGGCGGCCGAGGCTGCGGCGATGGCCGCCGCGAAACAGGCCGCCTGATGCACGGCGGCTCCGACGTTTCGCTGCTGCGCGACCTGTCCGTCCTGCTGGGGCTGGGGCTGGTCTTCGTACTGTTGTTTCGCCGCGTCGGGCTGGGCGCGACGCTGGGCTATCTGGTCGCGGGCGCGGTCGTCGGGCCGCACGTGCTGGGGCTGGTCGGCGACGCCGAATCGAAGATGGGCTTCGCCGAATTCGGCATCACGCTGCTGCTGTTCATCGTCGGGCTGGAGCTGAACCCGTCGCGCCTGTGGCGGATGAAGCAGGAGATCTTCGGGCTGGGCCTGTTGCAGGTCGTGCTGTGCGGCGTCGCGATCAGCGCGGTGGTGTGGCTGGCGGGCTTCTCCCCCGAAGCGGCGCTGGCGCTGGGCCTGCCGCTGGCGCTGTCGTCGACCGCGCAGGTGCTGCCGATGCTGCAATCGTCGGGCCGGCTGCGCACGCCGTTCGGGGAGCGGACCTTTGCGATCCTGTTGTTCCAGGACCTGTCGATCGTCCCGCTGATCACGATCATCGCCGCGATGAGCCGCAACCCCGCCGATGCCGGCGGCCCGCCGGGCTGGGTGCTGGCGCTGGAGACGGTGGGCGCGGTCGTCGGGCTGGTGCTGGCCGGCCGCTTCCTGCTCCGGCCGCTGTTCCGGCTGATCGGCAATCTGGGCGAGCGGGAGATGTTCGTCTTCGCCGCGCTGTTCACCGTGATCGCCAGCGCGGCGGTGATGGAGCTGCTGGGCCTGTCGACCGCGCTGGGCGCGTTCATCGCGGGCGTTATGCTGGCCGACAGCCCGTACCGGCACGAGCTGGAGGCGGATGTGGAGCCGTTCCGCTCCATCCTGCTCGGTCTGTTCTTCCTGGCGATCGGGATGCTGCTGGACCTGCACGCGATCGCGGAGCGGCCGCTGTTCGTCGCGGGCATGGCGGCGGCGCTGATCGCGACGAAGGCGGCGGTCATCTTCGGGATCGGGCTGGCGTTCCGCATGAAGTGGCGGACCGCGCTGGCGCTGGGCCTGTTGCTGAGCCAGGGCGGCGAGTTCGGCTTCGTGCTGTTCGCGCAGGCGCAGGCCAGCCTGCTCGTCGCGCCGGAGGCGGCCAGCCTGTTCGGTGCGATCATCACGCTGTCGATGGCGACCACCCCCTTCCTGATGAGCGCCACCCGCCGCTTCCGGCAGGAGCCGATCGACACCGCGCAGGGCGAGCGTGACGGGCCGACCGCGGATGGTGCGAACGCGATCATCGTCGGCTATGGCCGGTTCGGGCAGACGGTGGGGCAGATGCTGCTGATGCAGGACATCCCCGTCACGCTGATCGACAACGATATCGAGATGATCGACATCGCCGGCGAGTTCGGCGCGAAGGTCTATTATGGCGACGGCACGCGGCTGGACCTGCTGCGCCAGGCGGGCGCGGCGGAGGCGGAGCTGATCCTGTTCTGCATCGACGGCGACCAGATCGATGCCGACACGCTGGAGGCGGTGCATGCGGCCTTCCCGCGCGCGGCGATTTATGTCCGCGCGTTCGACCGGCGGGCGCTGGTGAAGCTGAAGAATTCGCCCGCCAGCTATGTCGTGCGCGAGGTGCTGGAATCGGCGGTGAAGATGGCGCGGCTGGCGATGGAGGGGCTTGGCGTCGGCCAGGCGGATATCGACCGGGCGGAACAGATGTACCGCGCGCGCGACAAGGAACGGCTGCGCATCCAGGTGGAGGCGGGCGACCTGCGCGCCGCGCGCGCGCTGACGGCGGAGCAATATCCCTGGGGCACGGACCCGCGATGATGCTGGGCGGTCTGGCGGCACTGGCGGGGGCGATGGCGGTCGCGGCGGGGGCGTTCGGGGCGCATGGCGCGTCGGGGCAGGCGGCCGAATGGCTGCGCACCGGCGGCCAGTACCAGCTGATCCACGCGGTGGCGGCGCTGGTCGCGCTGCGGCTGGAGATGCGCGGGCCCGGCTGGCTGTTCGTGGCGGGCGGCGCGATCTTCGCCGTCACGCTCTATGCGATGGCGCTGGGTGCGCCGCGCTGGCTGGGCGCGGTGACGCCGATCGGTGGCGCGATGCTGATCGCGGGCTGGCTGTGGCTGGCCCTGAGACTGATGCGCGGCTGAGCGACGACGGGACCGGGCGGATCGTCCGAACGGGACTGTCCCCGCGCGACGGGTGCGGGTAAGGCTGTGATCCTATGTCGTCCCCGATCGCGCGGGCGGGCCGCACGGTGGCCGGCGCCGCCATCCTTCTTGCCGTGCCGCTGAGCGCGCAGGCGCCGGTCGCGGCCCCCGTGCCGACACCCGTGCCGACGCCCACGCCCGCGCCGGACGATGCGCCGATGGCCGTCTCTCCCGATCCCGACGCACCGCTGGCGGCACTGCCCGATATCGGCGTCGAGTGGCCGGACCTGACCGCCGCGCCCGCCGATCCCGCCGCGACCGCCGCCGTGGTCGATGCCGCCACCGCGCGCCGGTACGACTGGCGGATCGAGGGGATCGACGCGGTCGCGACGCCGCTGCTGCGCCAGCGCTTCGCGGAAAACTCGTCGCTTGCCGACAACCGCCGCGCCCCCGCCAATGCCGCGCAGCTCGACCGGCGCGGGCGCGAGGATGCGGAGCTGCTGGTCAGCCTGTTGCGGGCAACGGGCTATTACGATGCGCAGGTCACGAGCCGGGTGGAGCCGGGGACGAGGCCGGTGGTGGTGCTGGAGGCGGTGCCGGGCGGCCTTTATCGCTTCGCGGGCGTGACGCTGGATGGCGTGCGCGCGGCGGGGGACAAGGCGGCGGCGCTGGAACGCGCCTTCGCGCTGAAGCCGGGCGATCCGGTCGATGCCGATGCGGTGGTCGCGGGCACGGAGGCGCTGACCGTCGCGGCGGGGCGGGGCGGTTTCCCCTTCGCGAAGGTGGGGGAGCCCGCGATCGTCGTCGATCGCGCGGCGAAGACCGCGACGCTGGACCTCAGCGTCCAGCCCGGCGGCGAGAAGCGGTTCGGCGATATCGTCGCGCTGCCCGGCAACCGCGTGTTCGGCCCCGATCATGTCGCGGAGATCGCCCGGTTCCGCCGGGGCGAGCGGTTCGACCAGGGCAGTATCGACGACCTGCGCCGCGCGCTGATCCAGACCGGCCTCGTCTCGTCCGTCGCGCTGACGCCGGTGGAGGGGGCGGCGCCCGACACGGTCGATATCGCGATGAAGCTGGAGCCGGCACCCCCGCACACGGTCGCGGGCGAGGCGGGCTATGGCACGGGCGAGGGCGCGCGGCTGGCGCTCAGCTGGACGCACCGCAACCTGTTCCCGCCGGAGGGCGCGCTGACCATCCGCAGCGTGCTGGGTACGCAGGAACAGCTGTCGGCGGTGACGTATCGCCGCAACAACTATCACGGCCGGGACCGGGTGCTGACGATCCAGGCGGCGGCCGCGCACCAGAATCGCGACGCATACGATGCGAAGACCTATTCGCTGTCGGCGGCGCTGGAGCGGCAGACCAACATCTTCTTCCAGAAGACCTGGACATGGTCGCTGGGCGCGGAGCTGCTCGCCTCCGACGAGCGCGACGTGGTGGTGGCGACGGGCGCGCCGCGCCGCCGCACCTTCCTGATCGGCGCGCTGCCGACCAGCCTGAGCTATGACGGGACGGACGATCTGCTGAACCCGACCACGGGCTTCCGCCTGAGCGGCCGCGTCAGCCCGGAGGCGTCGCTGCAGGGATCGGTGTTCGGCTATACGCGCACGCAGCTGGACGCCAGCATCTATCGCCCCCTGTCGCCGCGCGTCGTGCTGGCGGCGCGGACGCGACTGGGCACGATCCTGGGCGCGCCGCGCGACGCGGTGGCGCCGTCGCGGCGTTTCTATGCCGGCGGCGGCGCGTCGGTGCGCGGCTATGGCTTTCAGGCGATCGGCCCGCGCGACCCGGACAACGACCCGATCGGCGGGCGCAGCCTGGCCGAATTCGCGATGGAGGCGCGGATCCGCCTGTTCGGCAATTTCGGGCTGGTGCCGTTTCTGGATGCGGGCAACATTTCCACCGATCCGCTGCCCCGGTTCGACAATCTGCGCTTCGGCACGGGTCTTGGCGTACGCTATTATTCGAATTTCGGGCCGATCCGGCTGGACGTCGGCACGCCGCTCAATCCGCAACGGGGCGACAGCCGCATCGCCGTCTATGTCTCGCTGGGGCAGGCGTTTTGAGGGGGCTGTGGCGCTGGATCGTCGCGGCGGGAATCGCGCTGGCGGCGCTGGCGCTCGGCGTGCTGATCGCGGTCGATACGCCCTGGGGGCACCGGCTGGTGGCGCAGCGGATCGGCACGATCCGTACGCCGACGGGCCTGTCGTTCGAGGTCGGGGGGATCGAGGGGTCGCTGTATCGCCGCGCGACGATCACCGGGCTGAAGGTGCGCGATCTGGACGGCGTGTTCCTGACCGCGCCACGCGTCGCGCTGGACTGGCGGCCATGGCGGTGGCTGGACAACGCGCTGGTGATCGATGCGCTGGACGTGCCCGAGGCGCGGCTGGCGCGGCTGCCCCATACCCGACCGAGCGGGCGGCGCGGGCCGCTGCTGCCCGATTTCGACATCCGCATCGGCCGGCTGACGATCGACCGGCTGGATCTGGCCGCGCCGGTCACGGGCACCGCGCGCACCGTCCGCGCGGCGGGGCGGGCGGACATTCGCGACGGCCGCGCCCGGGTGCGGTTGGCGGCGATGGCGGCGGGCAGCGACCGGCTGAACCTGTCGATCGACGCGGAGCCGGATCGCGACCGTTTCGACCTGGACGTGACGGCGGCGGGCGCGCGCGGCGGCGTGCTGGCGGGGCTGGCGCATGTGCGCGGGCCGGTGATGCTGGCGGTGACGGGTGATGGCAGCTGGAGCCGCTGGCGCGGGCGCGCGGCGGGGCGGATCGCGGGCGCGCGCGTCGTCGACCTGTCGCTGGGCGCGGATGCGGGGCGATACCGGCTGACCGGCACGCTGGCGCCCACCATCCTCCTGACCGGCAAGGCGCAGCGGCTGACGCAGCCGCGCATCGCGGTGACGGGGGACGCGACCTTCGCGCATCGCCGGCTGGCGGGGCGGCTTACCGCGCGATCGGCCGCGCTGGCGGTGGATGCGAACGGCGAGGTCGATCTGGGGCGCGGCTATTACCGCAACCTGCGGCTTGCCGCGCGGCTGCTGCGCCCGGCGGCGCTGTTCCCCAATATGGGCGGGCAGGGCATCGCCCTGCGCGCGATCGTGGACGGCGCGTTCGACAGCGCATCCTATGACTATCGCCTGACCGCCGACCGGCTGAGCTTCGACCAGACGGGGTTCGAGCGGGTGCGCGCCGCCGGGCAGGGCCGGCTGTCCGTATGGCCCGCGCGCATCCCGTTGCGCGTCGCCGCCGCGCGCGTGAGGGGGGTGGGGACGGTCGCGGGCGGTATCCTCAACAACCTGTCGGTCGCGGGCGTGCTGACGCTGCGGCCGCCGACGCTGGCGGGGGAGGGCCTGCGCTTCACGTCGGACCGGCTGGCGGGCACGATCGCGCTGACGCTGGACCTGCGCACCGGCGAATATCGCGTCGGGCTGGGCGGGCGGCTGGGCCGCTATCTGATCCCCGGCATCGGTATCGTCGATATCGATTCGACGCTGAACGTCGTGCCGGGCCCCGGCGGGCATGGCACGCGGATCGTCGGGCGCGGCACCGCGCAGGTGCGGCGGCTGGACAATGCCTTCTTCCGCTCGCTGACCGGCGGCCTGCCGCGCATCGACACCGCGCTGGAGCGGACGCCCGACGGCATCCTGCATTTCCGGGCTGCGCGGCTGACCTCTCCCGCCTTGACGCTGACCGGGGACGGATACCGCCGGCGCGACGGCACGATCCATTTCGAGGGGACCGGCCGGCAGGCGACCTATGGCCCGCTGGCGCTGGTGCTGGACGGGCGGATCGAGAAGCCGGTGATCGACCTGAAGCTCGCCAGGCCCAACGCGGCGCTGGGCCTTGCCGGCGTGACCGCGCATCTGGTGCCGACGCCGGAGGGCTTCGCGCTGACCGCCGCCGGCACCTCTCGCTTGGGGCCGTTCCGGGGCAATGGCGCGATCCTGCTGCCGCCGCAGGGGCAGGCGGCGATCGCGATCGCGGCGCTGGACGTCGCCCGCTCGCGTGCAATCGGGCGGCTGGCGATCGTGCCGGGCGGGTTCGACGGGACTGTCGCGGTGACGGGGCCGATCGCGGGCAATCTGATCTTCCGCCCGATAGGCGACATGCAGCGGATCGAGGCGCATCTGAACCTTGCCGGCGCGGCGCTGATGGGGGCGAGCGTGCGGCAGGGGCGCGTCGACGGCAGCATCCTGCTGGACCCCGCCGGGCCGGTCATCGAGGGGACGGGCCGGGCGCTGGGCCTGCAATATGGCAGCGTGCGTATCGCCCGCGTCACCGCCGATGCGCGGATCGCACGCGGGACGGGCACGGTGCGCGCGGCGATCGCGGGAACCCGCGGCCGCGCCTTCGACATCCGCACCGTCACGAAGATCCGCGACGACGGCTTTACCCTGAGCGCGGAGGGCACGCTGGACCGGCGGCCGTTGCAGCTGGTCGATCCGGCGGTGGTGACGCGCGAGGGGGCCGGCTGGCGACTGGCGCCGACGCGGCTGACCTTTGCCGGGGGCGAGGCGCGGGTCGGTGGCACCCTGTCCAACGCGGGGCTGGTGGTGGAGGCGAGCAGCCAGCGCCTGCCGCTGTCGATCCTCGATATCGGCTTTCCGGGACTGGGGCTGGGCGGCAGCGCGTCGGGATCGCTCCGCTATGCGCAGGATGCGCGCGGCGTGCCGACCGGGCGGCTGGACCTGACGCTGCGCGGGGTGACACGCGCCGGGCTGGTGCTGAACTCCACCCCGATCGACGTGGGGCTGGCGGCGGTGCTGTCGCCCGACCGGGCGGGGATGCGCGCGGTCATCGCATCGGGCGGGCGTACGGTCGGCCGGGCGCAGGCGCGCCTGTCGCCGCTGGCGGCGGGATCGCTGGCGGAGCGATTGTCCGGCGCGGGGCTGTTCGGCCAGCTGCGCTATGCCGGGCCGGCGGATGCGCTGTGGCGGTTGACCGGGGTCGAGTTTTTCGACCTGTCGGGCCCCGTCTCCGTCGGCGCGGACGTGACCGGCAGCCTGTCGCGCCCGCTGATCCGGGGATCGGTGCAGGCGAAGGGCGCGCGCATCGACAGCGCCACCACCGGCACCGTCCTGACCGACGTCGCCGCCAGCGGCCGGTTCAACGGATCGACGCTGGCGATCGACCGCTTCGCCGCCACCGCCGGCAAGGGCGGGCGCGTATCGGGGACGGGGGTGTTCGACTTCGCCGCCGCCAACGGCATCGGCCTGGATATCCGGATGCAGGCGGACAATGCGGTGATGATCGATCGCGACGATATCGGCGCGACCGTCAGTGGGCCGCTGACCTTCCGCTCCGATGGCGCGGGTGGGCGGATCGCGGGCGACGTGGTGCTGAACCGCGCGCGCTATCGCCTGGGCCGGGCGACCGCCGCCACCGCCGCGCCTCGCCTCAACGTGCGCGAGATCAACGTGCCGATCGGCGGCGACGAGGAGGAGGCGCGCACCACCCCCTGGACGATGGCGCTGACGGCGAAGGCGCGGGGCGGCGTGATGGTCAGCGGGCTGGGCCTGACCAGCGAATGGTCGGCGGACCTGACGATCGGCGGCGCGCCGGACAATCCGACGATCGCGGGCCGCGCGAACCTGATCCGGGGTGACTACGAATTCGCCGGCCGCGAGTTCGAGCTGTCGCGCGGCGTCATCCGCTTCGACGGGCAGACGCCGGCCAACCCGGCGTTGGATATCGAGGCGAATGCGAACACCACCGGCCTCACCGCATCGATCCGCGTGACGGGCACGGCGGTGAAGCCGGAGATCGGCTTTTCCAGCACGCCCGCGCTGCCGCAGGACGAGCTGCTGGCGCGATTGCTGTTCGGCACGTCGATCACCAACCTGTCCGCGCCGGAGGCGCTGCAGCTGGCCGCCGCCGTCGCCGCGCTGCAGAATGGCGGCAACGGGCTGAATCCGATCAACGCGGTGCGCCGCGCGGCGGGGCTGGACCGGCTGCGCATCCTGCCCGCCGATCCGCAGACCGGGCAGGGCACCTCGATCGCGGCGGGGAAATATGTGACGCGGCGCATCTATGCGGAGATCGTGACGGACGGGCAGGGCTATTCGGCGACGCGGCTGGAGTTTCAGGTGACGCGCTGGCTGTCGCTGTTGTCGAGCATCTCGACCTTGGGGCGGCAGAGCGTGAACGTGCGGATCAGTCGCGACTATTGAACGGCGGGCGGCGCCCCGCGTTGGGCGGGCGGCAAGAGGGAGACGATGGCATGACCGACGCAGCGCGCGTGGCACGGATCGAGCGGACCGGCGGGCCGGAGGTGATCGCATGGGTGGACGAGATCCTGCCACCGCCCGCGCCGGGGCAGGTGCGCGTGCGCACGACGGCGGTCGGGCTGAACTATATCGATGCTTATCACCGCAGCGGCCTCTATCCGGTCGAACTGCCCGCCGGCCTGGGCTCGGAAGCGACCGGCGTGGTCGAGGCGGTGGGCGACGGCGTGGAGGGGTTCCAGCCCGGCGACCGGGTCGGCACCTTCGGCCCGTCGCGCGGCGCCTATGCCACCCGCCGCAACGTGATCGCGGACGAACTGGTCCACCTGCCCGAAAGCGTCGACGACCGCACGGCGGCGGCGCTGCTGCTGAAGGGCGCGACGGCGGCGATGCTGGTTGGCCCCTGCGCCAGGGTGGAGGCGGGGCAGACGGTGCTGGTCCATGCGGCGGCGGGCGGCGTCGGCCACTTGCTGGTCGGCTGGCTGAAGGCGGTGGGCGCGACGGTGATCGGCAGCGTCGGCAGCGCGGACAAGGCGGCGCTCGCCCATGCGGCGGGCGCCGACTATGTCCTCAACCACCGCACCGACGACGTCGCCGCGCGCGTGCGCGACCTGACCGACGGGCGCGGCGCGGAGGTGGTGCTGGACGGCGTCGGCAAGGCGACGTGGGACGTGTCGCTGAAGGCGGCGGCGCGGCGCGGGATCATCGTCAGCTATGGCAATGCCAGCGGCGCGGTGGACGGGGTGAACCTCGGCACGCTGGCGAAGCACGGTTCGCTGTTCGTCACCCGCCCGACGCTGTTCGACTATGCGACCACCCAGGCGGAGCGACAGGCGATGACCGACCGCGTCTTCGCGATGCTGGCACGCGAGGCGATCCGCCCGGTAATCGGCCAGACCTTCGCGCTGGAAGACGCGGCCGAGGCGCACCGCGCGATGGAAGCGGGCGAGACGCGGGGAAGTACCGTGCTGACGGTGTAAGGGGCGTTGTCCTACCGCGCCGCGCGGCTTCGCGATTGTCGCCGGGCGTGCAGTGTCGGGGATGGCCGCTGACGGCCGGATGCGGACGAGCGGTGATCGTGACCCCTTCAGCGGCTTGCCAGTGAGCAAGCGATGATGGATGCTTCACCCAACTGTGCTGCGGGAAAGCTTGTACCTCGCAGATGGTTTGGGAGCGAGGCGCATGATCGCACTACTGTTGGCTGGGACAGCTGAAGCTGCGTATCCGCGCGCGCCTGGAATACCTTTGCTTCGCCCCTCACAGCTCCAAAGCTTGAGTAGAGAGCATTTCGAAACTGAAGGGCTCGATCCAGTTTCGAAGTTCATGCTGACAGTAGACCCTCATGGTAAGATAATTCATTGTGAAGCTTTGGTCCCATCACGAATTAAAAAGATTGATGAAGACACTTGCGATGAGCTTTTAAAGATTAGAGCGAAACCCGCACTTGATGGTTCGGGTAGGGCAACGTACGGAGTTCGTTCCTTAAGTTTCATAAACCCGGACAACGGTCCATTCTCTCCGACCGTTGACTTACAGCTAGTCGTGAATAAGCTTCCAGGGACCGCTCAAAAATATGTCGTTCGAAGAGCTTCCATTGTAGTCGATGAAAAAGGAAACGCGCTGGCATGTGAGAGTGTGCTGGAGGGGCGATCGTCGAACGACCCCCTTGATAAGGCGCTATGCAAAATAGCGACGACAACGATCAAATTTAAACCTGCTGCTGATTTTAATAACGCTCCGGTTTTATCGGTTCAGGCATTCGCGGTAGAATTCACCATGGCGGACGCGCCGTTGATCCGCAAGCAGAGTTATCCCGGAAAGTACTGATGCCCACACTAGAATGGCAGCCCCTTCCTTCGGCTAAGTAGCACCTCGACAAAGGATACCTCCTATTAGCCCATGTATGCTTTCACCCAATTGCGGACGTTGCAAGATGCTCTTAATGAGAGCCGCGCATGTTTGATTTTATCTGGCATCTACGCGGTTCGGTGCGTCTAAATGACGCGGATACAAATGCTGCACTCACTTGTGTGGAGCAATTGCTACAGCACCAAAGGAAACGGATAAGCGAGCGCGGCTCGGGCCATCTCACTTTCGATGATCCTCTTTGGCGTAACCCGTTTGGGCCGAACTGGCTCGCATTAGTAATTTACGACCGTGGACGGTTCTGGGTTGAAAACGGGGCCGGTGGACGGAAGTTGTGCTACGATCTGCGTAGTCTTCACGGCATGATTTTCTGCTTATTCGCTGCGTGCATAGCATTCTCCTTCGGGGTGGCTCGCAGCGGCGTTCCTGGAGGTCTCAAGTTTGCGGGTGGAGCGTTCGCGTGGCTCTATGGCATGAACATCCTTCTGGCTCTCACACGAGTGCCTTTCGCCATCCGTAAGGCCGTTAAGAGCGATTAGGCCCATGTCCGCTTCCCACCAAAGCCGGACATTCCCGCCGCCCGCAACAATCTCCCCGATCCGCATCCGTCGGGGCAGCGACCCTCAGATATCCAGCGCCCAGCCGTCGCGGCCCTTCGGATCGAACGGGCCCGCCGGCACATAGCGTTCCGCGCCCGCTGACAGGCGCAGGATGGTCCAGTCGCCGCGGCGGTCGAGCGCCTGGAGCGTGCAGCCGCAGGCGGTGTAGGCGGCGACCACGGTTTCGCGCTGCGTTTCCAGCAGGCCGGCGAGCAGGATCGTCGCGCCCGGCGCGGCGATCGCGGCGAGTTCCGGGGCCATCGATACCAGCGGGCCGGCGAGGATGTTGGCGATGACGAGTTCGTAGGGCGCGGCCTCCACGATGGCGGGGTCCAGCGTGCCGTCGGCGACGATCAGCGTCACGCCCTCGACGCCGTTCGCGGCGGCATTGTCGCGCGTCACGTCGATCGCGACGGGGTCGATATCGGTCGCGACCACCGTCGCGGCCGGCCACAATTCCAGCGCGGCGAAGGCGAGGAGGCCGGTGCCGGTGCCGATATCGATCGCCTTGGCGAACCGCTGCCCCTCGATCGCCATCGCGTCGAGCATGGCGAGGCAGCCGCTGGTCGTGCCGTGATGCCCGGTGCCGAAGGCGCGGCCCGCGTCGATCAGGAAGGCGCGGGTGCCCGCCGCCGGATCGGCCGCGATCGGGTGCGCGCTGGTGTGGACGATGAAGCGCCCCTCGCGGATCGGCTCCAGCCCCTGCTGGCTGAGCGTCACCCAGTCCTGCTCGGTCAGCTGTTCCACCGCCGGCGCGGTGCCGGCGGCGCTGGGGACGAGCGCGGCGAGCGCGGCCAGCATCGCGGCATCGGGCGCCGCATCCATATAGGCGTCGAGCCGCCAGCGCTCGACATCGTCCTCCACCTCTTCGGTGGTCATCAGCACCGCGTCGATGGCGAGGTCGGACGCGGCGTCGATCGCCTCCGCCTCGGCACGGGTGCAGGGCAGGGTGACGCGCCACGAATCCGCCGACCCGCGTGTCGTCGTGCCGTCGGACGCCGCCGGGGCGGCGCCGGCCGGTCCGATAGCGCCGCTATCGGACATAGGACGCCCCGTTCACGTCGAGCACCGCGCCCGTCATCGATGGCGGCGCGTCGAGCGCGAGGAAGCGGACGGCGGTGGCGACCTCCTCCGGCTGGGCGACGCGGCCCAGCGGGATGTCGGCGAGCAGCTTGTCGCCGCCCCGGCTCTCCAGATAATCCTCGGCCATGCCGGTCATGGTGAAACCGGGGCAGACGGCGAAGGCGAGGATATTCTCCCGCGCATAGCCGCGCGCGATCGTCTTGGTCATCGCGACCATGCCCGCCTTCGCGGCGGCATAGTGCCAGTGCGCGGGGCTGTCGCCGCGATAGGCGGCGCGGCTGGCGACGTTGACGATGCGGCCGGTGCCGGTCCAGCCCTGGCGCGCGCGCTGTTGCCAGTGGAGGACGGCGAGGCGGCAGAGTTCCGCCGCGGCGGTCAGGTTGATGCGCAGCGTCCGCTCCCACCCGGCGAGCCAGTCGGCATCGTCGGCGTCGACGGGGTTCGCCTCGAACACGCCGGCATTGTTGACGAGCGTGTCGATCGTGCCGCCCGCCTGGTCCAGCGCGGCGTGCCACAGCGCGGCGGCGGCACCGGGCTGCGCGAAGTCGGCGGGAATGCCGCTGGCGGTGCCGTGGCCGATCACGGTCTGGCCGCCATCGACCAGCGATTGTGCGATCGCCGCGCCGATGCCGCGGCTGGATCCGGTAAGGAGGATGGTCATCGCCGCCGGCTGTAGCGCGCGGCCGGCGGATTGGGGAGGGGGGCTCGCGCCGGCCTTCCCCGTCCCCTCTCAGGCGGCGACGCGAGTCAGGAAATCGCCGGCATTGGATTTCAGCTGGCCCAGCCGCCCGTCGAGCGAGTCGAAGCCGCTGCCGATGCACTCGATCTCGGTCGCGACGGTTTCGGTATCCTCGCGGATCGCGGCGATCGTCGAGGACATGGAGTCGGCGGCGAGCGCGGTCTCGTCCACGGCGGCGGTGATCGCGGTGACGGTCTGCGCCTGCGCCTCCATCGCGTAGCGGATGCGCTCCGCCGAATCCTGCACCTCGGCGACGGTCGACTTGATCGAGGCGTTGGTATCGACCGTGGAGCGGGTGGCGGACTGGATCGCGGCGATCTTCGCGGCGATATCGTCGGTCGCGCGCGCGGTCTGGCTGGCGAGGCTCTTCACCTCCTGCGCGACGACGGCGAAGCCGCGACCCGCATCGCCCGCGCGCGCCGCCTCGATCGTGGCGTTGAGCGCTAGAAGGTTGGTCTGCCCGGCGATGTCGCGGATCAGGCCGAGGATCGATTCGATCGATTTGGCATGGTCCGACAGCGCCTCCGACATGCCGACGGCCTGCCCCGCCTGCGCGGCGGCGCGCGTGGCGATCTCGGCAGCGGCGTCCACCTCGGTCCGCGCGTCCTCGATCGCGCGGATCAGGCCCGCGGCGGTCTGCGCCGCCTCGCGCATCGCGACGGCGGACTGTTCGGCGGCGGCGGCGACCTCGGACGACTTGCCCAGCATCCCGCGCGCCATGATCGAGGCGCGGCCGCTCTGCGTGCGCAGCGCGCTCGAATCGTGGCTGGCGACCTCCACCGTCACGCCGATGCTGTCGCGGAACTCGCCCAGCAGCATCTCCCGCTCCTGCCGGGCGTTATGCGCGGTGAAGCCGGCGAAGAGCGCGACGGTCAGCTCCGTCTCCATCCCGAACAGGCGCAGCAGCGTATCGGCCATCACCTCGCGCCGGGGATCGTCGGCGGGCAGCCGGCGGTTGATCGCGCGCAGCACGGCGCGGTCGCTGGCGCAGGACATGGCCAGCACGTCCATCTGCTCGATCCCGTTACGCACCGCCGCCGAGACGGAGCGTTCGAGCGATTCGACCCAGGCACGGCCCGACAGGTCGCAGAACCGGTTGCGCAGATAGCGGCGGCCCGCCTCCGTCCGGCGCGATCCGTGCAGCGGCGTCCATTCCGGCTTGCCCGGATTGGCCAGCGTCCAGCTGTGCCAGTAAACATCGATGATCTCGTCCACATCGGGTTCGATGATCGACCAGAGATGCTGGGCATTGGCGACGAGGTCGTGTTCGCCATTGTCGAAGGCGCGGATCCGCGCCTCGATATCGATCGTCGACGCGATAACGTGGGTCGCGGGCAGATGGGTGAACGGCACCGGCGGGCCTCTTTGGAAAATGGGCGGGAAATCCAATGGCCACGGGCCTATCGGCTGGTGGTTAACACTCCGTTATATCCGGGCGGAAATGCCGCCCGCGCGGGGCGATCGCGCAACGGCCGGGTTGCATATGCCGGGAAGGGGACGCATAGGCGCGCTGTCATATCCGGATCATCTTTTCGCGAAACGAGGCACGCCTTGGCATCCCGCAATCCCGCCCGGCCGCTGAGCCCCCATCTGACCATCTGGCGCTGGGGCCCGCACATGCTGGTCTCGATCCTGCACCGCGTCACCGGCAGCGGCATGGCCACGGTGGGCGCGGGCCTGCTCGTGTGGTTCCTGGCGGCGGTGGCCGGCGGGGCGGAAAGCTATGCGACGTTCCTCGACACCTTCACGCTGGAAAGCGGGAAGCTGAACGTGCTGGGCTATATCGTCGGCATCGGCCTGACGCTGTCGCTGTTCCAGCACATGATGACGGGTATCCGCCATCTGGTGCTGGATACCGGCGCCGGGTTCGAGCTGAAGACCAACAAGCTGGGAGCGCTGGCGACCATGTTCGCATCGGTCGCGCTGACCGCGCTGTTCTGGCTCTATCTGGGGATCAAGTGATGCGATCGGGAACGTCGCTCGGCCGGGTTCGCGGCCTGGGTTCGGCGCGCGAAGGCGCCCATCACTGGTGGAAACACCGGCTGACCGCCGGTTCGAACCTGTTCCTGATGGTGTGGCTGGTCGTGTCGATCGCCCGCCAGCCGTCGTTCGACTATGTGTCGATGAAGATGTGGCTGTCGAACGGCTGGGTCGCGCTGCCGATGGCGCTGCTGATCCTGTCGGTCTTCACGCATTTCCGCATGGGGCTGCAGGTGGTGATCGAGGATTACCAGCATGACGAGGCCCGCGTCGTCTCGCTCGTCCTCCTCAACGCCTTCACCCTGGGGCTGGGCGCCATCGCCCTGTTCTCCATCCTCAAGATCGCGCTCGGAGCCGCCGCCTGATGCCTGCTGCCTACAAGATCATCGACCACACCTATGACGCGGTGGTGGTCGGCGCGGGCGGATCGGGCCTGCGCGCCACGATGGGGATCGCGGAGAGCGGGCTGAAGACGGCCTGCATCACCAAGGTGTTCCCGACCCGCAGCCATACGGTCGCGGCGCAGGGCGGCATCGCCGCCAGCCTCGGCAACAATACGCCCGACCACTGGTCGTGGCACATGTACGATACCGTCAAGGGTTCGGACTGGCTCGGCGACCAGGACGCGATCGAATATCTGTGCCGCGAGGCGCCGCAGGCGGTGTACGAGCTGGAACATGCCGGCGTGCCGTTCAGCCGCAACGAGGACGGGACGATCTATCAGCGTCCGTTCGGCGGCCATATGCAGAATATGGGCGACGGCCCGCCGGTGCAGCGCACCTGCGCCGCCGCCGACCGTACCGGCCACGCGATGCTGCATGCGCTGTACCAGCAGTCGCTGAAGTACGACGCGGACTTCTACATCGAATATTTCGCGCTCGATCTCATCATGGAGAACGGCGTGTGCCGTGGCGTGATCGCCCTGTGCATGGAGGACGGCTCCATCCACCGGTTCCGCGCGCACAATGTGGTGCTGGCGACGGGCGGCTATGGCCGCTGCTATTTCTCGGCCACCTCGGCGCACACCTGCACCGGCGATGGCAACGCGATGGTGCTGCGCGCCGGCCTGCCGCTGCAGGACATGGAGTTCGTGCAGTTCCACCCGACCGGCATCTACGGCGCGGGCGTGCTCATCACCGAGGGCGCGCGCGGCGAGGGCGGCTACCTCACCAATTCCGAGGGTGAGCGTTTCATGGAGCGCTATGCCCCGAGCGCCAAGGACCTGGCCTCGCGCGACGTCGTGTCGCGGTCGATGGCGATGGAAATGCGCGAGGGCCGCGGCGTCGGCGAGCACAAGGACCATATCTTCCTGCACCTCGATCACATCGATCCCAAGGTGCTGGCGGAGCGGCTGCCGGGCATCACCGAGACGGGCAAGATCTTCGCGGGCGTCGACCTGACGCGCCAGCCGCTGCCCGTGACGCCGACCGTGCATTACAACATGGGCGGCATCCCGACGAACTATCACGGCGAAGTCGTCTGCGTGAAGGACGGCAACCCGGATCACGTCATCCCCGGCCTGTTCGCGGTGGGCGAGGCGGCGTGCGTGTCCGTCCATGGCGCGAACCGCCTGGGGTCCAACTCGCTGATCGACCTCGTGGTGTTCGGCCGCGCGACCGGCCTGCGCGTGCGCGACATCCTGAAGCCGAATACGCCGCACAATCCGCTGCCCAAGGGCTCCGAGGATATGGCGCTGTCGCGGCTCGACACGTTCCGCAACGCCGCCGGCGGCTCGCCGACCGCGCAGATCCGCACCGAGATGCAGCGGACGATGCAGAAGCACGCCGCCGTGTTCCGCGATTCCGCGCTGCTCGCCGAGGGGCAGCAGAAGATCGCGGCGACCTACAAGCGGATGGAAGACGTGTCGGTGAAGGATCGCTCGCTGATCTGGAACACCGATCTGGTCGAGACGCTGGAACTCGACAACCTGCTGTCGCAGGCGGTCGTGACGATGGAAGGCGCGGCGAACCGCAAGGAATCGCGCGGCGCCCACATGCACGAGGACTTCCCGGAGCGCGACGACGCCAACTGGATGAAGCACTCGCTGATGAGCTTCGACGGCTGGGGCGGCAAGGGCGGCAAGGTGACGCTCGATTACCGCCCGGTGCACGACTACACGATGACCGACGACATCGACTACATCAAGCCGAAGAAGCGGGTGTATTGAGGCGGACGCCGGCGGCATCGCGCCGCCGGCCGGAACCCCGGCATCCCGGCCGGGGTTTGCCCCGCATGACCGACCGCACCAGCAAAGCCGCCAGCTATCCGCTCCTCGCCGTCCCGCATGTGCAACTGCACGGGGTGGTGGACGAGGCGATGTACACCAGCTTCAAGCAGCAGGTGGTCGAGGCGCCGAAGGACGGGCCGCTGATCGTCTCGCTGACCACGCTGGGCGGTGACCCCGAAATGGCGCGCGCGATGGGCGACGATATCCGCCTGATCCGCGAATATGCCGGGCGCGAGACGCTGTTCGTCGGCAAGGTCGCGGTCTACTCGGCGGGGGCGACCTTCATGTCGGCCTTCCCGTCCGACTGCCGCTTCCTGACGCGGGGCACGCGGCTGATGATCCACGAACGGCTGATGAATTCGACCGTGCAGCTGAACGGCCCGCTGTCGACGCTGGAATATCTGCTGAAGGCCAAGCTGCACGAGATCGCCGATTCCATCCGCATCCAGGACGAAGGGTTCGCGGCGCTGGTCGCGGGAACGCAGGTTTCATTGCAGACGCTGAAGGAAAAGGCGCCCTCCAACTGGTATATCGAGGCGGAGGAGGCGCGCGAGCTCGGTCTGGTGCTCGATGTTATCTGATGGGGTTTGCCGCAGCCGCGCTGGGGTGATAACGGCACCCGCATATATTTGATCGGGACGTACCATGGCCGAATTCGCCCTTCCCAAGAACAGCCGCATCACCAAGGGCGTGACCCACGCCCCCTCCACGACGCCGAGCGACCGGAAGCGGCTGAAAACGTTCAAGATCTACCGCTACGATCCCGATAGCGGCGAAAATCCCCGCTACGACACGTTCCAGGTGAACTTGGACGATTGCGGGCCGATGGTGCTCGACGCGCTGATCAAGATGAAGGCGGAGCAGGACAGCTCGCTGACGTTCCGCCGCTCGTGCCGCGAGGGGATTTGCGGGTCGTGCTCGATGAACATCGACGGGCGCAACGGCCTGGCGTGCACCACCGCGATCGAGGATGTGAAGGGCGATATCCGCATCACGCCGCTGCCGCACATGGACGTGGTGAAGGATCTGGTGCCCGACTTCACACACTTCTACGCGCAGTACAGCTCGATCAAGCCGTGGCTGCAGACGGTGACGCCGGCCCCGGCTGGCAAGGAGCGGCTGCAGTCGCCGGAGGACCGCGCGAAGCTGGACGGGCTGTACGAGTGCATCCTGTGCGCCTGCTGCTCGACCAGCTGCCCCAGCTATTGGTGGAACAGCGACAAGTTCCTGGGCCCGGCGATCCTGCTGCAGGCCTATCGGTGGCTGGCCGACAGTCGCGACGAGATGACCGGCGAGCGGCTGGACGAGCTGGAGGATCCCTTCCGCCTGTATCGCTGCCACACGATCATGAACTGCGCGAACGTCTGCCCCAAGGGCCTGAATCCGGCCAAGGCGATCGCCGAAATCAAGAAGATGGAAGCCGAACGGGTCGTGTGACGCCAGTGGCTTTGTAAGCCCCTTCCCTTCAGGGGAGGGGTTGGGGTGGGGCGCCTCCACGAGCGGCGCGTTTGCGGCAAGGCCCCACCCCCGGCCCCTCCCCTGAAGGGGAGGGGAGAATGGATCGTGTGAATGGCCGACGTCCTCCCCGCTTATAACGCGCTGCTCGCCGACGGCGAATTGCGCGCCGACCCCGAACAGGCCGCCGCCGCCGCGCGGCTCGATGCGCTGGCGGACGAGCTGGCCCATCCCCGAACCACCGGCCTGTTCCGGCGCAAGGTCGTGCCGGCGCGCGGCGTGTACCTGTGGGGCGGTGTCGGGCGTGGCAAGTCGATGCTGATGGACCTGTTCTTCCAGCATGTCGCGGTGGAGCGGAAGCGGCGCGTCCATTTTTCCGAATTCATGCTGGAAGTACATGGCCGCATCGCGATCGAGCGGCGCAAGGAACAGGGCGATCCTATCCAGCCGGTCGCGGATGCGCTGGCGGAAGAGGCGCGGTTGCTCGCCTTCGACGAGATGATGGTGACGAACAGCCCGGATGCGATGATCCTGTCGCGGCTGTTCACGGCGCTGATCGCCGCCGGCGTCACGGTGGTGACGACGTCGAACCGCGCGCCGTCCGACCTCTACAAGAACGGCCTCAATCGCGAGCATTTCCTGCCCTTCATCGCGCTGATCGAGGCGCGGCTGGACGTGCTGGCGCTGAACGGCCCCGTCGACTACCGCCGCGACCGACTGGGCAGCCAGCAGACCTGGCTGGTGCCGAACGGGCCGGAGGCGACCGCGAACCTGTCCGCCGCCTTCTTCCGCCTGACCGACCATGAGGTGACGGAGCCGATCCCGTCGGAGGATCTGACGGTGCAGGGCCGAATCCTGCATGTGCCGAAGACGCTGAAGGGCGTCGCCGTCTTCTCGTTCAGGAAATTGTGCGGGGAGGCGCGGGGCGCGGCGGACTATCTGGCGGTCGCGCGGCGCTATCACACCGTGATCCTCGTCGGCATTCCGAAGCTGGGGCCGGAGAACCGCAACGAGGCGGCGCGCTTCGTCAGCCTGATCGACGCGCTGTACGAGCACAAGGTGAAGCTGCTCGCCGCCGCCGATGCGACCCCGGCGGACCTGTATCCCAGCGGCGACGGCGCGTTCGAATTCCAGCGGACGGTCAGCCGGCTGGAGGAGATGCAGTCGGACGATTATCTGGCCATGGGCCATGGAATCGAGGCAAATTTTACGCCGAATTGACACTTGCCCCCCATAGGGACATGCCCGCTTCGGGTTCGGGGGAATCAAGTCTTGGGTTTTGGCGTCTATCCGCTGATCGTGCTGAGTGTCGCGATCTCCGCCTTCGCGCAGATCGCGCTGAAGGCTGGCATGGCATCGCCATCGGTGCAGCGCGCCGTCGCGGCCGGCATGGGCGTGCCGACCATTGTCCAGATCGCGTTCAGCCCGTTCGTGATCCTGGGACTGTTCCTTTATTTTCTCAGCATGGCCGTATGGTTGCTGGTGCTGTCGAAGGTGGAGGTGAGTTTTGCCTATCCCTTTGTGGCATTGGGATTTGTTCTGACCGCGCTGTTCGGCCGGGTGTTCTTTCACGATACGCTGTCGCTGGCGAAGATCGTCGGCACGCTGCTCATCATGACGGGCGTCGTCGTGATGGCGCGGGGCTGAGAGGATGGCCACGCATCTCGATCCGTCGGCGCCCGTCGCGCCCGAACTCCGAGACGCGGCAGCGGCCCCGGTGCCGCTGTGCGTCGATCTGGACGGCACGCTGGTCCGCACCGACACGCTGCACGAATCGCTGCTGACGCTGGCGAAGCGGTCGCCCGCGACGCTGCTGGCGCTCCCCGCCTGGCTGGCGAAGGGCAAGGCGGGGTTCAAGCATCTGGTCGCCGAACGCGTCGAGATCGACGGCGCGGCGCTGCCCTATCGCCCCGAAGTGCTGGAGCTGATCGCGGCGGCGCGGGCGGAGGGACGGCCGGTGGTGCTCGCCACCGCCGCCTCGGCCAGCATCGCGCAGGCCGTGGCCGATCATCTGGGGCTGTTCGACGCGGTGCTGAGCAGCGACCGCGCGGTGAACCTTTCCTCCCGATCGAAGGCGGACCTGTTGGTCGCGCACTACGGCGAGGGCGGGTTCGATTATGTCGGCAACGACACGGTCGATCTGGCGGTGTTCGCACGGGCGCGCAAGGCGTTCCTGATTTCGTCGTGGAAGGGGCTGCGGCGCGCGGCGGCGGGGCATCCCGACATCCGCTTCATCGACGACAGCGGCAGCCGCCCGCGCGCCTGGATCAAGGCGCTGCGCGTCCATCAGTGGCTGAAGAACCTGCTGATCTTCGTGCCGCTGGCGGGGGCGCATGAACTGGGCAACCTGCCGCTGCTGGCGGCGGCGCTGATCGCCTTCCTGTCGTACAGCCTGTGCGCGTCGTCCGTGTATCTGCTCAACGACATGCTCGATCTGGCGGCCGACCGCGCGCATCGCCGCAAGAAGTCGCGGCCCTTCGCCAGCGGCGTGCTGCCGGTGAAGGCGGGGGTGGTCGCGGTGCCGGCGCTGCTGGCGCTGTCGATCGGGCTGGCGCTGCTGCTGCCCGGGCGGTTCCTGGCGGTGCTGGGCTTCTATTACCTGCTGACGGGCCTTTATTCCTTCTGGTTGAAGAAGCAGGTCATCGTCGACGTGATGCTGCTGGCGGGCCTGTACACGCTGCGTATCGTCGCGGGGTCCGCGGCGACGGGGATCCGCCCGTCCTTCTGGCTGCTCGCCATGTCGATGTTCGTCTTCCTGGGCCTCGCCATGGTGAAGCGCTATTCGGAACTGCGCATCGCGGTCGCCTCCGGCAAGGCGCTGGCGGGGCGCGGCTATCATGCGGACGACCTGCCGGTCGTACTGGCGCTGGGCGCGTCGAGCGGGATGATCAGCGTCCTGATCCTCGCCATGTATACGCAGGCGGATATCGTGCCCGCCCATTATCCCGCGCCCGAATGGCTGTGGCTGGCCCCCGCGCTGATGCTGTACTGGACGGCGCGGCTATGGCTGAAGACGGTGCGCGGCGAGGTGGATGACGACCCCGTCGTCTTCGCCGCGAAGGACTGGCAGAGCCTGGTCGTCGTCGGGATGATGGGCGTCGTCTTCACGCTTGCGACGATCGGCTGGACGCCATGGTGACGCGGTTCGGGATCTGGCTGGGCAAGCCGGGGCGGATCTGGACGATCCTGGCGCTCGCGACGGCGCTGCGCGTGCTGTGGGCGCTGCTGGTGCCGGTGCATCCGATCGCGGACGGCGCCGCCTATGACGCCTTCGCGCGGGAGATCGCGGCGGGCCATGGCTATCGCTTCCCGGGCGACCAGCCGACCGTCTACTGGCCGGTCGGGCCGGCAGCGCTCTATGCCGCCTTCTACATGCTGCTGGGCGTGCATGGCTGGGTGGTCAGCGCGGTCAACGTCGTGCTGGGCGTGGGGCTGGTCGCGGCGATCTGGCGGATCGGCTGCCTGCGGTTCGACGCGCGCGTCGGGGCGATCGCGGCGCTGCTGGCGGCGATCTGGCCGCTCTGGATCGAATATACCTCCTTTCCCAATGGCGAACTGCCCTCCACCGCGCTGATGGCCGCCGCCTTCGCCGCGCGCGACGAGCCGTGGCTGCCGCGCTGGGCGCGCATCCTGCTCTCCACCGCGCTGCTGGTCGCGGCGGCGTTCATGCGGCCGACGGTGCTGCCACTGATCGTGCTGCTGCCGCTGCTGGACGGCGCATGGCGACGCCCGATGCGGGCGGTCTGGCAGGTCGCGCTGGCGCTGGTCGTCGCGGCGCTGCTGATCGCGCCCTGGGCGGAGCGGAACCGCGCGCTGTTCGGCGCGCCCGTGCCCGTCTCCGCCAATTTCGGCGCCAATCTGTGGATGGGTAACAATCCCGCCACCAACGGCGGCTATATGGGCCTCCCCGAGCGCGGCCCCCGCAACGAGGTGCAGCGCGACGCCTATTTCAAGGAGGAGGCCAAGCGGTTCATCGTCGACCACCCGCTCACCTACTTGAAATTGTGCCTGAAGCGCGTGCAGTTGAGCTTCGACCGGGAATCGATCGGCGTGGTGTGGAACGCCGATTCCCTGCCCCGGGCCGTGCAGGGGCCGCTGAAGGCGGTGTCGGCGCTATACTGGTATCTGGTGTTCGCGGCGGGGCTCGCGGGGGTGATCCTGTTCCTGCGCGACGACCTGTGGCGGCTGCTCGATCCGCTGTTCCTCAGCGCCGGCATGTTCGCGGCGGTGGCGGTGCTCGTGGTGGGGATGGACCGCTATCACATGGGCATGATGCCCTTTATCGCGCTGTTCGGCGGCTATGCGGTGAACGCATGGCTGACGCGAAGGGCGGTGCGCGCAGGTCGTGTTGATCCTGCGAACCATTATCAAAACAATTCCTTTACCCCTGCGCTTTAGCGGTTGCCCCCGGCCCCCGATGGGCGTAGGCGGCATGTCCAATCGCGCCCCGCGCCCCTTTACGGAGAAGGATTGGAATGGCTCGCAAGAAGATCGCGCTGATCGGCGCCGGTAATATCGGCGGTACGCTCGCTCACCTCGCAGCGCTGAAGGGTCTGGGCGATGTCGTCCTGTTCGACGTCGTGGAGGGCGTGCCCCAGGGCAAGGCGCTCGACCTGTCGCAGTGCGGCCCGGTCGAGGGCTTCGACGCGAACATCAAGGGCTCGAACGATTACGCCGACATCGCCGGCGCGGACGTCATCATCGTCACCGCCGGTGTCGCCCGCAAGCCGGGGATGAGCCGCGACGACCTGCTTGGCATCAACCTGAAGGTGATGAAGGCGGTGGGCGAGGGCATCGCCGCCAACGCGCCCGACGCGTTCGTGATCTGCATCACCAACCCGCTCGACGCGATGGTCTGGGCGCTGCGCGAATTCTCCGGCCTGCCGCACAACAAGGTCGTCGGCATGGCGGGCGTGCTGGACTCAGCACGCTTCAGCCACTTCCTCGCCGAGGAGTTCGGCGTGTCGGTGAAGGACGTGAACACGTTCGTGCTGGGCGGCCATGGCGACACGATGGTGCCGGTGCTGGAATATTCCACCGTCAGCGGTATCCCCGTCAGCGACCTGATCGCGATGGGCTTCTCCACCAAGGAGAAGGTCGACGAGATCATCAAGCGCACGCGCGGCGGCGGCGGCGAGATCGTCGCGCTGCTGAAGACGGGTTCGGCCTATTATGCGCCCGCCACCAGCGGCATCGCGATGGCGGAAGCGTATCTGTACGACCAGAAGCGCATCCTGCCCGCGGCGGCGCACCTGACCGGCCAGTATGGCGTCGATGACCTGTATGTCGGCGTGCCCGTCGTGATCGGTGCCGGCGGCGTCGAGAAGATCGTCGAGGTGTCGCTGTCGGACGAGGCGAAGGCGAACCTTCAGGTTTCGGTCGACGCGGTCAAGGAACTGCTGGTCGCCTGCAAGGGGATCGACGGCAGCCTGAATTGAGTATGCCGAAACGTCCCCGATACCGTCACCCCGGCGCAGGCCGGGGTCCAGTTCGACGGTAGCGACGGGGTGGATCGATGGAGAAAGCCGGTTACGTCTACATCATGGCGAGCGCGCGCAACGGCACGCTCTACATCGGCGTAACCAGCGACCTGTTGAAGCGGGCGTGGGAACATCGCGAGGGCATCGCGGAGGGTTTCACCAAGCGATACGGGTGCAAGGTATTGGTCTGGTTCGAGGTCCATGACCGCATCGACGATGCGATCCGACGCGAGAAGCAGATGAAGGAGTGGCGGCGGGCCTGGAAGCTGCGCCAGATCGAGGTGTCGAACCCCGACTGGCGCGACCTCTTCCCGACGCTGATGTAGCAACTGGACCCCGGCCTTCGCCGGGGTGACGGCTAGAAGGCACAGGCATCCGATGAGCATCCTCGTCGACCGGAACACCAAGGTCATCACCCAGGGCATGACCGGCGAGACCGGCAGCTTCCATACCAAGGCGGCGCTGGAATACGGCACGCAGATGGTCGGCGGCGTCACGCCGGGCAAGGGCGGCACCACGCACCTCGACCTGCCGGTGTTCGACACCGTGGCGGAGGCGAAGGCGAAGACCGGCGCCGATGCGAGCGTGATCTACGTGCCGCCCCCCTTCGCGGCGGATTCGATTCTGGAGGCGATCGACGCGGAGATCCCGCTGATCGTCTGCATCACGGAGGGCATTCCGGTGCTCGACATGGTCCGCGTGAAGCGCTCGCTGTCGGGTTCGAAGTCGCGGCTGATCGGCCCGAACTGCCCGGGCGTGCTGACGCCGGGCCAGTGCAAGATCGGCATCATGCCGGGTTCGATCTTCAAGCAGGGTTCGGTGGGCGTCGTCTCGCGCTCCGGCACGCTGACCTATGAGGCGGTGTTCCAGACCTCGAACGCAGGGCTGGGCCAGACGACCGCGGTCGGCATCGGCGGCGATCCCGTCAACGGCACCAACTTCATCGACGTGCTGGAGCTGTTCCTGGCCGACGACGCGACCGAATCGATCATCATGATCGGCGAGATCGGCGGCGACGCCGAGGAGCAGGCCGCGCAGTTCCTGATCGACGAGGCCAAGCGTGGCCGCAAGAAGCCGATGGCCGGCTTCATCGCGGGCCGCACCGCGCCTCCGGGCCGTCGCATGGGCCATGCCGGCGCGATCGTGTCGGGCGGCAAGGGCGATGCGGAGAGCAAGATCGCCGCGATGGAAGCGGCCGGGATCAAGGTGGCGGCCTCGCCGTCGGAGCTGGGTTCGACCCTGCTCCAGGTGCTCGGCAAGTAAAGTTGCGTCCGTCACCCCGGCGGATGCCGGGGTCCAGAGCGGCAGGCGGGCCGCTCGTGGCTCTGGACCCCGGCATCCGCCGGGGTGACGACAGGAAGTAAGGCGGCCCGGAGATGCGTGACATGGGCTACGAAGGTCAGGATTTCAGCGACATCGCGTCGGGCGTCAGCCCGGCGTTCATCGAGGCGCTCTACGCCAAGTATCAGAGCGCGCCTGACAGCGTGGAGGCCGGGTGGCGCGGCTTCTTCGAAGGGCTGGAGAACGGCCCGTCGCAGCCCAGCTGGCAGAGCAGCCGCTGGCCGCTGACCAGCACGGACGACCTGACCGCCGGGCTCGACCCGACGCAGATGGAGCCCGCGCCGAAGCCCGCCAAGGGTGGCAAGCCTGCCGCGGCCGCCGCCGCGCCCGCGCCGTCCAAGGACGATATCGTCAAGGCCGCCGGCGACGCGATCCGCGCGCAGCTGCTGATCCGCACCTATCGCGTGCGCGGCCATTTCGCCGCCAATCTCGACCCCCTCGGCCTCGCCAAGCGCGAGATGCCGGAGGATCTGAAGACCGAATATCACGGCTTCACCGACGCCGATCTCGACCGTCCCGTCTATCTCGGCGGCACGATGGGCTTCGAATGGGCGACGATCCGCCAGCTGGTCGACACGCTGCGCCGCAACTATTGCGGCAATGTCGGCCTTGAATACATGCACATCGTCGATGTCGAGGAGCGCCGCTTCCTGCAGGAGCGGATGGAGGGCCAGGACAAGGCGATCGAATTCACCACCGACGGCAAGAAGGCGATCCTGAACAAGGTCATCGAGGCCGAGCAGTGGGAGAAGTTCCTGGGCCGCAAATATGTCGGCACCAAGCGCTTCGGCCTGGACGGCGGCGAATCGATGATCCCGGCGCTGGAATCGGTCATCAAATATGGCGGCCAGCAGGGCGTGCGCGAGATCGTGTTCGGCATGGCGCATCGCGGCCGCCTGAACGTGCTGGCCAACGTGATGGCCAAGCCGCTGCGCATCATCTTCCACGAATTCGCCGGCGGTTCGGCCAACCCCGATGACATCGGCGGTTCGGGGGACGTGAAGTACCATCTCGGCACCAGCCACGACCGCGAGTTCGACGGGCACAAGGTGCACATGTCGCTCGTCGCCAACCCCTCGCACCTCGAGGCGGCGGACCCGGTCGTGCTGGGCAAGACGCGCGCGATCCAGACGATCGCGGGCGATCTGGAGGATCACGCTGCCTCCGTCCCCGTACTGATCCACGGCGACGCGGCGTTCGCGGGGCAGGGCATCGTTTGGGAGTGCCTCGGCTTCTCCGGCATCCGTGGGTACAATACGGGCGGCTGCGTCCACTTCATCATCAACAACCAGGTGGGCTTCACCACGAGCCCGCAGTTCGCGCGCTCCTCGCCCTATCCGTCGGACGTCGCGAAGGGCGTGCAGGCGCCGGTCTTCCACGTCAACGGCGACGATCCCGAGGCGGTGACCTTCGCCACCAAGATGGCGATGGAGTTCCGGCAGAAGTTCCACCGCGACATCGTGATCGACATGTGGTGCTATCGCCGCTTCGGCCATAACGAGGGCGACGAGCCGGGCTTCACGCAGCCGCTGATGTACAAGGTCATCAAGGATCACCCGCCGGTCAGCGCGATCTATGCCAAGCGGCTGGTCGCCGAGGGCGTGGTCGATCAGGCCTGGGTCGATGCCAACGTCAACCAGTACGTCACGCGGCTGGAAGGCGAGTTCGAGGCGGGCGCGAGCTACAAGCCGAACAAGGCGGACTGGTTCGCCGGCCGCTGGACCGGCCTGTCCGCGCCGACCGATCGCGTCACCGACCGCCGCAGCGCGGAGACGGGGATCACGCCGAAGCTGTTCGACAGCCTGGGCCGGACGCTGACCACGGTTCCCGACTCGATCCAGATCCACAAGACGCTGGCCCGCGTCCTCGACGCCAAGCGCCAGATGTTCGGCACGGGCGAGAATTTCGACTGGGCGACGGGCGAGGCGCTCGCCTTCGGCTCGTTGATGTCGGAGGGCTATGGCGTCCGCCTGTCGGGCCAGGATTCGGGACGCGGCACCTTCTCGCAGCGGCACGCCGTGTGGGTCGACCAGACCGACGAGCACAAGTTCGTGCCGCTTTCGACGGTGGAGCATGGCCGGTTCGAGGTGCTGGACTCGCCGCTGTCCGAATATGGCGTGCTGGGCTTCGAATATGGCTACGCGCTCGCCGATCCGAAGACGCTGGTGCTGTGGGAGGCGCAGTTCGGCGACTTCGTCAACGGCGCGCAGATCATGATCGACCAGTTCATCGCCAGCGGCGAGGCCAAGTGGCTGCGCGCCAACGGCCTCGTGATGCTGCTGCCGCACGGCTATGAGGGGCAGGGGCCGGAGCATTCGTCCGCCCGCCCGGAACGCTTCCTGCAGCTTTGCGCGGGCGACAACATGCAGGTCGCCAACTGCACGACGCCGGCCAACTACTTCCACCTGCTGCGCCGGCAGATGCACCGCAGCTTCCGCAAGCCGCTGATCGTCTTCACGCCCAAGTCGCTGCTGCGCCACAAGCTGGCGGTGTCGACGGCGGCCGACTTCCAGGGCGAGAGCCACTTCCAGCGCATCCTGTCCGACACCAACGGTGCGGCCGACGCGGCGACGAAGCGGCTGGTCCTGTGCACCGGCAAGGTCGCCTACGACCTGATCGAGGCGCGCGACGCGGCGGGCGACACGGATACGCAGATCGTCCGCATCGAGCAGCTCTATCCCTTCCCCGGCGAGCCGCTGGCGGAGCGGGTGGCGCGGATGCCGAACCTCGAAGAGGTGATCTGGGCGCAGGAAGAGCCGAAGAACCAGGGGTACTGGTTCTTCACCGAGCCGCTGATCGAGGAGGCGCTGGCCGCCGCCGGGTCGCCGGTCCGCCGCGCCCGCTACGCCGGCCGCGCCGCCGCCGCCTCGCCCGCCACGGGCCTGATGAAGCGGCACCAGACCGAGCAGGGGGCGCTGGTCGCCGACGCACTCGGACACAATGTCCGCAACGAGATCCGTCGCAGCCGCGAGAGCGACAAGACGGGCGGCAAGGCGGCAAGCTGAGCTTTGCGATGCCCGGCACCGCCGGGTGATGACCATATGATGTGACGCGCCGGTCGACCGGCATCACGATGAACCCCGGTTGGGGTGGAGGAAACAGGGAATGGCCACCGAAGTTCTCGTCCCCGTGCTGGGCGAATCGATCACCGAAGCCACGGTCGGCGAATGGCTGAAGCAGCCGGGCGACCCCGTCGCGGTCGACGAGCCGATCGCCAGCCTGGAAACCGACAAGGTTTCCGTCGAGGTGCCGTCCCCCGTCGCGGGCGTGATGGGCGCCCATGCCGTGAAGGTCGGCGACACCGTGGAGGTCGGCGCGATGATCGCGACGATCGAGGCGGCCGGCGCCGGTGCCGCGTCGGCCCCCGCCGCCGCGACCGCCCCGGCCGCGCAGCCCGCCACCCCGGCGGCGCCCGCCCCCTCGGGTGACGCGGTCGCGCTGTCGCCGTCGGTCCGCCGCGCGGTGCTGGAACACGGTGTCGACCCCTCGACGATCCAGGGCACCGGCAAGGACGGTCGCCTGACCAAGGAAGACGTCGCCGCCGCCGCGCAGGCCAAGCCGCAGCCGGCCGCCGCGCCCGCCGTCGCGGGCACGGCGTCGAACGGTGGCGATGCCACCGCCGGCCGCGCCGGCTCTTCGCGCCGCGAAGAGCGCGTCAAAATGACGCGCCTGCGCCAGACGATCGCCAAGCGCCTGAAGGAAGCGCAGAACACCGCCGCGATGCTGACGACGTTCAACGACGTCGACATGACCGCGGTGATCGAGGCGCGCGCCAAGTACAAGGACCTGTTCGAAAAGAAGCACGGCGTCCGCCTGGGCTTCATGGGCTTCTTCGTGAAGGCCGCGACGATGGCGCTGAAGGACATTCCGTCCGTCAACGCCTCGATCGAGGGCGACGAGATCGTCTATCACGACTATGCCGATATCTCGGTCGCCGTCTCGGCGCCGAACGGCCTCGTCGTGCCGGTCATCCGCGACGCGCAGGACCTGTCGGTCGCGGGTATCGAGAAGACGATCGGCGATTTCGGCCGCCGCGCCAAGGACGGCACGCTGAAGATGGACGAGATGAAGGGCGGCACCTTCACCATCTCCAACGGCGGCGTGTTCGGCTCGCTGATGTCGACCCCGATCATCAACCCGCCGCAGTCGGCGGTGCTGGGCCTCCACCGGATCGAGGACCGCCCGGTCGTGGTGAACGGCCAGGTCGTGGTGCGGCCGATGATGTATCTGGCGCTGTCCTACGACCACCGCCTGATCGACGGGCGCGAGGCGGTGACTTTCCTCGTCGCGCTGAAGAACGCGATCGAGGATCCGACGCGTATCCTGATCGACCTGTAAGACACCCTATATACCCCAGTGACCGTCACCCCGGCGAAAGCCGGGGTCCAGTTCGGCGGTCGGACTGGATACCGGCCTTCGCCGGTATGACGGCGGAGACAGATGATGGCAGACCAGACCTACGACTATGACGTCCTCGTGATCGGCGCCGGCCCGGGCGGCTATGTCGCCGCGATCCGCGCCGCGCAGCTGGGCCTGCGCACCGCCTGCGCGGAGAGCCGCGAGACGCTGGGCGGCACCTGCCTCAACGTCGGCTGCATCCCGTCCAAGGCGCTGCTCCACGCGTCCGAGCTGTTCGAGGAAGCGAGCCACGGTGCCCTCGCCAAGTTCGGCGTCGAGATCGACGGTGCCCGCCTCAACCTCGACCAGATGCACGCCGAAAAGGCCAAGGCGGTCGGCGAGCTGACCGGTGGTATCGAGTATCTCTTCAAGAAGAACAAGGTCACCTGGCTCAAGGGCAAGGCCGCGTTCCAGGATTCGAGCACGGTGAAGGTCGGCGACCAGACCGTTACCGCGCGCGACATCGTGATCGCGACCGGCTCGGTCGTGACCCCGCTGCCGGGTGTCGAGATCGACCAGAAGGTCGTCGTCGACTCGACCGGCGCGCTGGCGCTGCCCAAGGTGCCGGAGCATCTGGTCGTCATTGGTGGCGGCGTGATCGGGCTTGAGCTGGGCTCGGTCTGGCGTCGCCTGGGCGCCAAGGTGACGGTGGTCGAATATCTCGACCAGATCCTGCCGGGCTTCGACGGCGAGGTCCGCAAGGAATCGGCCAAGCTCTTCAAGAAGCAGGGCATGGAGCTGAAGACCTCGACCAAGGTGACCGGCGTCACCGTCGAGGGCGACCGCGCGACCGTGTCGGTCGAACCGGCGGCTGGCGGTGCGGCGGAAACGCTGTCGGCCGACGCCGTGCTGGTCGCGATCGGCCGCAAGCCGAACACCGACGGGCTGAACTTGGAAGCCGCGGGCGTAAAGCTGAACGGCCGTGGCCAGGTCGAGATCGACCATGACTTCGCGACCAATGTCGACGGCGTCTGGGCGATCGGCGATGTCGCCCCGGGCCTGATGCTCGCGCACAAGGCCGAGGACGAGGGCGTCGCGGTGGCTGAGAACATCGCGGGCCAGACCGGCATCGTGAACCACGACGTCATCCCCAGCGTCGTCTACACCATGCCCGAGATCGCCGGTGTCGGCCTGTCGGAAGAAGCCGCCAAGGAGCGTGGCGAGGTCAAGGTCGGCAAGTTCCCCTTCATGGCGAACAGCCGAGCCAAGACCAACCGCGACACCGACGGCTTCGTGAAGGTCATCGCCGACGCCAAGACCGACCGCGTGCTGGGCGTGTGGATCATCTCCAGCCTTGCGGGCACGATGATCGCCCAGGCCGCCCAGGCGATGGAGTTCGGCGCGACGTCGGAAGACATCGCCTATACCTGCCATGCCCACCCGACCCATGCCGAGGCGCTCAAGGAAGCTGCCATGGCGGTGCAGGGCAAGCCGATCCACATCTGATCGGGCTTTACCAAATCAACGAAGGGGGCGGGCATCGCGAGATGCCCGCCCTTTTTGTTATCGGCAAAAATCCTCCCCGGCACGGGGAGGGGGACCGCCGCGAAGCGGTGGTGGAGGGGGCGGGCCGCAAAGACGATCTTGCGGGAAAGCCCCCCGTCAGGGCTGCACCCTGCCACCTCCCCGTGCCGGGGAGGATCAGGGCTTCAGCACCATCCGCACCGATGGCACGTCGCGGCCAATAGCCATGCAGGGGCGCATGACGCGGCCGGTCGCGACAAAGCCGAGCTTGGCGAGCACCCGGCCCGAGGCCGGATTGTCCTCGAAATAGCCCGAGGTCAGCCCGGGAAGGCCAAGACGCTCCAACCCGAAATCGACGACGGCCCGCGCCGCTTCGGTTGCGATACCCCGGCTCCAATGCGCCGGGGTCAGCCAATAGCCCAGCTCCGCCGTCTCCTGCTCCGGCGTGAGCCCGACCGCGCCGATCAGCCGGTCCTCGTCCCCCAGCGTGATCGCCCATACCCATTCGGCAGGCACGATCCGTTCCAGAAAGAAGCGGGCGTCTTCTGGGCCATAGGGATGCGGCACGCGGGCTAGACGACACGCGACCTCCCAATGCCCGACGATGGACACGATCGCCTCGATATCACGCTCGGCGGGACGTCGCAGCGAAAGGCGCGGAGTAGCGAGGTCGGGACGGGTATCGAGAGTAGGGATCATGATCATGCCCATGGAATATTCACGGCATCTACCGCCGATCGACCCGGTGCCGGGTACAAAAAAGGGCGGCCAACGCTTTCGCGCCGCCGCCCTTCTCGTATCGGACCGGTGCTTACGCCTCGCTGCGGTCGCCGTAATTGGCCAGTTCGTCGCCCATGATGCGGGTGACGTGCAGCACGTTGGTCGACCCCGGCGTGCGGAAGGGGACGCCCGCCATAAGCACGACCTGGTTGCCGGCCTCGGCGATGCCGTGGCGCAGCGCCATGCGCTTGGACTTGGCGACCATTTCCTCGAAGGACTCCACGTCGCGCGTGTGGACCGCGTGGGCGCCCCAAAGCAGGCCCAGGCGACGGGCCGTCTCCAGCTGCGGCGTCAGGACCAGCAGCGGCACCGAGGGACGCTCGCGCGCGATGCGGCGCGCGGTCGAGCCGCTGGTGGTGAAGCAGATGATCGCCTTGGCCGACACGGTGTCGGTGATCCGGGCTGCCGCCTCGGCCAGCGCGTCGGCGGTGGTCGGATCGGGGGTCATCGCGGTGAAGTGGACGCGGTCGCCGTGGCCGGGGTCGTTTTCCACCGACACGCCGATCGCGTTCATCATCGCCACCGACTCGACCGGCCAGGCACCCGCCGCCGATTCGGCCGACAGCATGATCGCGTCGGCGCCGTCATAAATAGCGGTCGCCACGTCCGACACCTCGGCCCGAGTGGGCGAGGGGCTCTGGATCATCGACTCGAGCATCTGCGTCGCGACCACCACCGGGCGGCCCATGCGGCGCGACACCTCGACGATGCGCTTCTGGAGCGGCGGGACGGCCTGGGGCGGCAGTTCGACGCCCAGGTCGCCGCGCGCGACCATCACGCCGTCGCACTGCTCGACGATCTCCTCCAGCCGGTCGATCGCCTGCGGCTTCTCGATCTTGGCGAGGAGCGCGGC
>CAJYLQ010000031.1 GCA_913775975.1 uncultured Sphingomonas sp. | reverse complement strand
ATCGTCGCGCTCGCCTTGCCCTCCCACGAACAGATCGCCTGTGTGCCCTTGCCCGTCAGCACCGGCACCGGCGTCGTCAGGTACAGGCGGGCACTCTGCCCCGACGGCAGCGTGATGCCGCCCAGCGCATCGATCTGCGCCGTCGAGCCCGTCACCCAGTGACCACCCGTCAGCAGGTTCGCCAGCGTCGGCTCACCCGAATAATAGGTGACCGTCGTGACGTTCGCGCCCAGCTTGAACCCCCCAGCCACCGACAGCGGCGCACGCGCATCGCCCGGAACCTGATACCAGCATTCCTTGTATGCGCCCGGCGCGGGATCGCCCAGCGTCGTGTAACTGCACGAAACCGCGCCGCTCACGTCGTTGCGATACACCCAGCGGTCGCCCGTGCCGAACCGGATATTCGTCTGGTACGGCAAGTTGCACGTCGTGCTTTCGCCGGAACATTTCTCCCAGATGGCAGAATTCGAATTGGACGCGACCAGTGCTTCCGGCGTTGCCGTGGGACTAGGGGTCGGCAGCGGAGACGCCACCGGAACGGGGATCGAAATCACCGAACCGGACGATGCGCCCATGGTGACGACGGCGCCGGCCGCCAGCATGGCGCTGAGGGCGGTTCCCGCCTTCAGCTTGGCGACGATGTTGGATGAGGAGAGAATCTTGCTCACCATCGACAAGGGCATGCGTGGAAACTCCAGATGATGCCCTCCTTCCAATAAGTATCAAAGGTTGACGAAAGATTTTCGCGCATCGAAAAGCCCTATAGAAACAATGAGATGGTTGATGCACTTGAGCCGAAACGTACCGCATCGGTACGACGGTCCGGCAACGCCCAAACATGAACTGCCCATTAACATTCGGAATTATGTGATACGCGGAACACTCCGAAAGACTCGTCCCATAAAGGGACGATTCTCGTAATCCATTACCAGACCGCCGACCGTCCCCGTTGCGATGTGCGGTTACTAAAGACTGAAGATCATCATGTGCTTCTGACGAGCACTCAGCCACCCCGGATCGCCCTGCTTGTTCGCAGGGGATGTGCCAAGAGCCTGCACGTTCAAGCGAATATTTACCACGATAGGATGAGGACAAGACCTCAACCGACTATTTGGCCTCGATTTCCCGTTTCCCGGAATAGAGCAGCGCCGCGCGCCGCTTCGGTGCCTGGCCGAGCGGTTGGCCGACATATTCCTGCAGCCCCCATGCCCCATATTGGCTGATCGGTGAGGTGCTGTTGTACAGCACCATCGTATCGCCCACCGTCGCCCGCCAGCTGCCGATATAGTCGCGATAGATATCGTACATCGCCGGCGCGCGGTTCACCGCGCGCAGCGCCTCCTCCCGCTTCCCGGCCCCGGTCATGTGCTGCCCAGCCTCATAGGCGATCAGCCGCTTGCCATGCTGGTCGGCCAGCGTGCGATAGGCCGCCACCTCACCCTCCATGACGCGGTCGGCATCCGCCGCCAGTCCAGTCAGCAGACTGGCCGGGTCGAACGTGTCGGTCGCGACGTTCATCAGCGTTCCGCCGAAATAGGGCGCGATCGCGATCGCGTCGATCGCCTCCGCCATGCGCCCCTCGTCCAGCTGCATCGCGGCCATGTCGGGCATCGCCGCCATGGTCGCACCGACACGGATCAGCCGGCCCGGGCGATCGGCGAACACCTTCGCCCAGATCGGCATCATCCAGCGCACCTTCTCGGCATAGCGCAACTGGGCGGCGCGAAAGCCGTTGGTCGACAGCCCCTCGGCCAGCCCCTCCTGCTCGGCCTGGCGCATCGCGCCGAACATGGCGTTCCACACCTCGTTCGACAGTTCGACATAGACGTCGCGGTCGGGCGGCAGGCGGTCATGGACCATCCGCGCCATCCGCCGCTGATAGTCCTCGTCCGCATTCCACGGCACGGTGAACCATGGCGCGGCGCCCGTCGCGCGGGCCAGCGCGATCATATGTTCCAGCGCGACGCCGGTCGGCCCGTCCGCCTGATACAGAGCGTCCGGCCGCGTGCGCCCGGCCCAGGTGACATGCGCGGGATTGCCGTTGGCGTTCGACCAGTCGAGGAAGCGCAGCACCTGGAACGGTTTCAGCGACGCGACCACCTCGGGCGACAGCGCCGCATCGCGCGGCAGGCCCGCCAGCCGGCAGTCGAAGTCATGCGCACCGGCGCGGTCGGTGGCATGAACGTCCAGCCACACCAACTGCCCCCGATTCGCCTCCGTCCAGGGCGTCCAGTCGAAGGCGATGCTGTTCGCCGTGCGCGCGGTGACGGCGGCGAGGCCACCGACCCCGACATCGGCCCGCCCCCGCCACGAACAGACCGCGCGTGTCGGCCGGCCCGTCAGTACGGGCACGGGCGTCGTCAGGTACAGCCGCGCCCCATGGCCCGGGGACAGGGTGATGCCGTTGACGGGATCGATCACCGCCGTCTCGTCCGTCACCCAGCGACCGCCGGTCAGCAGGTTGGCCAGCGTCGGCTCACCCGAATAATAGCTGACCGTCGTGACGTTGACGCCCAGCCGGAACGCCGCCGCCCGGTCCGGCGCCGATGCGGGCGCATCGCGACCGCAGCCCGCCAGCATCAGCATCAGCATCAGTGTCGCCAGCGCGGCGGTGGATCGCGGCGCCATCCGTCGCGGGCGCACACCGCACCCGGTCACCGTCAAGCCCTGCCCCCGGCCCATGGCTTCCCCGCTCAATAGAGGGCCAGCGTGACCCGTCCGATATGATCCGCGCCATAGCCGATGGCAAAGCCCAGCGCAGCCACCAGCAGGATGCCCGTTTCCCGTCGCATGTCGAGCAGCCCTTCGCGGCGCAGGACGAACCAGGCGAACAGCTGGGCGATCACCTCGACGGTGCCGACCGCCCAGACGATGCCGAGCGGCCCCAGCGTCAGATAGCCGACCGTGCCAGCGGCGATCAGATAGACGAGCCGCACGACGTTGGAGGTGAAGGTGAATTTGGGCTTGCCCCGCGCCACCATCACCTCGTTCGCGGCATAGGGCCCCATGAACGCGAAGGTGGAGATGGACAGGATCTGCAGGTAATGGCCCGCGCCCAGATAGCGCGGATCGTACAGCAGCGCGATCAGCGACGGTCCGAATCCGACGAACCCGCCCGCCGCGAAGCTGTACACCAGCGTCGGCACCCAGCGATCCTTGTAGAACCGCCACGCCATCGTCTCCGGCGCCTCGCGCTGCACCTCGGCCAGCAGCGGATAGAGGACGCGGCCGGCATAGGTGGTCACCAGCGCCATGGGCGCGGCGGTCAGGCCGGCGGCGATGATGTACAGGCCGAACTGGTCGAGCGACCACAGGCGCGGCAGCACCAGCTTGTCCGCCTGGGTGATGACGAGCGTCAGGATCGTCGAGCCGGTGATGAACCGCGAAAAGCGCCACATCTCCGCCGCCCGCTCGCGCGAGAAGCGGAAACGCTGCGCCGAATCGTCGTACAGGACATAGCTCAGCACCACGCCCAGCACCTGACCGATCAGGTTGGAAAAGATGATGCCCCAATAGGACCGGAACAGCAGCGCCATCACGATCGCGATCACGAAGCCGACGATCTGCGCGCCCATGTCGATCGCGGTCAGCAACCGCAGCCGCCGCTGGCGCAGCGCGATGGTCGGCGCCAGCGACGTCAGCGCGCTGACCACCTCGTACAACCCGGCCACCGCGATCACGGCCGCCAGATGCGGTTTCTGCATGAACCCCGCGATCGGCACCGCCAGGACGGCGATCAGCACCGACAGCGCGATCCCGCGGATCAGGCGGAGCGTCCACACCTCGTCGCGGAAATCGCGTTCCATCGTCCGTTCGTGGCGGATGATGAAGGCGGCAAGGCCGATGTCGGAGATCAGCGCCAGCGTCACCAGCACCGACGAGACGAGGCCGACGACCGCGAAATCGCCCGCGCTCAAGAGCCGGGTCAGCGTCATCGAGCTGACGATGCGCAGCAGGTTCTGGAACACCATCTGGCCCATCACCAGGCTGGTGTCGCTGAACAGGCTGCGGCGCACGGCGCGCCAGTTCGGACGGGAAAGCGAGAGCGCCATCGTTGCCCTTCGGGTTGCGATCAGGAAGCCGCGCGGCCGGCGGCGCGCGCGTAGATATCGAGCCAGCGGCCCAGAAGGTCGCGCCAGCGGAAACCCAACGCCATCGCGCGGTCGTGCGCGCGCGCCGACAGCGTGTCGGCGACGACGGGGTCGGTGGCCAGCCGATCCATCGCGGCGGCGACCTTCGCCACCACATCGGCCTCGCCGCCATCTGGGGCGATCATCACCGCCTCGCCCGCACCCAGCAGCTGTTGCGGCCCCGCCCAGTCGACGCAGATCACCGGCAGGCCCAGCGTCATCGCCTCCTGAAACGCGATGCCGTTCGCCTCCGCCAGCGACGGCAGCACCAGCGCGCGATATTCCGCCAGCCGGTCGTAGAGGGACGGCCCGCTCGGCAACCAGCCCAGGAACCGCACCCGCTCGCCCAGCCCCAGTTCGGCGACCAGCGCCTCCAGCCGCGCGCGTTCGGCGCCGTCGCCGATGATGTCCAGCGTCGTCGCCGGGTCGGCCGCAGCGACCGCGCGGATCGACAGGTCGAATCCCTTGTACCCGACCAGCCGCCCCAGCTGCACGAACCGGCGATTGACGCCGGCATGGGCGATGCGCGGCCGATCGACCAAAGCATCGGGGATGCCGCAATCCAGCGTCTCGATCATCTGCGCGCGCACGCACCCGCCCAGTTCCAGCGCGCGCATCGTCCGCTCGCCGCCCGACACCAGCAGCAGCGCGTCGCGCTTCCCCCGGAACAGGCGGCCCAGCACCGCCTGAAGCGGCTCCAGCACCACGCGGCCGATCACCTTGCCGCGCGGTTCGCGCGCGCGAAACGCCGGGGGATGGGCGACATTGCCGTTCAGCGGCCCGATCACCACCGCCTGCCCCCGCATCCGAAAATAGGGAAGGACGGGGGAGATGGGCGAGGTGAAGTGCACGACCCACGGCCGCCACGCCGCCGCCACGCCCCGCGCCCGGCGATGCAACTGCCATGCGTTCAGCCACGCCAGCACCGGCGTCAGCTTCAGGCGATAGAACAGGACCTGCGCGGGCCCGTCCTCGATATAGTCGATGGCGAGGTCGGGCTGCTCGGCCGCCATCTCGTCGCGCACGCGGGCGTGGGTGATCTGGCGCACGTCATGCCCCATCGCCTTCAGCTCGCGATGGATCTGCAACGCCTTCAGCCCCTCGCCGCCCATCCGGCGGGAGATGTTCGGCGCGACGAGCAGGATGCGGCGCGGGGCGCCCGGCACCGCCTGGTCAGGCATCAGCCGCCGCCGAGAACCGCATAAAGGCCCAGCTTGCGCGCCAGATGCCGGTTGCGCATCTTCCGATCGAACTTCGCCTTGGGATAGGGGACGAAGGGAGCGACCGGGGTCGGGCGGGTCAGCGTTGCGGGTTGCGCGAACAGCCCCGCCTTCTCGCCGTCGACCAGCCAGTCCTTGGCGATGCCGCCGGCATGGAACGCCTTAACCTTCGAAAAGTCGATGCCGCGCAGCGTTTCCACGCCCGCCTTGCCCGTCACGCGGCGGATCAGCCGGCCCGTGACCGAGTTGGCGAAGCAGTGCCACGCATCGGGGTTCAGATAGCCGCCGCCCATCCGCTCGGCGAGCGCGGCCCAGACGATCGATTCGACATGCATCGAGTGCGCGTGGGGCGCGGTATCCAGCGTCTCCAGCAGCGATTCGAGGATATCGAGCGGCAGCGGCGCGCGGAACTGGCACACGCCGATATCGGTATGATCGGCCATCGGCACCTGCCGGTCATAGGCCTCTCGCACCAGCGGTTCGGGCAGCAGGCAGTTCGGCCGCTGCCACATCAGCAGCAGGCCGGTCGCCGGCGTGGGTTCGAACCGGAAGCGATTGGGAAAATAGACGTCGGGGTCGATGATGACGACCTCTTCGCCATGCGCCGCATACAGCACCGGGTCGGTGATCTTGCGCCAGCAGGGGTGGCCGCCGCGAAAGGTGCGGATCGCGGGATAGTCGCGAAACTGCTCCTCCGCGCGCGTATCCGCATCCGCCTGGTCGTGCACCGCCAGCCGGTGCGGCGTTCCCGCCACCAGCGGCGCGATCGCGTCGCGCAGCGCATCGGCATCGGCGGGCGCGTCGGTCAGCAGCACCAGCGCCAGCGGCTCGTCCGACTGGGCGAGCAGGCTGGCGATGCACGCCTTCGCGTAGCGGAGCGACCGGGCGCCCATCACGCAATAGACGTGACGAAGGGCGGACGATGCGTCGGGCGCGATCATGGCGGCGTCAGGCGTCCTGGCGGTCAATTGTAATAATCCGCGTAGCCGCTGCCCTTGCCATATCCATAACCGTAATCGCCGCCGGAGAAGCCCTTCACGTAATTGTTCAGGACGGTGCCGAAACACCTGACCGACTTCATCAGTCGCATCGCGTCGCGAATTTGTTTCGCGGTCGTCACGCCATCCTCGACGACCATCAGATAGCCGTCGATCAGCTCGCCGACGATCATCGCATCATCGTTGGCGAAGACGGGCGGCAGGTCGAGCAGCACGATCGACTGTTCGGGCAACGCGCGCATCGCGTCGATCAGCTGCTGGAACCGGGCGCTCGCCAGCAGTTCGGACGACAGCACGCGGCGCACGGCGGCCGGATAGATGGTCAGCTGCTGCCCCTCGATCCCCCAGGCAAGCCCGGCCAGATCGTCGGTCTGCCCGGCGAGATACTCGGTCATCCCCTTTTCGACGGGGATGTTGAACCGCTCCGCCACCGATCCGCGCCGCAGGTCGAGGTCGAACAGCACCGTCTGCCATTCGGGCAGCCGCGCGAGCGAGGCGGCCAGATTGCTGGCCACGAACGTCTTGCCGACACGCGGCGTCGCGGAGGTGATGCCGATGATCCGCACGCCCGTCGCGGCCAGGCGGATAATCTGCGTACGCAGCAGGTTGAACGGGCGCGACCGTTCGTCACGGCTGCGGAAGCCGACGATCGCATCGTTCAGCGCCGCATCCGACAGGTGATGCCGGGGGCTGGTGCTGATCGTCACCGCGCCGGGCGCGGCGAGGCCGGGGGCGATCGCATCGGCGTTCAGCGAGCTCGTGCTCGATTGGCCGGGGCTGGAAGGCATCGTGTTGGGCATCCGGGAAAATCCTGTTGCACGGGCGGGGCCGTCTTGCAGGGGAGCGGGTGGCGGCCATCATCCGGCCAACCACCCCGCATCCCCGGCATCACCCGGTTTCTATTCGGCGGGCTCTGGCCGGACGGCGGTCTTGCGACGGAACGGCCAGGCCAAACGGAAGCGCCGGCGGACCGGCTCCTCACCGTCGCGCTCGCGCGCCGAATCGCTCTTCTTCGACGTCTTCGGCATCCGCGGCACGATCACCAGCGGCGGTTCGCCGGTAATCGCCTGGAGCGGACCGACGCCACGGATCGGACGCGCGATCAGCTCCAGCAGCAGGACGATCGCGACGCCCAGGCCCAGGCCCCCGACCACGCCGCCCGCCAGCAGCATAGGCCGGTTGGGGGAGGAGGGGCGATCGGGCGTCACCGGCGGGTCGATCACGGTCAACCGCTCACCGCGCTGCTGCTCGTTGATCCGGGCGGATCCGCGCGCCGCGATCAGGTTCGTCTGGATCGCCTGATAGTTGGTGCGCAGGCCCTCGGCCTTCGCCTGCAACTGCGCGATCTGCTCCTGCACCGCCGGCCCCTTGGCCTGCGCCTGCGCGATCGCGCTCGACCGGGCCTGGTCGCTATTCTGCGCCGCCTGCAGATTGGCGATCGCCGCGTTGTTCGATGCGATCTGGTTGCGGATCATCGGCGCGGCGCTGAACTTGCTCTGGTTCTGCGCGACGAAGCTGCGCGCGACCTCCAGCCGCTTCTGCGCCGCCTTCACGTCCGGGTGACTGTCCGAATAGACCGCACGCGCCGCAGCCAAAGCCGCCTCCGCCGAAACGACGTTGGGATCGCGTTCCGATGCGGTCTGCTGCTGCTTCAGCGATTCCTGCAGTTGCGAATTCTCACGCTGCAACTGCGCGATCTGCTGCTGATAATTGCCGCCGCCGCTGTTCATCATGAACATGCTGCTGTTCGACAGCGTCATGCCGTTGGCCAGCTTGATCGATTCGATCTGCCGTTCCAGCGCGTTGATCTGGCCGGTCAGGTTGTTGGCCTGCTCTTCCAGGAACTCGACCGTGCCGGTCGCCTTTTCGGCGGTCTGCGTCGCATCCAGCTTCAGCAGACGCTGGACGAAGTCCTGCGCGACCAGCTGCGCCTTCTGCGGATCGGGATAGGTGAAGCTGAGCGAGAAGGCGATCGTGTCAGATCCCGAACCACCGATATCGGCGGACACAGGTGAGATCGCGGTCGAGCCGCGCATCGTGTCCAGCACCTCCGACAGCGGCTTCTTCGACCTCTGCTCGGGGTACAGGTTGTTGCTTTCGATCAGCTCGATCAGGTCCGGCCGGCTGAGGATCTGCTGGCGGATCTTCGCGATGCGGCGGTCGATGACGTTGTCGTCGTCGCCATTGCCGCCGCGCTTCTCCCCGATCAGGTCGCCGGACAGCTGCGGCGATTCGACCAGCATCGTCGCCGAGGAGCGATAGGTCGCCGGCAGCAGGAACGCCGCCGCGCCGCCCAGGATCGATCCCGCCAGCAACGGCGCAACGATCCACCAGCGCCGCTGCCAGACGATCGACGGCAAATAGGCGATCAGGCCACCGCCCTCGCCGCCGCCCTGTTCCATATCGGCGGAGCCGCCATAGGCATCGTTCATTGGAATCGTCCCATCGACAGCGTCAGGCCCAGCCGCGCGGTCACGTCATTCGCCGTCCGGTTGCCGATCGAGTTGCCCCGGCGATAGCCGACGCCGCCGACCGCCGACAGGCGCCGCCCCAGCCGACGCGCGACCGACACGTCCGAATTGAACAGATCCTGCGCGCCCAGCGACAGGACCGGCGACACGCCGTTCAGCGCCGCGCTGACATGCGAATAGTTGCCGGACACCGCGCCCGACCAGTTCTCGTCGAACTGGCGCGAGAAGGTGAGGCCGACATTGCTCTGCACGCGCGCGCCGCCGATGCCGCTGACCGTCGGCACCCGCGCCGCGGTCAGGCAGCCGCGCGTCCGTTCGCTGGTCGAACGGCACAGCGAGGCATCGACCGACAGGATCGTCCGCGTCTGGTTCAGCTGGCGCGTGACGCCCGCACCGACCCCGGCCGACAGCGTCCAGCGTTCGGACAGCGTGCGGCTGTACGTGATGCGCGGCGTGTAGATCTGCGTGTTGAAGCCCGCGGCGAACTTGCTGTAGCTGGCCGAGACCTGGAAGCCGATCGACGACAGTTCGGTCAGCGTGCGCGAATAGCCGAAATTGCCGTTGTACGACGTGAAGTCGGACGCCAGCAGGTTCGCCGGGTTGCTGCCCGGATAGGTGGACCGGGCGACATTCAGGCCGCCGTTGATGCTGGACCGCGGCGACAGGATGTAGCTGCCCGTGACGCCGGCCGACAGCGCGTTGCGACGCTGGCGCGCACCGATCAGGCCGATATCGCCGTTGACGCCGCTGGGGTCGATCACCGGCGTCGTCGGCAGCGTGCCGATCGGACTTGTGCCGATGACACCACCCGTGCCGGCCCCCGTACCCGTCCCGATATCGGTACCCGGAACGGTGCCGACGCCCGTACCCGTACCCAGGCCCGGCACGATCGGCTGCAGCAGGTTGCCCGGCGTGATGAAACCGTTGTTCGCGCCCAGGATGCTGCTGTCGAACGCTGCCGTCGCGCCGATCGTGGCGCGGGGATTCAGCCGCTTGTTGGCGTTGATCCCGACGCCGTAGCCGCTGTTGCTGCCGAAGCGGGAGAAATAGTCCGCACGATTATACGTGCCGGAAATCACCGCCGTCTCCGTGCCCCCCAGCAGCGTCAGCGACGGCCGGATGTCCAGCTGCGTCGAAAAGGCGCCGCCGCCGTTGCCGCCATTGCCGCCCGCCTGCAGGAACGGACTGGTCGAATAGGCGCCACCCGCCGTCACCGTCAGCGCCGGAATCGTTTCGACCTGCGCGCCGGCTCCAGCGGGCAGGATCGCCGCCGCGCCCCCCAGCGCGGCCGTCATCAGGGACCGTCGCATCGCGATCACGGCACCACCACGGTGTCGCCGCTCTCCAGCTCGGGCAGGGCGCCCGGTTCGCGGCTGGGAACGTCGCCCTTGATCCAATTGGACAGGCGCACGCGGATGGGGGTGATCGCGCCGTTCGGCTGCTTGCGCATGATGACGACGTCGTTGGTATTGGCGAATTCGGTCGGGCCGCCCGCCAGGAACACCGCGTCGAGCACGTTGACATAGCGTCCGGGCGTCAGCAGACCAGGCGAACGGACCTTGCCGATCACCGATACCTGGAAGCCCGTCGGCGCCTTGATCGACACCGTCACCTGCGGCACCTGGTCGCGGAACTGGCTGGCAAGGCCGCGCTGGATCGTCTGCTCCAGTTCGGACGGCAGCTTGCCCTTGGCGTCGACACGGCCGACCAGCGGGAAGGAAAAGCTGCCATCGGGCAGGACGCGCAGCGAGCGCTGCAACCGCTCTTCGCCCCAGACATAGATCTCGATCTCGTCACCCGGATTGATCCGATAGGCCGGCAGGTTGCCCGCCGCCGGGGCCGGGGTCCGCGCGGCCTGCGCCAGCGCCGCGGAGCCCGACAGAACAGATGCCGTCGCGGCCGCGACGGCCAGCGCCCGCGCCATAAGCTTCTTCATCGCGTCAAATCCCCCAAGGGTCGGTCAGTGATCGGGGCTTGCCTTAGACCGAGAACCTTGAAAAAGCCATACTACGGGGCATCCTTCCCCAAGCTTAACACATGATGGGGCATATCCTGCATCATGACCCGCAGGAGGCGATCCCGCCCTTGCGAAGCCATGGAACGGGACGGACGAGTGACAGGCGGATACAGGCTGACGGAAGGAGCCCGGGTTAAGGGCCGCGACGCGGGTCGACGCCCCCGGCGGCTGGCCATGGCCTTGACGACGCTGGCGCTTCTCGGTGCCGCGCCGCTGCTGGCGGGTTGCAAGTCGAAGGCGGATCGCGCCGCCGCCGCGATGGCGCTGGGGCAGCAGCTGGCGGCGCAGGGGCTTTATGGTCCCGCGCAGTATCAATTCAACCTGGCGGTCAGCCTGCGCGACGACATTCCCGAACTGTGGCTGATGCGCGCGCGCAACCAGATCGCGCTGAAGGATTATGCCGGCGCCTTCACCTCCTATCGCAACGTGCTGGACCAGGATCGCACCAATCGGGAGGCGCTGGACGCGATGGCGCAGCTGGCGCTGGCGTCGAACCGGCTCGACGACGCCCGCAAATATGCCGAGCAGATCCTGGCGCTGTCGCCCGACGACACGACCGGCGTGATGGTGCAGGCCACCGTCGCCTTCCGCAGCGGCCGGTACGAGGCTGCGCAGGGGATGGTCGAACGCCTGATGACGCTGTCGCCGGGCAACGAGAACGGGCTGATCCTGCGCGCCCGGCTGCTCGACCGGCGCGGCCTGACGCCAGAGGCGATCGCCGTGATCGAGCCGGTGTTCCAAGGCCAGGGCGGTTCCGACGAACTGCGCCAGCTGCTCGGAGAACTTTACGCGTTGCAGGCCAACGGCAACGGGATGCTGGCGCTCGCCCGCCGCGATGCCACCGATCGGCAGCGCGACCCGCGCGTGCAGACGACGCTTGGCCAGCGGCTGGCGGCGGTTGGCGATCTGCCCGGCGCGCTCTCGGCGCTCGACGTCGCCCACACGATCGCGCCGGGACGCGAGCAGCGTGACGCCACCGTCCGCGCGCTCGCCGATGCGGAGGCTGCGCCCGTCGCGTTGGCCGAAACGCTGCAACGAATGCGGACGCCGCAGCCCGACCTGGTGCTGGCGGTCGCGCAATATGCGCTGGACCGGGGACAGCCGGCGGTGGCCGGCGCGCTGTTGCTGCCGATCGACGGGCCGGTCGATCCGACCAGCGCCGACCGCGCCGGCGTCCTGTCATTCGTGGAGGCGGTGCAGGGCAGGCTGGCGGAGGCGTCGCGCCGCAGCGCCGCCGCGCTGGCGGTCGATGACGGCCAGCCCTATGCGCTGCTCGCCCGCGCGCTGGTCGAACTGGGCCAGCGCCAGCTCGATCCGGCGCTGCGCGATGCGCAGCAGGCCGCGAGCGACAACAACCAGTTCGCGATCGGCCAGGCCGTACTGTCCCGCGTACTTGCCGCGCGCGGCGATCCGCTGCTCGCCGACAAGGCGCTGTTCGACGCCAACAATGCCGACAAGCGCGATCCCGTGGCGCTGCGGCAGCTCGCCGAGCGACTGGTCGCGCGCAACCGCGCGGCCGACGCGCTGGTCTATGTCCGCCGCTACACGATCGACAATCCCGCCTCGATCGCGGGCTGGACGATGCGGCAGGCGCTGTGCCGACGCACTGGCGATTCCGGATGCGTCGCGCGCGCAGCGGCGGTGCTCGACCGGCTGCGCGGCGGATCCGCGAAGCTGCCCCCGATTCCCGCCGACGAACGTCCCGGCATCCTCGACCTGCGCGACGTCTATTCCGGCAAGGCGAACGAGACGACATGACCGCCGCACCTATCCCCTTCCTTGGGCTCGACTTCGATCCGCTCGACACGGCCGCGCTGCTCGCGACGTTCGACGCCCGTGATCCGGCCGCACCCTTCGCCTATTGGGTCACGCCCAATGTCGACCATGTCGTGCGCCTGCATGAGGAGCGCGCGGCGGATGCCGATGCGATCTGGGCCGCTTATCGCGCGGCGCGCTGGTGCAGCTGCGACAGCCGCATCCTCGCGGTGCTGGCGCGGCGGCAGGGCGTGCAGCTGCCGGTCGTGCCGGGCAGCGACATGACGCCGCTGATCCTCGACCGGCTGTGCCGGCCGGGGGACCGGATCGCGGTTGTCGGCGGCAGCGATCCGACGCTGGCGGCACTGCGTGCGCTGTATCCCGCGCTCGACATCGTCCAGCACGAACCACCGATGGGGATGCGCCGGAACGCCGCCGCGATCGAAGCCGCCGCCAATTTCGTCGCCGCGGCGCGAGCGCGCTTCATCTTCCTCGCGGTCGGCTCGCCGCAGCAGGAGCTGCTGGCCGCGCGGATCGTGGCGCGTGGCGACGCCACGGGGATCGGGCTGTGCATCGGCGCCTCGATTGCCTTCGTCGTCGGGGAAAGCCGCCGCGCCCCCCGGCTGGTGCAGCGCCTGCATATGGAATGGGCATTCCGGCTGCTCGCCGATCCGCGCCGGCTATGGCGACGCTATCTGATCACCGGGCCGCGCATCTTCCGGCTGGCCCGCGAGCACCGCCAGCGGGGGGACTGAGGCGAACGGCATATCCGACGGGCAACATGCCAGCCGCCGCCGGCCAGCCGCCCCGGCCTGGTCTGGCCCGGCGCTCCCCTAACAGACTCACCGACGACGGGGCATCGCGCGTGCGTAACGGTCGCGCTCCGAGGGCCCGTCAGCCCCCCCCCCCCCCCGCCTCAACAAAAGGCCGGGCCCGCACCGCCCTTCCCCGCGCCATGACCCACACGGGCGGGCGGCGGTGAAGATGGCGGTGCGAGCCCGAACTTGCACACGGGTTTGATGGCGAACCGTCGGCCGCGCCGCCCCGGTGCCCGGATCGGGCGGGGCGGCGCAACCGGACGGATCAGGCCTTGGGCTTGGCGGCCGGCGTCGCGTCCGGCTTCGGCGCGAAGCCGGGCTGATATTCGATCTTCGCCGAATCGCGTGCCTGCTTCAGCTGCTTCTGCGCCAGGTCGGTCACCGACTGGCGGCGCAGCATTTCGGCCGCGACCTTGCGCGCATCCTCGCCCGCGATCGGAGCCGGCGCCTTGCCGACGACGACGCTGACGACGACGTTGCCGCCGCTCGCGATGACGAAGGGTTCGCCCGACGGCAGCGCGTTGACCTGCTTCAGCAGGTCGGGCGGGGTGGCCGCGGTGTCCAGCTTGCCCTGCTGGCGCTGGAACGGGATCTTCATCTGGGTCAGGCGCGCGCCCACCGCTTCCAGCGTGTGGTCCGCCTCCAGCGACTTCAGCTGGTTGCGATCCGCCGGGATCGGGAAGATGATCTGCTCGAGATTGTAGATCGAGCGATCGGCGAACATCTGCGGATTGTCGCGGATGAACTTGTCGATATCGCCCGCCGACGGCACCGGCACGTTCTTCGTCACCTGCGCGCCCAGCATCTCGATCATGACCTGATCGTCCATCCGACGCTCGCGCTGGAGGAAGTCGGGATCCTTGTCGATGCCGCGGTCGCGCGCCTGCTGGACCAGCAGCTTGCGGTTGATGAGGTTCTGGAGCGCGGCGGCGCGGATCACGTTCTTGTCCCCGCCCTGCGGCGCGGACTGCAGCTCACCGTTCAGTTCCGAAAGCGAGATTTCCTCACCGTTCACGACGGCGACGACCTGGCCGGTCGCCTCGCGCTTGCAACCCGCCACGGCTACGGCCGAGGCGAGCAGCAGGATCGTCATTGCCTTTGGTCGCATATCAGTCTTTCACTCCTCACGAACGTTCATTAACCGGAACGAAGGTCCGACATGCGATCGGTCCCCCACCCACCCATGACGCACACTCCTAAAGGAAATACGTGATGCAGACTATCTACGATTGGATCACGGTAGCCTTTTTCGCCGGGCTGGTGGTGCTGCTGCTGCAACGATCCGTCGGACCAGAAGAGAAGCAGGATTCGATGCTGCACTACATCGTCCCGGCCGGGGGATGTGCGGTTACTAACTATCTCGGCAACAATGGTTACGATATCTTCGCGGTGCTCGTCTTCGTCGGCATCATCGCCTATACTATCTACTTCCTGAAGCCGTTCGCGCGGTCCTGATCGGGGCGTGGGGTGGCGATGCCGCCCCACCCGCCGATGCGCGGCGGTCAGCGCGATCCGATCAGCATTTTTCGTCCTGCCTTGCCGATATCGGCGACCATCGTCTGCACGTAGCGAATCAGCGTCGCCTTCGCCTCGTCCCGGTCGTTGCCGATGATGGAAACGCGCGCCAGCAGGCCGTCAGGGATGAACCCCTGCAGATTGTCCTTGGCCATCTGCAACCGCTGGTCGAACCAGCGCACGGGCATCGCATCGCCCACGCGCGTCCAGTAGAGGATGTATTCGCGCCGCGCCCCGCGATCCGCGGTCAGGAAGCGGCACGGAATTGCAAAGCCGTCGCGCAACGGAATCTCCGCGGCGACATTCTCCAGGATCGAAAAGCCCGCCGCCGGATAGCAGACCTCTGGCCGGTGGACCTGAAGGCGCCCCTCCTGCACGCTGCTATAGGCCAGCACCATCATCACCGGGTCGGGATCGGCGGCGCCCAGGCCATAGGTGCGCGTCAGCAGCTGCTCGTACAGCGCGCGCGACAGCTGGTCCTCTGGCGGCAGCACCAGCCCGGACTGGGACTGATAGATCCAGGGGCCGAACTGGTTGGGGAACAGCGCCTCGAACTGCTTCTCGCTCAGGCGCGGCATCAGCCGGCGCGGCACGTAAAGCTCGGAGGCGACGACGACGCCCGCCACGCCCAGCCCGATCAGCAGCTTGCGCCGCGACAGCGGATCGGCCGCCGGGCGACCGTGCCGTGCTTCGCTATCACCGTCGCCCCGTTCAGGCACCGGGCCGGCATCGTCGATCACCGTCGCGGTCATGCCTTCATCCATCCAAAGCGGCGGCCGACCACCGTGAACAGCTTGTCCACCGCGAAGATCGTCAGCACCGATACCACGAACATGAACAGGCCCGCCGCCTCGTGCAGGAAGCCCTGCGCCACCGCCTCGCCGGCATAATAGGTCAGCAGGACCAGGATCAGCACGCGCAGGAAATTGGCGAACACCGCGATCGGCAGGATCAGCGCGACCAGCAGCAGCGTGTACCGCCAGCTGGCGTTATGACGCAGATAGACATAGAAACTGCCGATCGCCGTCAGGCTAATGAGCGAGTTGAGCCCCGCGCAGGCCGCCGCGATCAACAGCTCGAACTGGCCGATATAGATGCTGACGCCCGACGTCGCGACCGGATAGCCCAGCCCCGACAACAGCCCGACGACGGATTTGGATATCGCCAGCTTCACCGGCTGCGTCGCGATATCGACGAAGCTGTCGGGAATCGGGATCAGGAAGATCGAGTAGAGGATCGGGAACCACAGCACGCCCAGCACGCGCTTGCCGCCCACCGCATACAGGACTGCGATCAGCGACAGATAGGCGGCCAGCCCGCGCACCTCCAGCAGGCCGGTGATCCGCGCGGCGGCATACAGCGCCAGCCCCGGCACCAGCGCCACCACTGCTGCCCAGGCAGGCGGCGCGCGCATCGCCTTCGCCGCGTCGCGCGCGCTGAGCGCGAACAGCCAGATGGCGGTAGCGAACACGATCGGCGCATGCGCGGCCTGATCCGTACCCCACCCACGCGAGGCGAGGTCGTACAGCGTCGGCCCGGCGAGCACCGCGATGCCCAGCCAGAAGATCGGCGCGCGCAGGAACGCCTCCCATGCGCCGCGGGCCAGCGACAGCCAGGACTGGCCCTGCGGCTGCGACCCGCCGGTCGTCACGGGGCCGGGCGGGGTCGGCGGCGTGCCGCCGGTGGCACCGCCGTCACCGGCGGCACGACCGGGGGAGCCGGGGCCCATGCCGGGCGTCCAGTCCGGGTCCGCCGCTGCGGAGGGAGGGGAAACGCTGAGGTCCATCGTGGCGCCGTGCCTAGATCGCAAAAGTTAATGGCCCGCAAAGCCGATTGCCGGCCTCACGGCGCTGACGAACGCCATCTGGCCGCGAACGCGACACGGTATCGGCGTTGCCGCCGGTCATCGCGACGGACCTGCCGAACCGTGGCGGCTGTGCGGTCGCCGGCCGCGCCGCATCCTTTGCCCCGCGCCCGGCATGAAGCATCTCTCCAGTCGCCCGTTCATAAAGGTGTAGGTGATTTTTGGCAATCTCCGTGCGGTAACGGGTGCCGGTGCGGACCATTTTGCGCGTTGCAGCGCGGTGGCACCAGTGCCAAACCGGGACAGGGCGAGACAGGATAGTCGATATGATGGGGGTTTTCAGCACGGTGGGACCGCAGCTTCATGCGGACATCCGCTGATGGTTGCGCAGACCGGGGATGCCGTGCCGCGTGAACTGGACGAGGCGGAGCGGGCGCATCGACGGCGCCAGCGCAAGCGCCTGGTGCTGGGCGCGTGGGGCGGGCTCGCCTCCGCCTTCCTGCTGTGGCAGACGCTGACCTATCGCGGACTGATGGCACTGGCGGCGGAGTGGCAGTTCAACACATTCGGCCGCTACTATCCGTCGCTCACCTATATCCTGCTGGCCGCGATCATCGCCTCTCCGGTGCTGTGGCTGCTCCGCGTGCGGCGCGAAGCGGATGCCGCGGCGCCGCTGGATATCGAGCGACTGCATCTGCCCGGCAAACTCTTCATCCGCGCGATCCTGGGCTTTGCCGGGGGCTGCTTCATCGCCGCGATCGTCGTCATGCTGGCGATGGCCGCGCTGCCCGGCGATGACGGCCCGGTCGAGCGAATCGTGCTGGGCGCGTCCGGTCCCACGACACAGCCACGCCTGGGGCCGACGATCCTCGTCGGATCGGTGGCGCGCGATCGCACCGCCGGGCTCAATCAGGATCTGCTCGTCGCGCGCCGCACCATCCGTTTCGCACCGATGCTGGCGCCGGGCTCCGGCGCGGGCGCCGTCCGCTTCTTCGTGGAGATCGGCCCGAACGAGGATGCCGCGACGCTGCGCCCCGACGGCCTGCGCCAGGGCATCCTGCGCCGCAACGGCTTGCAGGGGGAGCTGGTCAAGCTGTTCCGCTATGCCGGATATGACGCGGCGCAGCCCTATTACACGCTCTACGCCTCGCGCGCGGGGATGACGTGGGCCTATCGCGTCGCGATCACCCAGCTGGCGCTGGGCGGGCTGGCCTGCCTGATCGCGGCGGGGCTGTTGCACCTGCGCCGCGAACGGCTGCGCCGCCGGCTGCATGACACGGTAAACGAGGGCTAAACCACTCGGACAAGGCGATTTGTTTACGGATGGCAGGGCAATAGGACTGTCATGCTGTCCATGTCCCTCAAGTCGCTTTCGATCGCCGTCGCGGCGCTCGGCTTCACCGGCCTGACACAGCCGCAGGCGGCTTCGCGCGCGGCGCCCGTACCGGGCACGGTGTCGCCGGCGGCCGCTGCGGTGACGCTGGACGTGGCGCCGGGCACGCGATCGGTCACGCTGATCAAGGCACCGGACGGCCTGTTCTACGTCAATGCACGGGTCAATGACGCGCCCGTGCGCTTCGTCGTCGATACCGGCGCCAATGTCACGGTGCTGACGCACGCCGACGCGAAGGCGGCGGGCCTGTCCACCGCCGGACGCGGCCGCGCCGGCGCGACGCTGCGCACGGCCGGTGGCCGCCGCGCGATGCACTGGACCAGCATTCGCGACCTGACGATCGGCGGCAAATCGATCCCCACCGCCGATGCGGTGGTGATGGCCGGTGACGGCCCGCCCCATTCGCTCCTCGGCCAGTCCGCGCTCGCCCGATTCGAATCGGTCACGATCCGGGGCAACGCGCTCGAACTGAAGATCTGATCCGGCGGCGGACCGGGCACGCGGCGCCTACGCCGCCAGCGGAAAGCGCAACAGCCGGTCCTCCACGGGCACCAGCGCCTGCCCGGCCCCGCCGACCGCGCGCACGATCGCGGGATGCCCCGCATCCAGCCCTCCGGTCAGCGCACCGAAGGCGGGCAGGATGATCTTCGTCGCGGTCCCCACGAAGCAGCGCCGCGCCACCTGCCGCCCGCGCACGCGGATGCGCAGCTTGGGGTGGAAATGTCCCGACAATTCGGGGCGCGTCTCCGCCGGATCGGCCTCGTGCCTCAGGACGATGCCCTCGACGACCTCCTCCTCCATCACCGCGCCGCCGCATCGGTCGAGGATCGCCGGGTCGTGGTTGCCCGTGATCCACGTCCAGCGCACCGCGCCGGTCAGCGCGCGGAGCGAAGCCTGCGCCGCCTCGGGCAGTCGATCGCAGCCGGCGACGTCGTGGAAACTGTCCCCCAGGCACCAGATTTCGCGCGCGCCGGTCCGCTCGACCAGCGCGGTCAGCGTCGCCAGCGTCGCCAGCGAATCATAGGGTGGCAACAGCTGGCCGCGCATCGCGAACCAGCTTGCCTTCTCCAGATGCAGGTCCGCGACCAGCAGCGCGCCCCGCGCGGGCCAGAACAGCGCGCCGTCCGCCAGCACGCAGAGGCCATGACCACCGAACGAAAGGGGAACCATCCCGCTGCCTTTGCGCCCGCCCCGACGATGACGCAAGCCGCCGTTTTTCCGTTTTGCCGCCGCCGCGAAACCTGTCATCGGAAAAATCGGCCTTTGGCCGCCATTCGAGAAGGACGATCATGCCGAGCCCGTTCCCGTTCCTCGCCGCCACCGCCATCGCGGCCGCCACCGTCGCGACGGCGGCTCCCGCCGCGCCGGCCGCCCTGACGCCCGAGGCGGCGGACGCGCGTTGCGTCGTCATCTTCGGCTTCATTTCGCGCCAGCCAGGCCAGCCGGCGGACCGGATGGAGGCGATCAAGACCGGCACCGCCTATTATCTGGGCAAGCTGTCGGGTCGCCATCCCGGCCTGAACCTGACGCAGACGCTGGGCGCCGCCGCCAACCGCGCGCAGGCGGAAAAGGTCGACGTGGTCAAGGAAAGCCAGCGCTGCGGGCGTGAACTGACCGCGCTCGCCGCCGCCACCCGCCCGGCCGGCGGAGCGCCCGCCCCGGCGAAGCGCTGATCCACCCTCGCCGCCGGATCGCCGCGCGCTGACCCGCGCGGCGATCCGGCGTCATCCGGCATAGGCCCGGACCAGATCGTACAGATAGTCGCGCCCCGCATAGAGCGCGGACACGCGGATCCGCTCGTTCAGGCCATGGACGCCGCCGCCGTCGCGATCGACGAACAGCCCCGGCACGCCATAGACGGGGATACCCGCCGCGCCCAGGAACACCCCGTCCGTCGCGCCCGTCGACATGAACGGGGTCAGCGGCACGCCGGGAAAATGTTTCGCCGCCAGCGCCGTGGCCGGGCCCAGAATGCGCGGGTCCAGCTTCGGCGGCACCGCCAGCGGGCGCACGGGCTGGTTGACCGATATGTCCACCCATTGCTGGGTCAGTCGGGTCAGCGTCGCCTGCACCCCCGCCACGGTATCACCGGGCAGCAGGCGGCAGTTGATGTTCGCCGCCGCGCGCTGCGGCAACGCGTTTTCGGCATGGCCGGCGCGCACCAGCGTCGCGACGCAGGTCGTGCGCAGCGTCGCGTTGAAACCGGGATCGCGCGTCACGATCGCCGCCGCGCCCGCATCCGCCGGATCGGCGAGCAGCCGGCCGATCGCGCCCTTCATCGGCTCGGGTGACAGGCCCGCCGCCGCCGTGAAATAGGCGCGCGTCGTGTCGGTGAAGCGGATCGGAAAGCCATAGCCCTCGATCGCGGTCAGCGCGTCGGCCAGTGCATAGACGGGGTTGCCCGGCATCGGCTGCGAACTGTGGCCGCCGACGCTGGTGGCGACCAGCGTATAGTTCTGCGCCGCCTTCTCCCCCACCTGCATCGCCAGCATCTGCGGGGCGCCGCGATCGTCCGCGCGGCCGCCGCCGCCCTCGTTGAGCGCGAATTCGGCGGTGATCAGGTCCGGCCGGTTCTGCGCCAGCCATTGCGCGCCGTTCCACGCGGTGCTCGTCTCCTCGCCGCAGGTCAGCGCCATGCGGATCGTGCGACGCGGGCGGACGCCGGCCTGCCGCAGCCGGATCAGCGTATCGGCCCAGATCGCCGCCTGCGCCTTGTCGTCGATCACGCCGCGCCCGACGAAATAGCCGTCCTGCTCGACCAGCCGGAACGGGTCGCGGCCCCAGTCCGCCGCATCCGCCTCCACCACGTCCAGATGCGCCAGCAGCAGCATCGCCTTCGCCTTCGGATCGCGGCCGGGCAGCACCGCGACCAGCCCGCCATCGCGCGGATGATCTGGGACGGAGAAGGGCACCAGCTCGCTCTCGGCAAAGCCCGCCGCTCGCATCCGCGTCGCGATCTGCGCCGCCGCCCGCGTGCAGTCCCCGCGCGAGGGAGTCGTGTTCGTCTCCACCAGTTCGCGATAGAGCGAAACGAACGCCGCCCGGTCGGGCCGGTCCTCGCCATGCGCGGGCGATGCCAGCGCCAGCGTCGCCGCCGCGATCCCCAGCGGACCCATCGCCCGTCGCCCGATCCCCAGCATCACGCCTCCCCCGAATTCCTGCCCGTGATAGAGCCGCTTCCGCCGTGCCGCGCAACCGTTGCGATCCGGCCATGCCCCCGGTAGGGCAGGCGACGAAGCGCTCCCACAGGGGCCGCAAGGTCCGGGGGCATCCATGCGCAAGATCGTCATCGTCGGCACCGGCTTCGTCGCCGATCTCTATGCCGCCTCGCTCAAGACCTTTCCGGATATCGAGGTTCTGGGCTGCCACGATCGCGATGCGGCGCGCCTGTCCGCCTTCTGCGCGCATTGGGGCCTGCCGGCGGTCGACAGCCTCGACGCGCTGCTGGCGCTGCCCGCCGACCTCGTGCTGAACCTCACCAATCCGCATTCGCATTACGCCGTCAGCCGGCAGGCGCTGGAGGCGGGGCGCCATGTCTATTCCGAAAAGCCGCTGGCGACGCGGATGGAGGACGCGACCGAACTTCACGCGCTGGCCAGGGCCAAGGGCCTGCAGATCGCCTCCGCGCCGTGCAGCTTCCTCAGCCGTACCGCCGAAACGCTGCGCGCGGCGGTGGAAGCGCGGGCGATCGGCACCCCGCGCCTTGTCTATGCGGAACTAGACGACGGCTTCATCTCGCAGGCGCCGCTGACCAAGTGGCAAAGCGAAAGCGGCGCGCCCTGGCCGGTCGAGGACGAACTCGTTGTCGGCTGCACGCTGGAACATGCCGGCTATTATCTGACCTGGCTGATGGCGATATTCGGCCCGGTCCGCACCGTCGTCTCCGCCTCCGCCCGGCTGGCCGATGTCGGCCACCTGACCGCCCGGGACGACGTGGCGCCCGATTATTCCTCCGCCACCCTGTTCTTCGAAAGCGGCATGGTCGCGCGGCTGACGTGCAGCATCTTGGCGCCGCATGATCACCAGCTGCGCATCGTCGGCGATGGCGGCGTGCTGAGCGTCCACGAATGCTGGGACAATCGCGCGCCGGTGAAGCGCCGCCGCCGCCATATCATCCGCCGCCGCATGATCGACAGCCCGATTCCGCAGACGATGAAGGCGCCGGACGGCACCGACCATCCCTCGGTCAAGCGGCGCGGCGCCGCCGCGATGAACTTCGCGCTGGGGCCCGCCGAGATGCTCGACGCGATCGCCGACGGGCGCGAGGCACGGCAGGCCGGCGACTTCGCGCTGCACCTGACGGAGGTGTCGCTGGCGATCCAGGCGGCGGGCGAGCATGGCGGCGCGCAGACGATGCACAGCCGCTTCACCCCATCCGCCCCGACGCGCTGGTCGGGCACGCGCAGCCGGCGGGAGGGCTGATCCGATGCCCGACACGACGCGCATCGCCGTCATCGGCACCGGCCATATCGCGCAGGTGATGGTCCGCGCGATGGCGCAGGTGCCAGGGCTCGTCCCCGTCGCCATCGTCTCGCGCGATGCCGGCCGCGCCCGGCTGATCGCCGCCGAATTGGGGATCGCCGCCAGCCACGACACGATCGGCGCGGTGCTGGCCGATCCAGCGATCCACGCCGTCTATATCGCGCACGACACCGCCGGCCATGCCGCCACCGCGATCGCCGCGCTGGAGGCGGGCAAGGCGGTGCTGTGCGAAAAGCCGCTCGCGACCTCCACGGCGGAGGCGGAGGCGATCGCCACCGCCGCCCGCCGCGCGGGTCGCCTCTTCATGGAAGCGGTGGCGACGCCGTTCCTGCCCGCCGTGCGCGCCGCGCTGGACCGGGCGGCGGCGGGCGAGATCGGCCGGCTGCGCGGGCTGACCGCGGAATTCGGCTATCCCGCCACGCCCGAGACGCATCCCGGTTGCTGGAAGCCGGTCGGCGGCGGCGTGCTGCTCGATCGCATGGTCTATCTCGTCACGCTTGCCCGGCTGGCGCTCGGCCCGGTCGTCACGGTGCGGTCGGAGATCGCGCGCGACGCCGCTGGCATCGACGTGGAGGCGGCGCTGATGCTGGTGCATGAGGGCCGCGGCGTGTCGCAGCTGGGCGCGTCGCTGACCGCGCTGATGGGCAACGGGCTCACCCTGTCCGGCACCGGCGGCGCGATCACGCTGGCCGAGCCGCTGCTCGCCGCCGAGCGGCTGACCGTCCGCCACGCCGGCCCCGCCGGCCGCGACCTGCCCGGCGGCCTGCGCCGGCGCCTTGCCGAAAATGGCCTGCTGCGCCGCGCCCGCGCGACCGCCGCCGCCATCCGCACGGCGCATATCGGCTATGGCGCCAGCCCCTATGTCCCGGAACTTACGCACTTCCGCGACCTGATGCGCGCGGGTGCGATCGAAAGCCCGGTCCTGCCGCCGTCGCTGTCGGTCGAGGTGATGCGGGTCCTGGATACCGCGCGGGAGGGCGGACGATGAAGCTCGCCTATCTCCTCAATTCCTATCCGATGACCAGCACCACCTTCATCCGGCGGGAGATCGAGGCGATCGAGGCGGCGGGCCACCCCGTCACCCGCTTCAGCGTCCGCCACTGGGATACCGCGCTGGTCGACCCGGACGATATCGCCGAGCAGGGGCGCACCGAATATCTGCTGACGGGCAATGTCGGCGGCCTGATCGCCGGCGCGCTGACCGAGCCGTTCCTGAACCTGCCGCGCCTCGCCGGCACGCTGCCGCTCTGGCGCCACGTCCAGCGCGCGGCGGGCGGCGGGGTCGTGAAGCCGGTGAATTATCTGCTCCAGGCGATTTATTTGCGCAGGCGGGCGCGGGCGCTGGGCATCACTCATATCCACGCGCATTTCTCCACCAATGCCGCGACGGTCGCGATGCTGGCGCATCGGCTGGGCGGCCCGGGCTACAGCTTCACCGTCCATGGCCCGGATGAGCTGGTCGATCCGCCCGCCAACGCGCTGGCGCGCAAGGTCGCCGAATCGCGCTTCGTCGCGGCGATCACCCGCTATTGCCGGGGTCGCATCCTGGCCGAGGCGCCTGCCGAGGCGGAGCGGGTGCGGATCATCCCCTGCGGCATCGACCTGAGCGACTTCGTCCCGACGCCGGAGGCACCGGCCGCCGCGCGCCGCCTCGTCTGTGTCGGCCGGCTGTGCCCCAACAAGGCGCAGACGCTGATCCCCGCCGCCGTCGCGCTGATCCGCCCGGAATTTCCCGACATGGTCGTCGACCTGATCGGCGATGGCGAGGACAGGCCGGCGATCGAGGCGGAGATCGCGCGGCTGGGCCTTGGCGACAATATCCGCCTGCTCGGCTGGGCAGCGGCACCGGCGGTGCGCGACCACATCCGCGCCAGCGCCGCGCTGCTGCTGCCCAGCTATGCCGAGGGGCTGCCGATCGTGCTGATGGAGGCGCTTGCGCTCGAACGCCCCGTGCTGACCACGACGATCGCGGGCATCCCCGAACTGGTCGACGGGGCGTGCGGCTGGCTGTTCCCGTCCGGCTCCGTCGAGGCGATGGCCGATGCGATGCGCGCCGCCCTGTCGCTCTCGCCGGACCAGCGCGCCGCGATGGGGCGCGAGGGGCGCCGCCGCGTCGCCGCGCACCATGACGTCAACGGCTCCGCGCGGCTGCTGATCGAGGCGTTTGAGCAGACGGGAACTGTTACGCCAGATCGTTCTCGCTGATCATCACCGGCGTCGGCTGGTCGATATCGCGCGCCAGCGCCCGCGCCGCCGCGACCGTGATCGCATCCACCTGCGTCTGGAACAGCGGCACCGCGCGGTCGTCCGGCGTTTCGCCGGTCAGGGCGCGCAGCGCGTCATACTGCACCGCAAAGCCATGGACCGCGCCATCGACGGTCGCGCCGAACTCCACGCAGCGCGTGTCGGGATTGTCGAAGACGGTCTGCGGGTCGATGGTCAGCCGGGGATCGGCCATGCTGCGCTCCTGTTTGGAAAGGGGCACGGTGAAGCGTCGCACCGGTCGGAATGTTCCCGCCCGCGCCCGTGCCGGATGACGGCGATCGCCGGACGGGGAAGACGGTCGAGCGATGGTCGCCATCGAAACGGACGTTCCCCGGTTCCAATCTACACCAGGGACGCTCGACCTATTCGGTAGGGACCGGCGCGCACCGCGAGCGGCTTTCCCTTCCAGCTCAGCTGCACTTCCCCCTCGGCGAGCAGACCGTCGATGGCTGCGTGGACGTGCGGCATCGCGTCACGCCAGTCCCCATCGCGTGCGATCGCACGCGCGACCTCGCTCGGGCAGACCGTGGCCGCCGTGGACCGCGACGCGAGGAGCGCGAGCGTGGCGTCGCGCGCGGTGGCGGTCACGGGCGACGGTAACCGCGACGCGAACGACCGGTGGTCATCGGATCAGGCCTGGGCGGCGCTCGCCATCCGGCCGGTGGCGTTACCTGTTGCTGGCTGGTCCCCAACCCCATCGCGCCGGGGGCCTGCCGCTGCAGGCCATCGAAATCCGCCGCCTCCACCTCTTCGGGAGTGGCACCACCGCGCAGGGCACTGATCCGGTCGCGACATCGCCGCGCCTCCTCGAAATCGAGCGCGGCGGCGGCCTCTTCCATTCGCTTTTGCAGGCTATCGATCGTCACGGCCATGCGCCCTGAACGCATGACGATGCCGGCAGGACGCAACACGTGCCGTCAGGCAGGACGAACGACGGCGCTTCGGCGATCCCGCCGCTGCCCCTTGAGGCGACACGCCAGCACCACCCAGCGCCCCGTGCGGCGGACGGTGCGGACCTGCCAGCGACGCCGCGTCGCGCGCAGGAACGCCAGCTGCAACCGCTCGGCATGCTGGGCGAAGTCGGGATAATCGATGCGGTGGTGCGCCAACACGAGGATACCATCCGAACGCAGCCCGGCGGCGATATCACGGGCGGTCCGGGCCATGTCGCCCGCGTCCAGATAATAGAGAACCTCCGCCACGACGGCGACGTCATAGCGCGATCGCGGCAGCCGTCCGGGAACGACGAGTTGGATCGCCCGCGCCCGCTTCCGGCCGGCAATGGCGCCAGCGACCAGCGCGGTGCCGCTGGCGGTGGCCTCCGTCGCATCGAGGCGCAAGGCGCGGGGCGCGATGGCGGCGCTGTTCGAACCGTTGCCGGCCGCGATCTCCAGCACGCGGCCCAAAGGCCCCGGTCCGATCGCGTGCAGGATGGCGTGCCGCTTCAGCGCTTCGTCGGCATCGGAGAATGTCGACCAGGGGTCGGCGTCGCCGGCGAATCTCTGGTCGAACCCGGCAAGCGTGATCGGCCTCACCCGCGCAGCTCGACGAACAGTTCCTGCGGGCGCGTAAACGCCGCGATCTGCGCGCGCGTCATCGCGAAGCCATTGGGATCGTCGGTGATCAGGCCCGCCTGCGTGCGATAGCCGCGCACCGCGTGTCGCTTGGCCAGCCGCTCCTGCGTGGTCAGCGACAGGCCCCGCGCGCCGGCCGGCCGCTGTCCGGCGGGCCATACCGGATAGGCGAGCCGGCGCAGCCCCGGTCGGCGCAGCGTCGCGACGCAGGCCGCGACCGCCCGGTGATCGGGATGATCGTCCCCCTCGGCCGGAACGGCGATCACCGCCGCCCCGACATGGCCGATCGCCCGCGCAAGGTCGCTTCGCGCCGCCATGATGCAGGTATCGAGGCGACCGTCGGGCAGGCCCAGAAACCGCACCGCGCCCGCCGCCACCCCGATACGCCGCAGCATCCGCCGGCTCTCGCGCCGTCGTTCCGCCACCAGCCGCCGCGTCGGCCAGCGCGGGCTGGACGGGTGAGAGGCCGCGCCATCGCTCACCACCACGACGCGCACCCCCACGCCGCGCCGTCGCAACCGACGGATCAGCGCGTATGCGCCGATCGCCTCGTCGTCGGGATGCGGCGCGACGACCAGCAGCCGGCGTGGGGAACCGAGACGCAGCGTCACAGGCCGACGGTCAGCGAACCCGCCGCCACCGCCGCGCCGACGCACATGCGTTGCGCATCCGGTGCCGGTTGGCGCAGGTACATGGACAGGTCGGCGATCATCGCGGCGAGCGGATGGCGCGCGAACAGCGCCTGAACGCCCACCGCCTGCTCGGCAAGCTCGATCGCCGGTCCACCCGCCGCATAGACCGCCGCGCGCGCCGCCGCCACCAGCGGCAGGCGCGCGGCATCGTCGGCGAACCAGCCGGCCGCCGCCGTGCGGATCGCGCCCGCAGCCGCTTCGGCAAGGCCGTACAGCGCGGCCAGCCGGCCCGCCTGATGCGGATCCCCCGCCCGGCCCGCCGCGACGAGGTGCGCGGCGCTATGGTCGAGCAGCGCCGCGATACCCCCGGCCTGTACCGCCGCAAAGCGCAACGCGCCGCCGCTGAACCACGGCTCGCGCACGTAATCCCCCGGCACGCCGACGAGATCGTCTGCCGCGACCGGCGTATCGTGCCAGCGCACGATATGCGTCTCCGATCGCTGCATTCCCAGGACCTGCCAGAAGGATCGGTCGATCGCGGGCGGCGTGCGGGCAAGATCGAGCAGCAGCAACTGGCGTCCGCCATCGACATCGACGCTGACCAGCGCGTGCGTCAGCAGCCCCGCCCCGCTCGCGAAGCTCTTGCCGCCGGCAAGCCGCATGTCGCGCAACTGCAGCGGGGCATCCGGCAGGTCGGCATTCCACACGCCGAACGCCGCGCCCGCCGCCACCGCCGCGCGGACTCGGCCGGCCTGCTCCGCCGTCCCGTAGCGCAACACGATCTGCATCGCATCGACATGCCCTTCGAACAGCCGGCCGAGCGGCAGGTCGCACCGCCCGGTCTCGTGCAGCAGCCGAAGGAGGTGCAGCAGCGCGCCATGATCGGCGGGATCGCCCAGCCCGCCCAGCATTGCCGACCGGGCGGCGATGGCATGACGCAGATCGCTCATGCCGCAAATCGCGCGGTGGACAGGGCCAGCACTTCGGCTTCCGCCTCCGCCAGCGCGATCCGCCGCATCCCGCCCGGCGGGGCGGGGACGACGCACATGGCGAAGGCCTCGGCATTGCGGCAGTCGCGGGCCACACCGACGACATGGTCGGTAGTCAGGCCGATCGCGATGGCCAGCGCCGCGAACATGCCATGATCGAACGCGTGGCGGGCATCGGCATGGCGACGATACTGCCACGCGACATCCCGGGGATGCGCCACCTCGATCGCCTCGCCGCCCCCGTCCAGCGCCCGCAGGCTGCCCGCGAAGCCCTGCGCGACCCGGCCGAACCGCCGGTCGGAGGTGTGGACGACGCTCGCCGCATCGCGCCGCACCCGCATCCCCACGCGCGCCGCATCGTCGATCAGCCGCGCGTCCTCGCCATGCGGCAGCGGCAGGAAGCCGCCGAGCGCGCGGTAGTGCTCAACCGACAGGCCCAGATTGGCGCCGCTGGCGTGATGATGCGTCGCCGTCGCCTCCCACGGGACGGGATCGATCGTCCGCCGCAGCGCATGGAGCGCGTCGTAATAGGCCTCGATCCGATCCTGCAGCGCGTGCGGCCGGGTTACGGTGCGGACCACCCTGCCCACCACGACGTCGGCATGGCGGCATCCCGCCACCATCGCCTGCAGCCAGTCGGCGTCAGGCGCGCTGTCGGCATCGGTGCTGAGCAGCAGCCCCGGCCCGTCGAGCATCGCCTCACCCTGCAACATGGCGGCATGACGCGCCCGTCCGGCATTCGCCTGCGGCTGCACCATATTCTCGATCGAAACCGGCAGCGACGCCCGGGCGGCACAATCGCGCGCGACGGCGGCGCTCGCATCGCCGCAGCTGTCGAGCAGCAGGCAGACGCTCGCCTCCACCCCTTTCCGGTCCAGTCGCGCCAGCGCCGCGAACAGCGCGGGCAAGGACGCCGCCTCGTCCCGCGCGGGGATGCAGATCGCGACCCTGACCGGGCCCGTATCCGACATCAATTCTGGTCTATCCGCATAGTCCATTGTGTAGACGAACACAGGTGCGGCGACGTTGATACCGATCAATCGGCAAATATAGTCGCAAACGAGATCGAAGCGCACAATAGGGCGCTATGTGAACCCGAAATCTTACCCTCCCCATGCCGTCCGCTAATCGTACTGATCCAGATCAACAGCGCGCCCGATTTTGATGACGGTTCGTTCTCATCTGCAAATCCGGAGGAGCATTCATGGCCGACACTTTCTCACACACGATCGGTTCGGGTGGCGAAACCCATCAGGTCGCCGACGATGCGCATCCCGTGCTGACGACCAATCACGGCACGCCGATCGCCGACAATCAGAACCAGCTGAAGGCCGGGCCGCGCGGCCCCGTGCTGCTGGAAGACGAGATCTATCGCGAGAAGATCAATCACTTCGACCATGAGCGCATCCCCGAGCGGATCGTTCACGCGCGTGGGAGCGCCGCCCACGGCTATTTCGAATGCACCGACAGCCTGGCCGACATTACCATCGCGGACCTGTTCCAGAAGAAGGGCCAGCGGACCGAGGTGTTCACCCGCTTCTCGACCGTCGCGGGCGGCGCGGGGTCGGTCGATACGCCGCGCGACGTGCGCGGCTTCGCGGTCAAATTCTATACCCGGCAGGGCAATTGGGATCTGGTCGGCAACAATATCCCCGTCTTCTTCATCCAGGATGCGATCAAGTTCCCCGATCTGATCCACGCCGCCAAGATGGAAGCGGATCGCGGCTATCCGCAGGCGGCGACCGCGCACGATACCTTCTGGGACTTCATCAGCCTGATGCCCGAATCGACCCATATGGTGATGTGGGCGATGTCGGACCGCACGCTGCCGCGCACCTTCG
>CAJYLQ010000030.1 GCA_913775975.1 uncultured Sphingomonas sp. | reverse complement strand
GTCACGATGACGCGCTTGTCGATCAGGCTGGGGTAGCGCGCGACCATGTCGGTCGCGGCACTGGTCTTCTGCAACATGGAAGTCTCCGTCACAACAGGCCGCGCTTGGCCAGGTTGCGCATCAGGTCGCCCAGACCGAAAGTCCAGGCCGGGGCATCGGCTGAGGTCATCACCGGGTTGACCAGCGTGCCGAGACGCGGGTTGGAGATGACGACCGTGTCGCCGACCTTGTGGGTGAAGCCGCGACCGGGCTCGTCACGGTCCTGGGTCGGCGCGAACAGCGTGCCCAGGAACAGGACGAAGCCGTCCGGGTAATGATGCTCGCTCAGCGCCTGACCCAGCAGATCCTCGGGGTCGCGGCTGATCTGGTCCATCGAGCTGGCGCCTTCCAGCACATAGCCGTCGGTGCCGGTGATGGTCAGCTTGACCTCGCTCGACCGAACATCGTCCATGGTGAAGCCGTCGTCGAACAGCCGGACGAGCGGTCCGAGCGAGCAGGAGGCGTTATTGTCCTTCGCCTTGCCGAGCAGCAGCGCCGAGCGCCCCTCGAAATCGCGCAGATTGACGTCGTTGCCCAGCGTCGCGCCGACGGCACGCCCATGCGCATCGGCGACCAGCACCACTTCGGGCTCCGGGTTGTTCCAGGTCGAGTCGGAACGGACGCCGACCGGCATTCCCCAGCCCACCGTCGACAGCACCGGCGACTTGGTGAAGATCTCCGCATCGGGGCCGATCGCGACCTCCAGATATTGCGACCAGAGCCCTTCGGCGATCAGCGCGTCCTTCAGCTGCGCCGCTTCCGGAGAGCCGGGCACGACCGAGCGGATATTGCCGCCGAGTGCGGCTTCCAGCGTGCCGCGAAGCCCCGCCGCCTTGGCATGGTCGCCGCGCGCGCGCTCCTCGATCACCCGCTCCAGCGCGGACACGGCAAAGGTCACGCCCGCCGCCTTCACGCATTGCAGGTCGATCGGCGACAACAGCCGATGGGCCGCGCCCGCGTCCGGCGACAGGTTCAGATCGGCCAGTTCGCCCAGCGCCTCGCCCTGCGACGCCTCGACCGTGCCGCTCGCCAACAGCGCCGAGACGGTCGGGGCCACACGGCTCATGTCATAGACCTGGCCGTCCTCGACCAGAATCGGGCAAGGCCCCTCGCCCCGGTCGATCCGACCGACGAAGCGTCCATCGCGCCAATCGTCCGGCAAAGCGCCCATCAGGTCGGTAAGATTGCTGGCCATAATTCCTCTCCGCAGATTTGTTAGCGGTATCGATTGCTGTCCGGTTCAGGTCAAGAGGGCCCAGGGTGGCCGCCCCGTTCTGGGGCGTTCAACGAATGCAGGTTGTTCTCATCCTGCTTGCTCCCGTCTAGGGCTTCGGCGACGGCTCCCTCCCCTCGGCGGGGGCCCGTGCACAGGAACCGCATGCACATCGAAGATCCCGCGTTCACCGTTACGATGGACGATCGGTACATCATCCACGTTCGCGCGCATGGCCCCTGGTCGCCAGAGATCGCGGATCGCTACTGGCTGGCCTTCCAACCTTTTCTCGACGAATCGCGCCGCCGACTGGGATATGCCAAGGCGCTGATCGACCGGCGGGGCGCGCCCGTCATGTCGATGGCCATGGTGCAGGCCATGCGCGACGGGATCATGGCCCATTATCGTCCCGATGACCGCCTGGCCCTGGTCGTCGATTCCAGCCCGCTGAAATCGCAGGTTCGGAAGAACTACCCGCTCGCGCATCTCGACGCCTTCCTGTCGTACGATGCCGCCCTGGCCTGGCTGCAGAATCACTGACGTCGGCGGATCGACCGGCCGGGCAGGATGATCCGCCCGGCCGGTCGCCATCATGATCAGTGGTTGTCGCGCGGCAGACCCTGGGTCTGGGCGATGCGCTGATACTTCTCGGCGCCTTCCAGGATCGCGCCGGTCGACATCTGACCGACCACCGAACGCTGGATTTCCTGCCACGGGGTCTGCGAGGCCGGATACTTGTACCCGCCCGCCGCGGCGAGGGTCTTGCGACGCTCGGCCAGTTCCTCCTCGGAGATGAGGATGTTGGCGCTGCCGGTGTTCAGGTCGATGCGCACCCGGTCGCCGGTCCGGATCAGCGCCAGGCCGCCCATCGCTGCCGCTTCCGGGCTGGCGTTCAGAATCGAAGGCGAACCCGACGTGCCCGACTGACGCCCGTCACCGATGCAGGGCAGCGAATGCACGCCCTCGGTGATCAGATAGGCGGGCGGACGCATGTTGACGACTTCCGCCGCGCCCGGATAGCCGATCGGCCCCGCGCCGCGCATGAACAGCAACGTCTCGGGCGTGATCCCGGTCGCCGGATCGTCGATCCGCGCGTGATAATCCTCGGGTCCGTCGAACACCACCGCCGGCCCTTCGAACGCGTCGGGGTCGTCGGGGTTCGACAGATAGCGGTCGCGGAATTCGGGCGAGATCACGCTGGTCTTCATCACCGCCGCGTCGAACAGATTGCCCGACAGCACCAGGAACCCCGCCGCCTCCTTGAGCGGCCGGTCGTACGGGCGGATCACCGCCTCGTCCTCGATTCTGGCGCCGCGGCAGTTCTCGCCCATGGTGCGACCGTTGACCGTCAGCGCGCCCTCCGCGATCAGCCCCTGCTCGATCAGCTGGTTGACCACCGCGGGGACGCCGCCGGCGCGGTAATAATCCTCGCCGAGATACTCGCCCGCGGGCTGCAGGTTGACCAGCAGCGGCACGCTATGCCCCTCGGTCTCCCAGTCCTTGAGCGGGAGGTCGACGCCGACGTGGCGCGCCAGCGCGGCCAAATGGATCGGCGCGTTGGTGGAGCCGCCGATCGCGGAATTGACCTTGATCGCGTTGTGGAACGCGTCCCTGGTCAGGATGTCCGAGGGCTTGAGGTCCTCCGCCACCATCTCGACGATCCGCTTGCCGGTGAGATAGGCCACCTCCTGCCGGTCGCGATAGGGCGCCGGGATCGCCGCCGAGCCGGGCAGCGACATGCCCAGCGCCTCGGCCAGGCTGTTCATCGTCGTCGCCGTGCCCATCGTGTTGCAATAGCCGGTCGACGGCGCCGACGAGGCGACCAGCCGGATGAACTCGGCGTCGTCGATCTCGCCCGCGGCGAGCAGCTGGCGCGCCTTCCACACGATCGTGCCCGACCCGGTGCGCTCGCCCTTGTGCCAGCCGTTGAGCATCGGCCCGACCGACAGCGCGATCGCGGGGATGTTGACCGTCGCCGCCGCCATCAGGCAGGCCGGCGTCGTCTTGTCGCAGCCGACCGTCAGGACGACGCCGTCCAGCGGATAGCCGTACAGCGCCTCGACCAGCCCCAGATAGGCGAGGTTGCGGTCGAGACCCGCGGTCGGCCGCTTGCCCGTTTCCTGGATCGGATGGACGGGGAATTCCAGCGCGATGCCGCCCGCCTCGCGGATGCCCTCCCGCACCCGCTCCGCCAGCACCAGGTGATGGCGGTTGCAGGGCGACAGGTCGGACCCCGTCTGGGCGATGCCGATGATCGGCTTGCCCGACCGCAGCTCCTCCAGCGACAGGCCGAAGTTCAGATAGCGCTCCAGGTAGAGCGCGGTCATGTCGATATTGGCCGGGTTGTCGAACCAGGCGCGGCTGCGCAGCTGGCGGGGGGTGGCGGCGTCGGTGGTCATCGTGGAGGCTCCGGTCAGCGTGCGACGGACACGCGGTAGATCATGCGGTGATGATAGGGCTTGCCCGGATCGACGCGGGCGGAGCCGAAGGACGGCTGGTTCGGCGTGTTCGGGAACACCTGCGGTTCCAGCGCGAAGCCGTCGCCCATGCGATAGACATGGCCGCTCTTGCCGGTGATCGTGCCGTCGAGGAAATTGCCCGAATAGAATTGCACGCCAGGCTCGGTCGTCAGCACCTCGAGCACGCGGCCCGAAACGGGATCCTCGACGCGGGCGGCGAGGCCCGGCTGCGCGGTACGACCCTTGTCGAGCACGTAATTATGGTCGTAGCCCCGGCCGATCACGATCTGAGCGTCGCGCCCGTCGCGGATGCCGTCGCCGATCACGCGCCCTTGCGTGAAGTCGAACACGGTGCCCGCCACCGGCTTCAGCTCGCCGGTCGGGATCAGCGCGGCGTTGACGGGCGTGAAGCGCGCCGCCGGGATCGTCATGCGATGGTTGTAGATGCCGTCGCGCGACCCCTCGCCCGCCAGGTTGAACAGCGCATGGTTGGTCAGGTTGACGATCGTCGCCGCGTCGGTCTTCGCATCCATGTCGATGGTCAGCGAGCCCTTGTCGTCGAGCATGTAGGTGGTCGTCACCTCCAGCGTGCCGGGATAGCCCTGGTCGCCCGCCGGGCTGGTCATCGCCAGCGTGACGCTGGCCTGCGGCCCCTGCTTCACCGACACGATGCGCCAGTTGACCTTGTCGAAGCCCTTCGTCCCGCCATGCAGCGAGTTGGTCTTGTCGTTGAGCGGCAGCTGATACGTCTTGCCGTCGATCGCGAACTTGCCGCCCGCGATTCGGTTGGCGTAGCGGCCGACCGTCTGGCCCCAGAAATTGGGTTCGGTGACGTAGCTGGCGGCATCGTCATGGCCGAGCGTGATGTCCGCGACCTTGCCGTTGCGATCGGGCGCCATCAGCGTCTGGAGCGTCGCGCCATAGGTCAGGATCTTCGCCGACACGCCGTTCGCGCCGGTTAGCGTTACCACTTCCACGGCGGTGCCGTCCGGCAACTGGCCTGCTGATTCGCGACGGGCGGTGGCCGCCATCGCGGGGTCGATCGACGCAGCGGTCATAAGCGCTAACACCATCTTTCTGTAGAGAGCCATCGTACATCCCCTCCCGGCCCGTTGGCCGCATCCTGCCCGGCCGTTCGGCCGACCTTTTTTCCCGGCCCTGTGGCCGGCGTTTTGATCGCGCCGGCGAATTGACGCAGGCTTCCACGATATATAGTCTGACAAAACTATTCGACGCAAGCGACCATGCACGTCGAGGGGAACTTTGGAGAGGACGACGATGGCAGGACCGATAGGCTCCCCTGGGGTGAGCCCGGCTTATGGGGGGCAGACGGGGGCCGGCGCCTCCACGACGAAGGCGCTGACGCTGCTGGCCAGCCTGTTCTTCATGTGGGGGTTCATCACCGTCATCAACAACACGCTGCTGCCGCATCTGCGCAGCGTGTTCGACCTCAACTACACGCAGACGACGCTGATCGAGAGCGTGTGGTTCATCGCCTATTTCTTCGCCTCCATCCCCTCGGCCAAGCTGATCGAGCGCGTCGGCTACCAGAAGTCGCTGGTCATCGGCCTGGTCATCATGGCGCTGGGCGCGCTGGGCATGACCGTGGCGGCCAGCATCCCCTCTTACGGCGTCACGCTGGTGATGCTGTTCGTCATCGCCAGCGGCATCACGCTGCTGCAGGTGGCGGCAAACCCATACGTCGCGGTGATCGGGCCGCCGGAAACCGCCTCGTCGCGGCTCAATCTGGTCCAGGCGATGAACTCGGCGGGCACGATGCTGGCGCCGCTGTTCGGCGCGTACCTGATCCTTGGCCGGTCGAAGGGCGGCACGGCGGAGGCCGGCGTCGTCCTGACCGAGGCGGAGCGGCTGGCCGACGCGCAGTCGGTGATCCTGCCCTACGTCCTCGTCGCGGTGGTGCTGGTGGTGCTGGCGATCGTCATCGCCCGCTTCCCGCTGCCCGCGATGGGATCGGCCAACAGCCGCGTCGCCAAGGCGGATCGCAAGAACCACTCGCTGTGGAAGCACCGCAACCTGGTGTTCGGCATCCCCGCGATCTTCATCTATCTGATCGCGGAAATCGGCGTCGCGAACCTGTTCGTGAACTTTGTCAGCCAGCCGAACATCGCCAACCTGACGCACGAGCAGGCGGGCAAGTATCTGACGCTGCTGTGGGGCGGCATGATGGTCGGCCGCTTCGCCGGCTCCGCGATCATGCAGAAGATTCCGGCCGAAACGGTGCTGGCGGTCTTCTCGATCGGCGCGTTCGTGGTGATGATGGTGACGGTGTTCACCACCGGCCATACCGCCATGTGGTCGCTGATCGCGGTCGGGCTGTTCCATTCGATCATGTTCCCGACGATCTTCACCCTGGGCATCAAGGGCCTCGGGCCGCTGACTGAAGAAGGTTCGGGCCTGCTCATCATGGCGATCGCGGGCGGCGCGCTGGTCGTGGTGCAAGGCAAGATCGCCGACACCTATGGCCTGCAGACCTCGTTCCTGCTGACCGCGGCGTGCGAGCTTTACATCCTGTTCTACGCGCTGTGGGGGTCGAAGACGACGCACGCGCTGCCCGAGCAGGAACTGACGCAGCCGGCGGAGTAAGCCGGCGCCCCCCTTCACGGGGGGGCCTTCCGCGAAAGGCCGGCGGAAGAGGTTTGGCCGACCGGTGCTCTTGCTGGCGCAGGGGCATCGGGGCCACGGCGGGATGGTGGCTGGCGGGGCGTGCGGCCCTGCGCTCCTGTCTCCGCCAAAGCATGGTGCGATTTTAGCGGGAAAGCCCCCGGGGGCGCGGGCGCGCGTTTCGCGAGCGCCCGCTTTTCAGTCCCCGTCCGGCCCCAGCGCCGCATCCAGATCGCGCGGGCGGACGAATCGGGTCAGCGTCGCGCGGCCCTCCCCCGCCTCCGCCCAGCTGCCGGGCAGCGTCATCTCGGCGAGCGTACCGGTGGGGTATTTGGTCTCGACCGCGTCGCGCAGCGCGGTGCCGTCATCGGCGGCGAGCATCATCACCAGCTCCTCCAGCCCCGGATTGTGGCCGACCAGCAGCACCCGCTCCGCCTCCGCCGGCAGCGCGCGGACCAGGTCGAGCAGCGTCGCGGCGCTGGCGAGGTACACCGAACGCTCCCACACCGGCGACAGCGGGCGGCCATAGCCGTCCTCCACCGCCGCGACCGTCTCCGCGACGCGCACGGCGGGCGAGGCGACGACATGGTCGAACGCATAGTCCGCATCGCGCAGGTGCCGCCCCATGGTCAGCGCCGCGCGCCGCCCCTTGGGATTGAGCGGCCGGTCGAAATCGCGCGGGACCGCATCGTCCCAGCCGGATTTTGCGTGGCGCAGCAGCGTCAGCGTCTTCATGGCTCTCCGTCGGGCAGGGGGCGGACCAGATCCCGTTCCCCATGCCCGATGCGCACGCCCAAGGAAAGCCGCTGCGCGACGCGCGCCACCGCCTCGTCCAGCGTGACGCGCGCGACGGGCACGCCGGGCGGAAAGGCGGCGAGCAGGCGCGAGGGCATCGCCGCCGACAGCATCACGAACGCCCCCGAATCGTCCGCGCGCCGGATCAGCCGGCCGAACGCCTGCGCCAGCCGCGCGCGCACGATCCGGTCGTCATAGGCGCTGCCGCCGCCCGCCAGCTTGCGCGCGGCGTGGAGCACGGTGGGCTTGGGCCAGGGCACCCCCTCCATCACCACCAGCCGCAGCGAATGGCCGGGCACGTCCACCCCGTCGCGCAGCGCGTCGGTGCCCAGCAGGCTGGCGGCGGGATCGTCGCGGAAGATGTCGACCAGCGTGCCGGTGTCGATCGGGTCGACATGCTGGGCGTGGAGCGGCAGCCCCTCCCGCGCCAGCCGGTCGGCAATCCGGCCATGGACCGCGCGCAGCCGTCGGATCGCGGTGAACAGCCCCAGCGTGCCGCCGCCCGCCGCCAGGATCAGCCGCGCATAGGCGTTGGCGAGCGACCCCATGTCGCCGCGCGGCACGTCGGTGACGACCAGCACCTCGGCGCGGGCGGGATAGTCGAACGGGCTGGCCGCGGTGAAGTGCGCCGGCGCGCGCGGCAGATGCACGGCGCCCGTTCGCGCCTCCGCCACCGACCAGTCTCCACCGCCGGTCAGCGTGGCGGAGGTGACGAGCGCGCCATGCGCGGGCTTCAGCACCACGTCCGCGAAGGGGCGGGTGGGGTCGAGCCAGCGGCGGTGCAGGCCGGTGTCGTATTCGCGCCCCTCCACCCGGTCGACCGCCAGCCAGTCCACCGTCTCCGGGTCCGCCGGGCCGCCGATCCGCGCGAGCAGCGCCAGCCACGCGCCCACCGTCTCCGCCCGCCAGCCGAGCGAGGCGATCGCCCCCTCCACCCGCGCGCGCGCCGGCCCGTCGAGCCAGTCGGGCGCCTCCGCCAGCACCGCCTCCAGCCGGCGACCGAGCGCGGTCAGCGGGCGCAGCAGCGCGTCGAGCGCATGCGCGGCGGGGGCGGCGGCCTCGATCAGCTCGGGCGTCGGCTCGGCCAGTTCGGTTTCCAGGCCATAGCCCGCATCGCCCGGCTGTTCGGCGCGCGCATAGGTGAGGCCGCGTACGGCGGCGAGCAGCGCCTCGACCGGGCCGAAGGGGTCGCCCTCCGCCAGCCGGCCGAGCCAGCCGTCGGAGGGCAGCGCCTGCGCCGCCTGCACCGCATCGGCGATCGCGCGCGCGCCGCCCTCGTCATAGCTGGCGACGTCGGACAGGCGCGCGGCCAGGCCCCGCCGCCGCCCCCGCCCGCCCGCCTCCGGCCCCAACACCCAGCGCCTGAGCTCGATCGTCTCCGCACCGGTCAGCGCGACGCCGAACATCGCGTCCGCCGCCTCGAACAGATGATGCCCCTCGTCGAAGACGTAGCGGGTCGGGCGCGTCTGCGTCTCACGCCCGCGCGCGGCGTTGACCATCACCAGCGCGTGGTTGGCGATGACGATATCGGCGGCGGCGGAGGCGCGCGCCGCGCGCTCGATGAAGCATTTCCGGTAATGCGGGCAGCCGGCATAGATGCACTCGCCGCGCCGGTCGGTCAGCGCGGCGGGGCCGTTGCGGCGGAACAGCGTCGTCAGCCAGCCCGGCAGGTCGCCGCCGACCATGTCGCCATCGGCGGTGAACGCCGCCCAGCGCGCGACCAGCTGCGCCAGCACCGCCGCCCGGCCGGCAAAGCCGCCCTGCAACGCGTCCTCAAGGTTCAGGAGGCACAGGTAATTCTCCCGCCCCTTGCGCGTCACCACCCGCTCGCGCCGGATCGCGGGATCGGGGAACAGCCGCTGCGTCTCGGTCGCCAGCTGGCGTTGCAGCGCCTTGGTATAGGTGGAGATCCACACCGCGCCGCCCGCCCGCTCCGCCCACAGGCCGGCGGGGGCGAGATAGCCCAGCGTCTTGCCGATCCCCGTCCCCGCCTCCGCCAGCACCATGTTGGGCGCGTCGCGCATCGCGCGCGGGGCGAAGGCGGCGGCGGCGGCGGCAGCATAGGCGCGCTGGCCCGGCCGCTCCTCCGCCGCCCCCGCACGGTCGCCGCCGGTGAGGCGCGCGAGCCGCGCCTCCGCCTCTTCGGGCGCGATCTCCACGGTGCGCGGCGCGGGGCGGGGCGGTGCCTCGTCCCATTCGGGCAGTTTCGAGAACAGCCAGCGTTCGTCGCCGCGTGGCCGGGCGATACGCGGGCCGACCACCGGCGCCCACGGCCAGCGGAGGCGGCCGAGCGCCTGCGCCGACGCCCAGGCGCCTTCGCGTTCCGGCCACGCCCCCTCCGGCACCGCAAGCAGCGCCGCTGCCGCTTCGAGCAGGAAGGCGGCGACATCCTCGTCGCGCGCGGGCGGCGACAGGTCGACCGCGCGCGCCATGCCGGCGGGGGTCGGCACCGCGAAGCGCGCGGGGTGGAGGAAGGCGAACAACTCCAGCAGGTCGAGCCCCGACAGCTCGGCATAGCCCAGCCGCTGGCCGACCAGCGGCGCGTTCAGCAGGATGACGGGCGTATCGGCGGCGATGCGGATCGCCTCTCCACGCCCCACCGTCCGCGTGCCGCCGCCCGCGGTCGCGATCCAGATGCCGCCATGGCTGGCGTGGAGGGCGGGATAGTCGATCACCGTCCGCCATGTAGGGCGGAACGGGTGGGGAACGCCATCGCAATGTGGCGCGCAAGGCCGGCGCGTTCGGCGCTATATTGTCATGCCGACCCTGTTGCCGGCAGGTCCGTTACAGGATGGCGGCCCCGTCGATCACCACGTCGGGCAAAGTCGCGCTGCGCAACTTGCCGTCCATGGGGACGACGCGCGTTTCGGCATAGCGGCCATCGACGGGCATCCAGAACTGGTGAAGCCGCCCCGCCTCGCCATCGACGACCCACATTTCAGGCACACCGCCCTGCGCATACAGATCGCGTTTCGTCGTCAGATCATGATTAAGCGTCGAGAAGGCGACTTCCACCACCAGTTCGACCTCCTCCACCTGGACGTATAATTCCTCCCCGGCGGCGCGCGTCACGACCACATCGCATTCCAGCGCGTTGTGGCGAGGGAACATGATCGTCGTCGCCGTCAGCGGCATCATCGGCGACCCGATCGCCGCCAGCGCCAGTCTCAGCCGGAAATAGAGCTCGTCCGCAATCACGGTATGCCGACGACGGATCGGACTCATCTCTACGATCATCCCCTCGATCAGTTCGACGCGCCCGCGCGCATCGAATGCCCCCGCGCGGTGCAGCACCGCGAAGTCGTCCACCGTCAGCTTGACCGGCCGGGGTTCGGCGAAGGAGACTGGCTGTTCCATGTCCCCGCCTATAGCATTTGCGCTTCGCGGCCCAAAGCGTCAGATGCGTGCCACCATGACCGATACCGACCTGCGCGCCGCCGCGCTCGAATCCAAGGCCTGGCCCTATGAGGAGGCCCGCAAGCTCCTGGCCCGTTATCCGAACGGCAAGCCGGGCGACGCCCCGATCCTGTTCGAAACCGGCTATGGCCCGTCCGGCCTGCCGCATATCGGCACGTTCAACGAGGTGCTGCGCACGACGATGGTGCGCAACGCCTTCCACGCGCTGTCCGACCGGCCGACGCGGCTGATCGCGTTCAGCGACGACATGGACGGGCTGCGCAAGGTGCCCGACAACGTGCCCAACGGCGACATGCTGCGCGAACATCTGGGCAAGCCGCTGACGCGGATCCCCGATCCGTTCGGCACGCATGACAGCTTCGCCGCGCACAACAATGCCCGGCTGCGCAGCTTCCTGGACCAGTACGGCTTCGACTACGAATTCGCCTCGTCGACGGACTATTACACGTCGGGCCGGTTCGACGATGCGCTGCGGCTGGTGCTGAAGCATTTCGACGCGATCCAGGCGGTGATGCTGCCGACGCTGCGCGCGGAGCGGGCCGCGACCTATTCGCCGGTGCTGCCGATCTCTCCCACCACCGGCGTCGTGCTGCAGGTGCCGGTCGAGGTGATCGACGCCGATGCGGGCACGATCGCCTTCACCGACGAGGACGGCGCGCGCGTCGAGCAATCCGCGCTGGGCGGCCTGTCGAAGCTGCAATGGAAGGTCGACTGGGCGATGCGCTGGGTCGCGCTGGGCGTCGATTACGAGATGGCGGGCAAGGACCTGATCGATTCGGTGACGCAGTCGGGCAAGATCGCCCGCGTGCTGGGCGCCCGCCCGCCCGAGGGCTTCAATTACGAGATGTTCCTCGACGAACAAGGGCAGAAGATCTCCAAGTCCAAGGGCAACGGCCTGTCGATCGAACAGTGGCTGACCTATGGCCCCGAGGAGAGCCTGGCCTTCTTCGCCTATCGCGAGCCGAAGAAGGCGAAGCAGCTGCACATGGGCGTCATCCCGCGCGCGGTCGACGAGTACTGGCAGTTCCGCGGCAATTATGCGGGCCAGGAACTGAAGCAGCGGCTGGGCAACCCCGTCCACCACATCCATGACGGCACGGTGCCGGACGAGGCGCTGCCGGTGACGTTCGGGCTGCTGTTGAACCTGGTCGGCGTTATGGGCGAGGCGACGAAGGAGCAGGTCTGGGGCTATCTGGCGAACTATGTTCCCGATGCCGATCCGGCGAAGTATCCCGCGCTCGACCGGCTGATCGGCCATGCGCTGGCCTATGCCCGCGATTTCGTCGCGCCGACGCTGCAGCGCCGCGCGCCCGAGGGGGTGGAGGTCGCCGCGCTCGAACGGCTGGACCGCGAACTCGCCGCCCTGCCCGAGGACGCGAGCGCGGAGGATATCCAGAACATCGTCTACGAGATCGGCAAGACGGAAGGGTTCGCAGAGCTGCGCGACTGGTTCAGGGCGCTGTATGAAACGCTGCTGGGATCGTCGCAGGGGCCGCGCATGGGCAGCTTCATCAAGCTGTACGGCATCGCCAACAGCCGCGCGCTGATCGCCGACGCGCTCGGCCGGGTGGGGTCGGCCTGATGGGGTTGCGGCGCCTGGGCCGGGTGCGCCCGGTTTCGGCGCTGCGGGCGTTTCTGGCGGCGGAGGCGGCGGGCGGGATCGTGCTGATCGCCGCCACGCTGCTGGCGATGGTGGCGGCCAATCTGGACGCGACACGCGGTGCCTATGCCGCCTTCCTCCACTGGCACACAGGCCCCGTGCTCAGCCCCGCGCTGGGGCCGATGACGACGCATCTGTGGGTCAATGACGGGCTGATGGCGGTGTTCTTCCTGCTCGTCGGGTTGGAGATCAAGCGCGAGCTGGTGTGCGGTGGGCTGGCGCAGCCCGCGCGGCGGACGCTGCCGTTCATCGCGGCGGCGGCGGGGATGGCGGTGCCCGCGCTGGTCTATCTGGCGATCGCCGGCGGAGAGCCGGGACTGGCGCGCGGCTGGGCAATCCCCGCCGCGACCGACATCGCCTTCGCGGTCGGCGTCGTCGCGCTGCTCGGCCGGCGGGTGCCGCCCGCGCTCGTGATCTTCCTGACCGCGGTCGCGATCGTCGACGACATGGGCGCGGTGGCGATCATCGCGCTGTTCTATACCGACCATATCGACCTTGGCGCGCTGGCGGGCGCGGCGGGGGTGCTGGCGGCGATGGTGGCGATGAACCGCATCGGCGTGCGGCGGCTGGCGCCGTACCTGATCGCGTTCGCGCTGCTGTGGCTGCTGATGCTGCGATCGGGCGTCCATGCGACGGTGGCGGGCGTGCTGGCGGCGCTGACCGTGCCGCTCGCCCCCGCGCCCCAGCTCCCTTCGACGGCAGCCCGAGCCGCCTCGCCGCTTCAGCGGCTGGAGCACGCGCTGCACCCCTGGGTCGCGTTCGGGATCGTGCCGCTGTTCGCCTTCGCCAATGCGGGCGTGTCGCTGACGGGGATCGGGCCGGCCGCGCTGGCGCATCCGCTGGTCGTCGGAATCGCGCTGGGGCTGTTCCTGGGCAAGCAGGCGGGGCTGATGGGCAGCATCTGGCTGAGCGCGCGGCTGGGCATGGCGCCGCGCCCCGGTGGCGCGAACTGGCGCCAGATCCATGGCATCGCGCTGCTCGCCGGCATCGGCTTCACGATGAGCCTGTTCATCGGCCAGCTCGCCTTTCCGGGCGATGCGGCGCTCGCCGATGCGGTGCGGCTGGGGGTGCTGGGCGGGTCGCTGCTGTCGGCGGTGGTGGGCTATGCGCTGCTGCGCGTCTCACCGGGGTTTGACAGTCAACGCGCCGTTGACCATCAACGGGGCATTAAGGACGATCAACCCTGACCTGACCGAGAGAGAAGCCATGCCCCCGCATCTGGAAGCGGCGTTGCGCGAACAGACCGCCGACCTGCCCCGCAGCTTCGTGGAAACCGCGCTCGGCCGGTTCAGCGGCGAGCGACAGCGCCAGTATCGCCCGATGATCGAGGCCGCGCAAGTCGCCGCCGAGGAAGCCAAGGCGACGCTGCACCGCTGGGTGGAGGCGGGCCGCCGCGCGGGGATGAGCTGGACGGAAGTGGGCCAGCTGCTCGGCATCAGCAAGCAGGCGGCGCAACAGCGGTTCGGCGCAGGGCCGCGCCAGCCGGCGCCGTTCGGCACGATCGTCGTCACCCCCGGCACCGGCGCGGCGAGCGAGCAGGACCTGCTGGACGAGGAGGGGCAGGCCGGGCGCGAGCTGGTCGATGTCGACGCCACGCGGCTGTTGTTCCGCCAGACAGACCGGCGCTGGGCGCATGTCCGCGTCGCGGGGGTGTGGGACGGCGCGGCGGCGGAGGGGTGGCAGCCGGCCGCGCAATGGTTCGTCTTCCACTATTACAAGCGGCCCGCCTGAGCGGCGGGGAAGGCCGCACGGGCCGGAGGGAAGAGGCCGGCCCGTGCGGATCACCCGGCGATCCGGGGGAGCGTATCGCCGGGGATGGGGTGCGGGATCGGGCGCCGGTCGGGTCAGGCGCCCGATCGCTCAGGCAACGGTCAGGCCGACATCGACATTGCCCCGCGTCGCGTTCGAATAGGGGCAGACCTGATGCGCGGCTTCGACCAGCCGCTCCGCATCGGCGCGGTCCAGGCCCGGCAGGTCGACCACGAGGTCGGTGGTGATGCCGAAGCCACCTTCCGACCGGGGACCGATGCCGACCGTCGCGGTGACCTTCGCATCCGCCGGCACCTTCAGTTGCAGCGAGGGGGCGACCGCCTTCATCGCGCCGACGAAACAGGCCGAATAGCCCGCCGCGAACAGCTGTTCGGGATTGGCGCCGTCGCCACCCGCGCCGCCGAGTTCGCGCGGAGTCGACAGCGTGACCTGGAAACCGCCGCCCTCGACCGCGGCATGGCCATCGCGGCCGCCGGTGGCGTGGGCGGTGGTGCGGTACTTGACGTCTACGGCCATCAGGATTTCCTTATCGCTGTAAAATATATCGTGATACTGAAATAGGCTAGGTCTCGGTCCTTGTCCAGCCGATATGTATCGCGATATGGAAACGCATGGTTTCCCCCGTGCCCCTCGATCGGCAGCTTTGCTTCTCGCTCTACGCGACCAGCATGGCGATCAATCGCCTCTACAAGCCGATGCTGGATGCGATGGGCATCACCTATCCGCAGTTCCTCGTGCTCGGCGCACTGTGGGACGAGGATGCGCGCACCGTGGGCGGCATCGCGGCGCGGCTGTCGCTCGAGTCGAGCACGATCACGCCGCTGGTCAAGCGGCTGGAGGCGGCGGGCCTCGTGACCCGTACGCGCGATCCGCATGACGAGCGGCAGGTGCGCGTGACGCTGACCGATCGCGGCCGCGCGCTGCGCGAGGAGAGCGGCTGCCTGTCGGATGCGATGATCGCGCGGTCCGGCCTGTCGATCGAGGCGCTGGACGCGCTGAACGTCGAAGTGACGCGGCTGCGCATGGCGCTGGCGGACGGCGGCGACCGGGACGATCGCGAAGCCTGACCGCGATCGGCAGGCGCGCGATTGCCGCGCGCGGGGCCGCGCGTTAGGCCAAGGCCCATGCATGCGGTGGGCGATATCGAATGGGCCGTCCGGTCGGACCATGACGCGCTGGCGGACGTGCTGTTCGACGCGGTGCGGCGCGGGCCCAGCCTCTACACCGAACGGCAGCGCGCAGCCTGGGCGCCGAGCCCGCGCCGGGGCGATGCATGGGCGGCGCGCCTCGACGGACAGGCGATCGCGATCGCGCGGAACGCGGGCGGGATCGCGGGCTTCATCAGCCTGGCGGCGGACGGCTATGTCGACTTCGCCTATATCCGGCCGGAGGCGCAGGGGACGGGCCTGTTCCGTCGGCTGTTCACGCAGGTCGAGCGGCTGGCCCGCGAGCGCGGCGAACCCCGCCTGTGGGTCCATGCCAGCCTGATGGCGCAACCGGCCTTCGCGGCGATGGGGTTTACCGTCGTCGAGCACGAGACGGTGGAGATCGCGGGTGAGCGACTCGAGCGGGTGACGATGGAAAAGGTCCTCCGGGTCGCCGCCTGGAACAGCGGGACGTCAGGTTGACCCGTCATTGCGAGCGGAGCGAAGCAATCCAGAGCCGGATCAGGACGCCCTGGATTGCTTCGCTTCGCTCGCAACGACGAACTTCGTTCGACCTGACGCCGTCTCACTCCAGACCCTGCCCGCCCCTCCCGGGTTGGAGGGGCGGGCGCGGGGCGGGTTACAGCTTGCCGGTCAGTTCCGGTACGACGGTGAACAGGTCGCCGACCAGGCCGATATCGGCGACCTGGAAGATCGGCGCGTCCTCATCCTTGTTGATCGCGACGATGACCTTGGAATCCTTCATGCCCGCCAGATGCTGGATCGCGCCGGAGATGCCGACCGCGACATAGACTTCGGGCGCGACGATCTTGCCGGTCTGACCGACCTGATAGTCGTTGGGGGCATAGCCGGCGTCGACCGCCGCGCGCGATGCACCGACGCCGGCGCCCAGCGCGTCCGCCAGCGGGTCGATCAGCGCGTGGAACTGCTCTTCCGATCCCAGCGCCCGGCCGCCCGACACGATGATCTTCGCGCTGGTGAGTTCCGGGCGTGCGTTCGCCGCGATTTCGGAACCCGTGAACTGCGACAGCGCGGCGTCGCCGGTCGACGCCACCGCCTCTACCGTGCCGCTGCCGCCCTCTGCCGCCGCCTTGTCGAAGGCGGTGCCGCGCACCGTCAGCACCTTCTTGGCATCGGACGTCTGCACCGTCGCGATCGCGTTGCCGGCATAGATCGGCCGCGTGAACGTGTCCGGCCCCTCGACCGACAGCACCTCGGAGATCTGCATCACGTCGAGCAGCGCGGCGACGCGCGGCGCGATGTTCTTGCCCGTCGTCGTCGCGGGGGCGACGAACGCGTCGTGATGGCCCATCAGCTCGACGACCAGCGGCGCGACATTCTCCGCCAGCGCATGGGCATAGGCCGCGTCGTCGGCGACATGGACCTTGCCGACGCCCGCGATCTTCGCGGCGGCCTGCGCCACCGCGTCGACGCCCTGGCCCGCGACCAGCAGATGCACCTCGCCCAGCTTGCCCGCGGCGGTGACCGCGGCCAGCGTTGCGTCCTTTACCGTCGAGCCGTCATGCTCGACCCAGACCAGCGTCTTCACTTCGCCACTCCCATCGCCTTCAGCTTCGTGACCAGCTCGTCGACATTGGCGACCTTGATGCCCGCCGCGCGCGAGGCGGGCTCGGCCACCTTCAGCGTGGTGAGACGCGGGGTCACGTCGACGCCCAGATCGGCGGCCGTCTTCGTCGCCAGCGGCTTCGACTTCGCCTTCATGATGTTGGGCAGCGTGGCGTAGCGCGGCTCGTTGAGGCGCAGGTCGGTGGTGACGATCGCCGGCAGCTTCAGCGTATCCGTCTCCAGCCCGCCATCGACCTCGCGCGTCACGACCGCCTGCTCGCCGGCGATCTCGACCTTGCTGGCGAAGGTGCCCTGCGCCCAGCCGAGCAGGCCCGCCAGCATCTGGCCGGTCTGGTTGTTGTCGTCGTCGATCGCCTGCTTGCCGAGGATGACGAGGCCGGGCTGCTCCTCCTCGACCACCTTGGCGAGCAGCTTGGCGACGCCCAGCGGCTCCACCTTCGTCTCGGAGGTGATGAGGATCGCGCGGTCCGCGCCCATCGCCAGCGCGGTACGCAGCGTTTCCTGCGCCTTGGGCTCGCCGATCGAGACGACGACGATCTCCGTCGCCGCGCCCTTTTCGCGAAGGCGAATCGCCTCCTCGACCGCGATTTCGTCGAACGGGTTCATGCTCATCTTGACGTTGGCGAGGTCGACCCCGCTGCCATCCGCCTTCACCCGAGGCTTCACATTATAGTCAAGCACCCGCTTGACCGGCACCAGCACCTTCATCGGGGCTCCTCTCGATCCAATAACCGGTTCGCGCTTTCCCTAAACGTAAACCGATGGTTTTCGCAAGTCCGGTATGGTGATGCTCCCCTATCCATCCCCTTCAGGGCGGAGGTTGGGGATGGTCACCACGGGCGGAGCATATGCGGGAACGCCCCACCCCCGGCCCCTCCCCTGAAGGGGAGGGGAGGTTACTCGACACTAACGAAAAGGGGGCCCGGACGTTGCCGCCCGAGCCCCCTTTGCCGATCTTATCGCATTGGCGATCAGGCCGCCTTCTGCACCTCGGCGACGATCTTCTTGGCGGCATCGCCCAGATCGTTGGCGGGGACGATGGCGAGGCCCGAATTGGCCAGGATGTCCTTGCCCTGCTGCACGTTCGTGCCCTCCAGCCGGACGACCAGCGGCACCGACAGGTTCACTTCCTTGGCGGCCGCGACGATGCCCTCCGCGATGATGTCGCAGCGCATGATGCCGCCGAAGATGTTGACCAGGATGCCCTTCACCGCCGGATCGGACAGGATGATCTTGAACGCGGCCGTCACCTTCTCCTTGTTGGCGCCGCCGCCCACGTCGAGGAAGTTGGCCGGGAACATGCCGTTCAGCTTGATGATGTCCATCGTCGCCATGGCGAGGCCCGCGCCGTTGACCATGCAACCGATGTCGCCGTCGAGCTTGATGTACGCCAGGTCGTACTTCGACGCCTCCAGCTCCATCGCGTCCTCTTCGGTTTCGTCGCGCAGCTCGGCGAGATCCTTGTGACGGAACATCGCGTTGCCGTCGAAGCCGACCTTGGCGTCGAGCACCATCAGCTTGCCGTCATCGGTGACGGCGAGCGGGTTGATCTCGATCTGCTCGGCATCGGTGCCCAGGAACGCGTCGTACAGCTTCGACGCGACGTTGGCGGCCTGCTTGGCCAGATCGCCCTTCAGCTGCAGCGCGGCGGCGACGGCGCGGCCGTGATGGCCCTGGAAGCCGGTGGCCGGGTCGATATCGATCGAGTGGATCTTCTCCGGCGTGTCGTGCGCCACCGTCTCGATATCCATGCCGCCCTCGGTCGAGGCGACCATCGAGATGCGGCCGGTCGCGCGGTTGACGAGCAGCGCGAGGTAGAATTCCTTCGCGATGTCGACGCCGTCGGTCACATACAGGCGGTTGACCTGCTTGCCGGCCTCTCCCGTCTGGATCGTGACGAGCGTGTTGCCGAGCATCTCGGTGGCGGCGTGGCGCACCTCGTCCTCGGTCTTCGCAAGGCGGACGCCGCCCTTCGCTTCGGGGCTGAGTTCCTTGAACTTGCCCTTGCCGCGGCCGCCCGCATGGATCTGCGCCTTGACGACGTAGAGCGGCCCGGGCAGCTTCTTCGAGGCTTCGACCGCCTCTTCGACGGACATGGCGGCAAAGCCGGCCGGAACGGGAACGCCGAACTTCGCCAGCAATTCCTTCGCCTGATATTCGTGGATGTTCATGGGCGGCCTCGCCTTATGATGCTATCGGGACTGACAGGGCCCTTTGCACATGCGGGCCCGCGAATCCACCCTGCTCCGGCAAAGGTGGAGGAATCGTTGTTGCGAATGCAATGCAATAGATGGAACTGTCATGTCCTGGCCCGTCGGCGCCCTGTTGTTCACGCTCACCGTCATCGGCATGGAGGCGTTCGCCTATGCCGCGCATCGCTGGATCATGCACGGGCCGGGCTGGTTCCTGCATGAAAGCCACCACCGTCCGCGCACCGGCAACTGGGAACTGAACGACCTGTACGCCGCGATCTTCGCCGTACCCTCGTTCGTGCTGCTGCTGGGCGGGGTGCAGCTGGGCTGGTGGCCGGGCTTCGCGTGGATCGGCGCGGGGATCGCCGCCTATGGCGCGATCTATTTCGGCTTCCACGACATCATCGTCCACCAGCGCATCCCCACGCGCTACCTGCCGAAATCGCGCTACATGAAGCGGATCGTACAGGCGCACCGGCTGCACCATGTCGTCGAGACGAAGGAGGGCAACGTGTCGTTCGGCTTCCTCGTCGCGCCGAAGCCGGAGGATCTGAAGGCGCAGCTGAAGGCGCGCGCCCGCGCCGGCGTGCGTGCGCCCCGCGCCGGGGCGGAGCGGACGGCCTCAACCCGCCCTTAACGCCCGCGCGCGCAGGATCGCGCGTCATGGACCATCATTCCGCCCCCTCATCCGCCGGATCGTCATCCCGTCACGACCTGCGAGCCGCGCCGCGCCGCACCGTGTCCCTGCCCGCGCACCTGCGCGATGCCGAGCAGAGCCGGTTCGACCTGGAGATGACCGACGTGTCGGCGGTCGGCTTTCGCGCGACGACGCCGTTCGCGCTGGAGCCGGAGGCGGCGGTGTGGCTGACGCTGCCCGGCCTCGCACCGATCGAGGCGAAGGTGACGCGGCGTCAGGCGGGGCAATATGCCTGCGTCTTCACCCGCCCGCTGCACCCCCGCGTGCTGGAGCATCTGGTCGCGATGGGGCGCTGAGGGCGTTGTTCGAGAACGCGCAGAAGCGCGTTCTGCGGTTCCGGCCCGCTCCCCCACCCGGCCACCCACAGGGTATCCTGGATGGATGGCCGGGAGGGGGAGCGGGCCGGAACCGCCCGTTGACGCGACTCAGTCGAACAGACTGGAGACGCTGGTCTCGTCGGCGATGCGCTTGATCGCCTCGCCCAGCAGCGGGGCGATGGGCAGGTAGCGGATCTTGCCGACCGTGCCGATCGATTCGTGGTTGCCGATCGAATCGGTGATGACCAGCTCCGTCAGCGCCGACCCCGCGACCCGCGCGACCGCGCCGCCCGACAGCACGCCGTGCGTGACATAGGCGACGACGTCTTCCGCCCCGGCCTCGCGCAGCGCCGCCGCCGCGTTGCACAGCGTGCCCGCCGAATCGACGATATCGTCGATCAGGATGCAGAAGCGGCCCTCGACGTCGCCGATGATGTTCATCACCTCCGATTCGCCCGCGCGCTCGCGCCGCTTGTCGACGATCGCGAGCGGCGCGTTGTCGAGCCGCTTGGCGAGCTGGCGCGCGCGCACCACGCCGCCGACGTCGGGCGATACGACCATCAGGTTGCGCCCCTGGAACCGCGCCAGGATGTCCGCCGACATGACCGGCGCGGCATAGAGGTTGTCGGTCGGGATATCGAAGAAGCCCTGGATCTGCCCGGCATGCAGGTCCACCGACAGGACGCGGTCGGCGCCCGCGACGGTGATGAGGTTGGCGACCAGCTTGGCCGAGATCGGCGTGCGCGGGCCCGGCTTCCTGTCCTGCCGGGCATAGCCCATGTACGGGATCACCGCCGTGATGCGCCGCGCCGAGGCGCGCTTCAGCGCGTCGATGATGATGAGCAGTTCCATCAGATTGTCGTTGGCGGGGTAGCCGGTCGACTGGAGGACGAACACATCCTCGCCGCGCACATTCTCCTGCACCTCGACGAAGATCTCCTCGTCGGCGAAGCGGCGGACCAGCGCCTCCGCCAGCGGTATCTCGAGATAGCCGGCCACCGCCTGGGCGAGCGGCAGATTCGAATTACCGGTGATGAGTTTCATGTTCGTGACTCCCCGCGACCGCGCCCCCTTTAGCGTCCGGTGCGGGTAGCGAAAGGGTCCTTTGCGCCCTGGGGTGGGATCCAGCGCAGCTGAATCCCTGCGGCGTCGACCGCTTCCCCGTGAGGGGATCAGGCTCTAGGGCGTCCCGTCATGACCATTACCACCCGCTTTGCGCCCTCGCCCACCGGCCGGCTGCATGTCGGCAATATCCGCACCGCGCTGCACAACTGGTTGTGGGCGCAGAAGACGGGCGGCCGCTTCCTGCTGCGCATCGACGATACCGATGCTGAGCGCAGCGAGGAGCGGTTCGTCGAGGCGATCCACGCCGATCTCGCCTGGCTGGGCCTGACCCCCGACGCGGTCCATCGCCAGTCGGAGCGGTTCGCGCTGTATCGGGCGCGGTTCGACGCGCTGGTCGCGGCGGGGCGCATCTATCCCGCCTATGAGAGCGCGCAGGAGCTGGACCTGAAGCGCAAGATCCTGCTGGGGCGCGGCCTGCCCCCCGTCTACGACCGGGCGGCGCTGCGCCTGACGGACGCGGAGCGGGCGGCGCTGGCGGCGGCGGGGGTCCCGCCGCACTGGCGCTTCCGCCTCGATCACGACGCGGCGATCCAGTGGGACGATCTGGTGCGCGGGCCCCAGAGCTTCGATCCGGCGACGATGAGCGATCCGGTGGTGCGCCGCGCGGACGGATCGTGGCTGTACATGCTGCCCTCCGCGATCGACGATATCGACATGGGCGTGACGCATGTCGTGCGCGGCGAGGATCACGTTTCCAACACCGCGCTGCAGGTGCAGATGTTCGACGCGATGGGCGCCGCGCTGCCCGCCTTCGCCCATGCCGCGCTGCTGACGGGCGCGGAGGGCAAGCTGTCGAAGCGGCTGGGCTCGCTGGGCGTCGATCATTTCCGCGAGATCGGGATCGAGCCCGCCGCCGTGCGCGCGCTGCTCGCCCGGATCGGGACGAGCGATCCCGTCGAGCCGCATGACGACGCCGCGCCGCTGATCGAGACGTTCGACTTCGCCCGGTTCGGCCGCGCGCCCGCACGGTTCGACGAGGCGGAGCTGGCGCAGCTGAACGCGCGGATCATCCACCAGATGGACTTCGCCGCCGTCGCCGACCGGCTGCCCGGCGGCATGGACGCCGCCGCGTGGGACGCGGTACGCCCGAACCTGGAGACGATCGCGGACGCCGCCGACTGGTGGCAGGTGATTGAGGGGCCGGTCGCGGCGCCCGCGCCCGAGGCGGATGACCGCGCCTTTCTGACCGACGCGGCGCGGATCGCGGCGGAGATCGACTGGGCGGGCGATCCCTGGCACGCGCTGACCGGCGCGCTGAAGACCGCGACCGGGCGCAAGGGCAGGGCGCTGTTCCTGCCGCTGCGCCGCGCGCTGACCGGGCGCGATCACGGGCCCGACATGGCCGCGCTCCTGCCGCTGATCGGGCGCGAGCGGGCGATGGCGCGCCTGTCCGCGGGCTGATCGCCGGAACCACTTGCATGCCGTAGCGGAAGGCGTACCATCACGGGTGCGAAACGGCCGACTCGCTCACTCTCATTCGAGGAGACGGGTGCATGTATGCGGATCGTTATACGGGAGAGCGCCGGTTCAGTCCCGGCGGCATAGCCGCTGCGCTGGGCATCAACGCCGCTGTCGTCGGCGCGCTGATGGTCGCGGCGCCGTTCGTCAAGACGCTGGCGCCGGCCGATCCCCCGCTGACCACCTATCGCGTGCCGATCGAGCCGCCACCGCCGCTCGACCCCGTGCCGCAGCCCCGGATGCAGGCGGCCCCGCGCGCGCGGATCGACGCGCCACTGCCGCCGATCCCCATGCCCAGGGCCAGCGACTGGCAGGTGCCGGCCGCGACGGACTTCACGGTGCCGGCGGCGGACCTTGGCACCGTGACGGGCGGCACCGGCACGGGCGCCTCCGCGACGCCGGAGGTGAAGGCCGCGCCGGTGATCGTCGCACCGGGCATCGACCCGCGCTACGCCGCCGATTTCCAGCCCGCCTATCCCCCGTCCGAACAGCGCGCGGGGGCGAGCGGCAAGGTGACGGTGCGCGTGCTGGTCGGCACCGATGGCCGGGTGAAGCAGGTGGAGCGGGTCAGCGCGACCAGCGACGCCTTCTGGCGCGCGACCGAGCGGCAGGCGCTGTCGCGCTGGCGCTTCCGCCCCGGCACGCGCGACGGCGTGGCGGAGGCGGCGTGGCGGACGATGACCGTCACCTTCGTGCTGACCGACGGCTGAGAGCGCATCGGAAACCTCGCATGAGCGAGCGGTTCCGGCCGGTGTCGGGTGGACGGCGCGCCGTGCCGTCCGGATCATGCTGCGGGGCATGATCGACCCGATACCGGCCGGAGCCGCTCACCGCGCGCGCCACCGACAGCCCGCACTGGCGCGGCGGGCTGCGTCATCCTATCTTGGGCGTCATGGACTTTTTCGGCCGTATGTCCCCGCTTCGCGCCTATCGCGACCTGCGCCTGTTCCTGGCGGGGCGGGAGACGTACGAGCTGGGCTTCCTCGCCGCCGCGATGCTGATCACCGGCTTCTTCATCTACGCCTTCGCGAAGGACAGCGCGGTCGAGCCGACCTACAAGCGCGACATCGTCTACGTCCAGCAATGGCGCGCCGACCGGACGGAGGCGCAGATCCGCGCGCAGCAGGCGATCGACGCGCCGATCAAGGCGAAGGCGATGGCCGAGCAGAAGGCCGCGCAGGAAAAGCGGCAGGCGGGCTTCAAGAAGATGGACGACGCGCTGTCCCGCTGGGGCCTCTGACGCTCGCGATGGAGGATGCGCGCTGGATGGCCGCCGCGCTGGCGCTGTCGGCGCGCGGACGCGGGCGATGCGCGCCCAATCCCAATGTCGGCTGCGTGATCGTGGCGGACGGCCGCGTCGTCGGGCGCGGCTGGACGCAGCCGGGCGGTCGCCCCCATGCCGAGGCGATGGCACTGGCAGAGGCGGGGGAGAAGTCGCGCGGCGCAACTGCCTATGTCACGCTGGAACCGTGCGCGCATGTCTCCGCGCGCGGACCGGCGTGCAGCGACCTGCTGGTGGCGGCGGGGATCGGCCGCGTCGTCGTCGCGATTCAGGACCCCGATCCGCGTACCGCCGGCAAGGGGCTGGCGCGGCTGGCGGCGGCGGGCGTGGCGGTGACGACGGGGGTCGGCGCGGCGGATGCGCGGCGGATGATGGCGGGGTTCCTGACGCGGCAGGCGATGGGCCGCCCGTTCGTGACGCTGAAGCTCGCCACCTCGCTCGACGGCTGCATCGCGCTCGCCGATGGCACCAGCCGCTGGATCACCGGCGCGGAGGCGCGCGCGCACGCCCATCTCGAACGCGCCCGCCACGAGGCGATCCTCGTCGGCCGGGGGACATGGGAGGCGGACCGCCCGACCCTCGACGTACGCCTGCCGGGGCTGGAAGCGCGCAGTCCGCAGCGGGTCGTCCTGTCATCCTCCCCCTCCTTCGCGGGGGACGAGGGGTGGACGATCATCCCCGCCCCCGCCGCCATCGGCACCCTTCCCGGCGATCACCTGCTTGTCGAGGGCGGCGCGGGCACCGCCGCCGCGTTCCTGGCGGCGGGGCTGGTCGACCGGCTGCTTCTCTACCGCGCGCCCATCGTCATCGGCGGCGGCCTGCCCTCGATCGGCGCGATCGGCCTCGTCGATCTCGGATCGGCACATGGCCGCTGGCAGCTCCACGATGCGCGTCAGCTTGGCATCGACCGGCTTGAGGTCTACGAGCGCACCCCATGTTCACCGGCATCGTCACCGACATAGGCACCATCCGGCAGGTCGAGCGGCGCGGCGACGCGCGTGTCGTGATCGACACCGCCTACGACACCGGCAGCGTCGATCTGGGCGCCTCCATCGCCTGTTCGGGCGTATGCCTGACCGTGGTCGACAAGGGCCCCGGATGGTTCGCGGTCGATGTGTCGGGCGAGACGATCGCGCGCACCGCCGACCAGTGGCGCGAGGGCCGGCGCCTGAACCTGGAACGCGCGCTGCGGCTGGGCGAGGAACTGGGCGGCCATATCGTGACCGGCCATGTCGACGGGGTCGCGACCGTCGCCGCCATCGCCCCCGACGGCGATTCGCTGCGCGTCGATTTCGCGCTGCCGCCCGCGCTCGCCCCGTTCGTCGCGCCCAAGGGGTCGGTGACGATCGACGGCGTGTCGCTGACCGTCAACCGCGTCGAGGATCAGGCCGAGGCGACCCGCTTCGGCGTCAACATCATCCCGCATACGCAGGGCGCGACCACGCTGGGCGACCTGCGCGCGGGCGATAGCGTGAACGTCGAGATCGACGTGCTCGCCCGCTATCTGCAACGCATGGAGCAGTATCGTGTCCGTCCCCGCTGAAGTCGCCCGCCTGCCCCACGCCTTCCTGTCGAGCCCCGAGGAGATCATCGACGAGGCGCGCAACGGCCGCATGTTCGTGCTGGTCGACGACGAGGATCGCGAGAACGAGGGCGACCTCGTCATCCCCGCGCAGATGGCGACGCCGGAGAAGATCAACTTCATGGCGCGGCACGGGCGCGGGCTGATCTGCCTCGCCATGGCGCGGACCCGGGTCGAGGAACTGGGCCTCGACCTGATGAGCCGCAACAACGGCACCCGGCACGAAACCGCCTTCACCGTCTCGATCGAGGCGCGCGAGGGGGTGACGACGGGCATTTCCGCCGCCGACCGCGCGCGCACGATCGCGGTGGCGATCGACGCGGCCAAGGGGCGCGCCGATATCGTGACGCCGGGCCATGTCTTTCCGCTGGTCGCGCGCGATGGCGGCGTGCTGGTGCGCGCGGGCCATACCGAGGCGGCGGTCGACGTGTCGCGCCTCGCCGGCCTCAACCCCTCGGGCGTGATCTGCGAGATCATGAACGAGGACGGCACGATGGCGCGAATGGACGACCTGGTCGCCTTCGCGCAGCTGCACGGGCTGAAGATCGGCACGATCCGCGACCTGATCGCCTATCGCCGCCGCTACGATCATCTCGTCTCCCTGGTGTCGGAGACGCGCTTCACCAGCCGCTGGGGCGGCGAATGGGCGGTGCGCGCCTATCGCAACACCGCGACGGGGACGGAGCAGGTCGCGCTGGTCAAGGGCCGGCTGGACGTGGCGCGGCCGGTGCTGGTGCGGATGCACGCGCTGTCCCCCTTCGCCGACGTGTTCGGCGAGGAAAGCGACCGCAGCCGGATGCTGCAACGGTCGATGGAGATGATCGCCGCCGAGGGATCGGGCGTCATCGTGCTCATCAACCGCCAGCGCGCCGACGCCTTCACCACCGCCGTTCGCCGCCACGCGGGCGAGCAGGTGGAGGTGCCGATGGAGGAACTGCGCGACTATGGCGTCGGCGCGATGATCCTGGCGGAGCTGGGCGTCCACGACATGATCCTCTTGACCAACACCCACCACACGCTCGTGGGGCTCGACGGCTATGGCCTGTCGATCGTCGACGAGCGCCGAATCGAGGAATGACCATGGCGCATGTGCTGATCGTCGAGGCGCGCTTCTACGACCATCTGAACGACCAGCTGCTCGCCGGCGCGCGCGCGGCGATCGAGGCGGCGGGGCACAGCCACGAAACCGTCACCGTGCCCGGCGCGCTGGAAGTGCCCGGCGCGATCGCGCTGGCGGCGGACCGCTATGACGCGTTCGTCGCGCTCGGCGTCGTGATCCGGGGCGAGACCTATCATTTCGAGATCGTCGCGGGCGAAAGCGCGCGGGGCATCATGGCGCTGACCATGGACGGCCTCGCCATCGGCAACGGCATCCTGACGGTCGAGAACGAGGCGCAGGCGCTGGTCCGCGCCGACCCCGCGCAGAAGGACAAGGGCGGCGAGGCGGCCAAGGCGGCGCTCGCGATGCTGGCGTTGAAGGGCCGCTGGGGATGACCGGCCCGACGCTGACCACCGAACGGCTGATCCTGCGCCCGCTGTCGGGCGAGGATTTCGAGGCGTGGGCGGCGTTCTATGCGGACCCGGAGACGATGCGCTTCCTGGGCGGGCCGCAGCCGCGCAGCGTCGCGTGGCGATCGCTGTGCACGATGGCGGGCGCGTGGATGGTCCGCGGCTTCTCGATGTTCGCGGTAATCGAACGGGCTAGCGGCGAGTGGATCGGCCGGATTGGGCCGTGGCAGCCGGAGGGCTGGCCGGGCACCGAGGTGGGCTGGGGCCTCTCCCGCGACTATGCCGGGCGCGGCTATGCGCGCGAGGCGGCGGTGGCGGCGATCGACTATGCGGTCGACGTGCTCGGCTGGAGCGAGGTGATCCACACGATCCACCCGGACAATGCCCCCTCCATCCGCCTTGCCCAAGGCCTTGGTGCCACCAATCGGGGGCCGGTCACGCTGCCCGCCCCGCTGGACGGCTTTCGCGTCGATGCCTGGGGCCAGTCGGCGGCGGACTGGCGGCGGCGGCGAACGGCGTGAAGGGATTTACCCTCTCCCCTTCAGGGGAGGGGCTCGGCTTTGGGCCGGGTCATGTCATTCCGCTCTAGTCGCGCAGGCCGTGCTTCGCGCTGACCAGCGTGCCCGCGCCGGCGCGGGTGAAGATTTCCAGCAGCATCGCGTGCGGGATGCGGCCGTCGAGGATGACGGCGGCGTCGACGCCCGACTGGACGGCGGCGACGCACGTCTCGATCTTGGGGATCATGCCGCCGGTGATCGTGCCGTCCGCGCGCAGTTCCGCGACGCGCGCCGGGTCGAGCGAGGTGAGCAGCTCGCCCTGCTTGTCGAGCACGCCGGCGACGTCGGTCAGCAGGAAGAAGCGCGAGGCGCCCATCGCCGCCGCGACCGCGCCCGCCATCGTGTCCGCGTTGATGTTATAGGTGTGGCCGTCCGCGCCGATACCGACGGGCGCGATGACCGGGATGATCCCGGCCGAGGACAGCGTGTCGATGATCCGGCGATCGACCGCGATCGGCTCCCCGACGAAGCCCAGGTCGACATGCCGCTCGATGCCCTGGAGCGGATCGGGGTCCATCCGCCCGACCTTCTCGGCCAGCACCAGCCCCGCATCCTTGCCCGAAATGCCGACCGCGCGGCCGCCGGCCTGGCCGATCCAGCCGACGATGTCCTTGTTGATCGAACCGGCGAGGACCATTTCCGCGATCTGCGCCGTCTCCGCATCGGTCACGCGCAGGCCGTTGACGAAGCGCGATTCGACGCCCAGCCGCTTCAGCATCGCGCCGATCTGCGGGCCGCCGCCATGGACGACGACGGGATTGATCCCGACCGCCTTCAGCAGCACCACGTCCTCCGCGAAATCGCGCTGCAATTCCGGGTCGCCCATGGCGTGGCCGCCATATTTCACGACGAAGGTCTTGCCGGCATAGCGCTGGAGGTACGGCAGCGCCTCGGTCAGCGTCTCGGCCTTGGCGAGCAGGCGCGCGTCGGGGGTGTGATCGGTCATGGCGGCCCTTTAGCCGGGTGACGGGGCGAGCGGAAGCGCCGGGATCGTCGCGCTGGCATAGGGGGACAGCACCGTCCAGCCGAGCCGCGTGTAGAGCGCCCGCCCCGCGTCCGTCGCGACGAGCAGCTGCGGACGATCGGGCCGGCGGCGCGCGGCGTGGAGCGCGGCCATCACCGCCCCGCCCAGCCCCCGGCGGCGATGCGCCGCGTCGGTGACGATCCGGTCATAGACGAACGCGGCCTCCGTCTCCCCGCCATAGCCGCTCGCGGCGAGCGTGCCGTCCGGCGCGAGGATGCGGACGGTGACGGTATCGCCCGTTCCGGCCGACGACCGCTCCATCGCCATCGTGTAGCCCGAGGCGAGCGGCGGCGCGGGCGGCGGTGGCTCCGTCGCCTGCATGAACCAGCAGAGCGGCTCGGGCCGCCAGCGCGGCGGCAGCGCCACCGCATCGGGCGCGGCGCACCATTTCAGCCAGTGGCGGGGCGCCGCGATCGTATCGGCCAGCCCGAGCAGCCCCGCGCCGGGCGCCGCGAAGACCCAGCGGCACACCTCCGCCTCCGTCCCCGTATCGACGCGCCAGCCGCCATGATCCGCGACCGGCGGCGCGATCCCCCGCGCGACCGAGCGGCCGGCGACCCAGGCGGCGAGCAGCGCGACGTCGGCCATTCCCCCCTCAGCCCCTGGCCGGCGCGCGATCCAGCCGGCGGCCGAGCGCCACGAAGATGTAGATGGCGGGCGGCACCAGCACGGCCGACAGCACGACCTTCGCGATCATCTGGCCGAGCAGCAGCTCGCCGATCGGGAAGATGCCGGCGAAGGCGATCGTCACGAACAGCAGCGTGTCGACGATCTGGCTGAGCACGCTGGCGAGCCCCGCGCGCAGCCACAACAGGCGCGCCCCCTCCCGCCCCTTCAGCCAGGAAAAGATCGTGACGTTCAGCGTCTGCGAGATGCCATAGGCGACGATGCCGCCCGCCCAGATGCGCGGCGTACCGCCCATCATCAGCTCGAACGCGCGCGCCCGTTCGGGCTCCATCGCCGGGCTGGCGGGCACGGCGAGGACGACGACGGCGAGGATCATCGACACGATCAGCGGAATGAAGCCCACCCGCACCAGCCGGTTCGCGGTCGCCGGCCCATGCAGTTCGGCGACCGCGCTGGAGGTGACAACCAGGAACAGGAAGGCGAAGATCCCCGCCTCCACCGCCAGCGGCCCCAGCGCCACCTGCTTGTTGCCGAGCACCCCGGCGATGCACACCATGCCGCCGTAGAAGATCGAGAAGCCGAACAGCGAGGGCGGGATGGATGCCGCGACAGGCGGGGCGACGGGCGGGCGGGAATGATCCATCACCCGACCCTATCGTCCCGCGCGGACGCGTACAATCGGCTGTCCCGCGCGGTCGTTTTGTGGTGATAACGGGCTGTTCGGCCGCGGCCGGTGGAGGCAAGAGGGTGTTTGGCGTGACGGTGAGACATTTCGGGCTGGCGACGCGCGGGACTTTTCGCCGGTGAACCGCCTGCTGATCGGGCTGGCCGGGATCGCCGTGATCCTGGGAATCGCGGTGCTGATTTCGACCGACCGGCGCGCGATCCGGCTGCGCGTGGTGGGCGCGGCGTTCGCGCTGCAGGCGCTGATCGCGGTCATGGTCCTGTATTGGAGCCCCGGCCGCGCCGCGCTGGCGACCGCATCCGAAGGGGTCGCGGCGCTGCTCGGCTATTCGCAGCGGGGCACGGAATTCCTGTTCGGCAAGCTCGCCGATCCGGCGGTGGGCGGGCAGAGCTTCGCGATCGCGGCGCTGCCGGTCATCATCTTCTTCGCCAGCCTGGTGTCGATCCTCTATTATCTGGGGATCATGCAGCTGGTCGTGCGCTGGGTCGGCGGCGCGATCGAGAAGGTAGTCGGCACGTCGAAGGTCGAATCGCTGTGCGCGGCGGCGAACATCTTCGTCGGCCAATCCGAATCACCGCTCGTCATCCGGCCGTATCTGGCCGGGCTGACGCCGCCGCAGCTGTTCACGGTGATGACCAGCGGCATGGCGGGCGTGGCGGGGACGATCCTGGCGGCCTACGCGTCGATGGGGATCCGCATCGAATATCTGCTCGCGGCCAGCTTCATGGCGGCGCCGGGCGGGATCCTGATGGCCAAGATCATCATGCCCGACCGCAGCGTGCCGCCCGAGGGGGAGCTGCCGCTGGGCGACGTGCCCGACGAGAACCGGGCGATCGCGCTGGCCGACAGCCGCCGGATCGGCCCGGGCCTGGGCCCCGACGCGCTGCCGAGCGAAGCGGCGATGACGCCGGGCGAGCCGCTGCCCGAGGCGACGCACGACGAGGAAAAGCCCGCCAATATCATCATGGCGGCGGCGCAGGGCGCGCAGACCGGCGTCCGGCTGGCCGTGGCGGTGGGCGCGATGGTGCTCGCCTTCGTCGCGCTGGTCGCGCTGGCGAACGGGCTGCTGGGCGGCGTGGGGCGCTGGTTCGGGCTGGCCGACCTGTCGTTCCAGGGGCTGCTGGGCTATGTCTTCGCGCCCGTCATGCTGCTCCTCAACATCCCGTGGAACGAGGCGGGGATCGCGGGCGGGCTGTTCGGGCAGAAGATCGTGCTGAACGAGTTCGTCGCCTATATCGACCTTGGCCGGCAGGCGGCGCAGCTGTCGCCGCGCACGGTGGCGATCATCACCTTCGCGCTGTGCGGCTTCGCCAATTTCTCCTCGATCGCGATCCAGATGGCGGTGACGGGCAGCTTGGCGCCGAACCAGCGGCCGATGATCGCCAAGCTGGGCGTGCGCGCGCTGGTGGCGGGCAGCCTGGCGAACCTGATGTCGGCGGCGCTGGCGGGGTTGCTGATCGGGTAGAGCGAGATGACATCAGGTCGGACGAAGGTCGTCATTGCGAGCGGAGCGAAGCAATCCAGGGCGTCTTGATCCTACTCTGGATTGCTTCGCTCCGCTCGCAATGACGGGTCAACCTAAGGTCGTCCTGCTATAAACGTGCCCGGGTACGGGGGTGGGGCGTCGCCACGAACGTTGCGCCTAAGGAAGCCCCCTGCCCCGCCCCCATCTCCGCAACGATCGTTGCAAGACGCCCTCACCATCGCGGCAAAGGCCGGGATCATCGAAAGGCGTCAGTCCCTCATTCGAAGCGCGCCGTAACGCGACCCCGGCCTGCGCCGGGGTGGCGTTACGGCGTGGAAGGCCGGATTTCGCAACGATCCCCCGAAGGGCGGGGGCGTCGTCTCTCGGTCAGGCGACCGCGGCCTTGCGGCGGCGGCGGGCGGCGCCGGCGACGAGGCCGAAGCCCAGCACCATCGTCGCCCAGGTCGCGGGCTCCGGCACCGCACCCGACAGCGCGTTATACTCCGCCTCGCTCAGCTTGAAGCTGTAGACCATGCTGGGGATCAGCGTCATGCCGGCCGGGCATGCGGCGCCCAGCGCGACCTGCGCGCTGGTGCCGCTGCCGCTAACGCCGCTGGTGCACACGTCGAACTGCGTCCCCGCGCCGTTCTGCGTCACCGAATAGTCGTTATCGGTGACGACGATCAGCGTGTAGCTGCCATCGGCGAGGCGCGGACCGAAGGCCATGCCCTCGATCTTCTCCGGCACCGGCAGCCCCATCTTCTGCAGCGCGGCGGCGATGTCGAGGAAGGGGGTGGCGGTCTTCGTCACCGGCTTCACCCCGGCGGGCAGCGTGTTGGTGCCCGACAGGCTGACGTCCTTCACATCGGTCGCACCGGCGAGGTCGATCTGGAAGATGCGCTTCGAGCCGACGGGCTTGCCGCCATTGGGATCGTCGACGCCATAGCCGCGATTGTCGCGCTCCAGCACCAGGAGCTTGCCGTCGCCCGTCGCGACCAGCGATGACACGCCGATCGAGCGGCCCTGCTTGTCCGCGTCGAAATCGTTCTTCGTGCCCGAGATGCGGTCGTTGATATCCGCGACCGATTCCAGCTGATAGATATACTGCGCCTTCTGCGTGCCGGTGGCGATGTCATAGGCGACGATGCGCGTATTGGGGCTGTAGCGGCCGTCGGCGGCGCCCTTGTTGCTCAGCCCCTCCTCGACCAGCGGGTCCTGCAGGATGGCATAGGCGGTCTTGCCATCAGGGCTGACCGCCAGCCCCTCGAACCCGCGATTGTCCTGCCGGCCGGTCACGAGCGGATTGCGGCCGTCGACGAAGTTGACGGTGCCGTTCGCGTCCCTGGGCAGCAGGTTGGCGGGCGTCTGGAACGCGCGGACGAACTGGCCGTCCTTCGTGAATTCATAGACGGACGGGCCATATTCGTCGGAGACGAGCAGGTTGCCGTTGGGCAGCCGGGCCAGCCCCTCCGGGTCCAGCGACCGGCCGAGCGTGGCGCTGCTGCCGTTCAGCAGCTGCGGGTTCAGCCCGTTGAAGGTGTCGCTGCCCTGCCGGTACAGCACCGTGTCGGTCAGCGTCAGGCCGCCGATCGCGCCCGTCGTGCGATTGATGTCGAGCGTGAAGCCCTGCGCCCGCGGCGCATAGGACAGGACGCCGCCGCCGGGGCCGCGATCCGTCGTGCTCCAGAACTTGCCCGAGCCCGCGTCGTAGATCAGGTCCGACCCGAACCCGCCGAACCGGTTGTTGCCCGCGCCGACCAGCCCCGACAGGTCGGTGCCGTTGGGCACGGCGAGTGACGAGACGAAGGTGATGGCGGCGGCGGGCAGCGGCGCCAGCGCGATGGCGGCAACGGCGGCGGAGGCGAAAAAGGCGAACGAACGCATCGTGGTAAACTCCCTGTTTACCACGCGACAGACAGGGCGCGCGTTACATGGTCGTGACGGCTTCGCGACGGTTTGGCGACACGGCCGGCGACCGTGCCGATTCCGGACGGGGGGCCGCCGCCCCGCTCAGCGCGTCGGCACCGGCTCCGCGCCCGAATAGTCGTAGAAGCCGCGCCCGGTCTTGCGGCCGTACCAGCCCGCCTCGACATATTTCACCAGCAGCGGCGCGGGGCGGAACTTGGGATCGCCCGTCCCTTCGAACAGCACGCGCGTGATCTCCAGGCAGGTGTCCAGCCCGATGAAGTCGGCCAGAGTCAGCGGCCCCATCGGATGGTTCAGGCCCAGCTGGCAGGCGGCGTCTATATCGGGGATCGTCGCCACGCCCTCGCCCAGCGCGAAGCATGCCTCGTTCAGCATCGGCATCAGCACGCGGTTGACGATGAACCCGGGTGCGTCGTTGGCGCGCACCACGCGCTTGCCCAGCGCCTGCGCATAGTCCTCCACGCGCGCGACGGTGGCATCGCTGGTGGCGAGGCCGCGGATCAGCTCGATCAGGCCCATGACGGGTACGGGGTTGAAGAAATGGACGCCGACGAACCGCGCGGGATCGGGCGCGGCCTGCGCCAGCCGGGTGATCGGGATGGACGAGGTGTTGGAGGCGAGGATCGCATCGGCGCCCAGCACCGCGCCGACATCGGCGAAGATCTGCCGCTTGATCGCCTCGCGCTCGGTCGCCGCCTCGATGACGAGGGCGCAGGGGGCCATGGCGGCGACGCCGTCGACCGGCTCGATCAGGGACAGCGCGGTGTCGCGCGCCTCGGCGGTGATCTTTTCCTTGGTGACGAGGCGATCCATCGCCTTCGCGATCCCGGCCAGGCCCTTTTCGGCCTGCGCGCGCGACACATCGGCCAGCAGCACGCGGAACCCCGCCTGCGCCGACACCTGCGCGATGCCCGCGCCCATCTGCCCCGCCCCGATCACGCCCACGGTCTGCATTATCGTCTCTCCTTGTCGGGCGGTGCTGTAGCGGGCGGGGAACGCGCCCGCCAGCATCGCCGTTACCCGGCCATGCGCACCACCACCCTTCCCCTTGTCGGCATGATGCTGATGACCGCGTGCCAGCGCGATCCCGCGACGTCGCCCGCACCCGCGCCATCGGTATCGGCCCCGGCATCCGCGACGCCGGCCGCAGAAGCCTCGCCCACGCCGACCTCAACCCCCGAGCCGGTCGCGGTGACGCCGCGTCCGGGGGCGCTGAAGACGTTCGGCGACTGGACGGTCGGCTGCGACAATACGCGGCTGTGCACCATGGCGTCACTCGGCCCCGACATGGGGGATTTCCCCAAGGTTACGCTGGCGGTGCTGCGCCAGCCGGGGCCGGCGGGCGCGGTCGACCTGTCGTTCGCGGGCGAGGCGGGGGATGCGACGCAGGCGACGGCGGTGACGATCGACGGCCGTCGGATGGCGCTGCCGCAGCCGAACGGAGCCCCGGCGATGGCGGTCGCGACGGCGATGGCGAATGGCGGCGCGATGACGGTGCTGGGGCCGGGCGGGCGCAGGCTGGGAACGATCTCCCTGAAAGGCGCCGCCGCCGCGCTGCGCTGGATCGATGCCGAGCAGGGCCGCGCGGGCACCGTGACCGCGCTGGTCGCGAAGGGGCCCGCCGCCGCCGACACGGTGCCCGCCGCCCCGCCCGCCCCCGTCGTCATGGCGATCCGGCCGGGTGGCACGGCCGAGCAGCCGACGCGCGCGCAGATCGCGGCGATGCGGCGGCAGGCGCAGTGCGAAACCGGTTCCCCCGCCGCGCAGAGCGACCTGTGGACGCCCGAATCGCATGCGCTGGGCGACGGCGCGACGCTGGTGATGCTGCCCTGTTCGGCGGGTGCCTATAACGTCTCGTCGGCGCTGTTCATCCTGCGGGGTGGCAAGGTGACGCCCGCGCGCGCCGATGTGCCGACGGGCTTTGGCGAGACGCCGGCGGCGGGGATCGACACGCTGCCCAGCGTGGTGAACGGCGACTGGCAGGACGGCCGCCTCACCAGCTTCGCCAAGGGTCGCGGGCTGGGCGATTGCGGCGTCACGCAGACGCTGGTGTGGGACGGCCGGATGTTCCGCCTGACCGATCAGGCGGAGATGGGCGAGTGCCGGGGCAATATGGACTATATCACCACCTGGCGTGCGCAGGTGGTGCGCAGGCGATAGCGCGGCCGGATGCCCCGCCCCGTCGGGCGGGGCATCGCCCTTGCGCTTACGCGGCCTCGGTCTGAAGCGCGGGATAGTCGGTATATCCCTCCGGCCCCTGGCTGTACCACGTCTTCATGTCCGACGTGTTGAGCGGCGCGCCGGTGCGCAGCCGCTCCGGCAGGTCGGGATTGGCGAGGAAGGTGCGGCCGAAGCTGATCGCGTCCGCCACGCCCGAATCGATCGCCGCCTGCGCCGCGCCCGCCGTGTCATAGTCCGAATTGAGGACTAGCGGGCCGGCGAACACCTCGCGGATACGCGGGCTGAGGCGCGGCACGTCTGTGCGGCCGAAGGTGCCCTCCGGCCCCGGCTCGCGCAGCTCGAGGAAGCCGATGCCGAGGTCCGACAACGCCTTCGCCGCCGGCAGGAAGACCGATGCGGGATCGCTGTCGTCCACACCCTGCGAATCGCCGTTGGGCGACAGGCGCACGCTGGTGCGGCCGGCGCCGGCGACCGACACGACGCGCTCCGCCACCTCGCGCAGCAGGCGGATGCGGTTTTCGGGCGCGCCGCCATAGCGGTCGTCGCGGAAGTTGGCGTTGTCGCGCAGGAACTGGTCGATCAGATAGCCATTGGCGGCGTGGATCTGCACCCCGTCGAACCCGGCGGCGAGCGCGTTACGCGTCGCGCGCTCGTAATCGTCGAGCAGCGCGGGGATCTCGTCGGCGCCGAGCGGGCGGGCGACCTCGAACTCCTTCTTGCCCTCATAGGTGTGGGCCTGCCCCTCGGTCCGCGTCGCGGAGGAGGAGACGGGCTGCGCCTGATAGACGGAGGAATGGCCCTGCCGGCCCATGTGCCACAGCTGCGCGACGATGCGGCCGCCGGCATCGTGCACCGCCTGCGTCACCGGCGCCCACGCCGCGACCTGCTCGTCGGACCACAGGCCCGGCGCGAACGGCCAGCCGAGCCCGCCCCGGCTGATCCCCGTCGCCTCCGAGATGATGAGGCCGGCGCTGGCGCGCTGCGCGTAATATTCCGCCATGATCGGCGTCGGCACCGCGTCGCGGTCCGCGCGGCCGCGCGTCAGCGGCGCCATCAGGATACGGTTGGGGGCGTGGATCGCGCCGAGGTCGATCGCGTCGAACAGACTGGCCATGCAGAAACTTCCTGTAACAAGCGGGCATCGGCGGGACGCCGACTGTCGGTGTGGGAGATAGGACGCTAAGGGGCGCCATGCAGCCGGCGGACCCCCCAAGAAAAACTGAACAAGACCCAAGCGATCATCGGGTTCCGTCCGGCACGCGCGGGCGGGCGGATCAACAGGCGGGCGGGCGACTGGCCTTTGCCGCGGTGGTGGTGGCCAATGTCGCGCTCGCCTTCGGGCCCGTGCTGGTGCGCGCGGCGGATACCGGGCCGGTCGCGTCGGCCTTCTGGCGGCTGACGCTGGCCGCGCCGGTGCTGGTGGTGCTGGCCCGGATCGCGCGGCGGCGCGCGCATGCGGGGCCGGGCGCGGGCGCGGCGGGCCGGATGCGCGGCGGGACCTGGGCCCTGCTGGGGCTGGCGGGCATCGTCTTCGCCGGCGACCTTGGCGCCTGGCATATCGGCATCCTGCACACGACGCTGGCCAATGCGACGCTGTTCGGCAACTGCGCGACGCTGATCTTCCCCCTGTACGGTTTCCTGATCGCGCGGACATGGCCGACGCGGATGCAGGGGTTCGCGCTGGCGCTGGCGGCGGCGGGCGGGGCGCTGTTGCTCGGCCGGTCCTATCAGCTGGACCCGCGCAACCTGCTGGGCGACATGCTGTCGCTGCTCGCGGGGCTGTTCTACACATTGTACTTCGTCACGATGACGCGGGTGCGCGCCAGCGTGCCGCCGCTGTCGGCATTGGCGCTGTCGACGCTGGCGAGCATCCTGCCGCTGCTCGCCTTCGCCGGCCTGCTGGGGGAGCGGCTGGTGCCGGGCGACTGGACGCCGCTGATCGGGCTGGCGCTGATCAGCCAGGTGTTAGGGCAGGGCTGCATGATCTATGCGCTGGGCCGCCTGTCGCCGCTGGTCGTGGGCATCGCGCTGCTGATCCAGCCGATGGTGGCGGGCGCGATCGGCTGGATCGCCTTTGGCGAGCGGCTGGCCCCGCCCGATCTGGTCGGCGTCGCGATGGTCGCCGCCGCGCTGGTGCTCGTTCGCCGCGAACCGCGGGTTGCGCCCGCCGCCGCCGATGCCAATGTGGGGCCAGAGGAGCCGCGATGACCGACCTGTCCGACCTGACGCTCGATGAACTGCGCCACGCGCTGGCGCCCGATATCGCCGCGAACGCCGCGTTCGACGGATGGGGCGACGCCGCGCGCGACATGGCGGCGGCGGCGCGGGGCGCCGACGACGACGTCGTTCGACTCGCGTTCGAGGGCGGCGCGCCCGCGATGATCGACGCATGGTTCGCGACGATCGACGACCGGATGGCGGCGGCGCTGCCCCCCGAAACGCTGGCGACGATGAAGATTCGCGAACGCATCACCGCGCTGGTCGAGGCGCGGCTGGCGATCCTGACCCCCGATCGAGAGGCGCTGCGCCGCGCGCTGGCGGTGCTGGCGCTGCCGCAGAACGTCGCGCTGGCGGCGCGGCTGGGCTGGCGCAGCGTCGACCGGATGTGGCGGCAGGCGGGCGACGGCGCGACCGACTATAACCACTATACGAAGCGGGCGATGCTGCTGGCCGTCTATGGCGCGACGATCGCGGTGTTCCTGGACGACGATAGCGAGGGGCAGGCGGACACGCGCGCCTTCCTGTCGCGGCGGATCGACGGCATCATGCGATTCGAAAAGGCGAAGGCGGGGTTCCTGAAACGGACCGAGCACCGCCCCAGCCTGTCGCGCTTCGTCGGGCGGCTGCGCTACGCGGCGACGACCTGAATCACGATTCGCGCTGCTAATGGAATTGATAATCGTTCGCAGATCGATTAGACGGCGGTCATGGCCACCACGTTCGACAATCTCGTCACCCTGCCCCGTCATCGCGAGGCGACCGTCGCCGCGATCGACTGGATGCGGCTGGCGGAGCCGGAGGCGCGGCGCCTGCGCGAACTGGGGTTCGACGAGGGCGTCGGTGTCGAGGTGCTGCACCGCGCCCGGCTGGGCAGCGGGCCGATCGCCTGCCGCATCGGCCGGATGACCGTGGCGATCCGCCGCACGGTGGCGGCGGCGATCAGCGTCTCCGCCCGCGGCTGAAGTGCCCGCACCTGACGTGAATGCGACGCCGCTGGTTGCGCTGGTCGGCAATCCCAATGCCGGCAAGAGCGCGCTGTTCAACGCGCTGACCGGCGCGCGGCAGAAGGTCGGCAATTATCCGGGCGTGACGGTGGAGCGGCACTCGGGCCGACTGGCGCTGGACGACGGCCGCCCGGTCGAGCTGGTCGACCTGCCCGGCGCGTACAGCCTGGAGCCCGGGTCCGCCGACGAGCGCGTGACGCGCGACGTGGTGACGGGTACCGGCCACTATGAGCGGCAACCCGACGCGCTGGTCGTGGTGGTGGACGCCGCGAATCTCGACAATCACCTGCGCTTCGCATTGCAGCTGATCGCATTGGGCCTGCCCGTCGTGGTGGCGCTCAACATGGTCGACCTGGCCGAACGCGACGGGCTGACGCTGGACCCCGCCGTGCTGGAGCGGGAGCTGGGCGTGCCGGTGATCCCGACCGTCGCGGTGCGACGGCGCGGGCTGGACCAGCTGCGCGCGGCCCTGACGGAACGGGTTGGCGCGGCGGCGCCCGCCGCACCGGCGGCGGCGGCGGAGATGGCGACGCTGCAACGCCGCGCCCGGCAGATCGCGCGCGCGGCGGTGGTGGCGGAAACGCCGGGCCGCCGCTGGGGCCAGTGGCTCGATTCGGTCGCGCTACATCCGGTGCTGGGCCCGATCATCCTGCTGACGCTGCTGTTCGTGATGTTCCAGGCCGTGTTCGCCTGGTCGCAGGCGCCGGTCGGCTGGATCGAGGACGTGGTCAAGGCGCTCGACACGCTGGTGCGCGGCGCGATGCCCGACGGCTTCCTGCGGTCGCTCGTCACCGACGGGCTGATCGCGGGCGTCGGCGCGGTCGTCGTCTTCCTGCCGCTGATCCTGATCCTGTTCCTGTTCATCCTGGTGCTGGAGGCGACCGGCTACATGGTCCGCGCCGCGTTCCTGATGGACCGGATGATGGCGCGCGTCGGCCTGTCGGGACGGGCGTTCATTCCCCTTTTGTCGTCCTTCGCCTGCGCGGTGCCGGGGATCATGGCGACGCGCACGATCGACGACGAGCGCGACCGGCTGACGACGATCCTGATCGCGCCGCTGATGACCTGCTCGGCGCGGCTGCCCGTCTATACGATCATCATCGGCGCCTTCATCCCCGACCGGCTGGTCGGCGGGTGGATCGGCCTGCAGGGGCTGGTGCTGCTGGGCCTGTACCTGATGGGCATCCTTGGCGCGTTCGTCGCGGCGCTGCTGCTGCGGCGCACGGTGACGAAGGGCGCCTCGTCCGGCTTCATGATGGAGATGCCCAAATATCAGTGGCCGCTGTGGCGCGACGTCGCGCTGGGGCTGTGGACGCGGACCGAAATCTTCCTGAAGCGCGCGGGCACGACGATCGCGCTGACCACGGTCGTGCTGTGGGCGCTGCTGTCCTTCCCCAAGCCGCCGGAGGGCAGCGGCATCTCGCCGGTCGATTATTCGGTGGCGGGCCGGATCGCGAACGGGCTGGAGGTCGCGGTGCGGCCGATCGGCTTCAACCGCGACATCGCGCTGGCGCTGATCCCCGCCATGGCCGCGCGCGAGGTGGCGGTGGCGGCGATCGGCACCGTCTATGCCATCGACAATCCCGAGGCGGAGGCGGGGCAGAAAGCGTTGACCGACGATCTGAAGGCGCACTGGAGCCTGCCGACCGCGCTCGCCTTCCTGATGTGGTTCGTGTTCGCGCCGCAGTGCATCTCGACGATCGCGGTGACCCGTCGCGAGACGAACGGGTGGAAATGGCCCGCGTTCATGGTAGGCTATCTGTTCGCGGCCGCCTACATCATGGCTGGCATCACATACTGGCTGGCGGTCGCCGTCGGCCTCTAATTCTTCGGGGCAATCGATGGCGGGTAGCGTCAACAAGGTGATTCTGGTCGGCAATCTGGGGCGCGACCCCGAAAGCCGCAGCTTCCAGAACGGCGGCAAGGTGGTGAACCTGCGCATCGCCACGTCGGAATCGTGGAAGGACCGCAATTCGGGCGAGCGCAAGGAAAAGACCGAATGGCATTCGGTCGCGATCTTCAACGAAGGGCTCGCCAACGTCGCCGAACGGTTCCTGCGCAAGGGATCGAAGGTGTATATCGAGGGCCAGCTGCAGACCCGGAAGTGGCAGGACCAGCAGGGGCAGGATCGCTATTCGACCGAAATCGTTCTCCAGGGCTTCAACTCCGTCCTGACGATGCTGGACGGACCGGGCGGTGGCCAGGGCGGCGGTGGTGCCGGCGGCGGCCGTTCGGGTGGCGACGAATGGGGTGGCGGCAATGAGTATGGCAGCGGCGGCGGCGGTGGTGGCGGCCGGAGTTCCTCGGGGGGCGGATCGGGCGGCGGCTTCGGCGGCGGATCGGGCGGCGGCCGTGGCGGCTTCGCCGACGATCTGGACGACGACGTGCCGTTCTGAGTCGGCGCGTTGACCGACAGCTCCCTCGTCTGCGGCACGCACGAGCCGCTGATGGCCGTCTATGACGCGCATGGCGTGTCCGAGGCGGGCCTGTTCGACGACATCACCGGCTTCGCCACGCGCCTGTGCGGGACGGCGATCGCGCTCGTCACGCTGCTGGACGAGGGGGAGCAATATTTCCTGGGCCGCACCGGCACCGACCTGAGCGGAACGCCGGCGGAAATCTCCTTCTGCCGGCACGCGGTGATTGCCGGTCGCGCGATCGAGGTGACGGACGCGGCCGGCGATCCACGCTTCGCGGACAATCCGCTCGTCACCGGGCCGATGGGCGTGCGCTTCTACGCCGGTACGCCGCTGGTCGCGGAGGATGGTATCCTCGGCACGCTGTGCGTCCTCGATACCCGCCCCCGGCCCGACGGGCTGACGCCGCTGCAGCGCGAGGGGATGGCGGTGCTGGCGCGCGCGGCGATGGACCGGCTGGCCGATCGGCGCCTCGCGCGCGAGACGGGCGCCGCCGCGCAGGCGAACCGCCGGCAGCTGGCCGACAGCGAGCTGCGCTTTCGCACGCTGGCCGATTCGATGCCGCAGATGGTCTGGTCCACCCGGCCGGACGGGTTCCACGATTACTATAACGCCCGCTGGTACGAATTCACGGGCGTGCCCGATGGCTCGACCGATGGCGAGGGCTGGAACGACATGTTCCACCCCGACGATCAGGATCGCGCCTGGGCGCGCTGGCGGCACAGCCTGGGAACGGGCGACCCCTATCAGATCGAATACCGGCTGAAGCATAACGACGGCACATATCGCTGGGTGCTGGGCCGGGCGATGGCGCTGCGCGACGAACAGGACCGGGTCGTTCGCTGGTTCGGCACCTGCACCGATATCCACGAGCAGAAGCTGGCGCTGGAAGAGCGCGAGATCATTAGCCAGGAATTGTCGCACCGGATCAAGAACATCTTCGCGGTGATCGCGGGGCTGATCCAGCTGGCGGCGCGCAACCATCCGGAATTTCGCGGCATCGCCAATGACCTGCGCGAGCGCGTGATGGCGCTGGGCCGCGCGCACGACTTCGTCCGCCCGCACAGCGCGCAGTCGCGCCCCTCCTCGCAGCAGGACAGCCTGAAAGGCCTGCTGCACGAGCTGTTCGCCGCCTATGGCGAGGCGGGCGTATCGCGCGTGACGGTGGAGGGGGCGGATATGCTGATCGACGATCGCTCCGCCACGCCGCTGTCGCTGCTGTTCCACGAACTGGCGACCAACGCGATGAAATATGGCGCGCTGTCGACCGCCACCGGCGGCGTCACGCTGGCGATCGCCGAGGCGGATGCGGACATGGTGACGATGCGCTGGACGGAACGCGGCGGGCCGCCCGCCCGCGCGCCGCAGGGCGAGGGGTTCGGCAGCCAGCTGATCGAATTGTCGGCGGTGCGCCAGCTTGGCGGGCGTATCGATCGCGAATGGCACGAGGCCGGGCTGGTCGCCACGGTGACGATCCCCCTCGCCTCGCTCAGCCGCCGGTAGGACAGGTCCGCGCGGCCTGTTCGCCGCGGGTCAGACCATAATTTCAGGACGGGCGGACGGCGCCCAGCGGCACGACATCGTCATTGGCCGCGCCATCCGACTCGCCGGTCGCCAGCGCGGCGGCGGCGAGGATCGCCCGCTCGCTGAACGGCTTGCGGATATAGCCGAGCGCGCATTCGCCGTCATCGATCTGCGAGGGGTTGGCGGTGACGAACACCACCTTCACCCCATAGTCGCGCGCGATCCGCGCGGCGATGCTGGGGCCGGTCGGGCCATCGCGAAGGTTCACGTCGACAAAGGCGAACCCGCATTCGGGCGCCGCGGCCAGCGCGGTTTCCGAATCGGCTGCGATCGCCGCGACGGCATAGCCGGCATCGACCAGGATGCGTTCCAGATCGAGCGCGACGAAGATTTCATCCTCTACGATCAGGGCGGTCTTGCTCATGGGCTTCGCTTTGTTGCAAATCGACTTTGAGAACGACACCATCGCCGCTTCGTTCCGACCGGCATCAATGCCGCAGCAGGAACACGGCGTGTTCGGCGAGCAGGTTCGCCGCGATCTCGCCCCGCACGCGCCGGCGGGAGAGGAACCACGCCCCCTCCACGGTGATCGACCGCTGCGCGACGAACGCTCGGAAATCGTCGATCGTGACGTGGTGGATGTTGGGCGTGTCGTACCATTGCTCGGGCAGCAGCCCCGTCACCGGCATCCGCCCGCCGACCAGCAGCGACAGGCGCACACGCCAGTGCGCGAAATTGGGGAAGGAGACAAAGGCGCGGCGCCCGATCCTGAGCAGCTCGTCCAGCACCGCGTCGGGCGCGCGGCAGGTCTGCAGCGTCTGGCTGAGGATCGCATAGTCGAAGCTCTTGTCGGGATAGCCGGCCAGATCGCGATCGGCATCGCCCTGCACCACCGACAGGCCGCGCCCGACGGCGGCGGCGACGTTGGCGGTATCGATCTCCAGCCCGCGCGCGTCGACCCCATGCGTATCGCGCAGCGCCGCCATCAGCGCGCCGTCGCCGCAGCCGACGTCCAGCACGCGCGATCCGGGCGCGACATGGTCGGCGATGACCGACAGGTCGGGGCGCAGGCCGCTCATGCGCCGCCCTTCAGGAAGCCGTCGATCACGCGGTTCATCTCCGGCGCGTCCAGCAGGAACGCGTCATGGCCATAGGGGCTGGACAGCTCGACGAAGCTGGCCGCGCGGCCCGCGGCGTTGAGCGCGTGGACGATGTGGCGCGACTCGATCGTCGGATACAGCCAGTCGGTATCGAAGCTGACGAGGCAGAACCGCGCCGCCGTCGCGCGGAAGGCGTTGGCGAGCAGGCCGCCATGCTCCTCCGCCAGATCGAAATAATCGAGCGCGCGGGTGATATAGAGATAGGAATTGGCGTCGAACCGGTCGACGAAGCTGAGGCCCTGGTGGCGCAGATAGCTTTCGACCTGGAAATCGGCGTCGAAGCCGAAGCCCTTGGCGTCTCGGGCCTGCAGCTTGCGGCCGAACTTCTCGGTCAGCCCCGCCTCCGACAGATAGGTGATGTGCGCGGCCATCCGCGCGACGGCGAGGCCGGCGGCGGGGGGATCGTGATCGGCATAATAGTCGCCGCCGCGCCATTTCGGATCGGCCATGATCGCCTGCCGCCCGACCTCGTGAAAGGCGATGTTCTGCGCCGAATGCCGCGCGGTGGAGGCGATGACGACGACGGAGCGGACCCGGTCGGGGAAGGTCGCGGCCCAGCTGAGCGCCTGCATCCCGCCCATCGACCCGCCCACCACCGCCTTCAGCACGCCCACCCCCAGATGGTCGAGCAGCAGCGCCTGCGCGCGCACCATGTCGCGGATGGTGATGACCGGGAAGCTCATCGCATAGGGCCGCCCGGTCGACGGATCGATGCTCGCCGGGCCGGACGAGCCCATGCAGCTGCCGATCACGTTCGAGCAGATGATGAAATCGCGCGCCGGGTCGATCGGCAGGTCCGGCCCGATCAGCCGCGTCCACCAGCCCGGCTTGCCGGTGCGCGGATGGGCGGAGGCGACATGCTGGTCGCCGGTCAGCGCGTGGCAGACAAGGATCGCGTTGCCGCCGTCGGGCGCCAGCGTGCCATAGGTTTCATAGGCGATCTCGACCGGCGCGAGCAGCGCCCCGCCGTCGAGCCGAAGCGGCCCCGGCAGCGTCGCCCGCCGCGATAGCCCGAAACGCTGATCCTCCATCCCCGCGCGCGCTACGGCCCCGCGCGCGGGCTGGCAAGCGGGCTGTCGCGCGGCTATGCCCCCCGGCATGACCGGAAACGCCCCTGAACCGAAGCCGTGGATCGCGGCGATCGCTCCCTATGTCCCAGGCCGCGCGACCGCCGATGACGGCCGCAAGGTCATCAAGCTGTCGAGCAACGAGAACCCGCTCGGCACGCCCGAGGCCGCGCGCGAGGCCTATCGCAGCGCCGCGACCGAGCTGGAACGCTATCCCGATGCCGGCGCGACCGCGCTGCGCGCGAAGCTAGCGGCGCATTACGGGATCGAGGCGGACCGCATCGTCTATGGCACGGGATCGGACGAGGTGCTGCACCTGGCCGCCGGTGCGTTCGCGGGCGTGGGGGACGAGATCATCCACGTCCGCTACGGCTTCGCGGTCTATGAGATCGCGACGCGGCGGGTGGGCGCGGTGCCGGTGATCGCCGCCGATCGCGACTATGCGACCGATGTCGATGCGATCCTCGCCGCGGTGACGGAGCGGACGCGGGTGGTCTTCGTCGCCAATCCGAACAATCCGACCGGCACCTATACCGCCCGCGAGGAGATCGCGCGGCTGCATGCGGGCCTGCCGAAAACGGTGCTGCTGGTGCTGGACCAGGCCTATACCGAATATCTGGAGCCGGAGGACGACGACGGCGCGCTGGAGCTGGCGCGCACCGAATCCAACGTGCTGGTGACTCGCACCTTTTCGAAGATCTTCGGCCTTGCCGCCGAGCGGGTCGGCTGGGGTTATGGCGCGCCCGCGATCATCGATGCGATGCACCGCATCCGTGCGCCGTTCAGCTTCGGCATCGGCGCGCAGCGCGCGGCGATCGCGGCGCTGGACGCGCACGACTTCATCACCGCCAGCCGCGAGCATAACCGCCAGTGGCGCGGCTGGTTCGAGCGGGAGATCGCCGGCCTGGCCAATCACGGCCTGCGCGCGGTGCCCAGCAAGGCCAACTTCGTGATGGTGCTGTTCGAGGGCGCGCTGACCGCCGAGGCGGCGTATCAGGCGCTGATGGCGGCGGGCTATGCAACGCGCTGGCTGCCGGGACAGGGGCTGGCGCACGGCCTGCGCATCACCATCGGTGCCGAAGAGGAGATGCGCGCGGTGATGGCGGTGCTGCGCGCCGAAGTCGCCCGCGCCGGATGACGACGCCGGTCGCGCCGCCCTTCGCGTCCGTCGCGATCATCGGCCTTGGGCTGATCGGATCGTCGATCGCGCGGGCCGTCCGCTTCTATCTGCCGGACGCGAACGTGACGGGATATGACGGCGACGCGGCGGTGCGCGACACGGCGCGGCGGATCGCGCTGTGCGACGTGATCGCGGACGAGGCGGCGGCGGCGGTGCGCGGCGCGGATCTCGTGATCCTGTGCGTCCCGGTCGGCGCGATGGCGGCGGCGGCGGCGGCGATCGCGCCGGGCCTGTCCGCCGACGCGGTTATCAGCGATGTCGGCGGATCGAAGGAAAGCGTGCTCGCCGCGCTGCGCGGCGCGCTGCCCGATGCCGTCATCGTCCCCGGCCACCCCGTTGCGGGGACCGAGCATAGCGGCCCCGAATCGGGCTTCGCGACGCTGTTCCGGGGGCGCTGGTGCATTCTGACGCCGGAGGACGGCGACGATCCGGCGCCCGTCGCGCGCCTCGGCGCGTTCTGGGAGGCGCTGGGCGCGAACGTGGAGCTAATGAGCCCGCGCCACCACGACCTGGTGCTGGCCGTCACCAGCCATGTGCCGCACCTGATCGCCTATGCCATCGTCGGAACCGCGTCCGATCTGGAGGGCGTGACGCAGGGCGAGGTCATCAAATATTCGGCGGGCGGGTTCCGTGACTTCACCCGCATCGCCGCGTCCGACCCGACGATGTGGCGCGACGTGTTCCTGAACAACCGGGCGGCGGTGCTGGAAATCCTGCAGCGGCTGACCGAGGACGTGACGATGCTGCAACGCGCGATCCGTTGGGGTGACGGCGACCAGTTGTTCGACCTGTTCACCCGGACGCGCGCGATCCGCCGGTCGATCATCGAACAGGGGCAAGACGACGCCAAGCCGGATTTCGGGCGGAGCCACTGAGCGTTCCGCTTACGGCAACGTGGACACCATGAACAGCTGAACGGAAACGATCGAGGCCTATCGTTTCGGTTTCGATAGGAATAGACAGAGCTATCCTCCGTCATTGCGAGCGTAGCGAAGCAATCCAGGGCGTCCTGGTCCGGCTCTGGATTGCTTCGCTACGCTCGCAATGACGAGTTGGGGGATGCAGGCGGCGGAACGACTGTAGGACAGCCCCGCCGAAACGGTCGGCGTTTATCAGCTACTTGCCGGCAACCCGATCCTACACGTCCAGCACGTTGATCGCCGT
>CAJYLQ010000029.1 GCA_913775975.1 uncultured Sphingomonas sp. | reverse complement strand
CGCGCTTGTCGCGGGCCGGCCGGGCGGCTGACTGTGCGATCAGCAGGTGCTGATCGTCTCAGTCGGCGCGCCGAACATACGTTTGCTCGTAAACATCGACCACGATCCGCGTGCCGGCCGAAATATGCGGCGGCACCATCACGCGCACGCCGTTGTCGAGAATCGCGGGCTTGTAGCTCGACGAGGCGGTCTGCCCCTTTACCACTGCGTCGGCCTCGACGATCTCGGCCTCGATCGTGTCGGGCAGCTGCACGCTGATCGCCTCTTCGTCATAGAGTTCCATGACCACGTCCATCCCGTCCTGCAGGAAGGCGGCGGCATCGCCCAGCAGGTCGCGCGGCAGCGTCACCTGGTCATAGGTTTCCTTGTCCATGAAGACCAGGCCGTCGCCCTCGGCGAACAGGAACTGGAAGTCCTTCGTGTCCAGCCGCACGCGCTCCACCGTCTCGGCCGACCGGAAGCGGACGTTGTTCTTGCGGCCGTCGCGCAGGTTCTTCAGCTCCACCTGCATATAGGCGCCGCCCTTGCCGGGCTGGGTGTGCTGGATCTTGACCGCGCGCCAGATGCCGCCTTCATACTCGATGATGTTGCCGGGACGAATGTCCACGCCGCTGATCTTCATGGGTCTGTCTCTGTCAAATAACCGTCGGGATCAGACCTGCCGCAAGGCAGGCACCGGGCGGACGGCGGGGTTGAATGGCGGCGGGTCTAGCGATCCGCGCCGCGTCCGGCAAGCATCGGGTAGGGGTTGACCGCCCTGCCCTGCCACCAGCCCCCGGCCGGATCGGTCCGGGCGATGCCGAAATGCAGGTGGGTGTTGCCCGCCCCGGCATTGCCGCTGTCGCCGACATAGCCGATCGGCTCGCCCGCGCGCACCGTCTGGCCTTCGCGCAGATCGGCGGCATAGCCGGCCAGATGCGCGTAATAATAGCGCCAACGGCCATCGCCCGACCGGACATAGATGGTGTGGCCGCCCGCCTGGCTGTCGAACAGCTTGTCGACGCGCCCCGCCGCCGCCGCCAGCACCGGCGTGCCGCGCGGGGCGGCGATGTCGATCCCCTCGTGCGGCCGCGCGCCGCCGTCGCGCGCCGCGCCCCATGTATCCTGCAGGGTGTCACGCGACACGCCCGCTACCGGCACCACCAGACCGCCAGCGCCCGCCTCGGGCTCGGGGCCCGACACAGGTCTGGGGCCTTCGCCGCCGCCCGTTCCGAACGACATCAACGACAGGAAGCCGCCCGCGACCAGCAGGATCGCGGCCAGGATCGTCCAGCCCAGCCGCGTCATTTCATGCCTGGAACAGGACGGGCGTGCCGCTCTTCACCATCAGCGCGACGCGCGCGGCATCCCAGTTGGTCAGGCGTACGCAGCCATTGGACTGCGCCCGGCCGATCTGCTCGGGTGCGCTCGTGCCGTGGATGCCGTAATGCTCCTTGCTCAGGTCGATCCACACCACGCCCACGGGATTGTTCGGGCCGGGCGGGATGATCTGCGCCGCCTTGTCGTCGCTGACGCCCTTCAGGATCTTGGGGTTCATCTTCCAGTCGGGATTGGGCGAGACGTGCAGCACCTTCCAGTCGCCCAGCGGCAGCGGATCGCGGGCGGAGCCGATCGTCGCGGTATATTGCGCGATCAGCTTCCCCTGCCCGTCCAGCACGCGCAGGATCCCGTCCGACTTGTCGACGACGATCTTCGCCGCTTGCGGCACGCCCGCCTCGACGTTCAGCGAGGCCAGCGTCGCACGCCATTCGGGCGTGGCGTCGGCGGGATAGGCGCGCGATCCGGGGAAGGTGTTGGGCACGGTGATCCGCGTGCCCGGCGCGATCTGGCCGGTGCCGGGGTTCAGTTCCGCCAGCACGGCCGGCGTGGTGTGGAACCGCTCCGCCAGCTTTTCGAGCGGGCGGGCGTATGCCATGCCGGGCAGCTTCGCCTGTTCCGCATAATCCTTCGGCATCTGCGGGACATAGGGGCCACGGAGCGCGTCGGCGTCCAGCGTCACCTGCCGCGTCGCCTGAAAGCCGCGATAGGGCGCCAGTGCCGCGAGCGTCGCCGCGTCCAGCCGCCCGGTCACGGTCAGGCCACGGCTCTCTTGAAAGCCCTTCAGCGCATTGGTCAGCGACTGGCCGGTCCGCCCGTCGAGGATTCCCGGCCCGAAGCCCAGCCGGTCGAGCAGCGCCTGCAACCGCAGCACCGCCGGGTCCAGCGCGGGCTTGGCCGCGGCGGGAGCCTGCGCCGACAGCGGCACGGCGGACGCCGCCAGCATCGGCATGATCGCCAGCGCGGCGAGGAAGGCGGGGCGCGGCATCGACGGCTTCTCCTTGTTTTCGAAGCCGTAACAACGCGCCTGCCGCGCCGATGGCTCCCTCAGTCGCCCAGCAACGCGGCGAAGGCCGCCATCGCGGCGGCCTCGTCACCGTTCCACACCGCGCCGGATACCGCGATGAAGTCCGCACCCGCCGCGATCAGCGGCGCGGCATTGTCGGGCGTGATGCCGCCGATCGCGACGCTGGGGATCTCGAACAGCGCCGACCACCAGGACAGGATCACCGGCTCGGGCCGATGACTCACCGTCTTGGTCGTGGTGGGATAGAAGCTGCCGAACGCGACATAGTCCGCCCCCGCCTCCCCGGCTTCCATCGCCAGGTGCCGGCTGTCGTGGCACGTCACGCCGATCTGCGCGGAGGGGCCCAGCACCGCCCGCGCCTCGCGCGCGTCGCCATCCTCCTGCCCCAGATGCACGCCGTCCGCGCCTAGTCGCTTGGCGAGCGAGATCGAATCGTTGACGATGAACGCGACATCGCGGTCGGCGCAGATGCGCTGTAGCGGCTCGGCCAGCTTTGCCAGCTGATGCTGGTCGACGTCCTTGACGCGCAGCTGAAACGCCGCCGCCGACCCCGCGTCCAGCGCGCACGCGAGCCGATCGGGAAAGTCGCCGCCGACCTGACCCGGAGAGATCAGGTAGAGCTGGCACGGCGGCCGCCGGTCGTCCCGCCGGAACGAGGCGGCGAAATCGGGGTCCAGCGGCCCCAGCGGATCGTCTTCCAAGGTCATGGCCGGGCCTTAGTCTGCCCGTCCCCTCGGATGCAAATCGCGCCGGGACCGCCGCCCGCCTTATTCCTGGCCGGTGTAGATCGACACGATCTTGTCGAGCATCGCCAGCGCCTCGTCGCGCGGCCGCTGGAAGGTGTTGCGGCCGATGATCGAACCGTTGCCGCCGCCATCGCGAATGTCGCGCGCGTCCTGATAGACCGCATCCGACCCCTTGGTCGCGCCGCCCGAAAACACGACGATGCGCCGGCCCGCGAAACAGGACTGTACGACATGCTTCACCCGGTCCGCCTGCGACGACCAGTCGGTGCCGGCATAGGCCTTCTGCGCATCCTTCTGCTCGATATGCGCGGTCGGCAGCTTCACCTTGATGATGTGCGCGCCCAGCAGCGCCGCCATGTGCGCGGCATAGGCGCCGACGTCGAGCGCCAGTTCGCCGTCCTTCGTCAGATCGCCGCCGCGCGGATAGCTCCAGATCACCGTGGCGAGGCCCGCCGCCGCCGCCTTTTCCCGCAGCTCGCGGATCTGCTCCATCGCGTGGAAGATGCCATCCGAACCGGGATAGATGGTGAAGCCGATCGCCGCGCAGCCCAGTCGCAGCGCATCCTCGACGCTGCCCGTCTGCGCCTGCGCGATCGAGGTCGCCCAGCTGTTCGAGCTGTTCACCTTCAGGATCGTCGGCATCCGGCCCGCGAACGTGTCGGCACCCGCCTCCAGCATCCCCAGCGGCGCGGCATAGGCGGAGAGGCCCGCATCGATCGCCAGCTGGTAATGGTAATGCGGGTCGTAGGCGGCCGGGTTGACCGCGAAGCTGCGCGCCGGGCCATGTTCGAAACCCTGGTCGACGGGCAGGATCACCAGCTTGCCCGTACCGCCCAGCCGTCCCTGCATCAGGATGCGGGCGAGATTCGCCTTCACTGCCGGGCTGGTGCCTTCATATTTGTCGAGGATCGCCTTCACAGTCGGTGTCATGATCTTCCCCTAATGAATTGATTATAAAGCCAGCCAGCGGCGCAGCGCCTGATCGACCTGCTCCATCCGCGTGGGCGATGCGTGCCCGATGACCTTGACGATACGGTTACGCCGGATCGAGGTGATACGATCCACCTGCACCTCGCATTCAACGGGCAGGCCGGTATGCTCCTGCGGCGAGATCGCCACGCGGAACAGCGCCTCGCCGCCGACGACGGTGGTCAGCGGGCACAGGGTGATCGTGCTATGCGCCTCCAGGAACAGGTCGGCCTGCACCACGACGGCGGGCCGCGCCGCGTCGTCCCCGTCGGGCGCGGCGATCAAGACGATGGCGCCGTGCTTCACTTCCACCCGCCATCCTCCTGCTGGATCCGGTCCCAGAAGGCATAGTCCCCCGCGACCTCTCGCCGGGATGCGCGCATCGACTGGCGTCGCGCCTCGCGGCGATACGCCTCGTCATACAGGTCGACGTAGCGGCGCACCGCCTCACGCGCGATATCGCTCTTGCTACGCCCTTGCGTGCGCGCGACGGCGGCGAGCCGTTCTTCCAGTTCCGAATCGAGCCTGACGCCGAGCAACCCACACACCTTCGTTTAACGTGTTAAACATCTAGCAGTGTCCGGCGTCGCGCTCAAGTCCCGCCGGTGCGGCGCGCGGCGCGCGCTTCCGTCAATCGCTTGGCAGGTCGAGGAAAAGCCCACCATCGTAAGCGGCGCGGGGCCGGCGCGTACGCCGCCACCGAATGCGCCCCGTTGACCCCGGCGCACCACCCCGCCACGCTGATCGACAGGGGACAAGGGGGCGGACGGATGCGGGCGGCACTGACCATGTTGGCGATGGCGGCGGCGATGGCCGCGCTTCCCGCCGAGGCGCGCCGGCTGGTGGAGGGGCAGCCCGCGCCCGATGCCGCCCTGACGCTGGTCGACGGCCAGGAGGTGCGCCTCGCCGACCTGAAGGGAGAGGTGATCGTCCTGAATTTCTGGGCGACCTGGTGCGTTCCGTGCCGCAGGGAGCTGCCGCTGCTCGACGCCTATTACCGCCGGCTGTCGGACAAGGGGCTGCGCGTGTTCGCGATCACCACGGAGGATTCGGTGCCGCTGTCCCGGCTGAAGCCGCTGTTCGCCGCGCTGGCGATCCCCGCGGTGCGCCACGTTCGCGGTCTGTCGACCGACGTCGCGGCGGTGCCGACCAACTACATCATCGATCGCACCGGCAAGGTCCGCTACACCAAGTCCGGCGCGCTGGAGCTGGACGATCTGAACCGCCTGATCATTCCGTTGCTCAACGAGCGGGCGGGATAGCCCGCCCGACCCCTTGGCGGATCAGCGCAGCAGCGCCGCCACGCCGGGCAGTTCGCGCCCCTCCATCCATTCCAGGAACGCGCCGCCCGCCGTCGAGACGAAGGTGAAGTCGTCCGCGACACCGGCGTGATTGAGCGCCGCCACCGTATCGCCGCCACCCGCGACCGACACGAGGCTGCCGTCCTTCGTCAGCGCCGCCGCGATCCGCGCCAGCGCGATCGTCGCCGTGTCGAACGGCGTCATCTCGAACGCGCCGAGCGGCCCGTTCCACACCAGCGTCCGACAGTTCTTCAGTGCGTCGCCCAGCGATTCGACGGCGGCGGGGCCGACGTCCAGGATCATCTCATCCGCCGCGACCTCGTGGACGTTGACGGTGCGCGTCGGCGGATCGGCGCGGAATTCCTTCGCGACCACCACGTCATAGGGCAGGTGCACGGTGCAGCCCGCGCGGTCGGCGGCGTCCAGGATCGCCTCCGCCGTATCCTTCAGGTCGTGCTCGCACAGCGACTTGCCGACATCGACGCCGCGCGCCGCCAGGAAGGTGTTGGCCATGCCGCCGCCGATGATCAGGTGATCGACCTTCGCCACCAGATGCTTCAGCACGTCGAGCTTGGTCGAAACCTTCGCGCCGCCGACTACCGCCGCGACGGGATGTTCGGGCTGGCCAAGCGCCTTTTCCAGCGCGCCCAGTTCCGCCTCCATCGCGCGGCCGGCAAAGGCCGGCAGGCGATGCGCCAGCCCCTCGGTCGAGGCATGGGCGCGGTGTGCGGCGGAAAAGGCGTCGTTGACGTACAGGTCGCCCAGCGCGGCGAAACGATCGACCACCGCCGGGTCGTTCTTCTCCTCGCCGCCGAAGAAGCGCGTATTCTCCAGCACCGCGATATCGCCGGGCTGCAGCGTCGCGATCGCGGCGTCCGCGCCTTCCCAGTCGATATAGCGCACCGGGCGGCCCAGCACCTGCGCATAGGGCTGCGTTACCATCGCCAGCGACATGCTTGGATCGGGCTGGCCCTTGGGGCGGCCGTAATGCGCCAGCACCAGCACGATCGCGCCGCGATCGGCCAGTTCGGTGACGGTCGGCACGGTCGCGCGCAGGCGGGTATCGTCGCTCACCGCGCCATCCTGCATCGGCACGTTCAGGTCCTCGCGGACCAGCACGCGCTTGCCGTGGATGTCACCCATGTCGTCCAGCGTCTTGTAGGCGGTCATGTCAGCCCTCGATGATGATGGGGTCGCCGACGGCGATCGTGCCGCCGGCCAGAACGCGGGAACAGGCCCCGCCGCGCCAGTCGGGCAGCAGCGCGGCGTGCAGCCCCGCCGCCACCGCTTCCATGCGGTGGCACGGGTCCGTCTCGCAGGTGATTTCCAGGCGCACGTCGGCGCCGATGCGCAGCACCGTTCCCGGCACCTGCGGCAGGTCGAGCCCCTCGACCAGCAGATTGGCGCGGCGTTCCTGCCAGGGCACGTCCCGCCCCAGCTCGGCCATCGCCGCGTCCCAGTCGATCCGTTCGATCAGCGTCACCTGACGCCGGCCGCGCCCGCCGGGCTTCACGATGCCGCGATGATCGCCGTGGATGCCGCCGGACCGGGTGACTTCCACCTGGTCCACCACCTCCATCGCGGCCTTCGGCGCCGCGCGCCGGGCGATGCCCGCCAGCCGGCCGGTCACGCCGCGCTCGCCCGGGGCAAGGGGGCCGTCATCCCGGCGCCCCGGCATGACGGCCCGGTCCTCACAGGAACGCGGCCATCACGGTCGCGGTATCGACCATGCGGTTGGAGAAGCCCCATTCATTGTCGTACCAGCTGACGACGCGCACCAGCTTGCCGTCGATCACCGCCGTCTCCAGGCTGTCGACCGTCGAGGAGGCGGGCGTGTGCATCAGGTCGATCGAAACCAGCGGCTCGTCCGAATAGACCAGCACGTCCTTCAGCGGGCCGCTCTCGGCGGCGGCCTTCAGGATCGCGTTCACCTCGTCCTTGGTCACGTCGCGCGCGGGGGTGAAGGTCAGGTCGACCAGGCTGACATCGGGCACGGGCACGCGGATCGACGATCCGTCCAGCTTGCCCTTCAGCTCGGGCAGCACCTCGCCCACCGCGCGGGCGGCGCCCGTGGTGGTCGGGATCAGCGACATGGCGGCGGCACGCGCGCGGCGCAGGTCCGGGTGGATCTGGTCCAGGATCTTCTGGTCGTTGGTATAGGCGTGGACGGTGGTCATCAGCCCGCGCTCGATCCCGATCGCGTCGTTCAGCACCTTGGCGACCGGCGCCAGGCAGTTGGTGGTGCACGACGCGTTCGACACGATCGTGTGCTCGGCCGCCAGCTTCTCATGGTTCACGCCATACACGACGGTCAGGTCGACATTCTTGCCGGGGGCGGAGATCAGCACCTTCTTTGCGCCCGCATCCAGATGCTTCTGGCACGACGCGCGGTCGGTGAAGAAGCCCGTGCATTCCAATACCAGATCGACGCCCAGTTCCTTGTGCGGCAGGTTGGCGGGATCACGCTCCGCGGTCACGCGGATGCGCTTGCCGTCGACGACCAGGTCGTTGCCCTCCGCCGTCACCGTGCCCGGCCAGCGGCCGTGCACGCTGTCGCGGCTGAACAGCCACGCATTCGACTTCGCATCCGCCAGGTCGTTGATCGCGACCAGTTCCAGCGCGTCGCCGCCGCGTTCCAGCATCGCGCGCGCCACCAGTCGGCCGATCCGCCCGAAACCGTTGATTGCAACCTTAACCGTCATCGCTGGCTCTCCCGTGATTGGCGCGCCCGTTGCGGGCGGGGCCGGGTTGCGGCGGCTCTTGCGGGGGCAGATGCCCGTCTGTCAACCACGGGGAAATGCTTGCCGCGCGAAGGTGCGGTGCCTATCCCCGTCGGATGACAGAAACTCCCCCCGCGGTGGACCGGATTGAGCGCGCCGTGGCCCGGATCGAGCGTGCCGCCGATGCGCGCGCCGCCAGCGCCCGGCGGCTCGCCGCTCGCCACGCCCTGCTGCGCGAACGCATGGCCGAGGCAGTCGCCGCGCTCGACGCGGTCGTCGTGCAGATGGACGAGGCCTGATGCCCAGCGTGACGTTCGAGGTCGGTGGCCGGCCGCACACCGTCGCCTGCCGGGCGGGCGAGGAATCGCGCGTCCGGATGCTGGCGCAGATGCTGGAGGCGCGCTGGCCGGCGGCGGACCGCGCCGCGTCCGGCCAGCCGGAACGCGCGATGCTGTTCGTCGCCCTGATGCTGGCGGATGCGCTGGAAGAGGCCGAGTCGCGCCCGCCGGTCGGCGCCGCGATCGGAGAGGCGGCGCTCGATCGCCTCGCCGACCGGCTGGAAAAGCTTGCCGAGGCCCTTGAGCAGGCCGATCCGGCGCCCTAGATCAACCGGTGGCGGGTTCTGCCCGGTACGAGCTATTTTATCCCTGAGGCTATTCATCATCCATGGGGGCTGTCCCTGCGCAGATCCTGGTCTGACGTATATGGTCCCCACCTGACGTACTGGGCGTCAGTGGATACATCGGCCAACGGCCATGGCGGTCCCGCCACCCGCTTCATGCTCCACACCCTCTTGCGGCTTCGTGGATGACGATCATGGAAGAGAAGCCCGCCCTTCGCGCCCGTATGCGGGCCGTGCGCGATGCGTTCGCGGCGCGGACCGCTGTGGAGGGCGCCGCCCTGCCCCTGCCTGCGCCGGACTTCCTCGCGCGCCTGACGCCGGGGCTGACCGTCGCGGCCTATCGTCCGGTGGGCGGAGAGGCCGATCCCGCTGCGCTAGTCGATGCGGCGCGTGCGGCGGGTTGCCGGATCGCCCTGCCCCATGTCGTCGACCGGCCAACGCCGTTGCGCTTCCTCGCATGGGACGGGCCGCTCGTCGCCGGGCCGTTCGGCCTGATGCAGCCGCCCGCCGATGCGCCCGAAGTCGCGCCCGACATCATCCTGACGCCGCTGGTCGGCTTCGACCGGCGCGGCAACCGGCTGGGCCAGGGCGCCGGCCATTACGACCGCGCCTTCGCGCAATATCCCGGCGCGTGGCGCGTGGGCGTCGCGTGGAGTGTCCAGCAGCTGCCGGCGCTATCTCCCGATCCGTGGGACGTGCCGCTGCACGCGATCGCCACCGAACTCGAATGGATCACCTGCCATGATGGACAATGACGGCCAGCCGAGCTGGCGAAAGCCCGTGGGGGCGCTCGCGATCCTCTTGCTGATCCTGCTGTGGGTGGTCGCGATCGCCAGCCTGTCGCCGATCGTCGGCGGCTGGCACTGGGCGCTGCAGCTGGGATTCTACCTCGTCACCGGGATCGTGTGGATTATGCCGATGCGACCGCTCCTGTCTTGGATGGAGACGGGGCGTTGGCGATAAGAGCCGATGCTGGTGGGGATTGATCCGGATGGCGCGAGTGACGGGGCTCGAACCCGCGACCTCCGGCGTGACAGGCCGGCGCTCTAACCAACTGAGCTACACCCGCCCGAAAGCGTGGATGCACATCCGCTTCGAATAGAATGTCTCGCTACACCCGATCCCCCCGGAAGGGAATGGCGCGAGTGACGGGGCTCGAACCCGCGACCTCCGGCGTGACAGGCCGGCGCTCTAACCAACTGAGCTACACCCGCTTGGAAGCGAGGCCGGCCAACTAGGCGAGGGGCCGGTGCCTGTCAACGACCCCGTCACGATTTTTCCGCATCGCCCTCCCCCCGGCCGGCGCGGCGCTCCTTTTCCTGATGCACCAGCGTGCCGTGTTCGAACAGGAAGCCCGCGATATCCGGCTTGCCCGCCGCGCCCAGCACGGTCTGGATGATGATGAGCAGCGGCACCGCCAGCAGCGCGCCCAGCGTCCCCCACACCCAGCCCCAGAAGCTGAGCGAGACGAGGATCAAAAGCGGGCTGATCGTCAGCCGGTGCCCGACGATCAGCGGCGTGATCGCGTTCGCCTCGACCAGATGCAGCCCGTACATCAGCGCGGCGGGCAGCAGCGCCATCCAGATGTCCGAAAACGTCATCAGGCCGCCCAGCCCCAGCAGGAACGCCCCGATTACCGGCCCGAAATAGGGGATGTAGTTCAACAGCGCGACGATACCGCCCCACATCGCCGGATAGGGCATGCCGATCGCCCACAGCGCCGTGCCCGTCACGATGCCCAGCGTCAGGTTGATGATCGTGATCGTGCCCAGATAGGCGGACACGTCGTCCACCACGTCCTGGATCACGCGCGCGGTCGCCATCGCCCCGTCGAAGCTGGTGCGGCCGGTGATGGTGCGCTGCCGCATCCGCGTCCAGCCGGACAGAAAGAAGAAGATGATGAGGATACCGAACAGCAGCTGCACGATCACCGCCGGCGCGGATGTCGCGGCCAGCTCCAGGATCGATCCCGGTGCCGCGACGGCGGCGGTGCGCGGCTGGCGGATCGGCGTCGAGGCGATCTGCCGCAGCGTCTTGTTCACATAGGTCTCGAGGCTGGAATACAGGTCCAGCAGCGGCGCCAGATTGTCCTGTATCCGCCCCAGCCGCGTCGGCAGCAATCGGAAGAAGTCGGTCGCCGGCACGATGATCGCCGCCAGCGCGATATTGGCCAGGATCAGGAAGAACAGCAGGCAGAACAGCGCCGCCAGCGCGGACGGCACGCGCCGACGCTCCATCCATTCGAGGATCGGCACCATCGCGACGGCGATGACCAGCGCGGCGGTCAGCGGCAGGAAGAACTCCGCCCCCTCCTTCAACGCGAAGGGCAAGGCGACCGCCAGCCCCACGCCGGCCGTCAGCGTCAGCGCGGCGAGCAGCCGGTCGCGCCGCAGCGCGATACGCACCGCATCCTCGGCCCCGACGCCCGCGGGCACGCCGAACACATTGTCGCCCCGCATGGAGTGCAGTGCGGGCGGGGAGGATTCGGGATCGGCCATCCGGCCAGCGTAGAGGCGACACGCGTCGCCAGCAACGCTTGTCACATGCGCGTCAGGCGGTCTCCACCGCCATCAACATCGTGCCTTCATAGCGTTTTTCGGCCGGGTTCCACAGCGTGCTGACCGCGAAGCGGCGCGGCGTGATCCGCAGGCCGCCGAGACCCGACAGCTTGAACGCGCCCATCTTCTCTTCCTTGGGCGGGCGGCCATCGCGATCCAGCGTCGTTGCATCGACGTAGATCTCGTCGTGGCGCGTGTAGATGGCGTGCGGCGCCAGCGTCACCTCGCCGCGATTATAGGTCGCGGCGACCGCCTGCTGCTTCACGATCGCCTCGAATATCACCGCCGGAGAGGGGGGAGGACCGGCGCGCGGGCTCTCGATGGTGGAACTCATGTCGTTCATCACGCTCCTCATGCCACCCCGTACCGCAGCGCAGCAAGAACGTTGTCGTCACAGGATCGTTTCGTACCGGAACGCCCGCGCATCAATCCCGATTCGGCTCGGCAGACGCACCCGCGTCCGCCGAGCCGTTTTTCCGGTCAGGCCCGGCCGATCAACCGGCGGGCGATCGTGTCCGCCACCTCGGCGGCGGGGCGGCCGGTTTCGGCGCTTTCGTCCCACACCTGGTTCAGCCGGTCGGGGATATGCGCGATCCGCGCCATCACCTCCGCCTCGTCGCCATGGCCCAGATATTCCAGCCCGACATTGATGATGCCGCCCGCGTTGATGACATAGTCGGGCGCGTAGAGGATGCCGCGCTCGTGCAGCCGGTCGTAATCGGCGCGCGTCGCCAACTGGTTGTTGGCGCCGCCCGCGACGACCCTCGCCTTGATCTGCGGGATCGAGTCGGCATGCAGGATCGCGCCCAGCGCATTGGGGCTGAACAGGTCGACGTCCTGCGACAGGATCGCATCGGCATCGACCGCCGTTGCGCCCAGTTCCGCCGCCAGCGCCTGCGCCCGCGCGGCATCGACATCGGCGATCGTCAGGATCGCCCCGTCCTTCGCCAGCAGCCGGGCAAGGCCGCCGCCGACTGAGCCGACACCCTGGCTCGCGACGCGCACGCCCTTCATGTCCGTCGCGCCCAGCCCGCGCGCCGCCGCCGCCTTCACGCCCAGCCACACGCCGTGCGCGGTGTACGGCCCCGGATCGCCGCCGGCCGCACCACTTTCGACCGGCAGGCCTGAGACGTAGCGCGTCTGGCCCGCGATCACCTTCATCCGCGCCTCGGACATGCCGACATCCTCGGCGGTGACATAGCGGCCACCGAGCGATTCGACCGCGCGGCCGAACGCCTCCAGCTGCGCGGTGGTGATGACCGCACCCGGCGAGTCGGCCAGCACCACGCCCTTGCCGCCGCCCAGTTCCAGCCCGGCCATCGCGTTCTTGAAGCTCATGCCGCGCGACAGGCGCAAGGCGTCGGTCAGCGCCAGATCGTCCGTCGCATAATGCCAGAAGCGGACGCCGCCGGCCGCCGGGCCCAGCTTCGTCGAATGGATAGCGATCACCGCGCGCAGGCCCGTGTCCGGGTCGGTGAACAGATGGACGCCCTCATGGTCGTCGAAATCGGGAAGGGTCCACACCGTCGCCATCATCGCCTCCGCGCTCGTAATTCCATTGCGAGGCGGTGAAATATTATTGTTTCGCGGCGTTGGAAAGCCCGAAAGCGTGCGAAGGTGAAGCGGGCGGGAAAGTGGGGCGACCGACGGGACTTGAACCCGCAACTTCCGGCATCACAAGCCGGCGCTCTAACCAATTGAACTACGGTCGCCGTAAGGAGCAGCGCCCCTAGCGTCGGGGGCGGCCTGCCGTCAAGCTATCAGAAGCGCCCTTCGATCGAAAGGCCGTAAACGGCTCCGTTCCGCACGAAACCCAGCGCCTCCAGCCGCTGCGCGGCGACCGGATCGGACGGCTGCAACGACAGCTCGCCGCGATAGCGGCCGCTGCCGTCGATCCGCAGCGTCATCGATTCGCCCGACGGGCTGGCCAGCGGCAGCAGCAGCGCCCCCGCCTCGCATCTCGGAGCGCCGCTGACCGATGGCGGCACGGCGATTCCCGCGACGTCGCCGGTCAGCGTGCCGCGTACCCGGCCCTCGGCGGCGAGGCACTGATCATCCTGGAACCGCACCGTCAGGTCGTCGAGGTCCAGCGCCGTCACCGGCACCGGCTGGAACGCGCGGCCCGTGGCGATGCGGCCGGTCAGATGCTCGACGCCATAGCCGTGGCGGCTGACCAACACCGTGCCCGACAGCGGCGGCACGCCCGGGCCGCCCGGCCCCTCCAGCGCCAGCGCCGCGCGGCCCGCCAGCAGCGGCAGCGGCGCCAGCCGCGCCTGCAGGTCGCCGACCGCCAGATCGCCGAACCGCGCCTCGCTCAGCGTCGCGCCCCAGATGCTGCCGGTGACGGAGCGGGCCTGCAGCCCCTGCTCCCCCGCCCCGACCCAACCGAGGACGAGGCGCATCGGCAGGAACACGATCAGCGCGGCGAGCAGCATCGCGCCGAACAATGCGGTGGGGCCGGTGGACAGGCGGATGCGCCTCATGCCGCACGCGCCCGAAGCAGCAGCCGCGCCGCGACGGTGCGATCGCCATTGTCGGTCAGCTGCGCCGATTCGACGATGATCCCGCCCCGCTCCAGCCGGGCGAGCCAGCCCGTGAGCGCGGCGCCGCGCGCCGACTGGATCGTCACCCGCACCGCGCCGTTCGCATCGGGATCGACGCTGGCGAGCGGAAAGCCCGCCTCCTCGGCGCGCAGCCGGATCGTGTCGGCCAGCGTGCCCGTCAGCGGCCGCACCCGCTGCTCGCGCGCCTGGCGCAGCGCATCGACGCGCGCGGCCGTCTCGCCGAAGCGGATCACGGCGGCGGTGTGCCGCTCCCGCGCGGTCGCCATCGCATCGCCCAGCGGGCGCAGCACCAGCCCCCAGACGATCGTCACCGCCAGCAGCGCCGCCATCACCAGCAGCAGCCGGCGTTCACGCAACGACCGCCCCGCGAACCAGGTCTTCACGCTCGTCATCGCCGGCTCACCGTCAATTCCCCGCTCACGCGGGTGCCCGTGGACTGGAAGACGCTGGCCTTCACCGTAAAGCCCGCCGCCTCCAGCGCGCGCTTCAGGTCCGTCGCCAGCGCCTCGCGCTCGGTCGCGACGGAGATGCGCAGGTCGCCCGTGTCGCCGAAGTCGATCGCCGTCACCTCGGTGCCCGGGACCGACCGGATCGCGGCGAAGGCGGCGGCGACCGTGGTCGAGAAGCCCAGCCCCGGCCCGATCACGCGCCGCTGCCGCTCGGCCAGCTGCCGGTCGGCGTCCGTCACCGTCTCGCCGCGCGGCAGGCCGGTCGCGGCGAGTGCATCGGCCCGCGCCTCCAGCGCGCTCGCCGCGAAGTCGTATTTCGCCAGCCGGACCAGGGAAATAGCGAACGACACCAGCAGGATCGCGCCGCCCAGCACCGCCAGCCGCCGGATCAGCCGCCAGTCGACCGTGACGCGGCGGCGGCGCGCGAACGGCCCCTGCCGCAGATCGAGCGGAGGCGCGGCCGCCGCCGCGATCAGAGCGCGTTCCAGCGGCTCGCGCACCAGTGGCTTCACCGTTTCGCCCCGCGTGACCAGATCGGTCAGCTGCGGCTCGTCGGCGAAGGCGGTGTTATGGCCGCGGATCACGTCCACGCCGCCCAGCGTCGCGCGCACGAAGCCCTCGTCCGGCCGGGGCAGCAGCATGGGCGCCGGGATCAGCGCGACGGGATCGACATTCGCGGCCGCCAGCATCGCCAGCCATTCGCGCATCGCGCCCGCGCCGACCACCGCGATCGGCCGCTCCGCCCCCGCGCCGTCCCGCTCCTCGCCGACCGCGACGTGCAGCTCGGCGGGTGGCGCGGCGCTCGCCTCCACGGCCAGGATCCGCGCGGCGGCGGTCGCCTGCGCCGTCGATCGCATCGGCAGGTCCGCCCAGTGCAGCGTCACCGCATCAGCGGGCGCGACCGCGACCACGCGATCGCCGGCCGGCGGCACGCCCTCCCCGCGCGCGAGGAAGCCCGCATCGCCGAAGCGCATCCATCGAAGGCCGGCTTCGCCGGCGGGCAGGAACAACAGGGTCGTCATAGGTCTTCCCCCCATTGCCGCGCCACGAGCCTGACGGGAAGCCTCGTCGCGTCGATCAGCGCATGTTCCTGCAATTGCGTGCCCGGCATGGTAACATCGATCGTCAGGTCGAACCACTTGCTCGTGGTGGCCAGCTGCCCGGCGGCGGCGCCGGAGGGCGGCGGCGTGCCCGCCCAAAGCTGGTCCGTGCCGCTCCACCCCGCCGCCGGCCGGCGCAGCAGCAGCTGGCGCGCCGCCTCCACCGACAGCGTGTCGTTCGCCAGCATCGCCAGCAGCGGCGCCTGTTCGGCTTCCAGCGTGTTGACGTTCATCGGCGCGGGCTGCGCGACGGGCAGCGTGCAGACCCAGGGGCGCAGCTGTTCGTAGACGCGCGGCGTCACCCCGATCACCGCGCGCAGTTCGCTGGGATCGGCCATCAGCGTCCCGCCGGTGCGATAGGGCTGCTGCTGGCCGGTGTAGCGCCCATCCTCCGCGCCGCCCGCCTGCTGCTCGTTGTCGGTATCGATCCAGTCGGACGTGCCGGCCGCGACCTGTTCCGCGACCTGGCCGGGAATGCCCACCAACCGCATCAGCCGCGCGAACTGCTCGCGCGCCAGCGCATTGCTGGCATAGACGCCCGGCCCCAGCCGCACGACGAGGCCGTTCAGGTTGAAGCAGTTGCCGCCATCGGTCACGCGGCCCACCGCCGTCCCCCCGCCCGGCAGCGGCAGCGCATAGGGGCGACCGCTCCACCCGCCCAGCAACGTCACGCGATTACCCGCCATCGCCAGCAGGTTGCCGATCCGCGTCGTCATCAGCGTTTCCGCCGCGATCGCCCAGGCGCGCGCCTGCTCCGTCCGCGCCGCATTGGCCGCCAGCCGCGTCGACAGGCGCAGCCGCTCCAGCCCCGCCCCCGCCATCACCGCGATGACGGCGACCAGCATCAGCACCGTCAGCAGCGCGGCGCCCCGTTCGCGGATAGGAGGCTCAGCGCGCATCGCCAGCCTGACCGGACGGGGCGGGCGGGACATAGCCCGTTCCCACCAGCGCCATCACACGATAGACCCGGCCGTCGGTACGCGCGATCCGCACCTCCGCCGCCTGCGGCAGGGGCACCCCGCCCGCCCCGTCCCAACGATCGCTCCACGCCCCGCCATAGCGATAGCGGATGCGAAAGTCCGCAACGCCGGTCAGCATCGGCGTCGCGGGCAATGCCGCCGCGCCATCGGTCATGGGATAGCCGATGCGCGCCAGCCGGTCGCCGTCCAGCGCCCAGCGGACCTTCTGCAGGCTGGATCGCGGCGCGCCGTCGACATTGCCCCAGCCGCCGCGCACCAGCTGCACGCTGTTCGCCTCACCCAGAAAGGCGGGGCGCGGCAGGCCCGATTCGTCGCGCACGATCCTGACCTGCGCCTGCGCCAGATCGGCGGACAGCACCGCCAGCGTGCGGGCAAAGGCCGTGCCCTCGTCCAGCCGTTCGCCCGTCGCCGCCTGCGCGCGGATGCTGAACGACAGGATCGCGACGCCCGCCGCCGCGATCATGCCGAAGATCATCAGCGCGACCATCACCTCCACCAGCGTGAAGCCGCGCTGGTCGCGTATCCAGGGGAATGATGACGTCATGACGGCCGGTTCGGCGTCGGCGAGGCGGACGGCTGCGGGGTCGGGCCGGCGACGGGGGGAGCCGCGGGCGGCGTGGGCGGGCGGATCATCGTCACCTGCCCCAGCGTCTGGCCGCCAAGGCTGCTGACCGCCACGTCGATCCGCGTCACGCCGCCGCCGCCGACCGGCGACACCTGCCGCCGCCAGTTCCATGGCCGTCCGCCATTCACCTCGCTGCCGGTGACGAGGCCCGATGCGGGTGGCTCCGCCGCGGTAAAGGCATCCAGCGCGACGTTGCGCGCGACCAGCTGTGCCAGCGTCGTGTCGTCCACCACGCCGACGCCGCGCGCCGTGGCCCCCTCCAGCCGCACCAGCGCCAGCACGGCGAGGCTGAATACCGCCAGCGCCACCATGATCTCGATCAGCGTGAAGCCACGTTCGGGCTTATTGGGCATCGGCGCGCACCTGCCCGTCGGCGCCGATCCACACCACCGCCGCCGCTTCGCCCCGCGACAGGCGCAGTTCCAGCGCACGGTCGGCGGTCCCGGTCGAATCGAACACCACGCGCGTGCGCCCGCCCGGATCGGCGATCGCGGCGCGCGTCTCGTCCGCCCAGCTGGCGACGCGCAGCGGCTTGTCCACCACCGGCGTCCACGCGCCGTCCGCGCGCTGGTCGAACCCATAGCCGCCCGACGTGACCCACAGGCTGACCGGCCGCCCCTCCACGATCGCGAGGTCGCGCGCGGCGCGAACGCGCGCGGCGAAGCGCAGCCCCTCGTCCACCACCCGCCCGCGCGGGTCGGGCATGGCGAAGGCGGCGACGGCGGCGGCCAGCCCGATCACGACGATCACCACCATCAGCTCGATCAGCGTAAAGCCGGGCGCCCGTGCCGGTGCCGCGACGCGCGCGCGTTCGGTCACGGGTCGGCGCGGCACGGCGGGCCTTACTGCCAGCTGCCGATATCGGCGTTGACGCCCTCGCCGCCTTCCTTCCCGTCCGCGCCATAGGTCCAGACGTCGACCTCGCCATGCTGGCCGGGCGAGGCATAGAGATAGGCGCGGCCCCACGGATCCTCGGGCAGCTTCTTCAGATAGCCGCCGCGCTGATAGCGGGACGGGTCGGCCAGCCCCTCGGGCTGCTTCACCAGCGCCTGCAGACCCTGCGCGGTCGTCGGATAGGTCAGGTTCTGCAGCTTGTAGAGTTCAAGCCCGCCGTCGATCTGCGCGATATCGGCCTTCGCCTTCTGGATGCGCGCGGTATCGCCCGACGGCAGCACGTTGAGCGCCACGATCGTCGCCAGCAGGCCGATGATGACGATCACCACCATCAGCTCGACCAGCGTGAAGCCCTGTTCGCCCCGGCGATTACGGTCGCGGCGCGTGCGGCGGATGTTCGGTTGGGTAGACATGAAACTCCTCATCATCCCCCCGCCAGCGTATTCAGCTGCAGGATCGGCAACAGGATGGATAACACGATGGTGGCGACGATGCCGCCCATCAGCACGATGATCGCCGGCTCCAGCAGCGACAGCGCGGTGGCGGTGAAGCGGTCGAATTCGCGTTCCAGATAGTCGGCGGCACGCTCCAGCATCTCGTCGAGCCGCCCCGCCGCCTCGCCGCTGGCCGCCAGATAGGTCAGCAGCGGCGGAAACACACCCGCGCGCCGCATCGCCGCCGACAGGCTGCCGCCGCCCCGGATCGCATCGACGATCTCGTCCGACGCGACGCGCAGGCGGCGGTTGTGGATCGTGCCGGCGGTCAGCGTCAGCCCCTCCAGCAGCGGCAGCCGGCTTGCCACCATCGTGCCCAGCGTCCGCGCCATCCGCGCCGCGTGCAGGTCGCGCAGCAGCCGCCCCAGCAGCGGCAGGCGGAGCAGCGCGGTGTCGAACGACAGGCGGATGCCCGGGTCCTTCAGCGCGCGCCACGCGCCCAGCCCCAGCAGCGCCAGCGCCGCCAGCATCACCCACCACCAGCCGACCAGAAAGTCCGACAGCGCGATCACCAGCCGGGTCAGCAGCGGCAATTCCTGCCCCACCGTGTCGAACTGCTCGACGACCTGCGGCACCACGAACATCATCAGCGCCGTGACGACGCCCAGCGCCACCACCGCCAGGATCGCGGGATAGGCGAGCGCGGTAATCAGCTTGCCGCGAATCTCCGCCTGCCGTTCCAGCAGCGCCGCCAGCCGGTCGAGGATCGTCGGCAGCGTGCCCGAACTCTCACCCGCCGCCACCATCGCGCGATAGAGCGGCGGAAAACTCTTGGGCTCACGCGCCATCGCATCGGCCAGCCGCCGCCCCTCGACCACGCCGGCATGGACGGTGCGGACGATCGCCTGCACCCGCTCCTGCTCGGTCTGGCGGGTGATGGTGCGTAGGCTTTCCTCCAGCGGCGACACGCGGTTCAGCGTCGCCAGCTGGCGCGTGAACAGCGTCAGCTGCTTGCCCGACATGCGCGCGCTGCCGATCTGCAGGCCGAACAGCGGCCGCGCGCGCGCGACCGGCGGTGCGCCCGGCTCCAGCCGCAGCACATACAGTCGCTGCCGGTCGAGCGACTTGCGCGCGGCGTCGATATCGGCGGCGGCGACATGGCCGCGCCGTTCCTGCCCGCGCGTGTCGATCGCCAGATAGTCGAAATCAGCCATCGACGGTCGGGCTCAGCGCCGCGACCGGCGCGGGCGAGAGCATGGACGGGGCCGGCTCCGCGACGGGCGGGACCGGCGGCTCCACGTCGGTCGCATCGCGGCGGGAGACGCGGATCGCCTCCTCCGCCGTCGTCACCCCCTGCTCCACCAGCACGCGCGCGGCAGCGGCGAGGTTCGGCTGGCGGGCGAAAGCGTGGTCGGCGATCGCCGTCTCGTCCGCGCTGTCGTTTATGAGGCGGCGGATCGTATCGTCGATCCGCACCGCCTCGTACACGCCCGTCCGCCCGCGAAAGCCGGTGTGCGAACAATGCTCGCAGCCGACCGCCTCGTACACCGTCGCGTCCTTCGCGATGCCCAGCATCGGCGCCAGCGTGTCGCCCGCGCGTACCGGCCGCCGGCAATGCTCGCACAAGCGCCGCACCAGCCGCTGCGCCACCACCGCGCGCAGCGTGGAGGCGAGCAGGAACGGCTCCACCTTCATGTCGCGCATCCGGGTGATCGCGCCGACCGCGTCGTTGGTATGGACGGTCGACAGCACCAGATGGCCGGTCAGCGACGCCTGCACCGCGATCTCCGCCGTCTCGCGGTCGCGGATTTCGCCGACCATCACCACGTCGGGGTCCTGGCGCAGGATCGCGCGCAGCCCGGCGGCAAATGTCAGGCCGACCTTCGCGTTGACCTGCGTCTGGCCGACGCCTTCCACGGCATATTCGACCGGGTCTTCCACGGTCAGGATGTTGCGGCTGCCGTCGTTCAGCAGGCGCAGCGCCGCATACAGGCTGGTCGTCTTGCCCGATCCGGTGGGGCCCGTGACTAGGATGATGCCGTTCGGCTCCGCCAGCGCGGTTTTCAGCAGCGCGTACATCGCCGGCGACATGCCCAGCGCGTCGAGGTCGATCCCCGCATTTTCCTTGTCCAGGATACGCAGCACCACGCGCTCGCCCGCGCGGCTGGGCAGCGTCGACACGCGGACATCGAGCAGCTTCCCGCCCAGCGTCAGGCCCATCCGCCCGTCCTGCGGCACGCGCCGCTCCGCGATGTCGAGCCGCGCCATCACCTTCACGCGGCTGACCACGACGGGCGCGACGTGCGGCGGCATCCGCAGCGTTTCGCGCAGCACGCCGTCGATCCGCATCCTGACGACGAGGCCGGTCTCGTACGGCTCGATATGGATATCCGACACGCCGTTGCGCGCGGCATCGGCGATGATGCCGTTGATCAGGCGGATCGCCGGCGCGTCGTCCGCGGTGTCCAGCAGGTCCTCGGCGGTCGGGATGCCGTCCGCCAGTTCGTCCAGCTCGTTGCCCATGCCGACCGCCGCCAGCGCGCGCGCCTGCCCGTCCATCGCATAGGCATCGGACAATAGCCGGTCGAACGCGGGCGGCTCCACCACCGCCACCTCGAACGGGCGGGCGAGGAAGCGACGCGCCTCGATCAGCACGCGCGGGTCCGCGCCCTCGCGCAGCGCCAGCGTCAACGGTGCGTCCGGTTCCCCCGGTCGCACCGCGACGCCGTACTTGCGCGCAAAACCATAGGGCAGCGACAGCTGCGGCACGACCGCACGCTCGCCCTCGGCCGCCGGGCCGGTCAGGATCGGATCGCCGGCCGGCCCGCTCATTTGCGCTCCGGCCGGATCGACATCGTCTGCTGCGTCTGGCGCGGCACCGCGATGTTCGGGTCCTCGATATTGCCCGGCAGCGGCGCGGACGGGATCGGCGGCGCGGCGTTCATGTAATCGCGCACCAGCTGGTCGATCGACGGCTCCACACCGGGCTGCGCATAGCCCTGCGTCGCGCGCAGATAGCCGTATCGCTGCTCGGTCACGCGCCGGGCGTCCTCCGGCGTGCGCAGGATGGTGGGGCGGATGAAGACCATCAGGTTGCTCTTCGTCCGGCTGCGCGCCTTCGACTTGAACAGGTTGCCCAGCACCGGAATGTCGCCCAGCACCGGGATCTTCTCGATCGTCCGCCGCTCCGCATCGTCCAGCAGGCCGCCGATCACCGTGATCTGGCCGTCGTCGGGGGTGAAGACGTTCTCGAACGCGCGCTTGTTGAGGATCAGCTCCGAATTGCTCGAAGACACCGGCCCCGCGATCGAGCTGACCTCCAGCCGAACATAGAGCTTCAGCGATCCGCCCGCATTTACCTGCGGCTTCACGTCCAGCTGGATGCCGACATTCTGCCGCTGCACGGTGCGGAAGGCATTGTCGAAATTGTTCGACAGCGCCTGCCCGGTCGTGACCGGGATTTCCTGCCCGACCAGGCTGTGCGCCTGCTGGTTGTCCAGCGTGATGAGGTGCGGCGCCTGGAGCAGGTTCGACGTGTTGTCGCTCTTCACCGCGTTGATGATCGCGCCGAAGATCGTGTCGCCGACCTTCCCGCCCCAGCCGATCGCCCCGCCGGTCGTGCCCAGGATAGAGCTGATCGCCGACTGCGTCAGCGAGTTCGTCGCCTGGTCGCGCGTCGTCGTCGTGGTCCGCGTGCCATCGGGTGCGACGACCGTGGTGGAAGTCGAGCCCAGCTCGCGCGCGCCGATCGCACCGGCGATCTGCAGGATGTTGGGCGCGGTGTTGGAATAGGTGGAGGCCGCGAACGCGCCGCCGGTCAGATTGCCCAGCAGGAACTGCGCGCCCAGCCGCTTCACCGTCGAATCCGACACCTCGGCGATGATCGCCTCGATCAGCACCTGCTCGCGCCGCGTGTCCAGCTGCCGCGTCACCTCGGCCAGCTGGCGCTGGATGTCGGCGGGCGCGGCGATCACGATCGCGTTCGCGCCCGCGAACCGCGTCACCACAGCCTGCGTCCGGCTGCTCGCGGACGAGATCGGCGCCTGCTGGCCGTTCGCGTTCGTGCCGCCACCGCCACCGCCGCCACCGCCCGTGAAGGCCGGGGTGGAGGGCTGGATCACCTGATTGCTGATACCGCCGCTGCTGGTGCCGGTCGTGCCGTTCGTCGTCTGGAAGCTGCCGCGCGACAGCGTCGTCTCCTGCACCGGATCGGGCGTCTGCCCGACAAGCCGCTGCAATACCGGCAGCAGCTGCTCGGCATCCGCGTTTTCGAGGAAGACGACCTTGATCTCCGTCCCGCTCTGCGCCTTGCGGTCGAGGTCGAGCGCGATCTGCGCCAGCCGCGCGACGCTGCTGGGGTCGCCGCGCAGGCCGATCGAGTTGCTGCTCTCGATCGGCACCACCGATACCGTGCCCGGCGCACCGCCGCCCTGCCCCGGATTGCCGCCCGTGCCGCCGCCCGACAGCGACTGGAGCGCGGTCGCGATCTCGCGCGCCGATGCGTTGCGCAGCGTCACGACCCGCGTCGCCGCGCCGTCCGTATCCACCCGGCGCAGCACCTCGCGGATGCGGCGGATATTGTCGGCGAAGTCGACGACCACCAGGCTGTTGCCGCCGCGATTGGCAGTGACGGACCCTTGCGCGCTGACCAGCGGCCGCACCGTTTCCACCGCGCTCGGCGCGTCGATCGATCGCAGCCGCACGATCTCCGTCACGAAGCTGTTGCGCGCCGCGCCCGCCGATCCGATCCGGCTGGGCTGCGAGGCGGCGTTGTCGATCGGCTGGATGCGCAGCGCGCCGTTGCCCGTCGGCACCGCGACCAGCCCGTTGGCGCGCAGCGTCGACAGGAACGCCTCGAAATATTCGGACCGGCTGAGCGGGCGGTCCGTCACCACCGTCACCTTGCCCGCGACGCGGCCGTCGATGATGAAGGTGCGGCCCGTGACGCGCGCGGCATCGGCGATGAACGCGCGGATATCGGCATCGCGCACGTTCAGCGTCAGCTGTGCGGCGACGGGGGCGGCCAGCGCCATCGCGGCGGCCAGCGTCGGGGGGATCAACCGGGAACGGATCATTTGTTGGGCGCCGCAATGGTGATGGCGAGCGACAGCGTATCCTGCCCGCGCTCGACCGTGATGGGAATGTTGCCGCCGGCGGCGAAGTCGCTGGCGATGCGGTCGACGTCGCCGGGCCCGGTGACGGGCCGCCCGCCGATGGACGTGATGACATCGCCTTCGCGCAGGCCGGCGCGGCGGAACGTCTCGCCCCCGCCTTGCGGCCGGACGACGAGGCCGCTGATCCGGCCATTGTCCAGCCGGGGGATGAAGCCGATCTGCTGGCGCAGCTGGCTGGCCTGCAACGCACCGCCCGCCGATGCCGCGGGCACAGCCGCGGCGCCCGCCGGCGCCACGCCCGCCGCGCCGGCAGCCCCCGGTGGCGGGGCATAGCGGCCGGAAGGATCGGCCGGCCCTTGCGCGGCAGGCTGCTGCGACTGGTCGAGGAACAGGTCCTCGGTCGCGCCGCCCCGATCCAGCGTGATATGGTCGAACGCCACCGCCTTCAGCGTCACGCCGGGCTGCACCTCTTCGCCGACCGCGATGCTCTGCTGCACGCCGTCCGGCCCGGCGACGATCGCCGCGCCGCGCCCGGTCGCCTCGTCCAGCCGGATGCCATAGACGGTCAATTGCAGGTTGGTGACGGTGGTCGGCGCCGCCTGCGTCTGTTGCAGCCGGAAATAGGGGTCGAAACCGGTCAGCAGGTCCACCGGCGATCCCGGCACGACGATCCCCGCCGGCCGCCAGTCGCCGACCGGCCCGACGGGCGTCGCGATCGCCCAGATCAGCCGCGCGACCTGCACCGCGAGCGCTCCCATCAGCGCCAACTCCGCCAGCGAATAGACGTTGATGACGGGCAGCCGCTCGATCAGCCGCCGTGCGCGCGGATCGAGCTTCAGTCGCATCGCCAGATCACCTTGCCGCCCGCTTTCTTGCCATTAACCGTGCATCTAGCAGCGTTCATTGGCTCTGCCGATACAAAAAGACACTATCGGTGCCATGGGTACGGCTGGCAATCTGCCGGGCATGAACGATCTTCCCCTTCTCGGCTCCGGCATCGACGGCGCGGCGATCGCCGCCCGGATCCTGACGCATCCCGGCATCCAGCGCATCCCCAGCCCGAAGCTGACGCTGTTCACCTGCCGCGCCTTCCTGCCGCCCGACCTGTGCGCGGGCCTGATCGCGCGGATCGACGAGGTGCGCCGCCCGTCCACCATCGCCGACGCCAATGGCGATGCAGCCTTCCGCACCAGCGAGACGGGCGACCTGGCCGCCGCCGATCCGCTGGTGATCGAGACGGAGGCGCGCCTCGCCGCGTTCAGCGGCCTCGACCCCGCGCACGGCGAACCGTTGCAGGGGCAGCGCTACGCGGTGGGGCAGGAGTTCAAGGGGCATACCGACTATTTCGAACCGCGCGGGCTGGAGTACGAACGCTATTGCGGCATCGCCGGCAACCGCACCTGGACGCTGATGATCTACCTCAACGAGCCGGAGGCGGGCGGCGCCACCCGGTTCAAGGCGGTGGACAAGATCATCCAGCCCGAAACCGGCAAGATCGTCTGCTGGAACAACCGCCGGCCCGACGGCAGCCTGAACCCCGCGACGATCCATCAGGGGATGAAGGTCCGGCGCGGGGTGAAGTACGTCATCACCAAATGGTATCGGGAGCGGCCCTGGGGCTGATGCGGCTGTTCGAAAACTCGCGCAAATGCGAGTTTCGAGCGGTGCCGGCCCGCTCCCCCACCCGGCCGCCCATCAAGGATACCATCCGGGTGGCCGGGTGGGGGAGCGGGCCGGCACCGCAAAACGTGCCCTCAGCACGTTTTCAGATAGCCATCAGAACTGGATGCTCGCTCCCAGGCTGAACACCCGGCCCAGGCGATAGCGGTTGATGTCCACCCGCTTGCCGTTGTCGAACGTCTGGAACTCGCGATAGCCGGTGCCGGTCAGGTTGCGCGCCTCGGCCTTGATCTCGATCTGCTTGCCGCCGATCGCGATGCCCTGCCGCGCGACGAGGTCCAGCCGGATGCCCGGCCGCTCGATCAGGTCGGGCAGGCGCACCCCGCCCTCGCCCACCGGACCGCGATTGGTCAGCCGGTCGGAGGCGTAGTTGAACAGCAGCGTCACCTGGCTCAGCGACTCCTTGTCCTCGATCCCCAGCTGCAGGTTCACCAGATGGTCCGACTGGCCGACCAGCGGCGCGCCGTCGCGGAACAGCACGTTGGCGGGCAGCAGATTGGCCGTCGTGCCCGACGACAGCGGGCTGGCGACCAGCTGGCGCCCGATATCCACCTGCGAATGGGTGTAGGTATAGTTCACGATCGCGACCAGCCGCCGCGTCGCGAAGGCCTCGCCCAACCCGCTCAGCGGAACGTATTTCTGGAACTCCACCTCGCCGCCGTACAGCTTGGCGCGCGGTGCGTTGGCGAAGCCGGTCTGCAGGTTGGACGAACCCGCCGGGAAGAAGGCGACCGCCTCGATCGGATCGTCGATCCGCTTGGCGAAGCCGGCCAGGTTGAACCGCTGGTCGCGCGCGAAATACCATTCGTAGCGCAGCTCCGCGTTATAGAGCTGCGAATCCTTCAGGAACGGGTTGCCGAAGAACAGGCGATCGCTCTCGAAATCCTGGTACAGCTGCGGCGCCAGTTCGCGGAACTGCGGGCGGGCCAGCGTCTTCGACATATGGCCGCGCAGCTGCATGTCGGGCGCGAAGTTCCAGGTGATCGTCACCGCCGGCAGCCAGTAGCCGTTGTTCAGCCGCGTCCCCGCCGCCGATCCGACCGGGTTCACCCGCTCGACCGCCTGTTCGTAGCGGACGCCGCTCGTCGCGCGCAGCCCGTCGGTGATCTCGCCCTCGACCTGCGCGTACACGCCGTGGACGCGCAGCCCCGCCTCGTACGCGGCGGCGCCCTGCGCCGTGGAGGTGTTGCGCAGGCTGATGCCGTAGGTCTGGATCGTATAGTCCGACAGCAGATAGTCGGGCCGCAGCTGCGACACCGCGAAGGGCAGCGTCGCGTTGTTGGGCGCCTGATACTGGAAGGTATAGCGGCTGGAGGTGCGGTTGGTGTCCGTATAGGCATAGCCCGCCGACAGCGCGAACGGCCGGTCGAACGACGATACGTTCCACGTCAGGTTCGCCTGCCCCGACCATTGCCGCTCCTCCAGCGCGGAAAAGGCGATCGACGCGCCCTCCAGACCGCTCAGGCTGTTGCGGTAATCGCGGATTTGCTGGTTGTACTGATAGGTGAAGGCGCGTTCGTACGGGCTGTTGCGCTTCGTCCGGGCAAAGGCGCCGCGCACGTCGAGCGCCACGTCGTTCCACTTGAACTCGCCGACCGCCTGCGTGTCGCGCAGCTCGCGCTCGAACCAGCTGGTGTTCTGGATGATGAACGGCTCGATCCCGCCGGGCAGGATGCCGACATTTGCGGTGTTGCCACGGCTCAGGCGGCCCTGCTTCACCGTGTCGTGGACGTACAGGTTCGTCAGCCGCACCTTGTGCTCGCCCCATTCGGCGCCCAGCCCCAGCATCCCGTTCACGATCGCGCGATTGTCGGTCAGCACGGTGCGGAAATCGCTCAGCAGGATGCCGGTCGGGTCGTTGGTCAGCTGCTGGCGGTTGTCGCGCGTACGCCAGCTGTTGCTGATCCCCGCCGCCGCGATCACGCCGACGCGGACGCTGCCGAAATCGGCGGAACGGCCGAAGCTCATCTCGCCCGACCAGTTGGCGGGCAGCTGGTTGTTCTGTTGCAGCAGCGTCGTCTGCGCGTTGTTCAGGTCGATGATCTGGCGCGCGGTCGGCGAGGTGCCGTTCCGCCCCGCCGCCTTGATGAAGCCCGGCACGGACCGCACGCCGCTGTCGAAGCCCGTCCAGTCGTACCGCCCGCCGTCATAAACATAGCCGAGCCGCGCCGTCGTCGCCGTATCCAGCGACAGCGAGCCGCCGATCTGGAGGAACGGCTCCTTGGGCACCGCCCGCGTCGTCAGGTTGATGACGCCGCCGCCGAATTCGGCCGGATAGTTCACCGAATAGCTCTTCTGCACCAGCGCGGAGGCGATGACGTTGGTCGGAAAGATATCCAGCGGCACGACACGGCGCAGCGGCTCCGGCGAGGGCAGCGGCGAGCCGTTGAGCAGCGACGAGGAATAACGGTCGCCCAGGCCGCGCACATAGACGAAGCCGTTGCCGACCACCGACAGGCCGGTGACGCGGCTCAGCGCGCCGGCGATGTCGCCCTCGCCCGTCCGCGCGATATCGGCGGTCGACAGCACGTTCACCACCTCCGGCGTCGCGCGGACGATATTGGGGATGTTGCGGCCGACGACGACGATGTCCTCCGCCCCCGCGCCGCCGGGGGTCGAGACCTCCACCTGATCGGTCTGGCCCGCGCCGCCGGGCGTCGCGGTGCGCAGGTCGTCGTCACCGACGGGCTGGCCCGCCTGCGGCGACACGACGCTGCCGGCGGGCGGCGAACCGGCGGGCGCGCCCTGCGCGATCGCGGCGGCGGGCATCAGCATCGTGGTGCCCATCAGGATGGTGGTGAAGGTCTTGGTCATGGCGGCCCCCGGGCGGGAATGTGGAAAAGCGGGCGGCCTCCCCGGCCGCCCGCTGCATGGTGCGCGTGGTCGTCGATCAGCCGGTCGGCAGCGACGTGCAGCTGCCGCTCGTCGACCCGAAGCTGGCGCGGTTGGAATTGCAGGTCCAACCCGCGAATGACGTGTCGTTCGGCCCGCTCACCGCCCCGATGAAGGTCGTGTTGACGAAGAAGGCGTTGATAGACGCCGCCGCGAACGGGGTGGTCGTGCTGGACACGCCGGCCGGCAGATAGGTGCCGGTCAGCACGCCCGTCGCGCCCGCCGTGTTGTTGCTGCCCGCGGTGAACACCGCCGCCTGCTCCGCCGCCGTCACGGTTACGCCGTTGACGGTGGTTTCGGCATAGCTGGTCGGGCAGCCGAACACGACCGAGCTGAACACCGGCGGCCCCAGATCGTCCAGCGTGCTATTGGCGGCGCGGATCGTCGACTTGCCATTGGAATCGAGGCCGGCGACGATGTTCAGGCAGGCGTTCGGGCCCGTCACGATGCCGTTGATGAACCGGGCATCCGCACCGCCGCGCAGGCGGATCGCGGCGTTCGTCGCGGTGGAGGTCGACACGAAGGTGAAGTTGGCCAGGTTATAGCGCTGGCGCGGCATCGCGTCCTCGTTGCCGTTCGAATCGATCTCGGTCGAGTAGTTGTCGGTCTGCGTGTTGTTCGGCTTCTGCACCGCCAGCAGGAACTGGACGAAGCCCTGCCAGCCCACATCGGTGTCCAGCCCGTCGTCGTCCGCGCCGGTGATCGCCAGATACTTCATGTTGGTACGGCCGCCGAACACCTCGATGCCGTCGTCCGACGAATTGTGGACCTGGACGTGATCGATCGTCGTGCCCGACCCGGTGCCGCCCAGCGTCAGGCCCTGCAGCTCGTTGTTCGGGCTGATAACGGTGCCCGAATAGCGGATCTGGACGTAGCGGACGGTGCCCGAATCGTCGGTCGCCACCGCGCCGCCGTACAGCGCCGTCGTCGTACCCTCGACGATGTTCTCGCAAGAGGCGGAGCCGCCCGCGACCGTCGTGATGCAGTTGGAGATCGGCGCACGGCCGGCCATGATGATGCCGCCCCACAGGCCCTGGCTGTCGTCGCTGACGCCGCCGGTCAGGTTCTGCTGCGCGGTGAAGATGATCGGCAGCGCCGCCGTGCCCTCCGCCAGCAGGCGCGAGCCGCGATTGACGACCAGGAAGTCGTTATTGGCGTTCGTGGTGTTGGCATAGACGATCACGCCCGGCTGCACCGTCAGGTCGACGCGCGTGCCGCCCGCCTTCGTCCCGTCGCCGCCCACGTCGACGCCGACATCGACCTGGCCGTTGATCTCGTACGCGACGCCCGGCAGCTTCTGCAGCGTCAGGTTGCTGGTCACGACGGTCGGGATGCGGCAGCCGCGGAAATTGCCCACCACGCCCGCGTCGGCGAAGCCGGTCGGGCACGATGCGGCCGGCGTGCCCGCGGTCGGCGTCGGCGTGGCGGTCGGCGTCGGGGTCGGGGTCGGCGTGTTGCCGCCCGGCGTCACGATCACGCCCTCGCCCGGCGAGGCGACACTGTTGGCGCCATCGCAGGAGGCGAGGACCATGCAGGCCGTGCCCGCGAGAAGCAGGCGGGCGGTGCGCGAGAAGCTGGACATGGAAAACTCCCGGTCGATCTGATTGTTCTGGTGCGGGCGCGAGCGCCCGGGATCGACTGGAAGGTGCCCCCCGCCCGATCACGGGGATGATGCCTAGATGCGTTGCATGACTCTTCGATGCGGATTCGAAGTCTCTTTCGTGACGCCCGTGTTACGATGCGATGACATCGCTCTCCGCCGCGACCGCGATCACCGCCACCCGGTCATGCCCGTCGCGCGCCACGATCAGGTGATCGTGGACGATGACGTCCAGCGCCCGCGCCGCGCTCGCCAGCCGGGCGGTGAAGCGGCGATCGGCGGCGCTCGGCACGGGGTCGCCGCTGGGATGGTTGTGGACGAGGACGATCCCGCTCGCCCCCAGGATAAGCGCGCGCGCCAGGATCTGGCGCGGCTCCACCGCCAGCGACCGCATCGTGCCGCGCGCCACCTCCTCCTCCGCGATCAGCCGGCGCCGCGCGTCGAGGAAGAAGGCGCGCAGCGTCTCCACCGGCTGGAACGCCATCGTCTGCCGGCAATAGCGGACCAGTTCGTGCCGCGTCGCGATCACCTCACCGGCAATCGCCGCCTCGCGCAATGTCCAGGCCAGCGCGCGGCCCTGCACCGTGATCGCGCGTGCGGCACGATGATCGCCCAACAGCGCGACCAGCACGCCCTCCTCCGCCGCCAGCACCGGCGCCAGCCCGCCGAACACCGCGATCAGACGGTCGGCGCGCTCCTCCGCCGGCGCGGGATCGACGGTCGCCAGCAGATCGACCAGGATGCGTCGTGCCCCGTCCGGCGCAGCCTCAACTGGTGGCGGCGCGTCGCCCAGATCAGCAGCACCAGCCCCGGATAGGCGGAGAAGACGTGCGCCGCCTGATAGACATTGGGCAGGATCTCCGGCGCGATCGCCTTCGCGACATGGCCAACCACGCCGAATGCGTGGAGCGCCGTCATCCATAACGGCCAGAACCTGTCCGCGCACAGCGCGACCGCCAGCAGCACGAGCACCAGCAGCGCATCGATCGCGAGGACGACATATTCCACCTCGATGAAATGACCCGCGCGGCTGCCGTGAAAGCCGATCGCCGCCGCCCAGGTGGCGAGCGTCGCGGCGATCAGCGCGGCGGCGACGCACCGCTCCGGCGCGCCGCCCCGCCGGCCGGCATAGCCGCAAGCGGCCAGCAGCAGGACGTAGAAGAACAGGATGCGAATCATGCCGCCGGGCCGCCGATCGGCGCCCGGCGGCATGGCCGCGCGGTCAGGCGGCGATGATGCGCACCACCTCGGCGGACGCCTGCTCGCCCAGGCTCCTGACCATGTCGTGGCATTCGAACTGGTCGCCATAGGCCTGCGTCAGCCCCTGGTCCTTGGCATAGGCGAGCAGCGCGCCATGCGCCCGCGCCACCCGGCCGCGCGCCTCGACCAGCGCGCTGAACGTCTCGGCGGCGGCGCTCACCACCCGCTGCGCCTCGATCGGCGAGGCGCCGGCGCGCGCCAGTTCCTCCAGCAAGTCCGCCGGCAGCCGCGCGCTGGAGCGTGCGGCCAGGTCGATCTCCCGCTCCAGGTCGGTCAGGCGCGTGGCGATCTTGTAGGCGGCGGCGGGGGCGATGGTCGTCATGGCAGCAGGTCTCCGGTGCCGCCCCGGCGAAGAACGGGGTGGCGGGTGATGCCCGGTCCATCAGAAACGAAGCCCCCGGCTCGCATCGACGAAGAAGCCGACCGCCGCGATCAGCAGCACGGTCAGAATGACGACGATGGCAAGCCTGGCGCCGATCCCCAGATCGTTCCGATGGCCCCTTCGCGCCGGGCGGTCGAGCGGCGCGGCGTCGGCCAGCCAGTCCGGGTTCCATACGCCCCCGTCCCGCAAGCCCTCGCCATCGTCGCCCACCGTTTCCGGCTGGCCCGCCCCGTCGACCGGAAAATAGGCCCGGTCCGCTATCCCCGCCGGGGTACTAGTACCCGAAGCACCAGCGTCAGCACGCGCCCCGTCGCCAGCCTCCGCCGCGCGCGCCTCCGCGCGTATCACGATCCGCGCCGCCTCGATGCTGCGCGCCACGCCAAGCGTCGCGCGCGCGGCGCTCAGGTGGTTCTTCACGGTCAGGTCGGAAATGCCGAGCGCGCGGCCGATCTCCTTGGCCTCGAACCCCTGCGCCACGAGCCGCAGGCATTCGCGCTGCCGCTGGCTGAGGGCCGCCACCCGATCGTCCATTACGCTGCTCGCACTCGCATCGATGCCGCCCTAGCGGGCCGCCGCCGACCCCCGCGAGGGCGAGTCGTATCCATTTCGGAGGGATCGTTCCGGGATTGTCAGCGAAGGCGATTGCGCACAGACGGTTAGGCGAATCACAGGGGAACACCATCATGCCATCGGGCCTCGCCGCGTTGCTCGACGACGTCGCCGCCATCACGCGCCTCGCCGCCGCGTCGATCGACGATGTCGGCGCCGCCGCCGGCCGTGCGGGGGCGAAGGCGGCGGGCGTCGTCATCGACGATGCTGCCGTCACGCCCCGCTACGTCACCGGGCTCAGCCCCGCGCGCGAGCTGCCGATCATCTGGCGCATCGCGCTCGGCTCGATCCGCAACAAGATCCTCATCCTGCTGCCGATCGCGCTGCTGCTCAGCGCCTTCGCACCTTGGGCGCTCACCCCGCTGCTGATGGTCGGCGGCGCCTATCTGTCGTTCGAGGGCGCGGAAAAGCTGATCGAGGCGATGGGCGGCGGCCATCACGAGACCGCCGATACCGCCCGCGCCGAAAGCGCCGAGGCGCTGGAGAAGAAGACGATCGCGGGTGCGATCCGCACCGATTTCATCCTGTCGGCGGAGATCATGGCGATCGCGCTGGCGGAGGTCGCGGGCGGCGGCATCGTGCAACAGGCCGCCGCGCTTGCCATCGTTGCGCTGGCGATCACCGCCGGCGTCTATGGCGCGGTGGGGCTGATCGTGAAGCTGGACGATATCGGCCTGCACCTTGCCGGACGATCCTCGCCCGCCGTCCAGGCGCTGGGACGCGGCATGGTGCGCGCGATGCCGGTCATCATGTCCGCCCTGTCCGTCATCGGCACCGCCGCGATGATCTGGGTCGGCGGCGGGATCATCGTCCACGGCCTCGCCAGCTTCGGCCTGACCCAGCCGGAACACCTCATCCACGGCATCGCGGAGGGCGCGGCGGGCGCGGTGCCCGGCCTGCACGGCGTCATAGCCTGGATCGTCACCGCGATCGGATCGGGCATCGTCGGCCTGATCGTCGGCGGCATGATCGCGGGCGTCCTGCACCTCGTCCCCCGCCGCAAGGCCGCACCCGCCGCGCATTGAGGCCGGCAGTTCGGAACACGCCCCCGCCCCGGCCGCCGCCGCCTCGCCAAGCGCCCTTGCTACCCCCGCGCCACCGCGTCACACTTGCGGCGCACGGCAAGCACGGGGGCGGGCATGGACGGCGGCACCGAAACCTTATGGACCAGGCGGCGGATCGCGGCCGCCGTCGCGCCGCCCCTGCTGATCGCGCTGGCGGGCATCGCTGCGCGGACGCCGCTCGCCGCCGCCTTTCCCGCCACCGCCGCGCTCCTGTTCCTCTGGGTCGCGGCGGACACGATTATGCTGGCACTCGTCGCGCGCACCGCGCCCGCGCGGCCAGCCCCGTCCGCCGTCATCGCGGCGCTGGCGACGGCCAGCCTGACCGTCTGGATCGCCGCGCCCGCCCCGCTGCGCGCCGCGCTATGGGCTATGCCGCCGGTACTGGTGGCGATGGCCTGCGCCCTGCTCGGGCATGTCGCCCTCGCCGCCCTCGCCGGCCGCCGCGCGTGGCGCGCCGATCATGGCTCCCGGCCGGCGCGCTGGCGGGCGCTGGCGGAGACGATCGTCCCACCCATGCTCCTCCGCCTAGCGCTGGCCGAGCTTTCCGTCCTCCACATCGCGCTGTTCCGCTGGGGCGGCCCGGCCGACGTGCCGGACGGCGCCCGCGCCTTTTCCTACCACCGCCATCTGACGCCGATGTGCGCCGCGCTGCTGATCCTGTCGGTGATCGAGGCGGGCGTCTATCACCTGCTCCTCTCGCACTGGAGCGGCAGCGCGGCGCTAATCATGTTCGTGCTGAGCGATGTCGGGCTGGTTTACGTGATCGGCCTCATCAAGTCGTTCCGCTTCCGCCCCGTGCTCGTCACCGCCGAGGGCGTAAGGGTCCGCGCGGGCTTCCTGATCGACCGCCTCATCCCGTTCGACGCGATCGCGGGGATCGACACGGCCTTCGAGGGAACAACGGTGAAGGCACCAACGACGCTCAATGCCGCGCTCCTCGCCTGGCCCAATGTGCTGATCCGGCTCCACGGCGCGCCTCTTTCGCATCGGTGGCGGCCGGGCCGGCGCTACACCGCCGTGGCGATCCGCCTCGACGAGCCGGAGCCGTTCCTTGCACTCGTCGCATGGCGCGTCGGACTTGCCCGAACCGGCGCCTGATCCGCGCCAGACGCAAAACGGCCCGCCGCTCAGATGCCGAGGGGCGGGCCGTTTTAGAACCGTCGGGATGGTGGGCGCGACAGGGATTGAACCTGTGACCCCACCCGTGTGAAGGGTGTGCTCTACCGCTGAGCTACGCGCCCATCCCGTGCGGGAGGCGGCCTGTTAATCGAGGCCCCCTCGCCTGTCCAGCCCCTAGTTGACCGAATCCTTCAGGATCTTGCCGGCCTTGAACTTGGGCTGGGTGGACGCCTTGATCGTCATCGGCTCACCGGTGCGCGGGTTGCGCCCGGTCGAGGCCTTGCGCCGCGAAACGGAAAAGGTGCCGAACCCGACCAGCCTGACCTCGTCGCCCTTCTTCAGGCTGGCGGAAATGGCGTCGAATACGGCCTCGACCGCGCGCGCCGCATCGCTGCGCGCCAGCCCCGATGTGTCGGCGACCGTCGCGATCAGCTCCTGCTTGTTCATCGAAATCGTCCCCCCAAGAAAGCCAAGCGAATCCCTCCGCGCGGCAATATCACCGCGCGCAAGTGGCCATTAAAGAGCGGTGGACCACACCAAGTCAACCATGCCGATGTTGCAATGCTTTGCCGCGCCCCGGACCGTGACGGACCGGCGCGCGGCAACCATCGGCCGGCAGATCAATGATGTAGCTCGCCCCCCGCCGGCGCCACGCCCGGCGGCGGGGTCGCCGCCAGTTCGTCCGCATCGGTCCAGTCGATCGCCTGCAACGGCTCGGTCAGCGCCAGCCGCAGCACCTCGTCGACATGGCCGACCGGCACGATCGTCAGCCCCGCCTTCACGTTAGCGGGAATGTCGGCCAGGTCCTTCTCGTTCTCCTGCGGGATCAGCACCGTCGTAATGCCGCCGCGCAGCGCCGCGAGCAGCTTTTCCTTCAGCCCGCCGATCGGCAGCACGCGGCCGCGCAGCGTAACCTCGCCCGTCATCGCCACCTCGCGGCGCACCGGCACGCCGGTCAGCGTCGAGACGATCGACGTGACGATGCCGATGCCCGCCGACGGCCCGTCCTTCGGCACCGCGCCCTCGGGCAGATGGATATGCACGTCCTTGCGGTGGAACAGCGACGGCTTGATGCCATAGCTGGGCGCCCGCGCCTTGACGTAGCTCCACGCCGCCTCGACCGACTCCTTCATCACGTCGCCCAGCTTGCCGGTCGTCCTGATCGCGCCCTTGCCGCCGACCGTCACCGACTCGATCGTCAGCAATTCGCCGCCGACCTCGGTCCAGGCGAGGCCGGTAACGGCGCCGATCTGATGCTCCGTCTCCGACAGGCCGTGGCGGAATTTCTGCACGCCCGCGAACTCATGCAGGTTTTCGGGCGTCACCGTGACGCTCTCGGCCTTGCCCTCAAGGATGCGGCGCAGCGCCTTCCTCGCCAGCTTCGCGATCTCGCGCTCCAGCGTCCGCACGCCCGCCTCGCGGGTGTAGCGCTGGATCAACGCGCGCAGCCCATCTTGCGTCAGCGTGAACTCGCCCGGCTTCAGGCCATGCGCCTCGACCTGCTTGGCCACCAGATGCCGCTCGGCGATCTCGACCTTCTCGTCCTCGGTATAACCCTCCAGTCGGATGATCTCCATCCGGTCCAGCAAAGGCTGCGGCAGGTTCAGCGTGTTCGCGGTGCATACGAACATCACGTCCGACAGATCGATATCGATCTCCAGATAGTGATCGTTGAACTTCGCGTTCTGCTCCGGGTCCAACACCTCCAGCAGCGCCGAGGCGGGGTCGCCGCGGAAATCCTGCCCCAGCTTGTCGATCTCGTCGAGCAGGAACAGCGGGTTGGATGTGCCGGCCTTCTTCAGGTTCGTCACGATCTTGCCCGGCAGCGAGCCGATATAGGTGCGGCGATGGCCGCGAATCTCGGCCTCGTCGCGCACGCCGCCCAGCGACTGGCGGATGAACTCGCGCCCGCACGCCTTGGCGATCGACTGGCCCAGGCTCGTCTTGCCGACGCCCGGCGGGCCGACCAGGCACAGGATCGGCCCCTTCAGCCTGTTGGTGCGCGCCTGCACGCCGAGATATTCGACGATCCGGTCCTTCACCTTTTCCAGCGCATAGTGATCCTGGTCCAGGATCGCCTGCGCAGCCGCGATATCTTTCTTGATTTTCGACTTCTTGCCCCAGGGCAGGCCCAGCAGCACGTCGAGGTAATTGCGCACGACCGTCGCCTCGGCGCTCATCGGCGCCATCGTCTTCAGCTTCTTCAGCTCGGCGGTCGCCTTGGTCCGCGCCTCCT
>CAJYLQ010000028.1 GCA_913775975.1 uncultured Sphingomonas sp. | reverse complement strand
GAGGTGGCATGAGCCTGGCGGACACGCTGATGCCGTTGGCGGGCGGTGTGGTCATAGGGGCGGCGGCCGGCGGGTTCCGGATCATGACCGGGCGGATCGCGGGCATCAGCGGCATCTATCGACAGGCCGTCACCGGCCCCGATCGGTGGTGGCGGCTCGCCTTTCTGGCCGGACTCGTCATGGCCGGCGTGGGGGCGACGGCGCTGGGTGCGATGCGCGGGGCAGCGGCGATCGACGCGATGGGCCTGCCGCTGCTGATCGGCGGCGGCCTGCTCGTCGGGTTCGGGGCGGGGTTCGGCGGCGGCTGCACCAGCGGGCATGGCGTCTGCGGGATCGCCCGCCTGTCGCCACGGTCGCTGGTGGCGGTGCCGGTGTTCATGCTCAGCGCGATCCTGACCGTGCTGGTGACGAAATGACCCAGCGTCATCCCACCGTCCTCACCGCCTTTGCCTGCGGCCTGCTGTTCGGCATCGGCCTGGTGATATCGGGCATGACCGACCCCGCGCGCATCCGTGCGTTTCTGGACGTGACGGGAGACTGGAACCCCAGCCTCGCCCTCGTCATGATCGGCGCGATCGCGACCGCGGCACCCTTCTTCGCCTATGCACGCCGGCGCGAAGGTAACGATGGGGGCGGGGGGCAGGATGTGCGACGGATCGACGCGCAGCTGGTGATCGGGGCAACGATCTTCGGCATCGGCTGGGGACTTACCGGGATTTGTCCGGGTCCCGCCTTCGTCAATCTCGTCGCCGCGCCGCAGCCGGTCGTGCTGCTGCTGGTCGCAATGGGTGGCGGGCTCGCGCTGTCGCGCTGGATCGTCGCGCGGCGATAGTCGACGCCCGGCCATCACCGGGCGGTGCGGGGCCTCGGCTGGACCGAGAGGCGGGAAGGAACGGGGGCGGTTCCAGGCTTCGCGGTATCGATAGCCCGAAGATGGATCAGCCCGGTCGATGCAGGATCCGCAACAGAAGGGCTCACGGCTGCGGCGCGCGATCTCCCGCCCACCGTCCCCGGCGCGGTTGCATGGGGTGGCGGGACGCGTCACAGGCGGGGCATGACCGCCGCCGTCCCCGTCCGAATCGCATGACGATCCGTCTCGCCGTGTTCGACTGCGACGGCACGCTCGTCGACAGCCAGGCCAATATCTGCCGCGCGATGGAGATGACCTTCGTCGCCGCCGGCCTGCCCGCGCCGCCGCGCGCGGCCGTGCGCCGGATCGTGGGCCTCAGTCTCGCCGAGGCGATCCGCGCGCTGGCCCCTGATGCCGATGCGGTGCGGATGGCGGGTGAATACAAGGCGATCTATCATCAGCTGCGGCAGGACGCGGCGCTGGACGACGAGCCGCTGTTCGACGGCGTCGCGGCGGCGATCGCGACGCTGGCGGCGGACGGCTGGCGGCTGGGCGTCGCGACGGGCAAGTCCGATCGCGGGCTGGCGCACGTGCTGGCGCGCCACGGGCTGGAGGGCCGGTTCGTGACGCTCCAGACCGCAGACCGCCATCCGTCGAAGCCCGATCCCGCGATGCTGGCGGCGGCGATCGCGGAGGCGGGGGCGGCGCCGGCCGCGACCGCGATGATCGGCGACACCAGCTTCGACATGGCGATGGCGAAGGCGGGCGGCGTGCATGCGGTGGGTGTCGCCTGGGGTTATCATGATCGCGACACGCTGGCGCAGGCGGGGGCGGACGTGATCGCCGACCATGCCGATACGCTGCCCGCGATGCTGTCGCGGCTTCTGGAGACGCGGGTATGAGCGACGCGGAAGAGGCGCGGGCGCGGCGGCGCTGGCTCGCGATCAATGTGGTGCGGCTCGGCGGGATCGCGGGCGCGATGCTGGGGCTGATCCTCGCGGCGCGTGCGACGACGCTGGCGCCCAAGGTGATCGGCATCGCGCTGGTCCTGTCGGCGATGGCGATGATCGCGGTGGTGCCGGCCGCGCTGGCGCATCGCTGGCGGAGCGGCGCGGAATGAAGCGGTTCTGGACCGATGTGACGATCGATGCCGAGGGCGGCGTGCGGCTGGACGGGCGGCTCGTGCGTACGCCGGGCCGGCTGCCGCTGGTGCTGCCGACGCCCTCGCTGGCGGAGGCGGTGGCGACGGAGTGGCGCGCGGTCGAGGAGACGGTCGATCCGCGCGCGATGCGGCTGACCGGCCTTGCCAATGCGGCGATCGAGCGGATCGCGCCCGATCCCGCACCGTTCGCGGCCGGGCTTGCGGCCTATGGCGCGAACGACCTGCTCTGTTACCGCGCCGATGCGCCGCCCGCGCTCGTCGCGCGGCAGGCGGCGCTGTGGGACCCGCCGCTCGAATGGGCGCGCGCGGGGTACGACGTGCATTTTACGATCGTGACCGGCATCCTCCACCAATCACAGCCGCCCGCGACGCTGGCACGGCTGGAGGAGGCCGTGCGCTCGCTCGACGCATGGCGCCTCGCCGCCCTGTCGCCGATCGTGACGCTTACGGGATCGCTCGTCCTGGCGCTCGCGTTGGCGGAGGGGGCGATGACGCCCGACGCGGTGTGGCAGGCGGCGGAGGCGGATGCCGACTGGCAGGCCGAGCAATGGGGGCAGGATCCGCTGGCGGCGGCAACGACCGCGGCGCATCGCGCGGAATTCGACGCGGCGGTGCGCTTCCTCACCGCGCTGGCGGGCTGACGGGCTGACGGGCCCCACGAAAAACGGGCCCCGGCACTGCCGGAGCCCGTCTGTCGGTCCGCAAGGGATCGCGCGGCGGCTCAGTCCAGCCGGCGACCCAGTTCCTTGTTGTAGAACAGCGCGAGCAGCGTGCCGATCGCACCCGACAGCAGATAGCCGCCCGCCGCGATCAGCCCGAACTTGTCCGCCAGCAGCAGTGCGGCGAGCGGCGCGAAGCCCGCGCCGAACAGCCACGCCAGATCCGACGTCAGCGCCGCGCCGGTATAGCGCGCGCGCTTGGGGAAGTTGCTGGCGACCGCGCCCGACGACTGGCCGAACGACAGGCCCAGCAGGATGAAGCCGCCGATCATGAACGCGGTCTCGCCCAGCTCGCCGCCGTTCAGCAGCTGCGGCGCGAAGCCGGAGAAGGCGGCGATCGCGGCGGCGGTATAGCCCAGCAGCGAACGCCGGCCGATGCGATCGGCGAGCAGCCCGGACACGACGATCGCCGCGACGCCGAACGCCGCGCCCGCCGTCTCGATCAGCAGGAAGCGCGTCACGTCCTGCTTCGTGAACAGCGCCACCCACGACAGCGGGAACACCGTGACCATGTGGAACAGCGCGAAGCTGGCGAGCGGGGCGAAGGCGCCGATGATGATGTTGCGCCACTGCGCCTTCAGCGTCGCGGTGACGCGGCTGGGGGTCAGCTCGCGGCTCTTGAACAGCTGCTCGTATTCCGGCGTCACGACGATGCGCAGCCGTGCGAACAGCGCGACGACGTTGACCGCGAAGGCGACGAAGAACGGATAGCGCCAGCCCCAGGACAGGAAGTCGTCCGCGCCCAGCGCGCCCAGGAAGAAGGCGAACAGCCCGCTCGCCAGCATCAGGCCAAGCGGCGCGCCCAGCTGCGGGATCATCGCCCACCAGCCGCGCTTCTCCGCCGGCGCGTTGAGCGCTAGGAGCGAGGCCAGCCCGTCCCACGCGCCGCCAAGCGCCACGCCCTGGCCGATGCGCAGCACCGCCAGCAGGATCGCCGACCAGTTGCCGACCGATTCGTACCCCGGCAGGAACGCGACCGAGCAGGTCGACGTGCCCAGCAGGAACAGCGCGATCGTCAGCTTCGTGCCGCGGCCATAGCGGCGGTCGATCGCCATGAAGATCTGCGTGCCGATCGGCCGCGCGATGAAGGCGAGGGGGAAGATCGCGAAGGACAGGATCGTCGCCTCGATCCGCGGCAGATGCGGAAAGACCAGCGCCGGGAACACCAGCACCGATGCGATCGCATAGACGAAGAAATCGAAGAATTCCGACGTGCGCCCGATGATGACGCCGATCGCGATCTCGCCCGGGTGCACCTCATGGTGGCCGGACGCGTTAATCGCGCGGGCATCGCGCTCCAGCGGCGCGGAATGTGCGGCGGCCTCAGCCATGGTCATGCGTCTTCCGTATGTGCGAACGTTCGACCCGCGCCATTAGGCCCGAACAGGCGCGCGGGGGATAGGACAAATTGTCCTATTTCGCAGCCGCACAATGGGGCGTAGCGGGCGCGGCGTGATGGCACCCATTTCCCGTATCCTCTCCCGCGCGCCCTGGCGCCTGGCACCGATCGCCGCGCTGCCGCTGATCGGCGGCTGCGACATGGTGGTGATGAACCCCGCCGGCGACGTGGCGCGCCAGCAGGCCGATCTCGTCCTGTGGTCGACGCTGCTGATGCTCCTCATCATCATCCCCGTGATGGTCCTGACCGTCCTGTTCGCGTGGAAGTATCGCGCCAGCAACCGCGATGCCGACTATCGGCCGGACTGGGATCATTCGACCGGGCTGGAACTGGTGATCTGGTCGGCGCCGCTGCTGATCGTCGTCGCGCTCGGCGCGCTGACCTGGCTCGCGACGCACACGCTGGACCCCTATCGCCCGATCGGCCGGATCGCGCCGGGACGGCCGATTCCGCAGGGGCAGAAGCCGCTGGAGGTGCAGGTCGTCGCGCTCGACTGGAAGTGGCTGTTCATCTATCCCGAACAGGGGATCGCGACGGTCAACGAACTGGTCGTGCCGGTCGACCGGCAGGTCCGCTTCCGCCTGACGTCCTCGTCGGTGATGAACGCCTTCTACATCCCCGCCATGGCCGGCATGATCTATACGATGCCCGGCATGGAGACGAAGCTGCACGCGGTGCTGAACCGTCCCGGTCAGTTCGAGGGCAAGTCCGCCAACTATTCGGGCGCCGGCTTTTCCTACATGCACTTCCCGACGCTGGCGATGGATTCGACCGGATTCGACCGCTGGGTCGCGGGCGTGAAGGACGGGCAGGGGCAGCTGTCGACGGCGCGCTATCTGGAACTCGAAAAGCCGTCCGAGCGCGTTCCGGCGATGCGTTTTGCCGCAGTGCAGCAGGGATTGTTCGATCGTATCGTGATGATGTGCGTGAAGCCGGGCCAGCCCTGCATGGGCATGGACCATCACGCCGAGGGGCTGCACGCCCCCGTCAACGACCGGGCGCCGCAGGCCGGCGAGGCGAAGGGGGCGCTGCTCCGCGATCCGTCCGAAAAGGGGGAAAGCCCGCATCTGACCGCGCCGCACGGCAACGCGAAGGGCGCCGCGCAGCCCGGCGATGAAACCAACCGCAATCTGACCCGCTTGACCCCGTCGGAGATTCCCGGCGCGGTGCGGCGCGCGCAGAGCTGAGACCAGACATGTCCGACGCACTCATCAAGACCATCTTCGGGCGGCTGACGCTCGAGAGCTTTCCGATCCACGAGCCGATCCTGGTCGCCACCTTCGCCATGGTCGCCCTTGGCGGCGCCGTGGTGCTGGGCGCGCTGACCTATTTCAAACTGTGGGGCTATCTGTGGAAGGAGTGGTTCACCAGCGTGGACCACAAGAAGATCGGCATCATGTACATGGTGCTCGGCCTCGTCATGTTCCTGCGCGGCTTTGCCGACGCGCTGATGATGCGCGCGCAGCAGTCGATGGCGTTCGGCGCCAATGAAGGCTTCCTGCCAGCGCACCATTACGACCAGGTGTTCACCGCGCACGGCGTCATCATGATCTTCTTCGTGGCGATGCCGTTCGTCACGGGCCTGATGAACTATGTCGTGCCGCTGCAGATCGGCGCGCGCGACGTCAGCTTCCCGTTCCTGAACAATTTCAGCTTCTGGATGACGACGGCGGGCGCGATGATCGTGATGGCCAGCCTGTTCGTCGGCGAATTCGCGCGCACCGGCTGGCTGGCGATGGCGCCGCTGTCGGGGCTGGATTACTCGCCTGACGTCGGTGTCGACTATTATATCTGGGCCTTGCAGATCGCGGGCGTCGGCACGCTGTTGTCCGGCGTCAACCTGATCGCGACGATCGTGAAGATGCGTGCGCCGGGCATGTCGCTGATGAAGATGCCCGTCTTCACCTGGACGGCGCTGGCGACCAACATGCTGATCGTCGCCGCCTTCCCGATCCTGACCGCGGTGCTGGCGATGCTCAGCCTCGATCGGTATGTCGGCACCAACTTCTTCACGAACACCGGCGGCGGCAACCCGATGATGTACGTGAACATGATCTGGATCTGGGGCCACCCGGAAGTCTACATCCTTATCCTGCCGATCTTCGGCGTGTTCTCGGAAATCACCGCCACCTTCTCGGGCAAGCGCCTGTTCGGCTATACCTCGATGGTCTACGCCACGCTGGTCATCACGCTGCTGTCATACCTGGTGTGGCTGCACCATTTCTTCACCATGGGGTCGGGGGCGAGCGTCAACAGCTTCTTCGGCATCACGACGATGATCATCTCCATCCCGACCGGGGCGAAGATCTTCAACTGGCTGTTCACCATGTACAAGGGCCGGGTGCGGTTCGAGCTGCCGATGATGTGGACCGTCGCGTTCATGCTGACCTTCGTGATCGGCGGGATGACGGGCGTGCTGCTGGCGGTGCCGCCGGCCGACTTCGTGCTCCACAACTCGCTGTTCCTCGTCGCGCACTTCCACAACGTCATCATCGGCGGCGTCGTGTTCGGCACCTTCGCGGCGATCAACTACTGGTGGCCGAAGGCATTCGGGTTCAAGCTGGACCCGTTCTGGGGCAAGGTCAGCTTCTGGTGCTGGGTCCCCGGCTTCTGGGTCGCGTTCGCGCCGCTCTATGTGCTGGGCCTGATGGGCGTGACGCGCCGCCTGCGCCATTTCGACGATCCGTCGCTGCAGATCTGGTTCGTCATCGCGGCGATCGGCGCGGTGATGATCGCGGCGGGCATCGGCGCGATGCTGATCCAGTATTTCGTCAGCATCCGCGATCGCAACAGCGAGCGGCTGCGCGACTTCACGGGCGATCCCTGGGGTGGCCGCACGCTGGAATGGGCGACGTCGTCGCCGCCGCCCGACTATAACTTCGCGTTCACGCCCGTCGTCCACGATCTGGACGCCTGGTACGACATGAAGAGCCGGCAGGCGAACCGCCCGCTGCAGGGCTTCCGCGACATCCACATGCCGCGCAACACCGGCGCCGGCATCATTCTGGCGGGCCTGTCGATGGTCTTCGGCCTGGCGATGATCTGGTACATCTGGTGGCTGGCGGCGGTGGCGTTCGTCGCGCTGCTGGCGGTCGCGATCGGCCACACGTTCAACTATGATCGCGACTATTACATCAAGGCGGACGTGGTGACGCGGACCGAGGATGCGCGCACCGCCGCGCTGGCGAAGGCGGGGGCCTGACATCATGACGACCGACACGCTCTCCACGCCGCCGGGCACCGAGGCGCCCGCCTTCTGGGATACCGATCCGCACGAGCATCCGGCGGGCGGCAGCACGATGCTGGGCTTCTGGCTCTATCTGATGAGCGACTGCCTCATCTTCGCGATGCTGTTCGCGGCGTGGGGCGTGTTCGGCGCCAGCTATGCCGGCGGACCGGATCCCAAGGAGCTGTTCGACCTGAAGCTGGTCGCGGTGAACACCGCGATGCTGCTCTTCTCGTCGCTGACCTATGGCATGGCCATGATCTCCGCCGACGAGAGGAAGCAGGGGCCGGCGCTGGCATGGCTGGCGGCGACGGGCTTTTTCGGCCTGTGCTTCCTCGGCATCGAGCTGTTCGAATTCTCGCACCTCATCCATGAGGGCGCGGGGCCGCAGCGGTCGGCGTTCCTGTCGTCCTTCTTCACGCTGGTCGGCACGCACGGGCTGCACGTCACCTTCGGCCTGATCTGGCTGGTCGTGCTGATGGTGCAGGTGGTGCGCGGCGGGCTGATCCCCGCCAACATGCGCCGCCTGCAGTGTCTGTCGCTGTTCTGGCACTTCCTGGACGTCATCTGGATCGGCGTCTTCACTTTCGTCTACCTTCTGGGAGTGCTGCGATGAGCGCCGATCCCCACGCCGCCGCGCATCATGCCGGGCACCACGACCATCATGGCGACGACCATCATCACGGTGACGGTGCGCCGCACGGGTCGCGCAAGTCGTACCTGATCGGGTTCGCACTGTCGGTCCTGCTGACCGCGATCCCCTTCGCGCTGGTGATGAACGCCGGGATGGTCAGCACCCAGGTCGCGGCCGGGGTCGCGATGGTTCTGGCGATCGTGCAGATCGTCGTCCACATGATCTACTTCCTGCACATGAACACCCGCTCCGAAGGGGGCTGGACGATGATGGCGTTGATCTTCACGGTCATCATCGTGGTGATCGCGCTGACGGGGTCGTTGTGGGTCATGTATCACATGAACGCGAACATGATGCCCGGCATGGACATGTCCGGTCAGATGGCCGGAGGCATGTCCGGGGGGATGTGATGGGCGGGCGCGGCCGGCGCTGGCTGGCCGCGACGCTGGCGGTTGTCGCCATCGCCGCGCTGCTGGCGCTGGGCGTCTGGCAGGTCGAGCGGCTGGCGTGGAAGCGCGCGCTGATCGCACAGGTCGACCGCCGCCTCGCCGCCGCGCCCGTTGCCGCACCCGTTCCGGCGGACTGGCCGCGCATCGGCCGTGACGACGCCTATACCCGGCTGCGCGTCACCGGCCGCTATCGCGTGCGTGCCGACACCTTCGTCCAGGCGGTGACCGATCTCGGCGGTGGCTTCTGGGTCGTGACCCCGCTGGTGACAGACGGCGGCTGGGCGGTGCTGGTCAATCGCGGCTTCGTACCCGCAGACCGGCGCGCTGCGCTGCCCCCGCCGCCGGCCGCCGCCGTGACCGTGACCGGGCTGTTGCGCGTCACCGAGCCGGGCGGCGGCTTCCTGCGCCACAACGATCCCGTCGCCGACCGCTGGTATTCGCGCGACGTCGCGGCGATCGCACGCAAGCGGGGCATCCAGCCAGTGGCGCCCTATTTCATCGATGCGGACGCCCCGGCCGATGGCGCGCGAGACGGCTGGCCGCGCGCGGGGCTGACGCTGGTGCGCTTCCCCAACAATCATCTCGTCTATGCGATCACCTGGTTCGCGCTGGCGGGCCTCGTCACATGGCTGCTGGTGCGCGCGATCCGGCGCCGGGATGCGGCATGACGCGCCCCGTTCCGGCCGGGGACGAGGCCACGCGCCGCAACCTGTTCGTCCTCATCCAGCTGCGCTGGCTGGCGGCGGCGGGGCAGCTGGGCGCAATCCTGATCGCGATCCTGTTTCTGGGCGTGCGCCTGCCGATCGAACCGATGCTGGCGACGCTGACCGTGCTGGTCGCGGTCAACCTGATCGCGCTGCGCACCCGGCGGCGCTGGCGCGCAACCAACGGTACGCTGCTGGCGACGCTGCTGGTCGATGTCGGCTGCCTGACCGTACAGCTGTACCTGAGCGGCGGTGCGACCAACCCGTTCGTCTCGCTGTACCTGTTGCAGGTGGTGCTGGGCGCGGTGCTGCTGGAGGCGTGGTCCAGCTGGCTGCTGGTCGCGCTGACCAGCATCGCCTTCGCCGTGCTGGCGGTCGCCGCGCCGCCGCTCGCGCTGCCGGCGGCGATGCGCAGCACGCTGTCGGCGCCGCATGTCGTCGCGTCCTGGTTCAACTACATGCTGACGGCGGTGCTGCTGGTGTTCTTCGTCACCCGCATCTCCCGCAACCTGCGCGATCGCGACACGCGGCTGGCCGCCTTGCGGGAACGCGCGGCGGAGGAGGAGCAGATCGTGCGCATGGGCCTGCTGGCCAGCGGCGCCGCGCACGAGCTTGGCACGCCGCTCGCCTCGCTGTCGGTCGCGCTGGGCGACTGGCGCAAGGAGCCGATGGTGCAGGCGCGCCCAGAGCTGGTCGAGGAGGTGTCCGACATGCAGGCGGAGGTCGCCCGCTGCAAGGAGATCGTCGCCGGCATCCTGTTCGCCGCGGGCGAGGTGACGGGCGAGGCGCCCGAACGCACCACGCTGCGCCGCTTCATCGACGGCATCGTCGCGACGGCGGCGGCGCGGGAAGCGGTGACGGTGATCGCCTCCACCGATCTCGACCGGCCGATCGTGTCCGACCGCGCGCTGGGTCAGGCGCTGCTCAACCTGCTCGATAACGCGGCGGAGGCGGGCGCGCGGACGATCACGCTGGCGATCGCGCGCGACGGCGGCGACCTGACGATCACCGTGGCGGATGACGGGCGCGGCTTTCCCCCGGCGATGCTCGACGGGATCGGCCAGCCCTATCGCAGCACCAAGACGCGGCTGGGCGCGGGATTGGGGCTGTTTCTGGCCAGCAACGTGTTGAGAACACTGGGCGGCGCGCTGGAGGCGGGGAACCGCGAGGAAGGCGGCGCGCTGGTGACGTTGCGCCTGCCCTATGCCGCGCTGGCGCTGGAGGATGACACCCGATGACCGCCCACCGCCTGCTGATCGTGGAGGACGACGCGGTGCTGGCCCGCACGCTCGCCCGCTCGTTCGAGAAGCGCGCCTATGCCGTCGAGGTGCTGAACGGGCCGGACGGGCTGTCGGAGACCGCAACGCGGTTTCGCCCGACCCACGCGATCGTCGACCTGCGCCTGGGCGGCGCATCGGGGCTGACGGTGGTGAAGCAGCTGCACGACCTGGACCCGGCGACGCGCACCGTCGTGCTGACCGGCTTCGCCAGCATCGCGACGGCGGTGGAGGCGATCAAGCTGGGCGCCGCCAACTATCTGACCAAGCCCGCCAATACCGACGACATAGAGGCCGCGTTCGAGCGGCTGGAGGGCGATGCGGAGGTCGATCTGGTCGCACGCCCCACCTCGATCAAGACGCTGGAATGGGAGCACATCCACCAGACGCTGGTCGATACCGGCTTCAACATATCGGAGGCGGCGCGGCGGCTGGGCCTCCACCGCCGCACGCTGACGCGCAAACTGGACAAGCGGCATCTGTGACGGCCACCCCGCAAGGGGAGGGGAACCCGGTGGCGGATGGCGGCCATCGTCCCTAGATCAGCCACCCAACCGACCGGACATTCAACGACCATGACCTCCATCACCCGTCGCGGCCTGCTGCGCCATGCCGGCCTCGGCGCCGGCGCGGCGATGGTGCCGTGGTTGCCCGCCTGGGCGCAGCCGGTGTCGCCGGGCCTGCCGACCGTGTCGGGGGACGATATCACGCTGACCGTCGATCATGTCATGATGACGATCGACGGCCGCGCGCAGCACGGCATCGGCCTGAACGGCACCGTGCCCGGCCCGCTGGTGCGGCTGCGCGAGGGGCAGCGGGCGCGACTGACCGTCGACAACCGGCTGGACGAGGAAACCTCGATCCACTGGCACGGGCTGCTCGTGCCGTTCCAGATGGACGGCGTGCCGGGGATCAGCTTTCCGGGTATCCCGGCGCGGTCGCGCTTCACCTACGACTTTCCCGTGCGGCAGGCGGGCACCTACTGGTATCACAGCCATTCGGGGCTGCAGGAGCAGATGGGCCATTACGGCCCGATCGTCATCGACCCCGCCGGCGCGGACCCGATCGCGGCGGATCGCGAGCATGTGATCGTGCTGTCCGACCACAGCCCGCTCCACCCCCATGCGATCTTCCGCCGGCTGAAGCTGCAGGGCGGCTATTTCAACTATCAGAAGCAGACGCTGGCCGGGCTGATCGCCGGGCGCGACCAGCCGGAACGCGAGCGGCTGGCCTGGGGCGCGATGCGGATGGACCCGACCGACGTGTCGGACGTGACCGGATCGACCTACACCTATCTCGTCAACGGCCATGGCCCCTCCGACAACTGGACCGCGCTGTTCGCCATGGGCGAGCGGGTGCGGCTGCGCCTCGTCAACGCATCGGCGATGACGATCTTCGACGTGCGCATCCCGGGCCTCGCGATGACGGTCGTCGCGGCGGACGGCCTGCCGGTGCGGCCGGTGACGGTGGACGAACTGCAGATTGCGGTCGCCGAAACCTATGACGTGATCGTCGAGCCCGCCGCGCCCGTCGCCCATACGCTGGTCGCGGAGGCGTGGGACCGGTCGGGCATGGCACGTGCCACGCTGGCCCCGCGCGCGAATATGGTCGCCCCCGTCCCGCCGCTCCGCCGCCGCCCGCTCGCGACGATGAAGGACATGGGCATGGGCGACATGGCTGGCATGGATCATGGCGCGATGGCTGGCATGGATCACGGCGGCATGGTCGGCATGGATCACGGCGGGATGGCGGGCGCGGCGGAGGCCTGCCCGCCCGAACATGCCGCGATGGGCCATTGCACTCCCGGCGAAACAAGGGGCGCGGCCGCCCCGGCCGGCGGCGGCCATGGCGGCGCGATGCACCACGACATGCGCGACTTCGCCAACGCGCCCGGCCTGCCCAGGACACCGGTCGTGCAGACGGTCGCGCCGATGCCCGTCGACCGGACGGGCGAGCCGCCGCAGGGTCTGGCGGATGCCGGGCACCGCGTGCTCGTCTATCGCGACCTCGTCGCGTTGGAGCGCAACCCGGACGTGCGTGCGCCGTCGCGCGAGCTGACGATCCACCTGACGGGCAATATGGAACGCTATATGTGGGCGTTCGACGGGGTGAAGCTGAACGCCGTCACCGCGCCCATCCCGTTCCGGCAGGGCGAGCGTGTGCGCGTGACGCTGGTCAACGACACGATGATGGCGCACCCCATTCATCTGCACGGCCATTATTTCGAACTGGTCACGGGGCATGGCGATCATGGTCCGCGCAAGCACACCGTCAACGTCGCGCCCGGCGGCACGGTGACGTTCGACCTGACCGCCGACGCGCCCGGCGACTGGGCATTCCACTGCCACCTCCTCTACCACATGCACGCCGGCATGATGCAGGTGGTGACGGTGCGACCCGATGCCGACGGGGGGGCGGCGGCATGAGCGGCCTGTGGCTCGCACTGGCGCTGTTGGCGCAGGATCATGCGATGATGCCGGGCATGGCGATGCCGATGCCCGCGACCCCCGCGCGCGCCGCACCGCGCAAGCCGGCGAAGGCCCGGCCGAAGGCGAAGCGGCCCGGCGCGGTGGTTCGCCCGGCAAAGGCGCGGGCCATGCGGGCGGCGTCCGCCAAGCCAGCCATGTCCGACATGCCCGCCATGGTGGATGGCTGCTCGGCGGAGCATGCCGCGATGGGGCACTGCACGGCCGCACCCGCCGCATCCGCGATGCCGATGCCGATGCCGATGGACGGGCAGGGTGAAGCGGTGGAGGCGGCTGGCGATCCGGCCTGCCCGCCCGAACATGCCGCCATGGGGCACTGCACCCCGGCCGTCACCACTCAGGCCGCGCCGGCCGCCAGGTCGGGCACCGATCTGCCCGCCGGCCAGTCGGCCCCGCCGCCGCCACCCGCGACCCGCGCCGCCGATGCCTTCTACGATCCCGCCGCGATGGCCCGCGCCGATCGGCGGATGCGGCAGGAGCATGGCGGCATGACCTTCTCGCAGGTCATCTTCAATCTCGCCGAGGTGCAGGCCCGGCGGGGCCGGGACGGCTATCGCTGGGATGGCGAGGGCTGGTTCGGCGGCGATATCGACCGGCTGGTGGTGAAGAGCGAGGGCGAGGGCGGCTTTCGCGACCGGGTGGAGGCGGCGGAGGTGCAGGCGCTCTACGCCCGTGCGATCGATCCGTACTGGAACCTGCAGGCCGGCGTTCGTCAGGATCTGGGTGCCGGTGCGCGCCGCACCCATGCGGTCGTCGGTGTCGAGGGGCTGGCCCCCTATTGGTTCGACGTGGAGGGTGCGCTGTTCCTGTCCGATCGCGGCGACCTGACCGCGCGCGCCGAGGCGTGGTACGACCAGCGCATCACGCAGCGCCTGATCGCGCAGCCGCGCGTCGAGCTGAACATGTCGGCGCAGGACGTGCCCGGCAGCCGGGTGGGCGCCGGCCTGTCGACGGCGGAGGCGGGGCTGCGCCTGCGCTACGAGATCGCGCGCGAGTTCGCGCCCTATGTCGGCGTCTCGTGGGAGCGGCGCTACGGCGCGACGGCCCGCTACGCCACCGCGCGCGGCGATAGCACCGGCGGCGCCGCGCTGGTGATCGGCATACGCGGCTGGTTCTGACCGCCGCCATATCGACCGAACGAGGCGATTCGCGAGAGACGCGAGCGAACTCGTGGTAAATACTCAGGCAATTGCTGACAGATAAAGTTAATGCAGCGCACGATCGCTACAGCTGCGGCAATTAACTATGACGCCGAATCCCAAGATGCGGTCAAACCATCATGAGAACCTGTCCCGATATGGTATCGGGCATCCGGCTCCCCACGCATTTCAGCCGATTTCTATAGTGAATAGTATAGTTGTACCATTTCGAGATCGCCGTTCTTATTGATCGGCAACTGAACGAGAGCTTAATCCAGCCTCAGCGAGACGGTAGGCAACTGCAGCGTGGTCGGCTCGCCCAGTCTATCAAACGATGAGGCATATGATGATCCGCACGACGATTTCCGCCCTGGCGCTCGGCGCCGCCCTGGCCGCCGTTCCGGCTGCCGCCTCCACCAACCTGCTGACCAACGGCAGCTTCGAAGCCAATGGCGGCAGCCTGGCCGGCTGGAACATCTCCGGCACCGCCTTCGCTCCCGGCAACGAGCCGATCCGCGTCATCACCTACGGCGCGAACGCCGCCTATGGCGAGACGGTCAACCCCAGCAACGTCAGCAGCCTGAGCCCCGACGCGGTCGGCACCCATGCCGCCTATTTCGTGTCGGACAACGCGCAGGGCCAGTCGATCTACCAGACGCTGAACCTGGCGGCCGGCACCTATCTGGCGGGCTTCGACGTCTACAAGCCGCAGAACGGCGACTGGAACCCCAACAACGCGACGCTGATCGCCACGCTGAACGGCACCGCCTTCGGTAACATCGATGCCGCGTCCTTCCCGGTTTCGACCTGGATGAACGTCGCCGGCCAGCAGGTCTTCAACGTGGCGCAGAGCGGTACCTATCAGTTCAGCTTCAGCTCGGGCGCGTTCCCGGCGAAGGACCTGATCGTCGACCGCGCCTATCTGATCGCCGCCGTGCCTGAGCCGGCCACCTGGGCGATGATGCTGCTGGGCTTCGGCATGGTCGGCGCCGCCGCCCGCTATCGCCGCCGCAGCGCGAACGTCACCTACGCCTGATTGCATCCTATCGGACGAGACTGGGGCCGCCGGAGCGATCCGGCGGCCCCTTTTCTCGTGCAATCACCACAACTACGCCGGGCGGCACGCATCGCGCGGGCTAACCTGGCCGATCGCGTCGCGACGCGTGGGGCCATGACGACGGGACGGTGGCCCGGCCCGGCCCACCGCCTTCACGTGTGACGGATCTGGGCGGGCCCCCTCATCCGGGCGCCGCGTCTGCGGAACCACTCCACCGGTGCCCTGACGGGAAGGGGAATCATGCCGCGGGCGTCATGCGCGGACGCCCCGTCCGTTACGGCTTGCTGCGGCCGCCCCCGCTGCCGCCCCGGCTTTCGCCGCCGCTTCCGCGCCCGCGCCGCTCGCCGCGTCGTTCCTTGCGCACCGACTTCGCATGCGCCTTCGCGCGCTGCTTCAGCACGGCCTTGGGCGGCGGGCCGCGATCCTCGTCCTGCGGCAGGTTGTCGCCCGCCGCTTCCTCGAAGCCCAGGCTCGCCAGGCTGTCGCGGAAATGCGTGGGCAGGTCGGCCGTCACGTCGATCCGGTGGCCGCCATCGGGGTGGTCGACGCGGATGCGGCGCGCGTGCAGGTGCATCTTGCGGCTGATCCCACCGGTCAGAAACGCCGCCGGGCCGCCATATTTGCCGTCGCCCACGATGGGATGGCCGATCGCGGCCATGTGGACACGGAGCTGGTGGGTGCGCCCGGTGAACGGCTGCAGTTCCACCCAGGCGGCGCGGTTGCCGGCGCGCTCGATCACGCGATAGCGGCTGCGCGCGGGCTGGCCCTCCGCCTCGTCGACATGCATCTTCTCGCCGCCGGTGCCCGGCTGCTTGGCGATCGGCAGCTCGATCGTGCCGTCCTCGATGGAGGGGACGCCGACGACCAGCGCCCAATAGATCTTGCGCGCGGTCCGCCCCGAAAACGCCTTGGCGAAGAACGCCGCCGAGCGCGACGTGCGCGCGACCAGCAGCGCGCCGGACGTGTCCTTGTCCAGCCGATGGACCAGCTTGGGCCGGCCCTCGTCATCCTCGTGCAGCGCATCGAGCAGGCCGTCGACATGCGCGGTCGTCTTCGTTCCGCCCTGCGTCGCGAGGCCGGGCGGCTTGTTGAGGACATAGGCCTGCGGATCGCGATGGATCACCATTTCCTTCGCGAAGGCGACCTCGTCGTCCGACAATACGCGCCGCTGCCGCACGGGGCGCTGCGCCTCGGCCGGGGCGGGTTCGGCGGGGGGAACGCGCAGCGTCTGGCCGGCGGCGATCCGGTCGCCCGGCGTCGCGCGCGCGCCGTCGACGCGCAGCTGGCCCGTCCGCGCCCATTTGGCGACGGTGGTGAAGCTGGTGTCGGGCAGATGCCGCTTGAACCAGCGGTCGACGCGGATGCCGTCGTCGTCATAGCCGACGGTGAACTGGCGGACGTTGTCGCTCATGCCGGCACCCGTGCGATCGCGAGCCCGGCGAACAGCGCCAGCACCGCGCCGACGACCGACAGCAGGGCATAGGACAAGGCCGCACCGAACGCGCCGCGCTCGATCATGCCGACAACGTCGAGCGAGAAGGACGAAAAGGTCGTGAAGCCGCCGAGCACGCCGATGCCGAGCAGCAGCCGCCACGGCTCACCGCCATCGGACAGCCGCGCCAGCGTGCCGACCAGCACGCCCATCAACAACCCGCCGACCAGATTGACGGTCAGCGTGCCCCACGGCCAGTTCGGGCCGAGCGCATGGGTCATCGCGCGCCCGGTGAGATAGCGGGCCGCGGAGCCGAT
>CAJYLQ010000027.1 GCA_913775975.1 uncultured Sphingomonas sp. | reverse complement strand
TATACACGCCGAAACTTGCCCGCGCGGTGGCGGGCAGGCCGAGCGCCTCCATCAGCGGCTGGGCGCAGTGATGGCCTGCGCGGATCGCCACCCGGCTCTCGTCCAATATGGTGCCGATATCATGGGGATGAACCCCCTCGACCGCAAAACTGACGATGCCCGCCGAGTCCTCGGGGCCCAGCAATCGCACCGAGTTGATCGCCGACAGCCCTTCGCGCGCCTGGGCGACCAGCGCCGCCTCATGCGCATGGATCGCGTCAAGCCCGATCGCCGACACATAGTCGATCGCGGCATGAAGCCCCAGCGCGCCGACGATATGCGGCGTCCCCGCCTCGAACCGGCCGGGCGGCGGGGCATAGGTGGTCTTCTCGAAGCTCACCCGGTCGATCATCGAACCGCCACCCTGATAAGGCGGCATGGCCTCCAGCAATTCGGGCCGCGCCCACAGCACGCCGATGCCGGTCGGGCCATAGAGCTTGTGACCCGAAAAGACGTAGAAGTCGCAGTCTAGCGCCTTCACATCGACCATGATGCGCGGCACCGCCTGGCACCCGTCGAGCAGGATCTTCGCGCCGACGCCATGCGCCAGATCGGCCGCCCGCCGCCCGTCGAGCACCGAGCCCAGCACATTCGACACATGGCCCAGCGACACCAGCTTATGCGCGGGCGTCAGCATCCGTTCCATCGCATCCAGGTCGATGCGGTGATCGACCGTCAGCGGCAAGACGTCGATCGCGACGCCCAGCCGTTCCGCCACCATCTGCCACGGCACGATGTTGGAGTGATGCTCCAGCATCGACAGCAGGATGCGATCGCCCGCCTTCAGGTTGGTCGCGGCCCAGCACTGCGCGACCAGGTTGATCCCCTCGGTCGCGCCGCGCGTGAAGACGATCTCGTTCGCCGACCCCGCGCCGATGAACCGCGCCGTCGCCTCGCGCGCCTTTTCATACGCCACCGTCATGTCGGCCGAACGCTGATAGACGCCGCGATGCACGGTGGCATAGCTGGTGTCATAGGCCCGCGTGATCGCGTCGATCACCGTTTGCGGCTTCTGCGCGGTCGCGGCGGTGTCGAGATAGGCCCAGCCGTCCGGGATCGCCGGAAAATCCGCCACCCGGTCGAGAGGCGTGGCGCTCGTCAAAGCGCCGCCTCCAACCAGGCGTCGGCATCCGCCGCAAAGGCCTCGCGCACGACCTCGTTGCCGATACGGTCGATCGCATCCGCCACGAAGGCGCGGGTCAGCAGCGCCTGCGCACGGGGTTTCGGGATGCCCCGGCTCTGCATGTAGAACAGCGCCTTGGCATCGAGTTCGCCCACCGTCGCGCCATGTGCGCACTTCACGTCGTCGGCAAAGATTTCCAACTCGGGCTTCAGGTTCACCGTGGCCGTCCGCTGGAGCAGCAGACCGCGGAGCGACTGCTCGCCATCGGTCTTCTGCGCATCGCGCGCCACTTCGACCCGCGCGGCGAGGCTTGCCTGGCTACGGTCGGCGGCGACCGCGCGCCACAGCTGATGGCTCTGGCCGTTCAGCGCGGCATGACGCAGAGCGACCGCGCACTCCTGCTTCAATTCACCCTTGGTCAGCAGCGCGCCGCCAAACTCGGCATAAGCGCCGTCGCCGGTCTGGGTGATGCCGCCGTCGATCCGCGCGCCCATCGTGCCCGCCGCCAGGAAGGTCGCGGTCAGGCTCGCGCCCTCGTCCAGCTCGGCTTCCTCGCGCAGCGACACGAAGCCGTCGTCCTGCAGCAGCCGCACCGCCCGCATCAATCGCGCCGACGCCGCCAGCTTCACCCGCGTCAGCCTGTTGGTCCAGCCGTGCCCGACATAGGTCTCATAGACCTGCGCCGCCGCATCCTCGGCCAGCACGATCTCTGCGGGCAGGTGATTGGCCGCGCCGCTGGCGACATGGACGATCTGCACGGGATCGGCGACCGCATCGCGCTCCAGCCGCAGCGACCAGCCGCGCCCCAACGCCTGCCGTCCGAGCGGATGGTCGCTGGCGTCGATCTGGGTCAGTTGGACCAGGCCGAGATCGCTGGCAACCTCATCCAGCACACCGTCGACGAACAGCAGCCGCGCGCCGGGCAGATCGAGGAAACGATCCGTGCCCGTAACCGGCACCGCCCGCTCGCTCTCCGCCGCACGACGCAGCGAGTCGATATCGGCCCAGCGCCAGGCCTCCTCGCGCGTGGAGGGAAGTTCTAGCGTGGTCGTCACGCCGCCGCTCCCTCGACGCCCGCATAGCCCTCACGCTCCAGTTCGAGCGCGAGTTCGGGACCACCCGAACGCACGATGCGGCCATCGGCCAGCACATGCACCCGGTCGGGCTGCACATAGTCGAGCAGACGCTGATAGTGCGTGATCAGCAGCACCGCCTTGTCGGGCGCACGCATGATCCGGTTGATTCCGTCGCCGACGATGCGCAGTGCGTCGATGTCGAGGCCGGAGTCCGTCTCGTCGAGGATCGCGAACTTCGGGTTCACGATGCCCATCTGCACCATCTCGTTGCGCTTCTTCTCGCCGCCCGAAAAGCCGACGTTGACGGGACGCTTCAGCATCTCGGCATCCATGTCGAGCTTCTTCGCCTCTTCGCGGGCGAGCTTCAGGAACTCGGCGCCCGACAGCGGCTTCTCGTCGCGCGTCGCGCGCTGGGCGTTCAGCGCCTCGCGCAGGAACTGGACGTTGCTGACGCCGGGGATCTCGACCGGATACTGGAAGCCGAGGAACACGCCGGCCGCGGCGCGCTCATGCGGCTCGAGGTCGAGCAGGTCGATGCCATCGAAGGTGATCGAACCCTCGGTCACCTCGTAACCAGGCCGGCCGCCAAGGACATAGCCGAGCGTCGATTTGCCGGCGCCGTTCGGGCCCATGATCGCATGGACCTCGCCCGCGTTGACGGAGAGGGTGAGGCCCTTGAGGATCGGCTTGCCGTCGATCTCGGCGTGGAGGTTTTCAATTTTCAGCATCGTCATCTTTCAAGCCCCTCCCCTTCAGGGGAGGGGTTGGGGTGGGGCGCCCGCCGCGAGGGGGACGACTGAAGTTCGGAGAGAAGGCGGATTAGAACGCCTTCGATGTTGTTCATAACGTCGGTATTGGTAAAGCGGAGGGTGCGGTAGCCGGCAGCCTGCAAGGCCGCATCGCGGCGCGCGTCCTTTTCGATGTTACCGTGGGTATGGCCGTCAATCTCAACGATCAGGCCAGCGGACGGACAAAGGAAATCCGCGATATAGATGCCAATGGCGGCCTGGCGGCGAAACTTGAACCCGCGGAGTTGAGAGCGCGACAGTCTGGCCCACAGCCGTCGTTCCGGTTCGGTGGGATTGCGGCGCATTTCGGACGCGAAACCTTGCACGCGGGCGATGGCGTTCGCGGAGACGCCCCACCCCCGGCCCCTCCCCTGAAGGGGAGGGGAATTGAGGCGCTGTGCTTCGTCGCGCGGCGTCAGCATTATCCGACCGACCCCTCCAGCGAAATCCCCAGCAGCTTCTGCGCCTCGACCGCGAACTCCATCGGGAGTTGCTGCAAGACCTCGCGCGCGAAGCCGTTGACGATCAGGGCGACCGCCGCCTCCTGATCCAGACCGCGCGACATGGCGTAGAACAGCTGGTCCTCGCTGATCTTCGACGTGGTCGCCTCATGCTCGATCTGGGCCGAGGGGTTGCGGACCTCGATATAGGGCACGGTGTGGGCGCCGCACTGGTCGGAGAGAAGCAGGCTGTCGCACTGGGTGAAGTTGCGCACGCCCTCCGCCGTGGGCGCGACGCGGACGAGGCCGCGATAGGTGTTGTCGCTGCGGCCGGCGCTGATCCCCTTCGACACGATCGTCGAGCGGGTGTTCTTGCCGAGGTGGATCATCTTGGTGCCGGTGTCCGCCTGCTGGCGGTTGTTGGTCACCGCGACCGAGTAGAACTCGCCGACCGATCCGTCGCCCGACAGCACGCAGGACGGATATTTCCACGTGATCGCGCTGCCGGTTTCGACCTGCGTCCACGACACCTTGCTGTTCTTGCCCTGGCAAAGCGCGCGCTTGGTGACGAAATTGTAGATGCCACCCTTGCCGTTCTCGTCGCCCGGATACCAGTTCTGGACGGTCGAATATTTGATCTCGGCATCGTCGAGCGCGACGAGTTCGACGACCGCCGCGTGCAGCTGGTTCTCGTCGCGCATCGGGGCGGTGCAGCCTTCGAGATACGAGACGTACGCCCCCTTGTCGGCGACGATCAGCGTGCGTTCGAACTGGCCGGTGTTTTCCGCATTGATGCGGAAATAGGTGGACAGCTCCATCGGGCAGCGCACGCCCTCCGGAATGTAGACGAAGGTGCCGTCGCTGAAGACCGCGCTGTTGAGCGTCGCGAAGTAATTGTCACGCTGCGGCACGACTTTGCCCAGCCACTTGCGGACGAGGTCGGGATATTCGCGGATCGCCTCGCTGATCGAGCGGAAGATGACGCCGGCGGCCTCCAGCTCCTTGCGGAAGGTGGTGGCGACCGAGACGCTGTCGAACACCGCGTCCACCGCGACGCGACGCGGGGGCGTCGCGCCCTCCACGTTCGCGAGTAGCTTCTGCTCTTCGATCGGGATGCCGAGCTTTTCGTACGTGCGCCGGATTTCCGGGTCGAGCTCGTCCAGCGAGGCGATCGTCGCCTTCGCCTTGGGCTCCGCGTAATAATAGGCGTCCTGATAGTCGATCGGGGGGACGTTCAGCTTCGACCAGTCCGGCGCCTCCATCGTCTGCCACAGGCGGAACGCCTTCAGCCGCCAGTCGAGCATCCATTCGGGCTCTTTCTTCTTGGCGCTGATGTAGCGGACGGTGTCTTCGTTCAGCCCCTTGGGCGCGAAGTCCTGTTCGATGTCGGTCGCGAAACCCCATTCATAGGTCTTCGATACGGCCGCATGAGCCTCTGCGTTCTTGGTCGCCATGATCAGTTACCTGCTGCCGCGACCAGTGCCGGGGCGTGAAGGGGTATGGGAGTGGAAAGCCGCGCGAGGCTGACATTCGCCAGCGCCTCGCGGATCGCATCGTTGACGAGCCGCCAATGCGGCTTCACCGAACAGCGCGCGTCGATCGCGCAATCGTGCATCGCGCCCTCGACACAGGCGGTCATCGCGATCGGACCCTCGACCGCCTCGACAATATCCGCCAGGCTGATCGCCGAGGGCGGCCGGGCGAGGCGGAAGCCGCCGCCGGTGCCGCGCGCGCTTTCCAGCAGGCCGGCGGCGGACAGGCGGCTGACCAGCTTTTGCGCGGTGGGCAGCGGCACGCCCGTTTCTTCCGACAGAAGCGTCGCATTCAGCCGGCCGACGCCGCCGCAATGGCGCGCGGCGGCGGCCATCATCACGACCGCATAATCGGCGAGGGAAGACAGGCGCATGGTTCTAATCGGACCGAGTTGTTCCGATTGGGCAGATGGTGCAGCGCGGCGGGGTTATCAACCACTATCTTTGCAAACGACTCGCAGGGAATGGCGGGCGACGGCCCCCCGCGGTTGCGCGGGCGGCGGGCGGCGTGGCAAGGGCGCGGGCATGGCCTGGTATCATCCCGCTCTCTTCACCCTCGATGCCGAGCGCGCCCATGCGCTGACCGTGCGGATGCTGGCGCGCTGGGGCGCGGCGGGCACGCCGATCGGGACGAACCCGGCGCGCTATCCACGACTGGCGACGACGGTGGCGGGAATCGGCTTTCCCAACCCCGTCGGGCTGGCGGCGGGCGCCGACAAGAATGGCGAGGCGGTGACGGGCTTTTTCGGCCTGGGCTTCGGCGCGGTCGAGATGGGGACGCTGACCCCCCTGCCCCAGCCGGGCAACCCGCGCCCGCGCCTGTTCCGGCTGGAGGCGGATCGCGCGGTGGTGAACCGATATGGCTTCAACAACGCGGGGCTGGCGGCGGGGCTGGCGCGGGTGCCCGCCCGGCGCGCGGGGGTGCTGGGCATCAATGTCGGCGCCAACAAGGATTCGACCGACCGGATCGCCGACTATGCGCACAGCGTCGCCGCCGCCGCGCCGCTGGCGGATTATGTGACGATCAACATCTCCTCCCCCAACACGCCGGGGCTGCGCGACCTGCAATCGGGCGCGGCGCTGCGCGACCTGCTGGCCGCCAGCGCGGCGGCGCGCGGGACGACGCCGCTGTTCCTGAAGGTTGCGCCCGATCTGGAGCCGGCGCAGATCGACGAGATCGCGCGCGCCGCGATCGAGCATCGGCTGGACGCGATCATCATCGGCAACACCACGATCACGCGGCCGGGCCTGTCCTCCGCCAACGCGGGCGAGGCGGGCGGCCTGTCGGGCGCGCCGCTGGCGCCGCTCGCGCGGCAGCGGCTGCGCGATTTCCGCAAGGCGACCGGCCATGCGATCCCGCTGATCGCGGCGGGCGGCATCGCCGATGCGGAGGAGGCGTTCGCGCGGATCCGCGCGGGGGCCAGCCTGGTGCAGCTGTACACCGCGCTGGTCTATGAGGGGCCGGGGCTGCCGGCGCGGATGCTTAAGGCGCTGGACGCGCTGGTCGAGCGCGAGGGCTTTGGTTCGATCATGCAGGCGGTCGGCACGGGCTGACCGCTTGCCGGCTTCGCGAATGACGTTACGGTCTGCGTCCATGAAGATGCCCGCGCCCGCGCTCGTCGCGCTCCTTCTCGTCGCCGCTCCGCCCGCGCTGGCGCGGACGCCCGCCGCCGCCGCGCGCAGCGGCCCGCCACAGGGGATGGTCAGCGCCGCCGATCCGCGCGCCGCCGCCGCCGGGGTGGAGATCCTGCGCGCGGGCGGCAGCGCCACCGATGCCGCGATCGCGACGATGCTGGCGCTGGGGGTGGTGGAGCCGCAGAGCAGCGGCATCGCCGGCGGCAGCTTCTGGGTCAGCCATCGCGCCGGGCAGGCGATGCCGACGACGATCGACGCGCGCGAAACCGCGCCCGCCGCCGCCGGGCCGCTATGGTTCTACGACGCGGAGGGACGGCCGCTGAGCCATGCGCAGGCGGTGCCGGGCGGGCGCAGCGTCGGCGTGCCGGGCGCGCTGCGCGGCATGGCGCTGGCGCACCGGCAGGGCGGCACGCTGCCCTGGGCGCGGCTGTTCGGCCCGGCGATCCGGCTGGCGCGCGACGGGTTCGCGGCGACGCCTCGCTTCGTCAACGCGGTCGCCAGCTATGGCGCGCATCTGACGCCGGAGTCGAAGGCGCTGTTCTCCGCGCCGGGCGGGCGGGCCTATGTGGTCGGCGACATGGTGCGCAATCCCGCCCAGGCGGCGCTGCTGGAGCGGCTGGCGCGGCTGGGGGCGGACAGCTTCTATGTCGGGCCGACCGCGCAGACGCTGGTGACGACGGTGAACACCGCCGCGCGCAATCCGTCGAAGATGACCGCCGGCGACCTCGCCAGCTATGACGCGAAGGCGCGGCCGACGATCTGCACGACCTATCGCGGATATCGCGTGTGCGGCATGGGCCCGCCCTCGTCCGGCGGGATCACGGTGCAGATGATCCTGAAGCAGCTGGAACGGTTCGACATGGCGGCGCTGGGCAAGGATTCGCCCGTCGCCTGGCACCTGTTCGCCGAGAGCAGCCGCCTCGCATACGCCGATCGCAACCTTTACGTCGGCGATCCCGACTTCGTGTCGGTGCCGGTGAAGGGGATGCTGGACCCGGCCTATCTGGCGACGCGATCCGCCCTGATCTCCCCCGACCGGACGATGGGAACCGTCTCCGCCGGCACGCCGCCCGGCGCGCCGCCGCGCGTCGCGGCGCCGGTCAGCGAGGTGGCGGGCACCACCGACCTCGCCGTCGCCGACGCGCGCGGCAATGTGGTGGAGGTGACGACGACGGTGGAGGGCCCGTTCGGATCGGGGCTGACGATGGACGGCGTCGTCCTGAACAACCAGCTGACCGATTTCGACATCGTGCCCGAACAGGGCGGCTTCCTCGTCGCCAACCGGGTGGAGGGGGGCAAGCGGCCCCGCAGCTCCATGTCGCCGACGATCGTCTACAACCCCGATGGCAGCGTGCGGCTGGCGATCGGCGCGGCGGGCGGATCGACGATCATCGCGCAGGTGGCCAAGGCGATCATCGGCGTCCTCGACTGGAAGCTGAGCGCGCAGGACGCGATCGGGCTGGGGCTGGTCTATGCCCCCGGCCGCGTTGCGACGCTGGAGGCGGGCACGCCCGTCGCGTCTATGGCGCAGCCGCTCGCGGCCTTGGGCGAGCCGGTGGAGGTGGCGCCGCTCGGGCTGAAGGCGAACGCGATCGAGCGCGTCGGCGGCCGGTGGCGCGGCGCCGCCGATCCGCGCAGCGAGGGCGTGGCGATGGCGCAGGACCGGACGGTCGCGCCGATCGCGCGGATGGGCGCGGCGGCGAAACGGCCGTCGGAATAAGGCGGGGCCCTCACCCTTCGCTGCTCCAGCGGAGCGGGCGCGACGATGAAGGGTTGAGGGCAGCGACACGAAGAGCGCCGGATACGGCGCCGGCAGGAGAGACGATGCGGACGTTCGAGCATTTCCCCAACCTCGTCACGATGTTCTTCACGCGCGCCGCCGAGAAGGGCGACGCCCCCTTCCTGTGGACGAAGGCGAACGGCGCGTGGCGCGCGACGAGCTGGGCGGAGGCGGCACGGCAGGTCGCCAGCCTCGCCGCCGGCCTGCGCGCGGTGGGGCTGAAGCGCGGCGACCGGGTGATGCTGGTCAGCGAAAACCGGCCGGAATGGTGCATCAGCGACCTGGCGATCATGGCCGCGGGCTGCGTCACCGTGCCGACCTACGTCACCAATACCGAGCGCGACCATCTGCACATCCTGGAAAACAGCGGCGCGTGCGGGATCATCGTGTCGACCGCGAAGCTGGCGAAGACGCTGCTGCCCGCCGTGCTCAATTCCAATCAGGGCCAGACGGTGATTGGGATCGAGGACATGCGCGCGCCGGCGGCGGGCATGGACTTCCACCGGTGGCAGGACCTGATCGACGCGCATCCGACCGCGCCGGAGACGATCGCGGCGGCCGCGACCTTCTCCCGCCGGGACCTTGCCTGCATCATCTACACCAGCGGCACGGGCGGCGCGCCGCGCGGGGTGATGCAGCATCACGGCGCGATCCTGCACAACGTCAACGGCTGCATCACGATAATCGCGGAGGATTTCGGCTGGGGGGACGAGGTGTTCCTGTCGTTCCTCCCCCTATCCCACGCCTATGAGCATACCGGCGGACAGCATCTGCCGATCGGGCTGGGCGGCCAGATCTATTATGCCGAGGGGCTGGAAAAGCTGGCGGCGAACATCGAGGAGGTGCGCCCGACGATCATGGTCGTCGTGCCGCGCCTGTTCGAGGTGCTGCGCACGCGCATTTCCAAGGCGATCGAGAAACAGGGCGGCGCCGGCCAGAAGCTGCTGGCGCGCGCGCTGGCGGTCGGTGCGCGGCGCTACGAGGGGCGGCTGCGGCTGGCAGACCGGCCGTCGCAATGGGCGGTCGACCTGCTGTTCAAGCCGAAGATCGCGAAGAAGTTCGGCGGGCGGCTGAAGGCGATGGTATCGGGCGGCGCGCCGCTGAACCCGGAGATCGGTGTGTTCTTCCAGTCGCTGGGCCTCACCTTCCTGCAGGGCTATGGCCAGACGGAGGCGGCGCCCGTCATCTCGTGCAACCGCCCGTCCGCCGGCCTGAAGATGGACACGGTGGGCCCGCCGATGGCGCATACCGAGGTGCGGATCGCCGAGGATGGCGAAATCCTGGTACGCGGCGAACTGGTGATGCACGGATACTGGCGCAACGAGGCGGAGACGGCACGCGTCCTGAAGGACGGGTGGCTGCACACCGGCGATATCGGCGAGATCGACGCGGCCGGCCGCATCCGCATCACCGATCGCAAGAAAGACCTCATCATCAACGACAAGGGCGACAATATCGCCCCGCAGAAGATCGAGGGGATGCTGACGCTGCAACCCGAGATCGGGCAGGCGATGCTGTATGGCGATCGCCGGCCGTACATGGTCGCGGTGATCGTGCCGGACGCCGAATGGACGCAGGAATGGTGCGCGAAGGGCGGCGGCCGCTGCGACTTCGCGCGGCTGGCGGAGAACCCCGAATACCGCGCGGCGCTGGACGCCGCGGTGGAGCGGGTGAACCGCGACCTGTCGGTGACGGAACGCATCCGCCGCTTCATCGTGGCCGACGCGCCGTTCGCGATCGAGAACGAGCAGCTGACGCCCAGCCTGAAGATCCGCCGCCACGTGATCCGGCAGGTCTATGGCGAGCGGCTGGACGGGTTGTACCGGGGGTAGCGCCCTGGGGTCGTGACGCCTGCCCACCCTCATCCTGCCTTGCAGGGAGGGGGCTTAACGAGCCGGCATTCTTCTCCCCTCCCTGCAAGGGAGGGGGAGGGGGTGGGTATCGCCGAGGCACTTGGCGACGTGCGACAGGACATGTTCGGCCGCAGCGTCGGGATCATGGAGCACGTCGCTGTTCCACAGGCGGATGACGCGCCATCCGGCGGCGGCCAGGGTGGCCGAGCGCGCCTCGTCATAGCGACCTGATCATGATGCTGACTGACGTCCAGTTCGACCGCGATCCTCGCCTCCCGGCAGGCAAGATCGATAATGTAGCGGCCGACGACCAGCTGTCGCGTGAAACGCGGACGGTAGCGCGACAGGCGCTGCCATAGCGCGCGTTCCGCCGGCGTCGCGTTGCTGCGAAGGACACGGGCGTTGGCGGTCAGCTCTTTCGGCACGCGGCGCATGGGAGTGGCGTAGCGGGGCGAGCCCTGCTCGCCTACCCACCCCCTGCCCGCTCCCTTGAAGGGAGGGGGTGTGTCGGGCTGTACCTACTTCACCTTGTCCTTCGGCAGTACGGCCATCGTCCAGTCGTTCTCCGGCTTCAGGTAGCGCGCGGCGAGTGCCTGGATGTCGGCGGGGGTCGTGCTCATCAGGTCGCTGCCGATCGAGCGGATCGCGGCGAGGCGGCGGGGGTCGCGCGTGCCGCCGGCCATCTGCGCCATCCAGAACTGGCTGGAGGTCGACGCGCGCATCAGCTGCTGCTGCATCGGTTTCAACAGGCGGTTCAGCTCGTCCTGCGTGACCGGGTTCTTCGCCAGATCCGCCGCGATTTCCCGCGAGAGGCGGAAGAAGAGCGGCACGTTCTCCGGCGCGACCTGGCCGATCGCGAGCAGCCGGCCGCCGCCGGTCATGCCGACCGGCCACTGGCTGTCGACCGACGGGCTGTAGCTGGCGCCGGTGCCCTGGCGCAGCCGTTCGAACAGGCGGTCCGAGAAGATCTGCGCCAGCACGTCGAGCTGGCGGCTGGTGCGGATTTCCGCGATGCCGCCGCCGGTCGGCCAGGCGATCACCGCCGCCGCCTGATTGTCGGGCCCGTCATGCGTGCGGATGACCGGCTGGTCGACATGCGCGGGGAAGCGCGGCGGCTGCGGCGTGCGCACCGTTTCCGGCCGCGCGGGGATCGCGCCGAAGCTGGCGGCGACGGCGGGGATCACCTCGTCCGCCTTCACGTCGCCGAACACCATCAACTCGATCGGGCCCGAGGCCAGCATCGGCTGCCACAGCTTGCGGAACGCCTTCGGATTGAGTTTCGCGACCTGTTCGGGTGTCGGAGAGGCCCAGCGCGGGTCGCCGCCGTGCAGCAGGCCGTCCAGATCGCGGCTGAGCACGCCCGATGGCGAGGCGGACTGGCCCGCCGCCGCCGCCTGCGCCGCCGCGCGCGCCCGCGCGATCGGCGCGGGATCCCAACCCGGCACCGCCAGCTTCGCCGCCATCAGCGTCAGCTGGTCCTTATAGTCGGCGGGCGAGGTCATCGCGTCGAGCACGAAGGCGTCGTCGTCGATCGCGAAGTTCAGGCCGATGCGCCGCCCGGCGGTGATCGCCTCCATATCGTCCTGGTTCAGCTTGCCGATGCCGCTGGCGACCAGCGCGTCGTCGCCCGCCCAGATCGGGCTGTTGCGATCGGCGGGCAGCTCGCCATAGCCGCCGCCGAAGCGCGAGCGGACATAGACGCGGCCGGTTTCCGCCGGATTGGCGAAGATCAACAGCCGGACGCCGTTGGCGAACGTCACCTGATCCAGCCCCAGCGCCTCGATCTGCTGGCGCGAGACGACCTTGCCCGGCGCGCCCAGCCGCGGCAGGCTGGCGAAGGTGGCGTCGGACTGGGCGCGGCGCTGGCCGGCCATTCCCTTCACCTCGGCCGACAAGGCGGTGGCGAGCTTCGTCGCGGCGGCCGGATCGGGCGACTGCGTGTTGACGATCGCGCGCGTCGCATCGCCCTGGAAGAGGCGCCGGGTGGACGCCAGCACCGCGTCGGGCGTGAACATGCCCTTCGTGCGTGCCTGCTTGAAGATGTCGTACGACACCTCCGGCGAGGCGACGGTTTCGCGGATGTCGATCGCGCCGGCCATGTTGTCGGCCTGACGCGCACCCGCCTCCACCCGCGCCGTTTCGACCCCGGCGCGCAGCGCGGTGTCGTAGTCGGCAAGCTCGCGGTCGATCTCGCCCTGCGTCGGCGCGGTCGCCATCGCGTCGGCGATCACCGCGCGCACGTCGCGCAGCGCCGGCTCCCACTGCGTGCCGACGGGCACGATGGTGGTGAAGGTGCCGTTGGCCGAGCGCGATTCATCGTCGAGCGAAACGGAGGCCGACAGGAAGCTGCCGCCCGCCCGCGCGCGCGACTCCAGCCGCCGGCTGACGAGGTTGGCGGCGATCTGGTCCACCATCCGCTTCTGGTTGAAGATGATCGTGTCGGGATTGTACTTCCACGGGCGCAGCACCGCCATCGAGACGACGGGGGGCAGCCCCGGCTCCGCGATCGTCGCGGTCGCGGGCTTCGACGGATCGGGCTTGCCGAAATCGGGCGCGGGAACGGCAGGGCCGTTCGCCTTCCAGCCGGCGAAATTCTTCACCACCAGCCGGGCGAGCAACGCGGGGTCCATGTCGCCCGAGACAATGACGGTGGCGCGGTCGGGGCGATACCAGCGGTCGTGGAACGCCTTCACGCTGGTGCCGTTGGCGGCGACCAGCGCCTTTTCCGTGCCGATCGGCGAACGGTCGGCGAGCGGCTGGCCGGCGAAGAACGTCTCGCGCAGCGCATCCTGGAACTTCACCTGCGGGCCGGGCTGCTCGCGCCGTTCGGCCAGCACGATCGGCCGCTCCGCATTGACGGAGGTGTCGGTCAGCACCGGCGCGGCCATCATGCCCGACAGGATATGCAGGCTTTCGTCCAGCGTCGCCTGCGTCGCGGACGGCAGGTCGAGCCGGTAGACCGTCTGCGTCGGCGTGGTCGAGGCGTTCGAATCGGAGCCGAAGGTCGCGCCGAACCGCTGCCACACCCGCTTCGCCTCGCCATCGGGGACGTAGGCGGAGGAGCGGAAGGACAGATGCTCGATGAAATGGGCGAAGCCGCGCTCCGCCTCCTGCTCGAACAGCGAGCCGACGTCCATCGCGACGCGGACCGACACCTGCCCCGGCGGCACGCCGTTACGGCGCACGGCATAGCGCAGGCCGTTGGGCAGCGTGCCGAAATGCCATTCGGGATCGGGCGCGATGTCGCTGTCCTTGAACAGCCACGGACTGGTATCGACGGGGACTGTCGCCGGCGCGATCGCGGGGGGCGCGGTCTTGCCGGTCGCCGCCTTCGCCAGCCGCTCGCGCACCGGCTGCGGCCGCGCGGGCGCCCCGAGGACCGGGGCGGTGCCGACGAGGAGGAGGGGGATCAGGGATACGCGAAGCGCGCGTGATACAAACGCCATGACCCGCCATGTAGCGGTTCGCGCGGGCGGTTCACAGCCCCCCCCTTCACCGTGGCGGCCGGGGCGGCCGGGCGCTAGGACCGGCAGGCGGCCGATCCGCGCCGCGAGAGGATGAACGCGCCGCCATGACCCTGCCCGACATGCTGATCCCAACCTATATGCAGATGCTGACCGCGCTGTCCGCCTGGCTGGACAAGGCGGCGGCGCAGCGACCCGACGGCACGGCCGACGCGCTGCTGGCGGGGCGGCTGGCGCCCGACATGTTTCCGCTGGCGACGCAGGTCCGCTTCGCATGCGTCCAGGCGCTGGAGGGCATCGCCCGGCTGGCGGACGCGCCGCTGCCCGACACGGTCGCCGCGCTGCTCGACGAGGGGCGGAGCGCCGGCGAGCGGCCGGGCACGATCGCCGAGGCGCAGGCCCGGATCGCCGAGACGCTGGCGGCGGTGGAGCGGGCCGCCGCGACGATGCCCGCCGTCGACCCCGCGCGCGCCATCGCCCACGCGCTGCCGCAGGGCATGATCTTCGACTTCGACGCGGAACGGTATGTGCGCGACTGGGCGCTGCCGCAGCTCTATTTCCACGTCGTCACCGCCTATGCGATCCTGCGCGCGCAGGGCATCGCGCTGGGCAAGGGCGATTACGTCGCGCACATGTTCGCCTATCTGCGCCCCGGCACGATGCCGGGGCGGTGATCCGTCTCAAAATTGTACGACAAGCCTGTGGCCCGGACGGTTAATCTTTGTTAACTCCGCGCCGCTGACCGGGTGGGTGAGCGCATTGGGAGGCAGACATGAAATTTCTTGCGAGCGCCATGGTCGCGACCATGGCCGTCGGCGGCGCGGCGCAGGCCGCGGTCATTCCCTATACCGTGAGCGGGACGTTCAGTGACGGAACGACGCTGAGCGGCTCGTTAGCCTTCGACTCCAGCGCAAAGTCGGGGAAGCAGATCGGCGACGTCCAGCTGAGCATCGCGGGCGGCTATACCGCCAGTGACTGGTTCTACAACAATGTCGGCTTCCACGATCCGGTAAGCGGCACCGCGCTTGCCGATACGCCCTACAGCATCTCGTTCCGGAACGCCCGGGGCGACTGGCTGCATTTCGGCGTGAAGGCTGACTACGACAATAACGGCAAGATTTCCGCCATCACGTCGGATCGCCTGATCGTGGGGGATATCACGACCGAATATACGACCTTCTATGCGACGATGGACAGCCGGGGCAACATGTCGCGCCCGGTGTACCTGACCAGCGGGACCATCGCGGCGACGACGACGGCGGTTCCGGAGCCCGCGTCCTGGGCGCTGCTGATGGCCGGATTTTTCCTGGTCGGCGGCGCGACGCGCTATCGGCGGCGGACGGTTCGCCTGTCGTTCAACTGACCGATTGATCGGGGAACGGAAGACGCCATCGCCGCCCGCGCGGTGATGGCGTCTTTCGCCTCGACATTCCCGTCCCTGCCGCGCAACCGATCGTTTCGCGCAACGCGGGTTGATCCCCCGCCCGGCCGGCGCCACATGGCGGTCATGCTGATCGAGACCGAAACCACGCCGAACCCGGCGACGCTGAAGTTCCTGCCCGGCCGGACCGTGATGGACGACGGCACCCGCGACTTCGCGACGCCCGAGGAGGCGGAGGTGAGCCCGCTGGCGGAGGCCTTGTTCGGGCTGGGCGACGTGACCGGCGTGTTCTTCGGCCGCGACTTCGTGTCCGTCACGATCGCGCCGGGCGCGGACTGGCGCGATGCCAAGCCCGATGTGCTGGCGACGCTGCTGGACCATTTCACCGCGCACATGCCGCTGTTCCGCCAGGGCAGCGCCGGCTTCTCCGTCCCCGCGCCGGAAGCGGACCTGCCCGCCGACGATCCGGCGGATGCGGAGATCGTGGCGCAGATCCGCGAACTGATCGACACGCGCGTCCGCCCCGCCGTGGCTAACGACGGCGGCGACATCGTGTATCGCGGGTTCGACAAGGGGAAGGTCTATCTGAAGATGCAGGGCGCCTGCGCGGGCTGCCCCTCCTCCTCCGCGACGCTGAAGAACGGGATCGAGCAGCTGCTGCGCTATTACGTGCCCGAAGTGACCGAGGTGAGGGCCGTCTGATGACCGCATTGCCCGACAGCGCGCTGGACCAGCTGTTCCGCGAGGCGCGCACGTTCAACCACTATCGCGACGAGCCCGTCACGCAGGCCGATGTCGAAGCGATCTGGGAGCTGATGAAGTTCGGCCCCACCTCCGCCAACCAGCTGCCGGCGCGGATGGTGTGGTGCCTGACCCCCGAATCGCGCGACACGCTGGCGGCGGCGGCGAGCGACAGCAACGCCGGCAAGATCCGGTCCGCACCGGCGGCGGTGGTAATCGGGATGGACGTGGAGTTCCATCAGCATCTGCCCGAACTCTATCCCCATGCCGATGCGAAGAGCTGGTTCGAGGGCAACCTGCCGCTGCGCGAGGCGTCGGCGATGCGCAATTCGTCGTTGCAGGGCGGCTATCTGATCCTGGCGGCGCGTGCGCTGGGGTTCGATGTGGGGCCGATGTCGGGCTTCGACGCGGGCGCGGTGGACAAGGCGTTCTTCGCCGACCAGCCGTCGGTGCGCGCGAACTTCATCGCGACGCTGGGCCATGGCGACCGCGACAGCCTGCACCCGCGCTCCCCCCGCCCGCCGTTTTCGAAGTTCAACCGGATCGTCTGAACGTCTAGCCTCGCCTGACCGGGCCGCCGTGACGTCAGTATGGCGTCACGGCGCTGTCACTATATAAGTGACGTGCGATATGGACTGCGATGGTCCCGCCGGAGTCTTCTTTGCGCACACTCGTCATCGATACCGCCACGGCGGCCTGCTCGGTCGCACTGATCGCCGATGGCGGCGTGATCGACGCGCGCCATGACGAGGTCGGGCGCGGCCATGCCGAGCGGCTCGTGCCGATGATCGCGGAGCTGGCGGACGGCGGCCGGGCCGATCGGCTGCTCGTCGATATCGGGCCGGGCAGCTTCACCGGCGTGCGCGTCGGCATCGCGGCGGCGCGTGGATTGGCGCTGGGCTGGGGCGTGCCGGTGCGCGGCTATTCCTCGCTGGCGCTGGTCGCGGCGGCGGCGCTGGCGCGGGCGCCACGGCCCGAGGTCGCGGCGGTGCTGGAGGCGGGGCATGGCGAGGTCTTCGTGCAGATGTTCGCCAGCGCCGCCGGCGGCGACATGACGCCGCTGGGCGAACCCGTATCGCTGCCCCCGGCCGAGGCGGCCGCGCGGATCGGCACGGTGCCGGTCGTGGGCAGCGGGCTTGCGCGACTGGCGGGCCTGTTGCCGCCGGGCGAGGCGGCGTTGCCCGATGCGCGCGACGTGCCGCTGCTGCCGGCGGCGCTGACCGATCTGGCGCCCGCGCCGCTCTATGGCCGCGCACCCGACGCCAAGCTGCCGGGCGGCCGATGAGCATGCGCAGCCTGACCCTGCGCCACGGCGATGCGCGCGACGCGGTGACGCTGGACCGACTGATGACCGCGTTCGACCCGCGCTATGGCGAGGCGTGGACGCGTGGCCAGTGCCTGGGCGTGCTGGCGATGCCGGGCGTGCGGCTGCTGATCGCGCTGGACGACACGATCCCCGCCGGCTTCGCGCTGACCCGCACGATCATGGACGAGGCGGAGCTGCTGCTGCTGGCTGTCGCGCCCGAGCATCGTCGCCACGGCGTGGGCGGTGCGCTGCTGCGCGCGGCGGCGGACCAGTGCCGCGCGGCGGGCGCGGAGAAGCTGCATCTGGAGGTGCGTGGCGGCAATCCGGCGGCGTCGCTTTATGCGAGCCACGGCTTCGTCAAGGTGGGCGAGCGGCGCGGCTATTATCGCGGCGCGGACGGCCAGCATTATGACGCGCACACCTATTCTCGGGTGTTATAACGCCATCGGCGTTATTGCGAGTCGGTATCCCTTTTCGCAACAAGCGAACGCGCCTACAGCATCGGCTTCGGGAGACGAGGAATCATGGCGCGCAAGATCGATCTGGAAGCCCTCTGCAATCAAAAGGGGCTGCGTATCACCGAACAGCGGCGCGTGATCGCGCGCGTGCTGTCCGAGGCGGACGACCATCCCGATGTCGAGAAGGTGTATGAGCGCGCCTCCGCGATCGACAAGGGCATCTCGATCGCCACCGTCTATCGCACGGTGCGCCTGTTCGAGGAGGCGGGGATCCTGGACCGCCACGATTTCGGCGATGGCCGCGCCCGCTACGAACCCTCGCCCGAGGCGCATCACGACCATCTGATCGATGTCGAGACGGGGCGCGTGCTGGAATTCGTCGATCCCGAGCTGGAGCAGCTGCAGAAGGCGATCGCGGAGCGGATGGGCTTTCGCCTGGTCGACCATCGCATGGAACTCTACGGCGTCAGCCTGGACCGAAAGAACTGATCGCGCCGCACGGCATGACACGGGCGCAGACGTGGCGTGCCTGGCGGCGGTTTGCCATGCTGGCGCTGCTGCTGGCGGCGGCGCTGCCGTTGCATGGGGCCTGGCGGCTGGTGCGGGCGCCCTCCCCCTGGCCGCGACGGTTCCTGCGCTGGTCGGCGGGGATCATGGGCGCACGCATCCGCGTCGTCGGCACGCCGCTGACGCGCAATTCGCTGATTTTGGCCAATCATCAGAGCTGGATGGACATCCTGCTGCTCAGTGGCACGTCGGGCGCGACGTTCGTCGCGGCGGCGGAGGTGCGGCGCGCGCCGCTGGTCGGCTGGCTCGCCTCGCTCAACCACACGATCTTCGTGGCGCGCGGCAGCCGGATGGGCGTGACCGACCAGATCGCCGCGATTCGCGCGGCGCTGGGCCCCCGCCCCGTCGCGATCTTTCCCGAAGGCACGACGACGGACGGGCGCACGCTGCTGCCGTTCAAGCCGGCGCTGCTCGCGGTGCTTGAGCCGCCGCCGCCCGGAATCATGGTGCAGCCGGTCCGCGTCGATTATGGCGACGCGCGCGAGGATCTGGCCTGGGTGGGCAAGGTGCCGGGCGCGACCCATGCGCGCGGCGTGCTGGGCCGGCGGGGCCGCTTCATCGCGACGCTGACCTATGCCGAACCCTTCGCCCCGACCGGCGGCCGCAAGGCGGTTGCGGACGAGGCGCGGCGGCGGATTGAGGCGGCGGGGCGGTAAGACAGTATCCACGCCGTCTGGTCAGGGCATGGTTACGGGTGGAAGGCTCCACTACCCCAAGTGACAGCGAAGCGGAGGCCAGTTCGCATCCAGCGCGCGATCCGGGCCCGTTACCGCCACTTCCCCAGACCGAATCCCGGCCTTCGTCGGGATGGCGCGTCGGGGTTGAACGGCTTCTGTCGGAAGATTCAGCCGCCGAACGTGTACATCAGTCCCAGCCCGGCCGAGATCTGGTTGCGCGAGCCGAAGGTGGCGACGACGGGCGAGTCCGCCGCATCGCCCACCAGCCGGTCGTACTTGGCATAGCCGTACAGCCCCCATCGATCGCCGATCCGCCGCATCGCGCTGCCCGCCGCGCCCGCCGCCTGCAGTCCGCCGCCGGGGCTGTAGGCGGGCAGGTTCGCGGTCGGCGCCTCCGCCTGCGTCACGCCGAAATAGGCACGCTGCAGCTTCGCGTCGGAGAAGGTCAGTCGCGGGCCGACCGAGAACAGCCAATTGTCCGCATCGCGGCGGATATAGTCCGCGCTGAGGATGCCGACGACGCCCTTGTGCCCGCTCAGGCCCTTGCGCACCTCGCCGCGCACGCGGAAATTGGGGTTGAACAGATATTGCGCCGCCGCGCCCAGCTCGACCGTGAAGCCGACGCGGTGCAGCCGCCGATCGGTATCCGATCGCCGCCGGCTGCCCTGGAGGTCGTAGGACGGGCCGAACGAGAAGCCGCCGCTGCGGAACAGGTTGAACCCGCCGCTCTCGTCCGGCGCCTCGAAGTCGTAATAGGGGCGGCGCGTCCGCTCCACGTTGATGTACGGAAACAGGCTGCCATTGTCCGCACCCGGATAGCGCGGCGCGGTCTGCGGACCCAGCGTGATGCGGGTGCGCATCGGCGGTTTCGCGGGCGTCGCGTCTGGTGCGGGCGCCGGATCGGGTGCCGCACTCTCCTGCGCCGCGGCCGGGACCGCAACCCAGATGAGAACGATTGCGAGCGGCACCCGACGGGCACGGGAAAGAAGTTTCATGTTCGTCACGATACACGAACGCAGAAACCCCGCCAGAGGTCCCATGCTGGCGAAGCGTCGCGCCATGCGATAAGGGCGCGGGCATGAACGCCGCCCCCCGCACCTTTCACGTCAAGTCCTTCGGCTGCCAGATGAACGTCTATGACGGCGAGCGCATGGCCGAACTGATGGCCGCGCAGGGCCTGACCGCCGCCGACGCGGGCGAGGCCGACCTCGTCGTCCTGAACACCTGCCATATCCGGGAAAAGGCGACGGAAAAGGTCTATTCGGACATCGGCCGGCTGCGCAAGGACGCCGCCGCGCAGGGCCGCCGCCCGATGATCGCGGTCGCCGGCTGCGTCGCGCAGGCGGAGGGGGCGGAGATCGTCGCGCGCGCCAAGGTGGACGTGGTGGTGGGCCCGCAGGCCTATCACAACCTGCCCGATCTGGTGGCGAAGGCGGCGGCGGGGGCGCCGGCGCTCGATACCGACATGCCGCTCGCCTCGAAATTCGGGCGCCTGCCCGCGCGCCGCCGCGTCGGGCCCAGCGCCTTCCTGACGGTGCAGGAGGGGTGCGACAAGTTCTGCACCTATTGCGTCGTGCCCTATACGCGGGGCGCGGAGGTGAGCCGGCCGTTCGCCGCGATCGTCGACGAGGCGAAGGCGCTGGTCGATGCCGGCGCGCGCGAGATCACACTGCTGGGCCAGAACGTCAATGCGTGGGACGAGGACGGAAAGGGCCTGCACGACCTGATCCGCGCGCTCGACCGGATCCCCGGCCTGTCGCGCATCCGCTACACGACCAGCCATCCCAACGACATGCGACAGGGCCTGATCGACGCGCATCGCGACGTCGAGAGCCTGATGCCCTTCCTCCACCTGCCGGTGCAGGCGGGCAGCGACCGCATCCTGCGCGCGATGAACCGCTCGCACGACCGCGACAGCTATCTGCGCCTGCTCGACCGGGTGCGCGCCGCGCGGCCGGACATCGCGCTGTCAGGCGACTTCATCGTCGGCTTTCCCGGCGAGACGGAGGCGGAGTTCGCGGAGACGCTGAGCCTGGTCGACGCGGTCGGCTACGCCCAGGCGTTCAGCTTCAAGTACAGCCCCCGCCCGGGCACCCCGGCGGCGACGCTGGCCGATGCGGTTCCGGCCGAGGTGATGGACGACCGGCTGCAACGGCTGCAGGCGGCGCTGAACCGCGACCAGCAGGCGTTCAACGCCGCGACGCTGGGCCGGACCTGCACCGTGCTGATCGAGCGGCAGGGCAAGCTGGCCGGCCAGATGCTGGGCAAGTCGCCCTGGCTGCAATCCGTCCACCTGATGACCGACGCCGCGATCGGCGATCTGGTCGACGTGGAACTGGTACAGGCCGGCCCCAACTCCATGGCCGGCGCGGCGCGGGTGATGCGGGCGGCGTGAGACCGCGTTTTGCCGCTTCCCTTTGGCGACGCGGCAACCCACATTCGGGGCGGTCACACCGCGCACCGAAAGGATTCGTTTGAGCCGCAAGCCCGTACCCGCGCAACATGGCGAGCGCGCCCGCGTCGAGGTTCTGTTCGACAAGCCGCAACTGCTCGCGCAGCTGTTCGGCCAGTATGACCAGAATCTCGTGGCGCTGGAAAATCGCCTGGGTGTCTACATCACCGCGCGCGGCAACCGCGTCGGGCTGGAGGGGACGGCGGAGCAGATCGCGATGGCGCGCGACGTGCTGCAGGATCTCTACCAGCGGCTGTCGCGCGGCGAGCATATCGATACCGGCCTGGTCGATGCCTCGATCGCGATGATGGCGGAACCGACGCTGGACGGCATCGTCTCCGCCGAGCGGACCGGCGCGCCGCCGATCATGATCCGCACGCGCAAGAAGACGATCGTGCCGCGCACGCCCGCCCAGGCGCATTACATGAAGGAGCTGGTGTCGAACGACATGATCTTCGCGCTGGGGCCGGCGGGTACGGGCAAGACCTATCTGGCGGTCGCGCAGGCGGTGGCGCAGCTCATCACGGGCTCCGTCCAGCGGCTGATCCTGTCGCGCCCGGCGGTGGAGGCGGGCGAGCGGCTGGGCTTCCTGCCCGGCGACATGAAGGAGAAAGTCGATCCCTATCTGCGCCCGCTCTACGACGCGCTGTACGATTGCCTGCCCGCCGAACAGGTCGAACGGCGCATCGCCAGCGGCGAGATCGAGATCGCGCCGATCGCCTTCATGCGCGGGCGGACGCTGGCCGACGCCTTCGTGATCCTCGACGAGGCGCAGAACACGACGCCGGCGCAGATGAAGATGTTCCTGACCCGCTTCGGCCAGAACAGCCGGATGGTGATCTGCGGCGATCCCAACCAGGTCGACCTGCCCGGCGGCGTCGCGGCATCGGGCCTGGCCGACGCGGTCCGCCGGCTTGACGGGCTGGAGGGCATCGCGATGAGCCGCTTCACCGCCGCCGACGTCGTCCGCCACCCGATCGTGGGCCGCATCGTGGAGGCGTATGAGGGCGCTGGTTGACGCAAAGGATATCCCTTCCTAGGTTCGGGATATCCCAGGAGGATGCGATGGGCGCGCTGTACGTCAAGGATCACGAGGCATTCCGCATGGCCGAGCAGCTGGCGCAGCGTCGCGGCCTGAGCAAGGCGGCGGCGGTGAAGCTCGCGCTCGCCAACGAACTGGCGAAGGACGAGCCGAAACGGTCGTTGCAGGAAATTGCCGCGGAGTTGCGGCGCGCTTCGAAGCTTCGGTTCGATCCTGACATCGTCATCGACAAGGCATTCTACGATTCGCTCAATGACGAGGAGGACGATTGAGCATCTTCGTCGACGCCTCGGCCATGGTCGCCATCATCCGGGGAGAGGCAGACGCCAATCGACTGATGGCGATTCTGGAGGGCGATCCCGTACGGCTCATAAGCGGGCTCGCCTTGTGGGAGTCCGTCAGGGCGGTCGCGAAGGCGAGTCAAGGCGGCATCTCTGAGGCCTGGCGACTTTGTGAAGCGTTTCGTACCGGCTTCGGCATCGAGCTCGTGCCGATCGCTGAACCGGAAGCTACGGCTGCGATCGAAGCGCATGTCCGCTACGGCAAGGGCACCGGCCACCCCGCCCAGCTGAACATGGGCGATTGTTTCGCCTACGCCTGCGCCAGAACCAATCGCGCCCGGCTGCTTTATAAGGGCGACGACTTTAGCCACACGGACCTTGCCTGATGATCCAGATCGAACTGTCCCGCGAAGAGCCCTGGCCCGAAAGCGACTGGGAGGCGCTGGCCACCCGCGCCGCGCGGGCGGCGATCGCGCGGACGCCGCACGGGCCGCTGATCGACACGCCCGCGATGGTCGAGATCAGCGTGCGGCTGGCCGATGACGAAGAGGTCCGACACCTCAACAACCAGTACCGGCAGAAGGACAAGCCGACCAACGTCCTGTCCTTCCCCATGGTGCAGCCCGACCTGATCCAGTCGGTCAGCCTGAATTCGGACGATGGCGAGCTGCTGCTGGGCGACATCGTGCTGGCGCACGGCGTCTGCGTCGCGGAGGCGGAGGAGCGCGGCATTTCGGTGGAGGCGCATGCGACGCATCTGCTGGTGCATGGCACGCTGCATTTGCTAGGCTATGACCATATGGACGACGGCGAGGCGGAGGCGATGGAGGAGATCGAGCGGCAGGCGCTCGCCGATCTCGGCATCGCCGACCCCTATCTGATACGCGAGGACTGAAGTTGGCAGAGGATCGAAGTAGCGTCGGGGGCGGCGATGGCGACAGTATCTGGAAGGGCTTGCGCGCGCTGATCTTCGGACCGGCCGAGGAATCGCTGCGCGACCAGCTGGAAGAGGCGATCGACCGGCATGAGGACGATCCGGCCCCCGATGCCAAGGGCGACCTGTCGCCGCTGGAGCGGCAGATGGTCCGCAACCTGCTGCATTTCGGCGAGCGCGACGCGGGCGATGTCGGCGTGCCGCGCGCGGATATCGTGGCGGTGGAGGAGAAGACCAGCTTCGATCACCTCGTCCAGATCTTCGCGGAGGCGGGGCACAGCCGCCTGCCCGTCTATCGCGAGAAGCTGGATACGATCATCGGCATGGTCCATGTGAAGGACGTGTTCGCGATCCTGGCGACGGGCGCGGCGCACCCGGACTCGATCGCCGGGCTGATCCGCGAGCCGCTCTACGTCCCCATGTCGCGCGGTGCGCTGGATGTGCTGGCGGACATGCGGCAGAAGCGCGTGCATCTGGCGATCGTGCTCGACGAATATTCGGGCACCGAGGGTCTCGTGACGATCGAGGATCTGATCGAGGAAATCGTCGGCGAGATCGAGGACGAGCATGACGAGGCGCCGCAGGCGCTGCTCGTGCCGCTGGACGGCGGCGGCTGGGACGCGGACGCGCGCGTGCCGCTGGAGGATGTGGCGGAAGCGGTCGATTCGCGGCTGGACGATGACGACGAGGAAGTCGACACGCTGGGCGGGCTCACCGCCGTGCTGGCCAACCGCCTGCCCGAAGTGGGCGACTGTATCGACCACCCTTCGGGCTGGAAGATCGAGGTGACCGAAGCGGACGAGCGCCGCATCCACCGCCTGCGCCTCCACCCGCCGGCCGAGGCCGTCGTCGTCGAGGACTGAGCGGCCGTTCGCGCGCGCGCGAAAGCGTCTCCCCTCGAAGGGGGGGCGCCTGCTCGGCCTGACGCCCTGTCCGGCGGCGGGATAGCCGGGCATCGCGCGACGTGACGAAGGACGGTTCCGACCGGCCGCAGGTCACCCCGCGGGCAGGACGGGTGCGCGTCACTCCTGCCCGCCATCCGCCCGGCCGGTCGCCAGCCAACGTGCGACGCGCAATGCCGTCGCCTGGCGAACCAACCCTGATCGTTGCCGAATTGCAACGCGCCCGCACCATTTGTTGCGGGACATGAATCCTGCCAGATCTGTCATGGAACCGACATAATCAAAATGCAGGGGCACCCGCATAGCGGCGTCAGACCGCCCACCGAATGCTACGGCTTCAACGGGGAACCTTATTATGCGTATGACTTTTGCGTGCGGCGTCGCCTTTGCCGCGCTGATGATCCCGGGCGCGGCTTTCGCCCAGTCGACCGGTTCGATCGAAGCGGAAGAAGGCAGTGAAATCGTCGTCACCGGCTCGCGGTCCAACAACGGCGTCGAGGGAATCAAGATTCCCGACAGCCCCAAGGCGCGGGTCGTTCTGGATCAAGAGTTCCTGCAGAAGCAGGCCGCCGGCAACACCGTCCTCGACGCGCTGAACATCATCCCGGGCGTCAACTTCACGCAGAGCGACCCCTATGGCTCGTCGGGTGGTAACATCCGCATCCGTGGCTTCTCGGGCAACCGCGTTTCGCTGACGTTCGACGGCTTCCCGCTGAACGATACCGGCAACTATGCGATCTATTCGAACCAGCAGCTCGATCCGGAGCTGATCCAGGAGGTCAACGTCAACCTAGGCGCGACCGACGTCGATAGCCCGACCGCCTCGGCGTCGGGCGGCACGATCAACTATCGCACGATCGTCCCGTCGGAAAAGTTGTCGGCGCTGGTCAGCGCGTCCTACGGTGACTTCGGCTACCACCGCGTTTTCGGCCTGCTGGAGCCGGGCAACCTGACCTCGTTCGGCACGCGCGTCTTCCTCGCCGCTTCGACCGCCCGCAACAACAAGTTCCGCGGCCCCGGCGAGATCTACAAGCAGCAGTACAACGCCGGCATCTATCAGCCGATCGGTTCGAACGGCGATTTCATCCGCGTGTCCGGGCACTATAACGAGAACCGGAACAACTTCTATCGCAACCCGACGCTGGCGAACATCCGCACGCTGCTCGGCACGACGGTAGTCCCGACGACCGCGTCGCCGGACAGCCCGATCCGCATCGGCGACTATACCTCTGCGCAGTTCGCGGCGGTGAACAACTTCGAGAACGACGCGACTTGCAACAATTCCACCGGATCCGGCAACTGTGGAGACTTCTACAAGGTGCGCGTCAACCCGTCGAACACGGGCAACATTCGTGCGAACTCGCGCTTCACGCTTTCCGATCGCCTGACCTGGACGATCGACGGCGGCTACCAGTACACGCTGGCGCATGGCGGCGGCACCACGACGCTGGCCGAGAATTCGGCGCGCGCCAAGGGCAGCCTGACCACGTCGCCGGGCGTCGACTATAACGGCGATGGCGACTATAACGACACTATTCGGTTCTTCTCGCCGAACATCACGAACACGCGTCGCTACACCGCGACCAGCTCGCTGATCTACGACCTGTCAGACACGCAGCGCTTCCGCCTCGCCTACACCTTCGACCGCGGCAACCACCGCCAGACGGGTCAGTGGGGCTATCTGCTGGCGGACGGCACGCCGGAGAACATCTTCTCTGGCCGCAACGGTCGCCAGGTCCTGTCGGCGGACGGCTATCAGCTGCAGCAGCGCAACCGCAAGTCGGTGGCCCTCCTGAACCAGATCGCCGGTCAGTATGTCGGTCGGTTCTTCGACAACACGCTGACGTTCGACATCGGCCTGCGCGTCCCGTTCTTCCGCCGCGAACTGCAGACCTTCTGCCCGGTCCAGGCGCGCGACGGCTTCGCCTACTGCTCCAGCCAGCCGATCCCGAACCCGGCCCTCACGACCGCCCAGCAGCCGTACGTGATCGTACAGCCGGGCTCGGCCTTCGCCGCCTCGGGCAATCCGATCCCGCTGTATGCGCCGTTCTCGCAGACCTACAAGTATAACGCGGTCCTGCCGAACGCCGGCTTCACCTATCGCTTCCCGAACAGCGGCGCGTCGATGTTCGGCAGCTACGCCAAGGGCTTCTCGGCCCCGCAGACGGACAATCTCTATCGCGCCGCGTTCATCGGCGTGAAGCCGGAGAAGACGGACTCGTTCGACCTCGGCCTGCGGTACAACAACCGCTGGATCCAGTCGCAGCTGACCGGCTGGTACATCAAGTACCAGAACCGCATCGTGACCTCCTTTGACCAGGAGCAGGGCATCTCGTTCGATCGTAACATCGGCGCGGTGAAGAGCTATGGTTTCGACGGCACCGCGACGGTGCGTCCGGCGAGCTGGTTCGCGCTGACGGGCATCGCCTCGTACACGCACACCAAGATCCTTTCGAACGTCCCGCTGACCGGCACCACGTTCGCGCCGACCGCGGGCAAGCAGGTTCCCGAGACGCCGACCTGGCAGTTCGGTGGCCGCGCGCAGGTCAGCTACGAGGGCTTCGAGCTGGGCGTGCAGGGCAAGTGGGTCGACGATCGCTTCGCGACCGACGTGAACGACGTCGTGGTGTCCAGCTATACGCTGGTCGATCTGGACGCGAGCTACAGTCTGGAGAAGTTCGGCCTCAACCGGACGAGCCTGCAGCTGAACGTGCGCAACTTGTTCGACGCCAAGTATTTCAGCAACATCAGCACGCAGATCAACGCGGCGGGCAGCCCGAACTTCACTGTCGGCTATCCCCGCACCGTGATGGGTACGCTGCGCGTCGGTTTCTAAACCGCCCGCCATCCCATCGCGAAAGGCCGCCGTTCCACCCGGAACGGCGGCCTTTTCATGCGCGCGTGCCGTCCCGGTTTTGCCCCGCGCGGCGCGGGGGTGTATGGTGGCGGGTGATGGCCACGCTTCCCGCCCCCTCCCCCGCCTCCACGCCCGTCGCCGGTTCCGCGATATCGTCCTGGTCGGTAAACGCTCAGAAGGACGGCGGGCCGAGGGGCGGCGGGCGGAAGGGGCCGCGGCGGCCGACCTGGAACGTGCGGCCCTTCTTCGAGAACAAGGCGCGCGCCTTCTGGACGCTGCAGGCCGCCGGCTGGGGCGGCTATCTGCTGCTGCGCGGCGTCACCGCCATTTCCAACGGTTTCCGGCTGGAGGTGATCATCCCGATCATCGTCGAGGCGATCGTCGGCTATTGCATCACGCTGATCCTGTCGGCCTGCTACAATTACTACCGCCGCCTGCCGCGCTTCGCCGAGGTGTTCCTGGCGCTGGGCACGCTGGCGGCGGCGACGTTCTTCTACGCCTCGCTCGTCGCCTTCGCCTATTCGTTCATGCGCAGCGGCGTGCCGGGGATCACGGTGACGGGGATCGCGGGCGCGGTGTTCCTGACCTTCGTGATGCTGGCGAGCTGGTCGGCGCTTTACTACGCGATAAACTTCTACCTCGTCGTCGAGGACCAGCTGGCGGAGATGCGCGCGCTGGAGCTGCAGGCGTCGTCGGCGCAGCTGGCGATGCTGCGCTATCAGCTGAACCCGCATTTCCTGTTCAACACGCTCAATTCCATCTCGACGCTGGTGCTGCTGAAACAGACCGAGCGCGCCAATGCGATGCTGAGCCGGCTGTCCTCCTTCCTCCGCTACACGCTGGCCAACGAGCCGACCGCGCATGTCACCGTCGCGCAGGAGGTCGAGACGCTGAAGCTGTACCTCGAGATCGAGAAGATGCGATTCGAGAGCCGGCTGCGCACCGCGTTCGAGATCGACCCTCGCGCCGAACGCGCCATGCTGCCCTCGCTGCTGCTGCAACCGCTGATCGAAAACGCGATCAAATATGCCGTGACCCCGCAGGAAGAGGGCGCGGATATCGCGCTGCGCGTGCGGTTCGCCGGGGATCGGGTGCAGATCGCCGTATCCGACACCGGCCCCGGCTTGAACGAGGCCCGGATCAGTCCAAGCCTTTCAACCGGCGTGGGGCTCGCCAATATCAGGGAGCGGCTGGTGCAGGCCTATGGCCCGGACCACCGGTTCGAAACGCGTTCCACGCCGGCTGGCGGCTTCTCGGTCGAGATCGAGATCCCGTTCCAGCTTAATGATTTGAATAAAGAGGCTGCATGACAATCCGCACCATCCTCGTCGATGACGAGCCGCTCGCGATCCAGGGACTGGAACTGCGGCTCCAGGCGCACGAAGACGTCGAAATCATCGAGAAGTGCGTCAATGGACGCGAAGCGATCCGTGCGATCAAGACGCACAAGCCCGATCTGGTCTTCCTCGACATCCAGATGCCCGGGTTTGACGGCTTTTCCGTGGTGCAAGGGCTGATGGAGGTGGAGCCACCGCTGTTCGTCTTCGTCACCGCCTATTCCGACCATGCGCTGCGCGCGTTCGAGGCGCAGGCGGTCGATTATCTGATGAAGCCGGTGGAGGAGAGCCGCCTCGCCGATACGCTGGAGCGGGTACGCCAGCGCCTGACCGAGAAGCGCGGCGTCGAGGAGGTGGACCGGCTGAAGGAAGTGCTGGCCGAACACGCGCCAGACGCCGCCGCCGATATCGCCGATGGCGGCGACCTGTCGGCCAACCGCTACGAAAAGCTCATCAACATCAAGGATCAGGGCCAGATCTTCCGCGTCGACGTCGATACGATCGAGCGGATCGACGCGGCGGGCGACTACATGGTGATCTACACCGGTGACCGGAACCTGATCCTGCGCGAGACGATGAAGGACTTGGAAAAGCGGCTGGACCCGCGGCGCTTCCAGCGGGTGCACCGCTCGACGATCGTGAACCTGGACCTGGTCAA
>CAJYLQ010000026.1 GCA_913775975.1 uncultured Sphingomonas sp. | reverse complement strand
CCGCGATCTTGGCCGTGGCAGCAGCATATTCTACCGGCGTCAGCCAGCCAAGCGATGTGTGAGGGCGGCTCTCGTTGTAGTCCCGCCGCCAGGCCTCGATCTTGGCCCTCGCGTCCTCCAGGGACAGAAACCAGTGCGTGTTCAGGCACTCGTCTCGCAGGCGACCGTTTAACGATTCCACGAAGGCCCCTTCGAAAAGCTCAGGACAGGATTGTCCGTCGGTTTGCCTGGACGGCTGAAGTCGAGCGTGACGCCGTTCTCATACCCCTCCGCAGCCATTCCAACGATGCTGCGCATCGCCGGAACCTTCGGCTGCTCCGCCCATCGATCGAGCGCCTTCGAGATGAACTCCGGCCCATTGTCCACCCGGATGGTTCGGGGCGGACCGCGGATCGACGAGATCCGCGCCATCACCTCGACCACCTGCTCACCCTTGATGCCCTGGTCGACGTCGATCGCCAGCGCCTCGCGCGTGAACGCGTCCACCACCGTCAGCGCCCGCAACCGACGTACCCGTCTCCGCCTGCTTCAGCGCGAACGCGATCTGCTCTTCCGTGTGCCTCGTCTTCTTCATGTCCAGCTCCTCGCCCGCAGGCTTTAAAAGGCCGGAAAACTCTCACTCAACATGGATGAAAAAACAGGGAGGACGTCAAACGGTCGCCGTTGATGATCGACAGGTCGGAATGGCACGGGCCCGCCGCCGCGACCTCCACCAGCACATTGCCCTTGCCGGGCGGGTCAAACTCTAGCGTCTCGATCGCGAGAGGGCGGCTTTCCGCATAGGGCCGGGGGGCGTCGCACTGGCGCAAGACGGCAGCCGCGCTCTTCATGCGCGGCGTCGATCTTCTCCTGATGGCACACAGGGTCGAACGGCAGCGTGCGGGCGACAACCTGTGTCGCGCCGTCTCGGAGGCGAAATCGCGGACGGGATAACGGTGGCGGGGCCTTCCCTTGCCGCGCGCCGCCCGGCAAGGCCGACGGATCGGAGGAGAGATCATGGCACGAGACCCACTCAGGCCGCGCACCGCCTATCGCTGGTGGCAGCCGATCGTCACGCGGTGGAGCGACAACGACGCCTATGGCCATGTCAACAACGCCATCTATTACCACTGGTTCGACACCGCCGTGAACAACTGGCTGATCGGTGCGGGCTTGCTGGACGTGGCGCGGGGCGATCCGATCGGCTTGGTGGTGGAGACGCAGTGCCGCTACGCCCGGTCCGTCACCTATCCCGAGCCGGTGGAGATCGGCGTGACGCTCGACCGGCTGGGCACGTCCAGCGTCACCTATCGGTTGGGGGCGTTCGTGCCGGGCGTGGACGATGCGGCGGCCGAGGCGCTGTTCACCCACGTCTATGTTGACCGCACCACCCGCCGCCCGACGCCGTTGCCCGCGACGTGGCGGGAGAAGCTGGAAACGTTGCAGGTGCCGTCAGCCTGACCCGCCGTCCGGCGCGCCGGCGAACACCGGGCTGCGCCGGGCGATGAAGGCCGCGACGCCCTCGCGATAATCGTCGCTGCGGCCCAGCGCGGCCATCGCGTCGCGCTCCGCGTCCAGTTGCTCCGACAGGGTCTTGCTCCATACGCTGCGGATCAGGCGCTTGGTTTCCGCGAGGCCCTGCGCCGGTCCCGCCGCGAGCCGCCGGGCGAGCGAGGTGGCGGTTTCGATCAGCGCCGCATCGTCGACGGCGGCCCAGATCAGGCCCCATTGGGCGGCGGTCTCGGCGGGCAGGTCGTCGCCCGTCAACGCCAGTCCCAGCGCCCGCGCCTGGCCGACGACACGCGGCAGGATCCAGCTGCCGCCCGAATCGGGGATCAGCCCGACCTTGGCGAACGACTGGATGAAGCGGGCGGAGCGGGCGGCGATGACGATATCGCACGCCAGTGCGATATTCGCGCCCGCGCCCGCCGCGACGCCGTTCACCGCGCAGACGACGGGCTTCGGCAGGGTGGCCAGCCGGCGGACCAGCGGCGCGTAATAGCGGTCGATCGACTCGCCAAGGTTCGGTGGCGTGCCATCGGCAGCGGGCTTCCGATCCGCCAGATCCTGCCCGGCGCAGAAGCCGCGCCCGGCGCCGGTCAGCAGCACGGCGCGAACGGACGCATCGTCGGCGATCCGGTCGAGCGCGTCGGCCAGTTCGACATGCATCGCCGTCGTGAAGCTGTTCAGCCGATCGGGGCGGTTCAGCGTCACCATGGCCACGCCGGCCTTGCGGGACAGCAGGATCGTTTCCTCTGCCATTTCCGTCACACCCGTTCCAGCATCAGCGCGATCCCCTGACCGACGCCGACACACATGAAGGCGAGGGCGTAGCGGCCGCCCGTCCGCTGCAATTCCTCCACGGCGGTCAGGGTGATCCGCGCGCCCGACATGCCGAGCGGGTGGCCCAGCGCGATGGCGCCGCCATTGCGGTTGACGCGCGGATCATCCCAGCCGATCCCCAGATCGCGCAGCGTCGCGATCGCCTGGCTGGCAAAGGCCTCGTTGAGTTCGATGACGTCCAGCTGGTCGAGGCCGATGCCGGTCCGCCGAACCAGCCGCCGCGCCGCCTCGATCGGGCCGACGCCCATGATGCGCGGGGCAATTCCCGCCGACGCCATGCCCAGGATGCGGGCACGGGGCGTCAGGCCATGTGCCCGCGCGGCACCTTCCGATGCGACCAGCATCGCGGCGGCGCCGTCGTTCAGACCGGATGCGTTGCCCGCCGTGACCGTGCCATCGGCGCGCACGACGGGCTTCAGCCGGGCGAGCGCGGCGAGGCTGGTCGCGCGGGGATGTTCGTCCTGCGCGACCGTCAGCGCGGGGCCGTTCTTCTGCGGCACCTCGACGGGGACGATCTCCGCCGCCAGCCGGCCGCTCCCGATCGCGGCGGCCGCCTTTTCCTGGCTGGCCAGCGCGAAGCGATCCTGATCCTCGCGGGAAACCTGCCACGCGTCGGCGACGTTCTCACCCGTCTCGGGCATCGTATCGACGCCATAGGCCTGTCGCATCGCCGGATTGACGAAACGCCAGCCCAGCGTCGTGTCCTGCAGCGTCTGGCCGCGATCGAAGGGGCTGGCGGCCTTGCCCATCACATAGGGCGCGCGCGTCATGCTCTCGACCCCGCCCGCTATCAGCAGGTCCGCATCGCCTGCGCGGATTGCCTGCGCCGCCATGCCCACAGCGTTAAGGCCCGACCCGCACAGCCGGTTGACGGTGACGCCGGCCACCTGCTCGGGCAGGCCGGCCAGCAGCACCGCCATCCGGGCGACGTTGCGATTGTCCTCTCCGGCCTGATTGGCGCAGCCGAGAATGACGTCGTCAACCGCGTCCCAGTCCACGCCCGGATTGCGCGCCGCGAGCGCCCGGATCGGATGGGCGGCTAGATCGTCGGCGCGCACGGTCGCGAGCGCGCCGTTCAGCCTGCCGATCGGGGTACGGACGGCGTCGCAGATGAAGGCGTTGGACATGCGAACCTGTGGCCTCGTCGAAAAGAGCCCCGGGGGGACGGGGCGGATCAGGATAGTGCGATCGCCGGATCGTTGAATACGGTCCGGCGCGCAACGCGCGCCACATTCCAACCGTGATATGCGGACCCATCGCCGGACGGACGTGACCCCCGCCGATCCGGCGGCTTAGCTCTCTCACACAAGCGTGGAGAGGGCGATGCGGAACACGGCATTGGTCACGGGCGGTGCGCGCGGCATCGGTGCCGCCACGGCGGAGGCGCTGGAACGTGCCGGCTGGGATGTGGTGATCGCGGACAGGGACGCGGCCGCGGTCGCGGCCAGTGTCGCGGCGTGGGCCGAGGACCATCGACGGATCGGCGGCGTGCAGCTGGACGTGACCGACCGCGTGGCGGTCGCGGCGACGCTCGACCGGCACGGGCCCTTCACGCTGGTCGTCAACAACGCGGCGGTCCCGGCGGACATGCTGCCCTTCGCCGAGGTGACGGCGGCGCAATTCGAACGGCTGATGCGGATCAACGTGCTGGGCTGTTTCATCGTCGGGCAGGAAGCGGCGCGGCGGATGGAGGGGGGCGCGATCGTCAACATCGCCTCGCGCGGCTATCTGGGCGGTATCGGCGGCGCACATTATGTCGCGTCCAAGGCGGCGGTGGTCGGGCTGACGCGCGCCATGGCGATCGAGCTGCGCTGGCGGGGCATTGCGGTCAACGCGGTGGCGCCGGGGATGGTCGATACGCGGATGATCGACAACTTCTCCCCCGCGATGCGCGCGCGGCTGACCGATCTGGAGCCGAGCGGCGCCGCGTTGGATCCGCAGGTCATCGCCGACACGATCGTCTTTCTGGGCTCCGCCGCCGGGCGAATGATGAGCGGGCAGGTGCTGTTGGTCGATGGCGGCAAGGCGCTGGGCGTGGTGCCGTTCTGATGGCGACGGAAGGAATTACGATGCGGTCGCTACTGGTGCTTGGCGGGGAGGGCGGGATGGCCGCGGCGATAGCGGCGCGGTTGTGCGTGGAGAACGGCTATCAGTTGGTACAGGATGGCGAACCCGCTGGCGCGATCCTGATCGATGCGATGGCGCACGGACCCGAAACGCCCTTTCTCGACCTGTCCGACAGCGATTTTATGGCACAGGTGGTGGAAGCGACGCTCGACCGGCGGGACGCGTTCGTCGACGCTCTGTCGCGCGTGGCAGAGCGCGGCGCGATCCTGGTCGTCGCGTCGGATGCCTATCTGGGCCGCTGGCATGCGGCGGGGCAGGCGGCGGGGAGCGCGGCGCTGATCGGCATGATGCGCAGCCTGGCGATGGAGCACGCCCGGCGGGGTATCCGCATCAACGCGCTGGCGCTGCCGGCCGGCGTCGACCCTTCCGATGCGGCCGTGGTCGGCGAGGCGATCGGGCTGGCTGCCGCCCTGCTGGAAAGCGGCACCATATCCGGCCAGTGCGTGGTCGCGGATCGGGGCGACAACCTGATGATGCGTCAGGCGCGTCGCCGGTAGATCGAACCGACGACGCGGTGCGCCCGCCCGGCCACGTCGCCGCCGCCCGCACGGCGAAGGTGACGGTCCCGCCGTGTCGGGACCGCAAGCCGACGGTCAGGTGGTCAGGCCCAGTTCCCGCGTCGCGATGGCGAGGGCGTTGCGATAATCGCTCTTGCCGCTGGCATGGCGGGGCAGCGTGTCTAGCACGATGACGTGCTTGGGAAGCTTGTATGCGGCAAGATCGGCCAGCATCGCCTGCTGCGCGGTCGCGGCGTCATAGGCGGCGGTGACGCGGGCGAGCGCGACGATCTTTCGCCCCCATATGGGGTCGGGCACCCCGACGACGATCGCGTCCTCGATGCCGGGTGCGCGCTTCATCGCCTCCTCCACCTCCTCGGCGAAGACCTTCTCCCCGCCGGTGTTGATGACCATGTTGCCCCGCCCGACCAGCCGCAGGCGGCCATCGGCCTCGCGCACCGCCATGTCGCCGGGGATCGCGAGCACCTCGTCACCGATCCGGCGATAGGTCGCCGCCGTCTTGGCGGGATCGTCGTGATAGCCGAGGCCGAAGGGCGGGCGTCGTGCCAGCCAGCCCTCGCCCGGCTCGTTTGCCTCGAGGATGCGGTCGGTATCGGGTTCGACCAGCACCGTATGGCGTCCGGGTTCGAAATAGCCGGTCGGCGTCTCGTGCGTCGCGGTGGTGACGGCATAGCCGAACCCCGACGCCTCCGACGCGCCCAGGATATCGACCAGCGTCACCTGCGGGATCGCCGCGACCAGCGCGCGCTTCACCTCGCGGCTCCACATCAGCCCCGCCGACGAGATGACGCGCATCGCCGACAGATCCCAGCGACCGGGATGATCCCGCAGCGCCTGCGCCATCGGCCGGGCGAACACGTCGCCGACGATCAGGATGCGGGTGGCGCGCGTGCGCTCCGCCTCGTCCCACAGCTGGATCGGGTCGAACCGGGTGTCGGGCAGCAGCACCGCCGTGCCGCCGCCGACCAGTTCCGCCATCGAACTGTTGAGGCCCGCGCCGTGCATCAGCGGGCAGGCGGGGATGACGCGGCCGGGCATGGGGTTTTCGGCGACCATGGCGACGTGATCCGCCATCGTCCGCACCACCGCCTTGATCGTCGGCGCCTCCAGCTGTGAGACACGGGCGTCGCCCGATCGCCACATCACGCCCTTCGGCTTGCCGGTCGTGCCGCCGGTGTAGAGCAGATAGCCGTCCTCGGGCGACCGCTCGATCTCCAGCGGATGGCCGTCGCCCTCGCGCGTCATCGCGGCATAGGCCGGCCCCTCTATCTCCACCGCCAGCGCCAGCGACGGCAGCAGCGGCGCGACGAGGTCGGCGAACTCCGCCTGATAGAACAGCCCCTGCGCCTGGCAATTCTGCAGGACGTAGTCGATCTCGCCGACCGTGTAGCGGTAGTTGATGTTGACGTGGCTGAGCCGCGCCTTGAACGCGGCGCAGGCGATCTCGATGAATTCGGGGATGTTGCGCGCCAGGATCGCGACGCGGGCGCCCACCGGCAGACCCGCCGCCAGAAAGGCGCGCGCCATCCGGTTGGTGCGCGCGTCGAACTCTGCCCAGCTGACGACGCGCTCCCCCTGGATCAGCGCCGGCCGGTCACCCGGCACGACGGCGGCGGTCGCATCCAGCAGGTCGCCGAAGTTCCAGTCGCCCGCGACCGGTCGCACCGCGCCATCCCCGGCGGCCATGGTCAGCGCCCCTGAAAGACGGGGGGCCGCTTTTCGACGAAAGCCGCGACCGCCTCTCGCGCATCCTCCGACTGGGCGAGCTTGGCGGTATTGCCCTGTTCGTACACATAGCCGTCGCGCAGCGTCATGTTCTCGATCGTGCGCATCGAATCCTTGGCCAGCCGCGTCGCGAGCGGGCTCTTGGAGGCGATGGTGCGCGCCATGTCCATTGCGAAGGGCATCAGCTCGTCATGCGGCAGGCACGCCTCGATGATGCCGCGGCGATACAGTTCCTCGGCCGGCGCGCGATAGCCGGTGAGCATCATCCGCCGCGTCAGCGAATGGGGCAGGATGCGCGCGGCGTGCTTGCCGCCGCCCATCAGGCCGACGTCCACTTCCGGCAGGCCGAAGACGGCGCGTTCGGACGCGACGACGATGTCGCACGCCGCGACCAGCCCGAGGCCGGCGCCGAGCGCCGGGCCGTTGACCGCCGCGATCGTCGGCTTCGCATTGTCCATGATGCAATAGCCGACCTCGCGCACCCAGCGGTTGCGGCTCCACCGCGCGCCCGGGGCGGACAGGTCCATGCGGTTCTTCAACTCGGCACCGGCGGAGAAGCACTTGCCCTCGCCGGTCAGGACGACGCAGCGCACGTCGTCGCGGTCATTGAACGTGTCGAAGACGGCGATCAGCTCCTGGATCAGCTCCATCGGCTGGGCATTGACCGGCGGATTGGCCAGCGTAACCACGGCGACGTAATCGGCGACGTTCAGCTTGATAAGGCTCATCTGCGCCTCTCCTGTGCTTGGCTTTTTGATTGGCCGCATCATTGAACGGCGCGCCGCCGTCGTGAAGCCGGGCAGGCGCCGGCGGGCGGCTAAATCCTATATGCGATTGCTGCCCGGTCGCGGCGGAAGGGTGGAAATTACGTCCATGATATTGGGCGGAACGGGGCGTGACGGATTGAGGGGCGGCGATCCGCGTGGCGACATGATGCCCAGACGAACACGTAACATCGTGTCGCGAAAACCATTGGGGAGGATCCGAAGAAAATGCGTGCCCGTCGTCTGTCCGCCATTTTCCTGCTCAGCGCAGCGATCGTCCTTCCCGCGCAGCTTCAGGCACAGGTGCGCGCGGATACTCCGCCCGACATGCCGCCCGCCGCCGCCGACACGCCCGACCAGCAGAGCAACGAGATCCCATCGCGCGATGGCGGCCTGGAAGACATCATCGTCACCGCGACGAAGCGCGGCGAGGCGCAGAACGTGCAGGACGTGCCGTTCGCCGTCACCGCGTTCGGCGCGAACCAGCTGGACGACCAGCATATCCGCTCGATCGCGGGCCTGAGTTACGACATTCCCAACGTGCAGCTGACGGAACTGGGCACGTCGCCGGGGTACGCGAACTTCTCGATCCGGGGCCTTGGCATCAACAGCTCGATCCCGTCGATCGACCCGACCGTCGGCACGTTCATCGACGGCGTCTATCTGGGCGTCGGCGGCGGCGTGGTGCTGGACACGTTCGATCTGGCCGGGGTGGAGGTGCTGCGCGGGCCGCAGGGTCTGCTGTTTGGCCGCAACGTGACCGGCGGCGCGGTGGTGATCCGCACGACGACGCCCAGCAACACCTTCCACGTCGATTTCAAGGCGGCGCTGTCGACCGGGCTTGAGAAGAATACGAGCATCGTCGTCAGCGGCCCGCTGGTGAAGGACAAGCTGCAGGCGAAGATCGCCGTCTATTACAATTACGACAATGGCTGGTTCACCAACCAGTTCAACAACAATCACAATTTCGGTCGCGATCGCACGATGATCGTCCGCCCGGTCCTGCGCTGGACGCCGAACAGCAATGTGGAGGCGATCCTCCGTTTCGAGCATGGCGCGCAGCGTGGCGACGGCGCGCGGCCGACCAATTTCGGGTTGTTCGGCGCCAATACGTTCAACATCGCGGTGAACGAGGAAGGCCTGTCGCGCAACATCTGGAACCAGGTGACGTTCGAAACGAATTTCGACGTCGGCTTCGGCAACGGCAAGATCACCAACATCGCCGCCTATCGCGACTTCAAGGGCGATCTCATCACCGATCTCGATGCGACGCCGCGCACCGACTATCATTTCTATACGCACACCGCGCAGAACCAGTTCAGCAACGAGCTGCGCTATGCCGGCACGTTCGGCCGCGTCGACGTGACCACGGGCCTCTACTATTTCGGCCAGCAGATCGACTATCTGGAAAAGCGGCTGCTGTCCGGCGGCAAGCTGACGATCGCAGGCGGCGGCGTGCAGAACCAGCATAGCTATGGCGCGTTCGCGTCGTTCGACTGGCACCTGACCGACCAGCTGACGCTGAACGTCGGCGGCCGCTATTCGAACGAGGACAAGCGCGTCCGCATCGCCAACATCGTCGCGGGCAGCTGCAATTTCGACGCGCGCACGTGCAACTACACCTTCTTCAGCAAGAAGCGCTGGGACGGCTTCACCCCGCGGCTGGGCGTGCAATACAAGCCGACCGAACAGACGCAGCTATACGGCTATTACGCGCGCGGTTTCCGCAGTGGCGGGTACAACCTGCGGTCGATCAACACGGCCGTCGCGCCGGGGCCGTTCGACCAGGAGGTGCAGGACTCGTTCGAACTGGGCCTGAAGCAGGATTTCGGCCGGGTGCTGCGCCTGAACATCGCCGGCTTCCACAACAAGATCCACAACGTCCAGCGCGAGATCGTGACCCCGGTCGCGGGTGTCGGCGCGTTCCAGGTCATCAACAACGCCGCCGACGTGACCATCAAGGGCGTCGATGCCGAACTGGTGCTGAAGGTGCCGGGCACCGGCCTGTCGGTGACGGGACAGCTGGGCTATACCGACGGCAATTACGACCGCATCTTCGCCGACCTGAACAACGATCGCGTGATCGATGCGAAGGATTACGCGCTGGTACTGCCGCGCCTGTCGAAGTGGACCTATGGCGGCTCGGTCAATTACTCGCTGCCGGTGGGCAACGGCACAATCGACGCGCGCGGTGCCGCGAACTATCGCAGCATCGCCTACTATAACGAACTGAACACCGGCATCCTGCCCGCCGCGACGATGGTCGATGCGAACCTCGCCTATTCGGTCGGGCCGTACAAATTCTCGATCTTCGGGACGAACCTGCTGAACGAGGTGACGTTCGGCATTTCCGGGCCGCTACCGTTCTTCGCGGGCAGCACCTTCTCCGCGCTCAACAAGGGCCGGGTGGTCGGCGCGGAGTTCCAGTACAAGTTCTGATCGGGACGGGAAATTTGGGGGGGGCGTCGGCCGGCCGGTCGGCGCCCCTCCTGTCATTCGGATGCCGGCCCGACGTCTCCCCAGGCGGAATAGCCGCCGTCGACGGCGAGGCTCATGCCGGTGACATAGGATGCCGCGTCCGACACCAGGAAGGCGATGGCGTCCGCCACCTCGTCCGGGTCGCCCAGGCGGCCGGCGGGGATGCAACTGCGGATCGCGTCTAGGTCGCGCAGGCCCGCATCGGCCAGCGCCCGCACGCCCGGCGTCAGGATATAGCCGGGGGCGACGGCGTTCACGCGGATGCCGTATTCCGCCCATTCGCACGCCAGGCTGCGCGTCAGCATCGTCACGCCCGCCTTTGCCGCGCAATAGGCGTTGCGGCGGGGCAGGCCGCCGCTCGCCGCGATCGACGACAGGTTGACGATCGCGCCGCCTTGCCCGGCCTTGGCCATGACCCGCGCGACCGCGCGCGACGCGATCAGCGTCCCCGTCAGGTCGACGTCGAAAACGCGCCGGAACCGCGCGGTTGCCTGGTCGAGCGTCGCGTCGAACCGATCCGCGATCCCGGCCGCGTTGACGAGGATCGCGACGGGCCCGTGCTCGCTCACGATCCGGCCCACCGCCGCCTCGACAGCGTCCTCGTCCGTCACGTCGATCGCGATCCCGTGCAGCCGCGTGGGCAGGCGGGCGAGTGCCTGTTCGTCATGGTCGAGGACGATGACGGCCCGCCCCTCCGCCGCCAGCCGGGTCGCCGTCGACAGGCCGATGCCGGACGCGCCGCCGGTCACGACGGCGCACCCCGCCGGGACGTGGCCCGATACCGGCCCGCGCGACGCCGGCGCGCGCCCGCCATAGGCGGAGACGCCGCCATCCGCGATGAACGCCGCGCCGGTGACATAGCCGGCCCCCGCGACATGCAGAATCGCCGCCGCGATCTCCTCCGGCTCCGCCATCCGGCCGATCGGCACGGCCAGCCCGGCGACGGCGGGATCGAACTTGCCCGCGCGCTCCAGCGAGGCGAGGATCTCGGTGCGGACATAGCCGGGCAGGACCGCGTTAACCCGGATGCCGCCTGCCGCCCATTCGCAGGCCAGCGCGCGCGTCAGCCCCAGCACCGCCGCCTTCGTCATGCTGTACGGCGTGCGGCCGGGCAGGGCGGACAGGGCGGCGCCGGACGACAGGTTGACGATCGACCCCGATCCCTGTGCCATCATCGTCCGTGCGACCTCACGCGAAACGACAAAGCCGCCTTCCACATTCACCGCGATCAGGCGGCGCACATCGGCGATAGGCTTGTCGAACACCGCGCTGGCCTGCGGATCGACGATGCCCGCGTTGTTGATAAGGACGTCGACGCGGCCGAACCGGTCGACGATGGCGGCGATCGTTCGCACTACCGCCTGCTCGTCCGCCACATCCATCGGCAGCCCGATATGCGGCGCGCCGAGTTCCGCCGCGCGCGCGGCGACGGCATCGGCGGCGATATCGGTCAGCACCACCGTGTCGCCCCGCGCGGCGAATGCGCGGGCGGTCGCAAGGCCGATACCGGCGGCGGCCCCCGTGACGATCACGATCCGCGATGTGGCCAAAGCTTTCTCTCCCGTCCTGTCCTTGCGCCGCAGTCAATCGTCGCGGTGGGGAAGGGGCAAAACGCATCGCCCCTGCGCGCCGGTTATTTCCCATGAGATAGCCGCCCGTCCCGCGCGGACCCGCGTGACCGCGCCCGCCGCCCGGCGATAGCCTTTCGGCGAGACAAGGGAGAGAAAGCATGGCGGCGGAATTGACCGGACGGGTCGCGATCGTGACCGGGGCTTCGCGCGGTCTGGGCCGTGCGATCGCCGCGCTGTTCGCCGCCGAGGGCGCCCGCGTCGCGCTGCTGGACCTGAAAGAACCCTGGGCGGCGGCGGCGGCCGAGGAGATCAAGGGCCAAGGCGGCGAGGCGATCGGGCTTGGCTGCGACGTCGGCGATCGCGAGGCCGTTCATGCCGCGGTCGGCGCGACGCGCGATGCGTTCGGGCAGCTCGACATCCTCGTCAACAACGCGATGTGGAATCGGTACGAACCGATCGACGCGATCACGCCCGAAACGTTCGAGCGGATGACGCGGGTCGGCATGGGCGGGATCGTCTGGGGCATCCAGGCGGCGGCGCCGGCGATGCGGGAGCGGGGCGGATCGATCATCAACATCGGTTCGATGGCGGGGCGGCTGGGCAGCCCCAACGCGCTGATCTATGCCGGGGTGAAGGCGGGGGTGGACGGGCTGACGCGGTCGGCCTCGATCGAACTCGGCCGGCACAATATCCGCGTCAACGCCATCGCACCGTCGACCGTCGCGACCGAAGGCGTGCTGGCTATGCTGAGCGACGAGATGATGGCGCGCCGGCTGGAACGCTCGCCGATGGGCCGGCTGGGAGAGACCGGCGATATCGCCCAGACCGCGCTGTGGCTGGCCTCCGATCGATCCGGCTTCGTCAACGGCCAGTCGATCGCGGTCGATGGCGGCATCGGCCACGCCTTCATGTCGTAAGGCCAGTGGCGTCGCGGGGTGGCGGACCGCCACCCCATCCGCATCAGGCGAATACCGTGTAGAGCGGATCGTCGGGATGTTTGCCGCCGATCGGCTGGCGCGCGCCGAACCGTTCGGCCTCGCTGCGATCGGGTAGCGGCAACCGCTCGACCCAGTCATAGACCACGGTCCGGCGCAGCACGCGCCATTCGCCGTCGCGCGCCTCGAACCAGTCGAGATAGCGGCCTTTCAGGTCCCATTGCTGCATCCCGTCGGGGCCGGGCTGGCGCTGGAAGGCGGAGAAATAGCTTTCCACCGCCGCGCCGCCGTCACGGAATTCGATGAGCACGTTGTGGATCTGGTGGATGCTGCGCTCGACGTTGGGCAGAACGGTCATTGCCCAGTCGCAAAAGCCCGCCGCGCTGCCGCGATACTGGCCATGATCGTCATGGCCGTCGGGCCAATAGGCGGATCGCAGCGCCGCCTCGTCCATACGGTCGATGCCCCGGCAATAGCGGTACAGGCAGTCGCGGATCGCCTCCCGATCGAGCAGGTGCTGCTGGGCGGCGGTCATGCGGCAACTCCCAGCGCGGCGAAGCGCGCCCGGTGGTGATCCGCATTGCCGAAGGCTTGCCCCAACATCATCTGGCGGCGCAGATGGTGGCTGACGATCAGTTCGTCGCTGAAGCCGACGCCGCCGTGCAGCTGCACCGCCTGCTGCCCGACATAAAGGCCGGTTTCCGCCACGCGCACCTTGCCCGCCGCGACGGCGCGCGCCCGTTCGGCCCGGGTGCGATCGAGGTTCAGCGTCGCGTGATAGGCCATCGAGCGGGCTTCCTCGCCCGCCACGACCATGTCGACCATGCGGTGCTGCAACACCTGGAAGCTGCCGATCGCGACGCCGAACTGATGGCGGGTACGCAGATGGTCGAGCGTCGCCTCCGCCGCCGCCTCCATCGATCCGACCGCCTCGGCCAATTGCGCGGCGATGGCGCGGTCGACCGCGGCCTCGATCACCGGCGTCGCGGCCTCGATCTCGCCGACCGGGATGGCCGGCACGTCGGCGAGGGCGAGCCGCGCGTGGCGATGGCCGTCGATCGCGCGAAAGCGCTGGACGGTCAGGCCGGCCGCCGCCCGGTCGACCAGGAACAGGCCGATGCCGCCGGCATCGTCGACATCGCCCGCGCTGCGCGCCGACACGACGAACCAGTCGGCGTCCGCGCCGTCCTCGACATGCACCTTCGCGCCAGTCAGCCGCCAGCCATCGCCCAGCCGGACGGCGCGGGTCGCGACATGGCGCATGTCGTAGCCGCCATCCGCCTCCAGCAAGCCCGCCGCCGCGATCGTCGTGCCGGCGGCGATCCCTGCGATCAGCTCCGCCCCCGCCTCGTCACCGCCGACCAGCGCGGGCACCAGTACGCAGGACGTGACATAGGGCAGGGTCATCAGGTGCCGGCCCATGCCCTCCATCACCGCCATCACGTCGGCCGCGCCGCCGCCCAGCCCGCCGGCCTCCTCCGCGATGGGCAGCATCAGCCAGCCGAGATCGGCCATCTCCGCCCAGCGGCGCTTGGCCAGGTCGCGGCCGCCCGCCAGCGCCTTCGCCCGGTCGGCGGCGGCCCAGTGTTCCTCGCCGTAGCGCAGCACGCTGTCGCGCAGCATCTGCTGTTCGTCGGAATATACGAAGTCCATGACCGACCCCTTCAGAGCCCGAGCGCGCGGCGCGCGATGATGTTGTGCTGGATCTCGCTGGACCCGCCATAGATGGACGTGACCCGCGAATAGAGCGCGCCCTGCAACGCATAGGGCATGTCGTCCGCCAGCCGCGTATTGCCGCCGTCCAGCGCGGCGAAGTGCGCTGCCTCCGGCCCCAGCGCCTCGACCCATAAAGCGGTGCCCGCCTGCGTCAGCTGCGACCAGCGCAGCTTCACCATCGACCCGCGCGGGCCACTGTCCGCCCCGCGCGCGGCATCGTCCATCAGGCGCAGCACCATCGTCTGGAGCGCGACGACCTCTATCTCGAACTGCGCCAGCTTCGCGGCGAAGCCGGGCGTCTCGATCAGCGGCACGCCGCGCACGCGCCGCCGGGTCGCGGCGTCGCGGATGCCCCGGATCGTCTGGGTCAGGAAGATCGCGGTCGCGGCGCTGACCATGCGTTCGCGGTCCAGCAGCACCTTGCCATAGCCCCAGCCCTTGCCCTCCTCGCCCAGCAGGTTGGCGACGGGGACGCGGACGTCGTCGAGGAACAGCTCGTTCGTGTGATATTTCTCGTCCATCGTCGGGATCTTCTGCACGCGCAGGCCCGGCGTATCCATGTCGACGAGGATCAGCGAGATGCCCTGCTGGCGCTTGGCCTCCTGCGAGGTGCGCGCCAGGACGAAGACGTGGCTGGCGACATGCGCGTAGCTGGTCCACATCTTCTGCCCGTTGAGGACATAGTCGTTACCGTCGCGGTCGGCGCGCGTCCTGAGGGCCGCGAGGTCCGATCCCGCGCCAGGTTCGGAATAGCCCTGGCACCACCAGTCATCGAGCGACAGGATGCGCGGCAGGTAGCGCGCCTTCTGCTCCGCCGTGCCATAGGTGAAGATGATCGGGCCGATCAGCTCCAGCCCCTGATGGAACTGGGCCGGCGCGTCGGCGCGGGCGGCTTCGGACCAGAAGATATATTGCTGGGTCGGCGTCCAGCCCGTGCCGCCATATTCCTTCGGCCAAGTCGGCGCGCCCCAGCCGCGCGCATGGAGCCGCCGCTGGTAATAGATCAGATCCTCCGGCTCCAGCCGCAGGCCGGCGCGAACCCGCGTCTTCCATGCGTCCGGAATACCCTCGGCGAAGAACTCGCGGACCTCGTCGCGGAAGCGCAGGTCGTCGGCGTCGAAATCCAGGTTCATGGCGACCCTTTCGTCATCCTCTCAAGGGGTGGTGGTGGCGAAAGCCGGGCATCGGGAGAACCGCGCGGTGGCCACGCCGCCGGTTATTCGCGGATGTGATACACGCCCTCCGCCAATCCCCTGACGCCCAGCCCCTCGATCGCCAGCACCCGGCCCGCATCGGGGTGATCGCTGCGCAGGCGGTGCCCGGAATCGGCGATCGTCGTGACGTAGAGGGTCGTCAGGTCCGGCCCGCCGAACGCCGGGCAGGCGGGGTAGGGGATGGGCAGGTCGACGCGGCGGAGCACCCGGCCGTCCGGCCCGATGCAGGCCACCTGCTGCGCCAGCACGAGCGCGACCCACAGATTGCCGTCCGCATCGACCGTTGCCCCGTCCGGCCCCGACCCAAGGTCCCGGCAGTCGATCAGGTCGCGGCGCGCGCCGATCCTGCCGGTCGCCGGGTCGTAGGGGTGGGCGCGGATGACGCCGTCGAGGCTGTCGGCGAAATAGAGGGTGCGCCCGTCCGGGGCGAAGCAGATGGCGTTGCCCACCTGCAGCCCGCCCTCCAGCCGCGCCGTGCCGCCATCGGCATCCAGCCGCCACAAGCCGCCGTCGGATGGCGTACCGCCGGTCCCGTGAACCTGCGTCTGCGCGCTGAGGAAGCGGCCGGCGCGGTCGGCCTTGCCGTCGTTCAGCCGCAGCGTCGCGTCGCGCGGGAGCAGGGAGATGGGGCGGGTTGCCCCCGTCTCGCTATCAAGCCGGTAGAAGCCATCGGCGAGCGCCGCGACCAGCCCCCGGCTCGCCAGCCCGATGCTGCCGACCGGCTGATCGATCGCGAAACGTGCACGGCCCGCGCCATCCGGCGTCGCGGCGTGGATCAGCCCGGCCAGCGCATCGACCCACCACAGCCAGCCGGTGCGGGGATCCCAGAGCGGGCTTTCGCCCAGCCGTGCGCGGTGATCGCCGAGAAAGCGGATCGTCGTCATGCTGTTGTTCCGATCCGATAGAGGCGCGCGGCGATGTCGTGCCAGATCGCCTGCCGGACGGCCGCCGGCTGGTCGGCAAGGGCGGCGTCGAACCGCGCGACGATGGCCGGGTAATCCGCCATCACCAGATCGACCGGCGCGTTGCTGCCCCACATCAGCCGTTCGCCGCCGAACAGCGCGAGCAGCCGGGCGACGACGGGGCGGATCGTGTCCCCGGACCATGCGCGCGAGACCAGGCCGGGGCCGGAGAGCTTGACGGCGACGTTCGGGCAGTCGGCCAGCATCTCCATGCCGTGATCCCATGCCGGGTCGCCGTCCGCGAGGCCCAGATGCTCGATCACGATTACCGTTTCGGGGGCCGCCCGCGCGAGCGTCGCGACCGCTTCCAGCTGGTCCGGCCAGACCATCAGATCGGCGACGCCGCCCGCCGCCGTCAAGGCCGCCAGCCCGTGCCGCCATGCCGGATCAGTAAAGGGCAGGGGCGCGGTCATGCGGATACCGCGCCAGTTCGCGTGCCGCGCATCAGCGGCGATCCGCCGCCCGGAACCCGGTTCGGCGAGGTCGATTCGGGTCAGGAACGCCTGCGGGAACGCATGGGCATCGGCGATCGCCTGGATCGCGGCTGCCTCGTCCGCCGCCGGGGCGAATCCGGCCTCGACATAGACCGACGCGACGACGCCCGCCGCCCGCGCATCGGCGAGATAGGCCTCGATCCGGTAATCGCGCACCAGCTCGTCGCTGCGCCCCCAGAAGCGCGTGACGGGCGGCCCATCCAGCATGGGGTGGTTGCCGCTGCCTGCGGCCCACAGATGGTGATGTGCGTCGATCCGCCGGGTCACGCCGTCCTCTCCTGCTGCCGGTCGCGCTGAAGAGTGGCCCGAAGCGGGGATGCCGGCGCCCGCCATGATGCAAATGCCCCCGGAATTTACATGGGTGATAAAGCGTGACGCGCCCGCGCCGCCGCTTCATGTCCGATGCCGGCGGCTGTCATGTTCTGGTCCAGACCACGGCGGCACAGACCGGGCGACAGGAGAGCGGCAGGTGCGCACCCCATCGATCACGACGATTCCCGTTGGCCTGGGGGCGCCGGTCGCGGCCGCGCGGCCGGCCGGGATCGCGGGCGCCGCGCCGCAGCGCTTTCCGCTGGGCATCATGCTGATGATGATGCTGATCTATACGCTCAATTTCGTCGACCGGCAGATCCTGACCATTCTGGTGGAGCCTATCAAGGCGGACCTGAACCTGTCCGACGGACAGATCGGCGCGATCACCGGCCTCGCCTTCGCCCTGCTCTACACGGCCGCCGGGATGCCGCTCGCGTGGCTGGCGGACCGGACCAATCGCGTCCGCCTGATCGCGGCGGCGCTGGCGGTGTGGAGCATTTTCACCATCGCCTGCGGTTTCACCCGCAGCTTCGGCCAGCTGCTCGCCACCCGCGTCGGAGTCGGCGTGGGGGAGGCTGGATGCACGCCCGCCGCGCACAGCCTCATCACCGAATACGTCCCGCGAGAACGCCGCGCGCTGGCGCTTGCCATGTACCAGATGGGCGTGCCGCTGGGATCGCTGACGGGGCTGGCGGTCGGCGGGCTGCTGGTGTCGTCGCTCGGCTGGCGCTGGGCGTTCTTCCTGGCGGGCGCGCCGGGGCTGGTGCTGGCGGTGATCGTTCCCCTCGTCATGCACGAACCGCGGCGGGGCGGCTCGGCGGGTGTCGCGGATACCGTGCCGCTGCGCATCGGGCTCGCGACGCTTTGGCGGCGCAAGTCGTTCGTGTGGATCTGCATCGGATCGGGCTTCTCCGCCTTCGCTTTCTACGGCCTCAGCGCCTTTTCCGGGTCGCTGTACCTGCGCACCCACGCCCCCGAACTGGCGACGATCGCCGCCGATGCCGGCATGGCGCCGACCGCGCTGCTGGGTATCGTGCTGGGGCTGATCGTGGGGATCATGGGCGGGCTCGGCACGTTTCTGGGCGGCTTCCTGTCGGACCGGGTCGCGCGAGGCAACATCGTCAACTACGTCCTGTTCTGCGCGGTCGCGCTGACGCTGGCGGCGCCGATGTTCGCGGGCGCGGCGCTGGCGGGCAGCCTGATCGCGTCCTTCGCCTTTTTCGGTGCGGCGCTGTTCTGCCAGACGCTGAGCTATGGCCCCGTCTATGCCGCGATCCAGACGGTGGCGGAGCCGCGGATGCGCGGCATGGCGGTCGCGCTGCAACTGCTGGTGGTCAATCTGGTCGGGCTGGCGCTCGGCCCGCTGTTCGTTGGCATGATGAGCGACCGGATGACGGCGGCGCTGGGGCCGGTCGATGGGCTGAGGACCGCGATCGCGCTGGTTGCAGGACCGATGCTGCTGTCGGGATTGATGTTCACCCACGCGACGCGGCTGGTCCGGCGCGAGGATCGCGCGCGCGCCGCCGCCTGATGTTCGAACGAGGAGACTGACGTGCTGGGCCTGATGCAGCAGATGCGGCTGACGACCGCCGCTTTGATCGACCACGCCGCCCGCGCGCACGGCCGCACGGAGATCATCTCGCGGCGCGTCGACGGGACGATCGAACGGTCGAACTGGCGGGCGCTGGCGGCGCGCGCGCGGCAGGTGGCGACGATGCTCGCCGATCTCGGCGCGCAGCCGGGCGACCGGATCGCGACGCTAGCCTGGAACCGGATGCCGCATCTGGAGCTGTATTACGGCGTCACCGCCGCCGGGATGGTGCTGCATACGGTCAACCCACGCCTCTTCGCCGACCAGATCCGCTACATCGTCGATCACGGCGGCGCGCGCATCCTGTGCGTCGATCCCGACCTTCTCCATGTCGTGGAGCCGCTGATCGCGGAGCTGCCGGGCATTGCACATGTTCTGGTGCTGTGCGCGGCCGACGCGATGCCGGAGACGACCATATCCGGCGTGATCGCCTACGAGGATGCGGTCGCCGCCGCGCGGCCGCTGGCGGCATGGCCGGAGATCGACGAGAACAGCGCGTCCAGCCTTTGCTATACCTCCGGCACCACGGGCAATCCGAAGGGGGTGCTGTATTCGCACCGATCGACCGTGCTGCACGCGTTCGCCGCCTGCGCCGCCGATTCCATGGCCCTTTCTGCGCGCGACAGCGTGCTGCTGGTGACGCCGCTGTTCCACGTCAATGCCTGGGGCCTGCCCTTCACCGCCGCGATGTGCGGGGCGAAGCTGGTCCTGCCGGGCGCGGCGCTGGACAGCGCATCGGTCTACGCGCTGCTGCGCGACGAGGGCGTCACCTTCTCGATCGGGGTGCCGACCCTGTGGTTCTCGATCCTCGATTACCTTCAGCGACATGTCGATCCGGCCGAGCGGGCGCAGCTGAAGCTGCAGCGCGTGTTCCTGGGCGGTGCGGCTACGCCGCGCACGCTGGTCGAGCGGTTCCGCGACCTGCTCGGCATCCAGGCCAACCAGGCCTGGGGCATGACCGAGACGAGCCCCGTCGCCACCGTCTGCAAGCCGCTCGGCTTCCAGGCGGACTGGCAGGGCGATGCGCTGACTGATGTGCTGGCGTGCCAGGGCCGGGCGGTGTTCGGCATCGAGCTGCGCATCGAGGATGAGGACGGCCAGACGCTGCCGCATGACGGCGAGCGATCCGGGCTGCTCAAGGTGCGGGGGCCCTGGGTGCTGAACGCCTATTATGGCAATCCGCCTGGCTCCGCGCTGGACGGCGATGGCTGGCTGGACACGGGCGATGTCGCCCGGATCGATGCCGATGGCTTCGTGCACCTGACCGATCGCGCCAAGGACGTCATCAAGTCGGGCGGCGAGTGGATCAGTTCGATCGACCTCGAAAACGCCGCCGCCGCGCATCCCGCCGTGGCGGAGGCGGCGGTGATCGGCGTCGCGCATGAACGCTGGCAGGAACGGCCGCTGCTGCTGGTCCGCCTGCACCCGGATCAGGCGGTGACGAAGGAGGCGATGGACGCGCATCTGCTGGGCCATGTCGCCCGCTGGTGGCTGCCGGACGCGATGGTCGTGGTGGACGACCTGCCCCACACCGCGACCGGCAAGCTGCTGAAATCCGCCTTGCGCAGCCAGTACCGCGACCATCTGACCGGCGCGTAACAGCGGGGTGAGGAGGGGGAGGCATCGCCGCCCTCCGATCAGACGGGATCGTCATTCGCCCGTCAGGCGGGCGGCACCGGCCGCCCGCCGCGGTCGTTCAGGCCTCCACCAGCGACCGTGCGGGCCGGAACACCAGTTCCGCATACCCGCCGCTCGCCACGCCGGCGCACTGTTCGCAATATTTCGAGAAGCCGCCGGTGAACATCGTCAGGCCACGCGTCTTGCCTGCGACGTTCGCGCCGACATACCAGGTCTGCGCCTTGGACAGCAGGGTCTTTTCGGCGAGGCTGTGGACCAGGTCCATCCAGCGCGCCTCACCCTCCCGCGTCGGCTCGAACGTGGCGAGGCCGTTCGCCTCCATGTGATCCAGCAGATCGCACAGCCAGTTCACGTTCTGCTCGTTGATCGAGATGATGTTGGCCAGCGCCGCCGGGCCGTTGGCGCCGCAGACCATGAACAGGTTCGGGAAGCCGGCGAGCATCAGGCCCAGATAGGATTCGGCGCCGTGCGCCCATTTGTCGCGCAGCTTCGCCCCGTCGCGCCCGGTGATGTCGAACGCCATCATCGCCCCGGTCAGCCCGTCATAGCCGGTCGCGAGGATCAGGTCGTCCAGCGGCACCTCCGTACCGCTTTCCAGCCGGACGCCGGCCGGCGTGATCGCGGCGATCGGGTCCTTCAACAGGTCGACCAGATGCACGTTCGACTTGTTGAACATCTGATAATAGTCGGTGTCGAGGCACGGGCGGCGGGCGAAGATCGGGTAGCCGCGCGGCTTCAGCGCCTCGGCCGTCTCGGGATCGTCCACCACCTCGCCGATCTTGCCGCGCACGAACTCCGCCACCTGCTCGTTGGCGTCCGGGTTGGTCAGCAGGTCGGAGAAGGTGCCGAGGAACGCATGGCCGCCCATCTTCCACGCATCCTCCATCAGTTGCAGTCGCTGGCGTGGCGGCAGGCTGAAGAAGGGGCGGGTGGTCGACGGGCGAACGCCGCCCAGCGCGCTGGCATTGGCCGCCGCGCGCAGCCCGGCGTAATGCGCCTTGATCTCCTGGACATAGTCGGGATCCAGCTTGTCGTTGCACATCGGCAGCGAGAAGCTGGGCGTGCGCTGGAAGACGTGGAGCTCGCCGACATTCTTGGCGACTTCGGTCACGATCTGGATGCCGGTCGACCCGGTCCCGATCAGGCCGACACGGCGGCCGGAGAAATCGACCTCATGATGCGGCCATTTCTGCGCGCGGTAGATGGTGCCGGCAAAGTCGACCAGCCCGGCGATCTCCGGGTCCTTGGGGATGGACAGCGGCCCCGTCGCTAGCACGCAATAGGTCGCCTGATAGGTCGTGCCGTCATCGACGATAACGGTCCACAGCCGCTGCGCGTCGTCCCACGTCGCGCTGGTGACGCGGGTGTCGAAACGGATGCTGTCGCGCAGCTTCAGCTTGTCGGCGACGAAATTGGCATAGGCCAGGATTTCCGGCTGGCCTGCGAACTGTTCGCTCCACGTCCATTCCTGCTCGATCTCGCGGGAGAAGGAATAGCTGTAGTCGACGCACATCAGGTCGCAGCGGGCACCGGGATAGCGGTTCCAGTACCACACGCCGCCGACATCGCCGCCGGCCTCGATACCGATGATGTCCATGCCGCGTTCGCGCAGGCGATGCACCGCGTACATGCCGCCGAACCCCGCGCCGACCACGACGGCGTCCAGCCGGATGATGGACGCCCCGTCATGGCCCGTCCCCTTGTCAACCTCGCTCATGCTTCGAAGCCTCTCCCATGCGAGCCTATGGGAGGGATTATTCGCGCCAACCGGGTCGATCGCGGTGGAAAACCCGCCGCGCCGACCGAATATCACATACGAGGATCGCGCGGGCGGACGGGGTCACTCGTCGTCGTCAGGGCCCTCCACGCCGGGCGCGTCGTCATGCTGCGCCGCCGCGTCGCGCAGTGCGGCGTGCCGCGCGTTGAACTGGCCGATCAGCTCGCGCATCGTCGCCAGGATATTCGATTTTTCGCGCGAGATCCGCTCCGCCAGCCCGCCGACGCCGATCGACAGCTGGATGCCGTGTAGGTCCGCGTCCAGCGCGATCGAGATGGACGACACGTCGGGTGTCGGCCAGTTGGGGAAATAGCAGTAGCCGACGTGCCGGATCCAGGCGATGTCCTTCATTACCTCTGTATAGTTCACGCGGCTATCGGACATTTCGTAATGGTTGGTGTAGCGACAGATCTTGTCGATCGCCCGGTCGCTCATCCGCGCCATCATCGCGCGGCCCGCGCTGGAATCGACCAATAGCCGCATCGTCCCGTCGGGCGGCACGTTCTTAAACTGATGCCCCGGCGCCGTGAGGAAGAGGTACTGGACGAACAGATCGTTTTGCGTGGCGATGCCGACCGTCTCATCGGTGCGGCGCTGCATTTCCTCGACGAGTTCCCGGAACCCGCCTTCCTGCTGCATGTACCCCGCGACCCAGTTGCCCAGCAGGTTCAGGCGCATCGTCGGAAGATATGTCCGGTTCAGGCGATTGTAGTTGAGGTAGCCGAGCAGGACCATGCTCTTCAGCAGGTTCGTCGTGCTCGACTGGGGATAGCCGAGATCGGTGTATATTTCATGCAGCGCCATTGGGCGACGGCGTTCCGCGAATAATTCCAGCACTTCAAAGGTGCGCATCGCCGATTTGACTGCCCTTCGCTGCACCGGTCTCCTGCTCCCTCTTATACGTCGCGTCGTGCGCGTCGACGGTAAACCATCCTCGCGTCCTGCGTTCAAGCCGGCCTGCATTGACGTCCTCCCTGTTTTTTCATCCAAGCTGAGTGAGAGTTTTCCGGCCTTTTGAAGCCTGCGGGTGAGGAGCTGGAACATGAAGAAGACGAGGCACACCGAAGAGCAGATTGCGTTCGCGCTGAAGTAGACGGAGACGGGTACGTCTGTGGCGGAGGTGATCCGCCGGATGGGGATCTCGGAGCAGACGTTCTACCGCTGGAAGAAGGTGTACGGCGGGTTGGGGGTGGGCGAGCTGCGGCGCCTGAAGCTGCTGGAGGAAGAGAACCGCAAGCTCAAGCAGCTGGTCGCGGACCTGAGCCTGGACAAGCACATCCTGCAGGACGTTCTGTCAAAAAAGCTCTGACGCCTGG
>CAJYLQ010000025.1 GCA_913775975.1 uncultured Sphingomonas sp. | reverse complement strand
GTCAGCCAGATTTACCGCTTTGCCATCGCCCATGACTGGGCCGAGCGCGACCCGGCTGAACATCTCGGCCAGTTGCTCAAGCCCAAGCCGCGTACCCGGCACATGCCGCGTATCGCCCGCAGCGAGCTGCCCGCGCTTATTCGTGCCATCGACGGCTATGATGGTGAGGAAACGCCGCGGCGTCGCGCAGTGACCCGCGCGGCGCTGCTGTTTACGCTGCTGACCTGGGCGCGGACCAACGAGACGCGCCATGCTCGCTGGGAGGAGTTCGAGGATCTCGACGGGCCTGCGCCGCTCTGGCGGGTGCCGGCCGAGCGTATGAAGATGGCGCGTGAGCATGTCGTGCCGCTTGCACCCGCTGTTGTCGCGCTCCTCAAAGAGGTGCGGGTCTATAGTTCGGCGGACTATGTCTTTGCCGGCGAGAAGCCTGACCAGCCGATCTCGCAGAATACGATGATCTATGCCTGTTACCGGATGGGCTATCGCGGCCGCCAGACCGTGCATGGCTTTCGCGGGCTCGCCTCGACCTGGGCCAATGAGGCGGAATGCTATCAGCCTGACTGGATCGAAATGGCGCTCGCCCATGTCGAGCGCGACGAGGTGAGGGGGGCCTATAACGCCGCGCTCTATCTTTCCCCGCGTCGGCGCATGCTCGCAGACTGGGCGAGGTTCATCCAAAGCCACCTGACTGCAGCGCCAGCTACCGACGAGGTGGTCTTGGCGTCAGTCGGGGGTAGCAGGCAGGGCCGGCTGCTCGAAGCCAGCCCTGCCTGACCGGTCATTCGCCCGACAGATGCGCGGCCGCGGCGCTCTTGGCGGCCTTCACGCCCTTGGGCTTGGCGGTCGTTGCCACCTTGGCACCCGGCTTGCGGCCAAGACCGATCTTCTTGGCCATCGCCCGGCGGCTTTCCGAATAGGTCTCGGACACCATCGGATAGTCGGCCTTCAGGTTGTAGCGCTCACGATATTGCTCGGGCGTCAGGCCGTTGGTGGCGAGGTGGCGGCGCAGCGTCTTGTAGGGCTTGCCGTCGATCATCGAGATGATGTGGTCCTTCGACGCGAGCGACTTGCGCACGCTGACCGCCGGCACATATTCGGCGCTCGCCTCTTCGGCGACCGGCGCCGGCGCGCCCGCACCGAGCAGCGCGGACACCGTCTCGTGCATCTTGCCCAGGAAGGACGGAACCTCTTCGGCCGACGTGCGCGTGTTGGGATTGCCCAGCCAAGCAATCGTCAGCTCGGTTGCAAGCTCTACCGCGTTGGTATCGGTGAAATCGTCGGCCATTCTATCCTCCATCTGATGGCGCCGACCTAACATCACGACCCGCTGCGTCAACTACTTTACACTAAAGTTCAGCACTTCCGACCGGCAGGATTGCGATAGTCCCGCAAAAGATGCCGCATCGGCCCAGTCAGCGATCCGTCCGATCTGCCGATCGCCCGCGTGCCAGCATATCTTTCAGGCCACCGAACGCGCCAGATGACGCGGCGTCATCCTCCGAAATGACGCCGGCCGCGCGTAGCACCGCAGCCGTGCCGGGACCACGCGGGAACGGGTCAATCGCGAGCGCCATCGTTTCCGCCGCGGCCTCACCCAGATCAATCGCACCGCCTTCAATATCAACGGTGTCAATCGCGTCCGCAGACAGCTCCTGTTCTTCTTCGCTTGTCGCCGGCTCAACGAAGCGCAGCGAGACAGGTTCATCGATCGTCGACGAAATCGGCTCGCCGGTAACCGTACAGGCCTGCACTACCGCAGCCTGAACTCGCCCCTCGACCAGGATGCCGGCCGCCGTGCGCCGCACCGCCAGCCGCGCCGACAGCCGTTCCACCGCCGCCAGCCGGAACCGCCGCGCCAGCGCCTGCCGTTCGCCCTCGTCGGCGGAGATCTCCACGATCCGCTGCCCCTCCCCGATCGTGTCGAGGCGTTCGGGTCGGCTCCATTCCGGGGTCATGGCAATACGCCCTGCCGAAGATCGCCGATGTGCATGGGCGCCAGCGCACCGCCAAGCCGCCGCAGCGCACCCGCGACATGCGCCGCCGCCTCCGGCGAAGGCGGTGTGCCGCGATAAAGGTTGCGCGCCAGCGCGTCCTCCAGCGGTGGCCCCGATCCGTCCGCCGCCGCGCGATAGGCGCCCAGTCGCCCGCCGAGCGCCGCCATCATCTTGCCGACATGCTTGCCGACCGTGATGTCGCCGATGCCGATCTGGCGCAGCTGCGCGTCCATGTCGTCGACGAAATGCTCGGTCAGGCGCGCCGCCGGCCCGGCGCCATCGGGCTCCGCCTCCAGCCGGATCAGCACCGTCGACAGCACCGCGGCGATCATGTCGAACCGTCCGTCCACCGTATCGGGCACGCCGCCCGCCAGATACCAGTGTTCCTCCCGCGCGCGCAGGACCACCGCATTGTAGAGCGGCAGCCATTCGTCATCCCGCGAGCGGCCCCATAGCGATTGCAGCCAGCCCAATCCGCATCATCCCAACTCTGCCGGGCGACTTGTGCGCCGCCCGCTCCTCGCATATCGAGGCGATCGGCGGCCGATGCAATCGCGGGCCGTGCCGCCCGGTATCGCAAAGTGTCGCCGGCGTGCCCGCAGCGGAGTAATCAGATGTCCTTGCCCACCGCCCGCGCCGCGCTTGCCGCGAGCTCCCTTGCGGGCGTGTTGCTCGCCGGCCTTCTTGCCAGCGGCTGCGCCCCGCTTCGCTCGCATTCGGGCTATATCATCGATGCCGATCTGGTGAACTCCGTCCAGCCGGGCGTCGACAATCGCCAGTCGGTACAGCAGGTGCTGGGCACGCCGACCGTCGCCGGCCTGTTTACCGATCCCGACTGGTATTACATCTCGCGCGATAACCGCAATTACGGCTTCCAGACGCCGAAGGTGCGCGAGCAGACGACGATCGAGATCAGCTTCGATCCCGCCGGCAACGTCACCGCCGTGCGGCGCGGCGGCATGGCGCAGGTTTCCGGAATTTCGCCCTATGACAAGACGACGCCGACGCTAGGGCGCAAGCGCGGCTTCTTCGAGGACCTGTTCGGCAATATCGGCACCGTCGGCGCGGCCGGCATGGGTGGTCCGGGCGGCGGTCAGGGCGGCCCGCGCGACCGTCCGTAACCCCCAAATTCCAACGGCTTAGCTGCAGATCATCAGCGCCGGTTTGGCCGCGTCGCCAGCTACGCGGCGACGCGGCCGTGCCGCGCTTGGAACGGCACCGATCCCGAAAGGGGGTGGGATCCCCGCAGCAACGTGCGAGTCCCCTTTTGGTTCGCCGCGGCCGGAAACTCCGCAAAGCAATCGTTGATCGCTCCGGCCGGTCGCTCCATTTCGGAGGGATCGGCGATGGGGGCGCCGGACCATGGGGTGGCAACAGACGATCGACCTGATCGCCGGTGAAGCGATGCTGTTCGCCGCGATCGGCCTGCTGGTCGGCGGGCTGGACGATCTGGCCGTTGACCTGCTGTGGTGGTTCCATCGAGTACGCGATCGGAAGCGCCCGGCAATGACCGTCGCGGCCCTGCCACCGCCCGGGCCGGGGCGCCTCGCGGTCTTCATTCCCGCCTGGGACGAATCGGCGGTGATCGGCGCGATGCTGGCGACCGCGCTCGACCGCTGGCGCGGCGTCGACCTGACGATCCTGGTCGGCACCTATCCGAACGATCCCGCGACGATCGCCGCCGTGCGGCGCGTCGCGGCCGGGGATGCACGGGTCCGTCTGGTCGTCGGCGCACGGCCCGGCCCGACGACGAAGGCGGATTGCCTCAACACGCTCTGGTCCACGCTGACCGCAGACGGAACGCCGCCCACCGTCAAGGCGGTCGCGATCCACGATGCGGAGGATGTCGTCCACCCGGACGAGCCGGCAGTCTTTTCCGCGCTGATCGACCGGGCGGACGTGGTGCAGCTGCCCGTCATGCCGCTGATTCATCGCGGATCCTGGACGAGCGCGACCTATGCCGATGAGTTCGCGCAGGCGCATGCGACGCAGATGGTCGTCCGCACCGCGCTGGGCGCGGGGATGCCGCTGGCGGGGACAGGATGCGCCATCGCCACCACCACGCTCGCCCGGCTGGCGGCGGAGCGGGGCGGCGCGCCCTTCGACCCGGACAGCCTCGTCGAGGATTACGAGCTTGGCCTGCGTATCGCCGCAACCGGCGGGCGCGGAGTGTTCGCACGACTGACCGACGCGGCGGGCGAGCCGGTCGCCGTACGCGCCTATTTCCCCGCAACGGTTGGCGCGGCGGTGCGGCAAAAGACGCGCTGGATCACGGGCATCGCACTGGCCGGCTGGGATCGGACCGGATGGAGCCGTCCGCTCGCGATCATCGACCACTGGTTCCGCGCGCGCGACCGCCGCACGCCGCTGGCGATGATCGTGCTGGCGGCGGCATGGCTCGCGGTGCCGCTGTGGCTGGCGAGCGCGACCGGCCATTACTGGCGGGGCACCCCCGCCCCGCCCCTCGCCCCCGCACTGGCGACGATGCTGGCGATCAACGCGGGCCTGCTGGCCTGGCGACTGGCGATGCGGGGGTGGTTGACCGGGCGGCTTTATGGCTGGCGGCATGGCGTGATGGCGGTCCCGCGCGTGCTGGTCAGCAACCTGATCGCGGTGCTGGCCGCCGCGCGGGCGCTGATCCGCTATGCCGGGATGCTGCGCGGCAACCCGCCGGCGTGGGAAAAGACCGCGCACGAATTTCCGGTGCTGGCGCCGTGACCGGCCGGCCGATCCGCTTTCTGGCGACCGCGATGGGCGGGTGGACGCTCGTGCGCGTCGGCCTGCTCTGGCCGACGATCGAGACGGTGCCCGACCTGATCCGCGCGGTGGTGCCCGGCGCGGCGGCGGCCACGCCGACCGCCTTGTTCGCCGAGGCCGGTCAGCGGCCCCCACGACCACGCATCGCAAGGGTGCCCCACCCCGACGCCGATACAGGCGAGGCACACGCCGCCGCGCCGGCATCGCCCACCACGCCCCCTCCATCGCCGCCCCGCCCTACTCCGGACGGCGCCTTCTCGGTCGAGCCGGCCCCGCCCCGCCTGCCGTCGATCCGCGACATGGGGTCGGCACCGGCCACCAGCAGCCGTCTTGCGGTCAGCCTGTGGGGCATCGCGCGGCAGGGCGTGGGGGGATCGCGCTTCGGCAGCCAGCTGGGCGGATCGCAGGCGGGGATGCGCGCAACCTGGCGGGTCGGTCGTGGCTTGGCACTATCGGGCCGGGCCTCCAGCGCGCTTGACGGCACGGGACGCGAGGTGGCGGCCGGTATCGACTGGCAGCCGCTCGCCATGCCGCTTCATTTCATCGCGGAACGGCGTATCCCGATCGACGGCGGCGCAGGCGGCACCGCGCTGTTCACCGTCATCGGCATGGACCCCCGCCCCCTCGCCGCAGGCTTTCGGCTGGAGGCCTATGGTCAGGCGGGCGTGGTGCTGCGCGCACGGGCAGAACCCTTTGCGGACGGCGCGGCGCGACTGATGCGTACCGTGGCCCGACGTCCCGACGGACGCGCACGGCTGGAGGTGGGCGCCGGCCTGTGGGGCGGTGCGCAGCGCGGCGCGGCGAGGCTGGATATCGGTCCGGCAGCCGCGCTGGTCATGCCCTTGGACCGGCAGGGCCATGCGCTGCGCCTGACGCTCGACTGGCGCCAGCGGATCGCGGGCGATGCGCGACCGGGGTCGGGGCCCGCCCTGTCAATCGGCGCGGACCTGTAACAGCGCCTGACGCGGATCTGCCACATCACTGAAACCTCTCCGCCATCGTCACGTCACGCTCACGTCGCCTAGGCGCGTCAATACCACCGCGACGCGACCGGGATCGGTCGACATCCCGGGGGATATTTCCATGTCTATCAATGATCTGACCGCTTGTTACGATGATGGCGACATCGATACCAACCGTAGCGCCGCGCCGACGCTGAACGAGGTCGTGGCGATCCGCTATTCGCGCCGGCAGACGTTGATGGGCGGCCTGTCCGCGATGACCACCGCCGTGTTCGGCAGCGCGCTGCTGGCCGGCTGCGGCAATGACGGAGAAAATAGCGCGGGCGGGCTGACGGTCAGCGCCACCGCGTCGGGCGCCAGCGGCGCGGGCCGGCCGGTGACGCTGACGGGCACCGTATCCGGCACCGCCGACAGCGTCGGCTGGACGCAGGTATCCGGCCCGTCCGTCACGCTGGTGAATGCCAACACCAATGTCGCGACCTTCCTCGCGCCCGCCATCCCCAGCGGCGCGGAACTGACGTTCCGCTTCACCGCGATGAAGGGGCAGACGCCGGTGTCCGCGACCGCCACCGTCGCCGTGGGCGCACCCGCGCTGGGCTTCACCGCCGTCGCCAAGAGCCTGGCGGACACGGTCGCGGTGCCGACCGGCTACAGCGTCACCATCCTCTATCGGCTGGGCGACCCGATCAACGGCAGCGTCGCCGCCTTCGCCAACAACGGCACCGACACCAATTTCGCGCAGCGCGCGGGCGACCATCATGACGGCATGAGCTATTTCGGGCTGTCGGGGTCGGGCACGCCCGATACCAGCGCCAGCATGCGCGGCCTGCTGGTCCTCAACCACGAGAACATCTCGATCCGCTATCTCCACCCCAACGGCCCGACCAACGCGACGAGCAGCGCGCCCGGCCCACGCCCGGAGGCGGAGGCGATCAAGGAGATCGAGTGCCACGGCGTGTCCGTGGTGGAGGTCGTGCGCACCAACGGCAGCTGGGCCTATGTCCCCGCCTCCACCTTCAACCGCCGGATCACGCCCAACACGCCGATGGCGTTTAGCGGCCCGGTACGCGGCAACGCGCTGCTGCGCACGCGCTATTCGCCGGACGGCACGGCCGGTCGCGGCACGATCAACAACTGCGCCAACGGCACGATGCCCTGGCAGACCTATCTGACGAACGAGGAAAACTGGGCCGGCTATTTCCGCCGCCTGTCGGGGGACGCCGCGGTGCGCACCGCCGCCGGCCGGTCGAAGCAGAACGTCTCGCTCGCCCGCTACGGTATCTCCGAAGGGCGGCAGGGCAATTACTATTGGGCGACGGTCAGCCCCGCCGATACCAGCAGCACGACCTACTCCCGCTGGAACGCGACCGCGAACGCCGCCCTGGCGGCGGACGGCACCGCCGACTTCCGGCAGGAACCGTTCCAGTTCGGCTGGGTCGTGGAGATCGATCCGTTCAACCCCGCCTCCACCCCGCGCAAGCGCACCGCGCTCGGCCGGATGAATCACGAGGGGTGCCAGATCGGCCGCACCGTCGCCGGCGTCCGCCCCGCCTTCTACATGGGTGACGACGCGCAGAACGAGTATATCTACAAATTCGTGTCCGCCACGCCCTGGTCGGCGGCGGACGCGACCGCGACCGACCGGCTGGCGATCGGCGACAAGTATCTGGATACGGGCACGCTCTATGTCGCGCGCTTCAACGCCGACGGGACGGGCACGTGGCTGCCCCTCGTCTTCGGGCAGGGCCCGCTGACCGCCGCGAACGCGACCTATGCCTTCGAAAGCCAGGCGGACGTCCTCATCAACACCCGCCTCGCCGCCGATGCGCTGGGCGCGACGCCGATGGACCGGCCGGAATGGACGGCGGTGAACCCCGCGACCGGCGAGATGTACTGCACGCTGACCAACAACTCCTCGCGCACCGCCGCCCGCGTCGATGCCGCCAATCCGCGCGCCTTTTCCGATCCGAAGACGACCGGCGGCGCGACGAACGGCAATGCCAACGGCCATATCATCCGGCTGCGCGAAACCGGCGATACGACGGAGGCGACCGGCTTTGCCTGGGATATCTACGTCTTCGGTTCGGGGTCGGACCTTGATCCGGCAACGATCAACCTGTCGGGGCTGGACGCGACGAACGACTTCTCCTCGCCTGACGGCCTGTGGTTCGGGCTGCCCAGCAACGCATCGGGCCAGGTTACGCCGCTGATGTGGATCCAGACGGATGACGGCGCCTATACCGATCAGACCAACTGCATGATGCTCGCCGCGATCCCCGGCACCGTCGGGGACGGCGCCACGAAGACGGTGACGAGCACGCTGAACGGCGTCACCAACACCGTCACGACGCGGATCGGCAAGGCGCCGGGCGCGACGCTGCGCCGCTTCCTGGTCGGCCCGAAGGAGTGCGAGATCACCGGCATCCATTCGACCCCCGACGGCCGGTCGGTCTTCGTCAACATCCAGCATCCCGGCGAGGACGCGACGAACCCGAACCAGCCGACCAGCAACTGGCCCTACAGTCAGGGCGGCGCGAACGGGAACGGCCAGCGCCCTCGCTCCGCGACGATCGTCATCACCCGCGACGATGGCGGCGTGGTCGGCCTGTAAGCCGCGCGCGCCTGCCCCGCCCCCGCTCCCACCCCGCCGCATCGTCGCCGGGGCGGGAGCGGCGGCGGATCAACCCCATTCCCCCGCCCGCCGCTTTCCCGTAGCAGGGGGCGATGCCAGCATCCGAAACCTGTGACCTCGCCATCGTCGGCGCCGGGCTTGCCGGCGGGCTGATCGCGCTGGCGGTGCAGGCCCGCCATCCCGACCTGTCGATCCGCCTGATCGATGCCGCGCCGGTGGTGGGTGGCAATCATCGCTGGTCGTTCTTCGCGGGGGATATCGCGCCAGCGAACCGCTGGATCGTCGCACCGCTGGTCACGCACGCCTGGGCTGCGCACGACGTCGCCTTCCCCGGGCACGGCCGCCGCATCGCCCAGCCCTATCATTCGATCGCCAGCGAGCGGCTGGACATGGTCGTGCGCGCCGCGCTGCCGGGGTCCGCGCTGATGCTCGGCCGCGCGGTGGCGGACGTGTCCGCGACGGAGGTGCGGCTGGCGGACGGCACCCGCATCATCGCGAGCGGCGTGATCGACGCGCGCGGCCCCGGCGACCTGTCCGCGATGGAATGCGGCTGGCAGAAGTTCGTCGGCCAGGAACTGCGCCTCGCCGCCCCGCACGACGCGCCCGACCCGCGCATCATGGACGCGACGGTGGCGCAGATCGACGGATACCGCTTCGTCTACTGCCTGCCGCTGGGGCCGGAGCGGATGTTCGTCGAGGATACCTATTACAGCGACACGCCCGACCTCGATCGCGACACGCTGGTCGATCGCATCCACGCCTATGCCGCCCGGCGCGGCTGGCGGGTGGCGCAGGCCGCCGGCGAGGAACAGGGTGTGCTGCCCGTCGTGATCGGCGGCGATTTCGCGCGCTACTGGCGCTCGACGGGCGCGGTGGCGAAGGCAGGGATGCGCGCCGGCCTGTTCCACCCCACCACAGGCTATTCGCTGCCGGACGCCGTCCGCTCCGCCGCCGCCATCGCCGCGCGCCGCGACTTCGCGGGGGCGGCGCTGCATGATGCGACGCGCGACGCGGCCGCGCGCCACTGGTCCGCGCGCGGTTTTTACCGGATGCTGGATACCATGTTATTCCGCGCCGCCGAGCCAGAGGAACGCTATCGCATCCTCGAACGCTTCTACCGCCTTTCCCCCGGCCTGATCGGCCGCTTCTACGCAGGTCAATCCACCATGAGCGACAAGGCCCGCCTGCTCGCCGGCAAGCCCCCCGTCCCCGTAACCCGTGCGATCCGCGCGATCCGGGGCAGCATGACCGGGGTGGCGGCATGAGGCGCGCGGTCGTCATCGGCGCGGGGTTCGGCGGCCTCGCGCTCGGCATCCGCCTGCAATCGGCGGGGATCGACACGACGATCGTGGAGGCGCGCGACAAGCCGGGCGGCCGCGCCTATTATTGGGAGCGCGACGGCTTCACCTTCGATGCCGGTCCCACCGTCATCACCGATCCCGCCTGCCTAGAGGAATTGTGGAGCCTGACGGGTCGCCACATGGCCGACGACGTCGCGCTGGAGCCGGTCAGCCCCTTCTACCGGCTCAACTGGCCCGACGGCACCAATTTCGACTATACCAACGACGACGCGGTGCTGCGCGCGGGCATCGAGCGGCTGCATCCCGGCGACTGGGAAGGGTATCAGCGCTTCCTCGCCTATTCCGCCGGCGTCTTCCACGAAGGCTATGAGAAGCTGGGCCATGTCGCCTTCCTCGACTTCGCGTCTATGGTGAAGGCTGCGCCCGCGCTGATGAAATATCAGGCGTGGCGCTCGGTCTATTCGATCGTGTCGGGCTTCGTGAAATCGGAAAAGCTGCGCGAGGCGCTCAGCTTCCACACGCTGCTGGTCGGTGGCAATCCGATGACGACCAGCGCGATCTATGCGCTGATCCACAAGCTGGAGCGGGACGGCGGCGTCTGGTTCGCCAAGGGCGGCACCAACCGCCTCGTCGCCGGGATGGTAGCGCAGTTCGAGCGGATCGGCGGCCGCATCCGACTGGGCGATCCCGTCGCGGAGATCGAGACGCTGGGCGACCGCGCGACCGGCGTCGTCACGCGCAGCGGCTGGCGGGCGGAGGCGGACGCGGTGGCCGCGAACGCCGATATCATGCACACCTATCGCGACCTGCTGTCCGGCAGCCGCTCCGCGCGGCGGACGACGGCGAAGCTGGAACGCAAGAGCTACTCCCCGTCGCTGTTCGTCGTGCATTTCGGGATCAAGGGCGGCTGGCCCGGCGTGCCGCATCATATGATCCTGTTCGGCCCCCGCTATAAGGGGCTGCTGTCCGACATCTACGATCATGGCGTACTGTCGGAGGATTTCTCCCTCTATCTGCACCACCCGACCGTTACCGACCCGTCGCTGGCGCCCGAGGGGCACTCGACCTTCTACGCGCTCGCCCCCGTGCCGCATCTGGGCAAGTTCCCGGTCGACTGGGAAGAGGTCGCGCCGATCCTCGAGAAGCGGATCCTGGAAGAGATCGGCCGCCGGCTGATCCCCGACATTCACGAGCGGATCGTGACGAAGTTCAGCTACGCGCCGTCCGATTTCGCGACCGATCTGAACGCGCATCTGGGCAGCGCCTTCAGCCTTGAGCCTGTGTTGACGCAGAGCGCCTATTTCCGCGTCCACAATCGCGACGATTCGATCCCGAACCTCTATTTCGTCGGCGCGGGGACGCATCCGGGCGCCGGCATCCCCGGCGTGGTCGGCAGCGCGAAGGCGACGGCGGCGCTGATGCTGGAGGCGCGCTGAGCCGCCGGGCGCCGGATTCCGGTTCGTACAAAACTCCCCGCCTTAGAGTCGTTTTCCGCTTCCGCGTTTGTATTTCTCCCGTTTCAGTCTTATGACATAGGCAAAGATGCCGTTAGGCACGCGGGGCAGAGGAACGGGCAATGGCGAAGGCCGGGCTTTTTTGTGGAATGATGGCGGCACTGACGCTGGCGACAGCAACGCCCGCCGCAGCAATCACCGTGATCGATCCGCCGGCTTCGGAAAACTCCGCCACGGCGATGATGGCCGGCCGGCAAGCGCCCGCGCGCACCGCCGCAGAAACCCCGTTCGATGCCGCGATCGCGGGCTATCACGCGACGACCGCATGGATGGGGATCCCGGAACGCGATCTCGCGTCCTTCCTCGCTGCCTTCCTCAAGGGGACGGCGCTGCTCGCGGCGATCTATGCTTTCAGCCAGCGCCGCCTGTTCCTCGGCGGCTTGGCCCGCCGCTCCTGAGATCGGCGGCGGCAACGCCGGCGCAAATCACGAGGCGCCGACGAGGGAGCTTCAACTGGCCCCGAAACCGCTCTATCGGGAACCGATGAAGCGTCTTGCCATCTATTGCGGGTCGGCGACCCCGGCCGATCCCCTCTATATCGACAGCGCCCGCGCCGTGGGTCGCGCGCTGGCGGAGCGCGGCATCGGCGTCGTCTATGGCGGTGGCCGGCTCGGCCTGATGGGCGCGGTGGCGGACGGCGCGTTGGCGGCGGGCGGCGAGGTGATCGGCATCATCCCGCAGGCGCTGGTCGATGCGGAGGTCGCGCATCGCGGCCTCACCGAACTCCACGTCGTCGCGGGGATGCACCAGCGCAAGCAGGCGTTCACCGATCTGGCGGACGGCTTCGTCACCATCCCCGGCGGCACCGGCACGATGGACGAATTGTGGGAGGCGCTCAGCTGGGCGCAGCTGGGCTATCACGCCGATCCGGTCGGCCTGCTCAACGTCGCGGGCTATTATGACGAGCTGATCGCCTTCTGGCACAAGATGGCCTCGGTCGGTTTCCTGCGCCCGCAGCATCGCGACCTGCTGATCGTCGCCGACACGCTGGACGCGCTGCTGGACGGCATGGCGGCACATCGCCCGACCCAGCCGATCGTGCGGATGTCGGCCGCCGACCTTTGAGCGACGGCGCGCTCCCCACCCGCGACGCGATCGTCGCGACCGCGCACGAATCGATCGCGCGGGGGTCGAAGAGCTTCGCCGCCGCCAGCCGCCTCTTCGACCGGCCGGTGCGCGAGCGGGCGTGGCTGCTCTATGCCTGGTGCCGCCGCTGCGACGATATCGCGGACGGGCAGGACCATGGCCATGGCATGACCGTGCGCCCCGGCGCGGAGGGCCGCCTGGCGGAGCTGACCGCGATGACGGAGGCGGCGCTGGCCGGCGAAGTGGTCGGCGACCCCGCCTTCGACGCGCTCCGCCTCGTCGTGGCGGAAACGGCGATGCCGGCGGCATGGCCGCGCGACCTGATCGCGGGCTTCGCGCTCGACGCGGCGGAGTGGCGCCCCCGGACCGAGGACGACCTCTACCGTTATTGCTACCATGTTGCGGGCGTCGTCGGCTGCATGATGGCGGTGGTGATGGGCGTGTCGCCCGACGACGATGCGACGCTGGACCGCGCCTGCGATCTCGGCCTCGCCTTCCAGCTCGCCAATATCGCCCGCGACGTGGATGAGGATGCGGCGGCGGGCCGCTGCTACCTCCCGCAGGACTGGCTGGACGCAGCGGGCATCCCGACCGACGACCTCATGGCGCCCGCGCATCGCCCGGCGCTGGCGGCGATCGCGCGGCGGCTGGCGGAACGGGCCGAGGCGCTCGAGGTGAGCGCGCGCCACGGCACCCCCGCCTTGTCCCGCCGATCGGCCTGGGCGGTGCTGTCGGCGGCGGCGATCTATGGCGCTATCGCGCGCAAGGTCGCAGGCCGGGGCGCGGCGGCGTGGGACCGCCGCGTGACGACGGGCAAGGTCGAGAAACTGGGCTTCATCGCCCGCGCCTATGGCGAGGCGCGCGGGCGCGCACGCCTCTATCCGCCAACGCCGCGCGACGCGAACCTGTGGACGCGACCGCGCTAGGGCAAAAAGTCCCTCCCCTTCAGGGGAGGCGTCGGGGCGGGGCACCACCGCCGACGCGACGCTCGCGGCACTCTGCCCTCAACGACGGGGGAAGCCTTCCCTACCCCTCCAGCGTCACGCTCATCCCGATCCGCTTCTCGCCGCCCGGCGCAACCGTGAAGACACCCGGCTTGTCGGCGAAATCGCCGGTAAAACCCTCCGGATCGGCGATGCCATGCCACGGCTCGATGCACACGAAATGCGCGCCCGGCTTCGTCCAGATGCCCAGTGCCGGCGTATCGGGAAAGCTGACGCGCAGGCGCGGGCCACCGGCCGCGCAATAGATGACCGCATCCGATTCGACCGGGTCCCAGACCAGCGCGTCGTGCACGAACAGGTCGTCCTTCAGATTCAGCGTCCGCCCGTCCGTCAGCGGGCTGTCGGCGGTTGCGGCCGCGATCAGGCCGTCTGGCGTGATCTCGCGCAGCCGCTCCGGCTCGTTCCGATCGAACACGACGCGATGGTCCTTGCGCGCCGCACCATATGGCAGCGGCCAGGCGAAGGCGGGGTGGAAGCCGAACTGCGCCAGCAGCGGCACGTCCGCCGGATTAACGACACGCGCCGCGATCGACAGCGTCGCGCCCTCCACACGGAACGCGATCTCCAGCCGGAAGGCATAAGGGTAGAGCGCGCGCGTCTGCGCGCTATCGGTCAGCGCCAGCGTGCAATGGTCCGCCCCCTGCTCGACGACGGTGAACGGCAGGTCGCGGGCGAAACCGTGCTTGGTCATCGCATAGGTCGCGCCGTCGATGCGGATGCCGCCGTTCGTCAGGCCGATGACCGGAAACAGGATCGGCGCGTGTTTCGGCCAATAGGCCGGGTCCGCATCGGTCATCAGCTCTGCGCCGTCCGCATCGCGAAGGTGCGTCAGCTCCGCGCCGAACGGGTTGATCGCGGCGGAAAGGGCGTCGGTGCGGATCCAGATCAGGTCGGTCATTCAGGCTCCTTCTCCCCTCCCCTTCAGGGGAGGGGCTGGGGGTGGGGCGTCGCCATGGGCGCAGCGTCCGGTGAAACGCCCCACCCCGGCCCTCCCCTAAAGGGGAGGGAGACGGGCGCTTAACCCCTCAAAGTGGCACCCTGTTTCGCGGCGGCGGCGACGATCTTGTCGGCGATCGCCTTCAGCTCGGCCTCGGTGAAGCTCTTCTCGCCGGGCTGCAGCACTACCTCCACCGCCATCGACGTCTCCTCGTCGCGGGTGAAGACGTCGAAGACGCGCGCCGCGACGATCGCCGCCTTGTCTGCGCCGCGCACCGCCCGGATCAGCGCCTCGGCGGCCAGCCCCTGCGGCACGAGGAAGGCAAAGTCGCGCCGCACCGGCTGCAATGCGGGCGGCGCATAGGCGGCGCGCATGAAACCGCCCGCCCCCCGCTTCGCCGGCAGCGCATCGAGATACAGCTCCACCGCCGCGACCGCGCCGTCGAGATCGAACGCCTTGAGCAGCGAGGGATGCAACATGCCGAAGCGGGCCAGGATCGTCTTCGGCCCCAGCCGCAGCGTGCCCGACTGGCCGGGATGCCACGCCTCACCCGCCTCGCCCATCACCTGCAGATTCTCGACCGGCGCGCCGGCGGCCGCGAGCAGCGCCAGCGCCTCCGCCTTGGCGTCATATGCGTCGAAGCCGGTCGCCTTGCCGCCGCGCCAGCCGCGCGGGGTACGATCACCGGCAAGCACCACGCCCAGCGTCGGCCGCTCGCCCTCCGCCAGATAGCGGCGCCCCAGTTCGAACAATCGCACGCTGCCCGCGCCGCGCCGCAGGTTGCGCTCCGTCGCGGAGAGCAGGCCCGCGAGCAGCGTCGGGCGCATCACCTTCAGCTCCTCGCTGATCGGGTTGGCGAGCGTGAAGGCACCACCGCCGAACGCCGCCGCCTCACCCTCCGCGATGAAGCTCCACGTCACCGCCTCGTCCAGCCCGCGCGCGGCGGCGGCGCGGCGAACGCGGCGCTCCAGCCGCTGCTCGGGCGTCGCGGTCGGCCGGGCGACGCCGGGGATGCGCGGTAGCGGCACGGGCGCGACCTTGTCGATCCCCTCGATGCGGATCACCTCCTCGACCAGATCGGCGGGGCCGTCGATATCGCGGCGCCACGTCGGCGGCGTCACCTGCCAGTCGTCCGCGACGGTGAAGCCGAGCGATTCGAGAATTGCGCGCTGCCGCTCCGGCGCGACGGCGAGGCCGCCCAGCGTCTCCGACAAGGCGGGGTCATAGGCATAGGCGCGCGTGCCGAGCGGCGGCTCGCCCGCGCGGGTCGCGGCGCTGGCGGTGCCGCCGCAATATTCCAGCACGAGGAACGTCGCGATCGCGAGCCCGTCGTCGAGGAACGCCGGGTCGACGCCCCGTTCGAACCGCTGCCGCGCATCGGAGGTCAGCGCCAGCGCCTGCCCGGTGCGCGCGATCGCCTCCGGCGCGAAATACGCGCATTCGATGACGACGTCGGTCGTCGTCGCCGACACGCCCGAATGTGCGCCGCCCATGATGCCGCCGATATCGTGGACCGCCGCATCGTCGGCGATCACGGTCATGCCGTCGCCCAGCGTATAGGTCTTGCCGTTGAGCGCCTCCACCGTCTCGCCCGCGCGGGCATGGCGCGCGACCAGAGCGCCCGCCAGCTTGGCCTTGTCATAGACATGCAGCGGCCGGCCGAGATCGACCGTCATGTAATTGGTGATGTCGACCAGCGCGCTGATCGGCTTCTGCCCGATCGCGGTCAGCCGGCGGCGCATCCACTCCGGCGCCTCGCCATTGGTCAGGCCCGACACGCCCTGCGCGTAGAAGGCGGGGCAGCCCGCCGCATCCTCGATCCTGACGTCGGGGCCCGCGCCCTCGCCCGGCACATTCGGCACGGTCAGCGGCACCAGCGTGCCGAGCCCGGCGGCGGCCAGATCGCGCGCGATACCGCGCACGCCCATGCAGTCCTGCCGGTTGGGGGTGATCGACACGTCGATGACGGTATCGGTCAGCCCGGCATAATCGGCATAGCTGGTGCCGACCGGCGCATCGCCGGGCAGCTCGATGATGCCGTCATGCCCCTCGCCGATCTGAAGCTCTCGCGCCGAGCACATCATGCCGTTCGATTCGACGCCGCGGATCGCCGCCACCTTCAGCGTGATGTCGGCGCCGGGGACATAGGTGCCGGGCGCGCCGAACACGCCGACCAGCCCCGCGCGCGCATTGGTTGCGCCGCAGACGACCTGAAGCGGGCCGTCCCCGGCATCGACCGACAGCACCTGCAGCTTGTCCGCCTGGGGATGCCGCTCCGCGCTGAGGATTCGCGCGACGCGAAAGGGGCTCAGCGCCGCGCCGGGATCGGTGACGCCCTCCACCTCCAGCCCGATACGCGTCAGGCCCTCGACGATCGCCTGTTGCGACGCGTCGGTGTCGAGATGGGTCTTGAGCCAGGAGAGGGTGAACTTCATCGGATCGCTTCCGTCGCTTGTCGTCATTCCGGCGAGAGCCGGAACCCATGGAGACGGTCGGCCGGTCGGCGGACGATCCGTCTCCCAATGTCATGCGCCGCCGTCCATGGATCCCAGCCCGCGCCGAGATGACGGACAGGGTTCGAATCAGGCCGCCACGCCCACGCCGCCAGACAGCGTCGGCACGTCTAGGCTGGCAAAGCCGTAATGCTTCAGCCAGCGGATATCGCCGTCGAAAAAGGCGCGCAGGTCGTCCATGCCGTATTTCAGCATGGCCAGCCGGTCGATCCCGCAACCAAAGGCGAAGCCCTGCCACTCGGCCGGGTCCAGCCCGCAGGCGGCGATGACCTTCGGATGGACCATGCCGCTGCCCAGCACCTCCATCCAGCCGCCATCCGCATCGTCGCCCGACCCGCCGATCACGCGCTTGCCCTTCACCATCCGGAAGCCGACATCGACCTCCGCCGAAGGTTCGGTGAACGGGAAATAGCTGGGCCGCAGGCGCAGGACGATGTCGTCGCGCTCGAAGAACGCCTTCAGGAATGTCTCCAGCGTCCATTTCAGGTGGCCGAGCGTGATCCCCTTGTCGATCACCAGCCCCTCCACCTGATGGAACATCGGCGTGTGCGTGGCATCCGAATCGGAGCGATAGGTGCGGCCCGGCGCGATGATGCGGATCGGCGGCTGCTGGTTCAGCATCGTGCGGATCTGCACGGGGCTGGTGTGGGTGCGCAGCACGCGGAACGTCTCGCGCTCGTCCCCCGCCGGGTCGACGCCGGCGAGGTAGAAGGTATCGTGCATCGCGCGGGCCGGGTGCGTCTCCGGAATGTTGAGCGCGGTGAAATTGTGCCAGTCCGTCTCGATCTCCGGCCCGGTCGCGACCGCAAAGCCCAGATCGGCGAAGATCTCCGCCAACTCGTCCATCACCTGGCTGACGGGATGGACCGTACCGGCGGGCACGGCATCGACGGGCAGCGTCATGTCGAGCGTCTCGGCGGCGAGGCGCGCATCGAGCGCGGCCTTTTCCAGCGCGCCCTTGCGCTCCGCGATCGCGCCCGTCACCGCCTCGCGCAGCCCCTGAATGCGCGGCCCCTCGACCAGCCGCTCCTCGGGGCTCATCCCGCCCAGCGTCTTGAGCAGCTGCGTCACGCGCCCCTGCTTGCCCAGCGCATCGACGCGCACGACCTCCAGCGCGTCGAGCCCGGGGGCGGCGGCGATGGCGGCGAGGATGTGTTCGCGCAAGGTGTCGAGGTCGTGTGTCATATCTGTTCTTCCGTCACGCATCCGCAGGCGACAAGGGGGTGGCGGGGTCAAAGCCGAGGCCGATGGCAAGGTCAACCCATGCGGGATTGGCCTCTTCGATGAGGCGCAACTTCCAGTCGCGATTCCACTTCTTCAACTGCTTCTCGCGGACGATCGCGGCCTCCATCGTGTCGGCGGTGGCGTACCAGACCCGGCGGGTGATGTCGTACCGGGACGTGAAGCCTTTGATGAGGCCGCCGCGATGCTGGGCGAGGCGGATCAGAAGGTTGGACGTGACACCGATATACAGCGTGCCGTGGCGACCGCTGGCGAGGATGTAGACGCACGGTTGCCGTTCGCTCATCCCTCTCCCTCCCGTCATTCCCGCGCAGGCGGGAATCCATACGCCCTGGCCGGTGTGAGAGCCACGACGATCAGCGGCAATGGATCCCCGCCTGCGCGGGGATGACGGCCAGTCGGCTGTTCGTGCGCTACACCCGATGCCGGTGGACGCGCCGGGATGGAATGACGAGGGGAACGGGGTCGCGCCTTGCGGGGGGATGACGCGCGGGGCGGGACCCGATGAGTACCTCACACACAACAAAAAAGGCGCCGGTGTTGCCACCGACGCCCTTTCCGTATTCTCGGCGAAGAGAAGTCAGGCCGCCTGCGGCAGCGCTGCCTTGGCCTGCGCGATGATCGCGCTGAAGGCCGCTTCCTCGTGCATCGCGATATCGGCCAGCACCTTCCGGTCCAGTTCGATGCCCGCCAGCTTCAGGCCATGCATGAACTGCGAATAGGTCAGGCCCTCGGCCCGGACGCCGGCGTTGATGCGCTGGATCCACAGGCCGCGGAACGTGCGCTTCTTCACCTTGCGGTCGCGATAGGCGTACTGGCCGGCCTTTTCGACCGCCTGACGGGCGATGCGAATCGTATTCTTGCGACGGCCGTAATAGCCCTTCGCCTGATCCAGAATCCGCTTGTGCTTCGACTTCGTCGTTACGCCGCGCTTCACTCGTGCCATGTCTCAAGCCCTCCTTAGTTCAGGCCGTAGGGGGCCCAGGCCTTCACCGTCGCGGTGTCGGCCTTCGCCAGCACCGAGGTGCCGCGATTCTGGCGGATGTACTTGGAATTGTGGCTGATCAGGCGGTGACGCTTGCCAGCGACGCCGTGCTTGATCTTGCCGGTGGCGGTGATCTTGAAGCGCTTCTTGACGCCGCTCTTGGTCTTGAGCTTGGGCATTTTGGTCCTTTCCATTGGGCGATGCATCGGACAGCCGCGGCAGCCCCATTGGCCGGGCCGTCTTCACGCGCATCGCTCGGTGAAGCGGGGCCCTTAGCGCCGGTGCCGCCGGATTGCAACCGATGCGGAACCGGAACGGCCGGTGAAGCGTCGGGCGGCGATGGACAGCGTCGCTCCGCCGCCCGACCTTCGCCGTCGGCGAAGACTGCTTCGGATCGCGGCGCGGATCGCGATCGGCATCGTCGCGCTGCTGATGGCGACCTGGCTGGTGCTGTTCATCACCAAGGGCCGGTTCCTGCGCCACCCCTTCGAACGCGTCGTCGGCGGCCTGACCGAGCGGACGGTGCGCGTCGGCGGCGATTTCCAGCTGTATTTCGCGCCCTTCGACCTGCGCTTCGTGGCGGAACGGATAGCGCTTTCCAACCCCGACTGGGCGACGCGGCCTCAGCTGTTCACCGCCGACCGGATCGACGCGCGCATCGCGCCCCTGTCGCTGTTGTTCGGCAAGCGGCGGTTCCATACGCTCGACCTGACGAACGGCGCGGTCGATCTGGAGTGGCGGCGCGACCACACGACCAACAGCTGGACCTTCGGCAGCCCGAAAAAGGGGGGCAAGCCGCTTGCCTTCCCCCGGATCGACACCGCGACGATCCGGGGCACCACCGTCCGCTATCTCGATCCGCGGATGCGCGTCGTGGCCGATCTGAATCTGGAGGATTTCGCATCGAAGGATGCGCAAATCGGCCGCGCCATCGGCGTTACCGGCACGGGCCGGGTCCGCGATACGCCCTTCACGCTCGTCGCCCGCATGCTGACGCCCGACGCGACCGCGAATCGCGGCCGCAACCAGCTGGTCGCGCGAATGCGGGCGGCGGGCAACGTCATCGACGTCGCCGGCACCCTGCCGTCCATCGCGGAGATCGAGCGGGTGCCGCTGGCGGTCGCGGCGCGCGGGCGTAACATGGCGGACCTGCTGGACATCATCGGCGTCGTGATCCCCAACACGCGCACCTATCGGGTGCGCGGCACGATGGTGAAGGATGCGGAGGTCTATCGCTTCACCCGGCTGCGCGGCGTCGCGGGGCGGACGGATCTCGCCGGGCAGCTGACGATCACCACCGGCGAGCGCCTGCACCTCGATTCGACGCTGGCGACGAATAGCCTGGATATCATCGATGCCGCGCCCTTCATCGGCTACAACCCTGATATCGTCGAGAAACAGGGCGCCGTCGCCGCCGCACGCGCGACGGGCGCGGCGCCGCAGCGGCTTTTGCCCGATGCCGCCCTGCCGATCCAGACGATGCGGGCGTTCGACGCGGACCTGAAATGGACGATCGGCACCGTCCGTTCGCGCAACGTGCCGATTTCCGACGTGAACGTAACGCTCGCCCTGAAGGATGGCCGGCTGGCACTGTCGCCGCTGACCTTCGCGATGGCGCGCGGCAACGTCGCGTCGAACGTGGTGTTCGACACGCGGCAGCGGCCCAGCGCCGTCACCTACGGCATCCGCCTCGCCCCCACGCCGCTCGGCCGGCTGCTCGCCGGTTATGGCGTGGCGGAGGCGGGGACGACCGGCACGATCAAGGGGCGCATCCAGCTGGCGGGCCGGGGCGATACGGTCCATGATTCGCTGTCGACCGCGCGCGGGCGCATCGCCTTCATCATGCCGCAGGGCACGCTATGGACCCGCAACGTCCAGCTGGCGGAACTGGACCTCGGCACCTTCGTCCAGAAGATGTTCGAGGATCAGTTGAAGAAGCCGGTGCGGATGAATTGCGGGCTGGTGGCGTTCACCGTGCGAAACGGGATCGCGGCGGCGGACCCGATCCTGATCGACACGACCAAGAACGTAATCGTCGGGCGTGGCGGCTTCAGCTTCCGCAACGAGGCGATCGACCTCGCCATCCGCGCGGACGCCAAGAAGTTCTCGCTGTTCTCGGGCCAGTCGCCGGTCACGCTGGGGGGCTATTTCGCGGCGCCCTCGCTCAACGTCATATCGGGCGATCTCGTGGCGCGCGCGGGCGCGGGGCTGGGCCTGTCCCTCGTCGCGACGCCGCTGGCGGGCGTGCTCGCCTTTGTCGATGTCGGCGATGCCAAGGGCGCGGCCTGCGGCCCGGTGCTGGCGGGCGCGACGGCGCAGGCCCAGCGCACGACGAAGGGCGCGCCGCGCGACGATGTCGGCAAGGGCACCACCGCCACCAGCGAAGACGGCGAGCGCGGCGACGGCAAGGCGCAGCGCAAGAAATTCCTCGGGATCTTCTGACCGTTACCCCTCTCCCGCAGACGCGGGGACGGGAGGGGGAGCAAGATCGCTCAATGCGCGTGCGGCAGCGTCCTGATCGCTTCCAGCACGTCATCGGTCCGCGCCGGATCGCCGATCGCCAGCACGTGCCCGGCGCTGTCGGCGGTCAGCGGGTCGCCGTTCCAGTCGCACATCCGCCCGCCCGCGCCCTCGACGATCGGGGCCAGTGCCGCGAAGTCGTATAGCTTGAGCCCGGATTCGCAGACGATGTCGAGGAACCCGCTCGCCAGCAGCCCGTAATTGTAGCAGTCGCCGCCATAGACCGGCCCCTGTCGCGGCGCGCCGCCACTCGCAGCGGTCACCAGCGCCATGAAATGCGGCACGTCGGCGTCCTCGAACAGATGCGGGCTGGTCGTCGCGACGATCGCGCCCTCCAGCGCCGCGCACGCCCGCGTCCGCACCGGCGCGTCGTTGAGCAGGGTCGGTCGCCCGGTCACGCCCGTCCAGCGTTCGCGCTGCACCGGCTGGTCGATGATTCCCAGCACCGGCCAGCCGTCCTCGACCAGCGCGATCAGCGTCCCGAAGATCGCGCGCCCGGCGGTGAAGCTGCGCGTGCCGTCGATCGGGTCGAGCACCCATTGCCGGCCGGTGACGCCGTCCTTGACGCCATGTTCCTCGCCGATCACCCCGTCACCGGGGCATTCGGCGTCGAGCAGCCGGCGCATCGCCTCCTCCGCCTCACGGTCGGCGCGCGTCACCGGCGAGCGATCCTCCTTCAGCTCCAGCCCGGCCGGCTGGCGGAAATAGGGGCGGATCACCGCGCCCGCGGCGTCGGCGAGGCGGTGGGCGAGCGCGATATCGGCAGGGCGTACAGGCATGGCCCTGCCTATCGCGCCCGGCGGCGATGCGCTAGAAGCCGCTTATGTCCGCGACCATCGCTATCCTGCTGTCGGCGCTGGCGATGAGCGTCATCGTCGGGGTGCGCTATCTGGCCGCGAGCGCCGGCTTCGCGCTCGCGACGCGGCTGAAGCACCCGCGGCTCTACGCCGGGCTCGATCCGCAGATCCGCCGCGAGATCCTGTGGAGCCTCGCCTCCGCCGGCATCTACGGCGTACCCGCCGGGATCATCGCCTGGGGCTGGCAAAACCGCGACTGGACGCGGATCTACGCCGACGTCCATGCCTATCCGTTATGGTATCTGCCGGTGTCGGTGCTGCTGTATCTGATCGCGCACGATACATGGTTCTACTGGACGCACCGCTGGATGCATCGTCCGCGCGTCTTCAAGCTGGCGCATGCGGTGCATCACGCCAGCCGCCCGCCAACCGCTTGGGCGGCGATGGCCTTCCATCCGGTCGAGGCGCTGACCGGCGCTGTTGCCATTCCGCTACTGGTCTTCGTGATTCCGATCCATGTCACCGCACTGGGGGTGGTGCTGACGATCATGACGATTATGGGAGTGACCAACCATATGGGCTGGGAAATGTTCCCGAAGTTCATGTGGGGGGGACGGGTGGGCCGGTGGCTGATTACCGCCAGCCATCACCAGCGGCACCATGAACGGTACGGATGTAACTATGGCCTTTATTTCCGCTTCTGGGACCGGCTCTGCGGCACCGACGACGGGCTCGGCGATTTCGCGCGCGATCACGCGAAAGCGGCGCGCCGCGGCGGCGCTGGCGCTGCTGGCGGTGCCGCTGATCGGCGCGGCGCCGGTCGGCTCGCTGCAGGTGGAGATCGACCATCTGCGCTCGTCCAAGGGGATGCTGCGGCTGTGCCTGACCGCCGATCCTGACAATTTCCCGAATTGCGTCGACGATCGCGACGCGGTGACGCGCTCGGTGCCCGCGGGGCAGACCAGCATCCGCTTCCCGGGCCTGCCGCGCGGCGACTATGCGGTGGCGGTGATCCACGACGAGAACGGCAACAAGAAGCTCGACACGTTCGCAGGCATCCCCAAGGAGGGGTTCGGCTTCTCGCGCAACCCCGCGATCCGGTTCGGGCCGCCGCGTTTCTCGGCGGCGCGCTTCTCGCTGACCACTGATGCCGAAGAGCAACAGATCCGGATGCGCTACATGCTGTAACCAGCAACATGGAGCAAAATTCCCCGCGAGCGGTTGGGCGCGCAGACCAAAGGGGAATTTACGTGTACGTCAATCGTTTCGCCGCCCGTGCGCTGCTCGCCGCCGGGCTCGCCTGTCTCGCGATGCCCGCGCTCGCGCAGAGCGCATCGGTTCTGGCCGAGCCCAACCCGACGCCCGATCCGGCGCTGGTCGGCGACACGGTGACCGTCGCGGTCGCCGCCGCCTATCTGCCGGACTATGAAGGATCGGACCATTATCGCGTCGTTCCCGGCCCGGCGGCGATCGGCTCCTTCCACAATTTCGCGTTCCAGGTACTCGGCAACCGCGCCTCGATCGATCTGATCCCGAACCCGTCGGGGCCGCGCTGGGACGTGCAGGCCGGGCCGATCGGGGTCATCAACTTCAACCGCACCAACAACAAGGCGATCGACGATCGCCGCATCCGCGCGCTGGGCGAGCGTGACACCGCGTTCGAGCTGGGCGGCTATGTCGGGCTCGGCAAGACCGGCGTGCTCACCAGCCCGTACGACAAATTGTCGGCCTCGCTCAGCTATCGCCACGACGTCAGCGGCGTCCATGACAGCGGGATCTGGTCGCCGTCGGTGAATTACTTCACGCCGCTCAGCCTCAAGGCCGGGGTCGGGCTGTTCGCTTCGGCCGAGCGCGTCGAGCGCGGCTTCGCGCGCACCTATTTCGACGTCGACGCCGCGCAGTCGCTGGCGAGCGGGCTGCCGCAATATCGCACGCGTGGCGGGTGGAAGCATTGGACGGTCGGCATGGCCGGCACCTATTCGTTGACCGGCAACCTGCTGAAGGGCTGGAAGGCGATCGGCGGGGTTACCTACAAGAAGATGCTCAACGACTTCGGCGACACGCCGGTGGTGTCGGTCGCTGGGTCGCGCAGCCAATGGCTGGCGGCGCTGGGCGTCGGCTATACGTTTTAAGTCGCCGGGCGGGCCGGCGCACGCTGCGCCGACCACGCGCAAGACCGGCCGGCGGGGCAGCGCCCCGACCGACGACGCGGCTTCGCCGCGGCGGGCGCCCACGCCTTGCCCCCGGTCGCGAAGAAGCGGGGTCCCAGATCAAGTCCGGGACGACAGCTGAGCAACGGCGACGTCAAAAAAGCAAAATCCCGACTTTGCCCCCCGCGCGATGCTGGCCTATCACGCGCAGCAACGCCGCGTACCGGCGCGAGTAATAGAAGGGACGAGCCTGCCATGACCGATAGCGAGCAGCTGATCGAGACGCTCGACGCGCGCGTGCGTCGCCGCGATTCGCGTCGCGCCTTCTTCACCGGTGCGCTGGGTGCCGCGGCCGCCGCGGCAACGCTGTCCGGGACGGCACAGGCGCAGACCGCGACGCCCACCCCCTCGCCCTCGCCGTCCCCCACCCCGACCTCGACCTTCACCGAGGTCGACGTGCTCAACTTCGCGTTGAACCTCGAATATCTCGAGGCGAATTATTACGCCTTCGCCGTCACCGGCAGCGGGCTCGCCGCCGCCGACATCAGCGGCGCGGTCGGCACCGCGGGCGCGGCCACCGGCGGGCGGGCGGTCGGGTTCAAGGACCCGATCGTCCAGCAATATGCGCAGGAAATCTATCAGGACGAGCTGGCGCACGTCCGCTTCCTGCGCGCGCAGTTCACGACATCGTCGCTCCTCGCGCAGCCCACGATCGATCTCGGCACCAGCGCGACCGGCGCATTCAGCACCGCCGCACGCGCCGCCGGGCTGGTCGGCAACGGGGTCGCGTTCGACCCTTATGCGTCGGACGAGAACTTTCTGCTCGGCGCCTATCTGTTCGAGGACGTCGGGGTCACCGCCTACAAGGGTGCGGCGCCCGCGCTCATCAACAGCAAGATCTATCTGGAAGCGGCGGCCGGCATCCTCGCGGTCGAGGCATATCATGCCGCGATCATCCGCTCGGTGCTGTATCGCAAGGGGTTGCAGACGCCCTCGCTCCAGCTGATCGAGGCGACCACCGCCATCTCCGCGGCGCGCGACCGGCTGGACGGCAGCCCGGCCGAGGATCTGGTCCGCGGCATCGGCCCGGTCGACGACAGCGGGCTGGCGGTCACCACCACCAGCGACGGCGACGTGTCGAACATCGCGCCGCTCAACAGCAACGGCATCGCGTTCAGCCGCACGCCGTTGCAGGTGCTCAACATCGTCTATCTCAACCAGGCGGCGGTGGCGAGCGGGGGCTTCTTCCCGGCCGGGGTCAACGGCAACATCAAGACGAGCGCGGCATCGGTCTGACGCGAGACGGTTCGCACCGCCTCCCCGCCTTTGCCCCACACGCCCCGAACCAGGGAATGACGCCATGATCAAGGATTCCGTTTTCGCCGCGCTCGAACTCGCCGAGGCCCGCCGGGCCGAGCGCCGCCGCTTCCTCAAGCTGGCCGGCGCTGGCACCGCTGCGGCCGGCGGACTCGCCTTGCTGTCCGCCTGCGGCAGCGACAACAACAACAGCACCAGCCCGAGCCCGACCCCCACGCCGACCCCGACGCCGACCGGCAGCGTCTCGACCGATGTCGGCATCCTGCAGCTCGCGCTGAACCTCGAATATCTCGAGGCGCAATTCTATTCCTTCGCCGCGTTCGGCCGCTCGCTGCCCGAGGCGAGCCTGACCGGCGCGGTTGGCACGCGCGGCGGCGTGACCGGCGGGCGCAAGGTCGCCTTCTCCGACCCGATCATCGCCAGCTATGCGCGCGAGATCGCCGCCGACGAGCTGGCGCACGTCAACGCGCTGCGTGCGGTGATCACCGCGGTCAACGCGGCGCAGGTGATCGCGCAGCCGGCGATCAACATCGACGGCGGGGCGAGCGGCGCCTTCACGCTCGCGGCGCGCAACGCCGGGATCATCGGTGCCAACGACACGTTCGATCCCTATGCCGACGACAAGAGCTTCCTGCTCGCCGCCTATCTGTTCGAGGACGTCGGCGTCACCGCCTACAAGGGCGCATCGCCGCTCATCAGCAGCGCGATCTATCTGGAGGCGGCGGCCGGCATCCTCGCCGCAGAGGCCTATCACGCCGGGCTGATCCGCGCGGAGCTGTATCGGATGGGCACGCTGGTGTCCGGGGCGTCGGACGCGATCACCAAGGCAAATGCGATCTCCGACTATCGCGACAGCCTCGACGGGGTCGGCACCACGCTGCTGCCCAATCTCAACGAGCTCGACGAGGGCATCACCAAGACGGTCAGCGGTGCGCAGGTCGCCAATATCGTCCCGGCCGACAGCAATGCGATCGCCTACAGCCGCACCACGCTGCAGGTCCACAACATCGTCTATCTGACCAAGGCGGCGGCGACCTCGGGCGGCTTCTTCCCGGCCGGGACCAACAATTCGATCGATTCGCTGCGCAGCAGCGGCGCGTTCGCCTGACGTCACGCCCCGGGGCGAATTGGCCGCGCGCCGCATCCGGCGGCGCGCGGCCTTTTTCGTTGGTGTCGCGGCACGTGCGGGCCTATACCGGCCGCTCCCCGGGGGACCGCCGATGCTGCGGTTGAGAGGAGGACCGCAGTCCTCGACCCGCTGAACCTGATCCGGCTGACACCGGCGTAGGGAGTGGACGCGGCGACCTCCGGCCACCGTCTTCCTCCCCGCGAGTTGGAGAGAGAAGTTATGGCCGACGTTCCCGCCCGTACCGAAATTGGTGTCACCACCGGCCCGATCCGCGGCAGCCGCAAGATCCACGTCGGCCCGCTGAACGTCGCGATGCGCGCGATCGACCTCGATCCCTCCTCCGGCGAGCCACCGCTCAACGTCTATGACACGTCCGGCCCCTACACCGATCCGACCGCGCGCATCGACATCGCCGCCGGCCTGCCCGCGCTGCGCCGCGAGTGGATCATGGCGCGCGGCGACGTCGAGGCCTATGACGCGCGCGAGATCCGCCCCGAGGACAATGGCCAGCTCGGCCCCGACCGCTCGGGCGGCGTCCAGCCGTTCCCGAACGTCAACCGCCGTCCGCTGCGGGCCAAAGCCGGCGCGAACGTCAGCCAGATGCATTATGCCCGCCGCGGCATCATCACCCCCGAGATGGAATATGTCGCGACACGCGAAAATCTCGGTCGCGAAATGCTCCGGGAGTATGTCCGCGACGGCGAGAGCTTCGGCGCGGCGATCCCCGACTATGTGACTCCCGAATTCGTCCGCGACGAGGTCGCGCGTGGCCGGGCGATCATCCCCAACAACATCAACCATCCCGAATCCGAGCCGATGGCGATCGGCCGCAACTTCCTGGTCAAGATCAACGCCAATATCGGCAACTCCGCCGTCGCGTCCGATGTTGCGTCCGAAGTAGACAAGCTGGTCTGGTCGATCCGCTGGGGTGCAGATACCGTCATG
>CAJYLQ010000024.1 GCA_913775975.1 uncultured Sphingomonas sp. | reverse complement strand
TATTTGACGTCGACGGTCATGATGCAATCTCCTGTCGCGGCAACTATTACCTCGATACATAGCTGCTAGTCTGGCCGGCGGGGCTTGTCCAGCGGTATTTGTATCGCGATAAGGAATGGGCTATGTGGCGGGACAGGATGACGTGAATGTCCGTTCCGCTGCCGCTCGACCAACAGCTCTGCTTCTCGCTCTACGCCGCCAGCATGGCGGTCGGGCGGGCGTACAAGCCGCTGCTCGACGAGCTCGGCATCACCTACCCGCAATATCTCGTGCTGCATGCGCTGTGGGAGCAGGACGGGCGCAGCGTCGGCGCGATCGCCGAGCGGCTCGCGCTCGAGTCGAGCACGATCACGCCGCTGGTGAAGCGGATGGAGACGGCAGGTCTGGTCGAGCGTCGGCGGAACCCGGACGACGAGCGTCAGGTGCGGGTGTTCCTCACCGAGGCGGGGCAGGCGATGCGCGCGCGCTGCGGCTGCCTGGCGGAGCGGCTGCTGGAGCGCTCGCGACTGTCGATCGACCAGCTCGCCGCGCTCAACGGGCAGGTGCAGGCGCTACGCGACGCGCTGGTGGAGAGCAGCGGGGATTAAGCGCGATCGTCGTTCAGCGCGGCGGCGATCCAGTCGCGCACCACCCGCACGCGCGCGAGCGTGGCGGCCTCGCCCTGCAACTCGTGCTGCGACTGGTTCGTCTCGCTCGGCGCGGGACCGTCACCGGCGCTCGGCGCGGGCGAGACCGGGGGCGTGGCGCCGCGGCTTTTTGAGCGCTCGCGCGCGAGCAGTTGCTGGACCCCGCGGATGGTATAGCCCTCGCCGCCCAGCAGCGCGGCGATCCGCTCGATCAACGCGATGTCGGCAGGGCGATAGTAACGGCGGTTGCCGGCGCGGGTCACCGGGCGGAGCTGCGGGAAGCGTTCCTCCCAGTAGCGCAGCACGTGCGGGGCGACCCCGGTCGCCGCGGCGACCTCGCCGATCGTCCGGAAGGCGGCGGCGGATTTCTCGTCCGACGCCACGATCGTCAGCTGGCGCCCGCGATGCGGTCGCGCATCATCTGGCTGGCGCGGAAGGTCAGCACGCGGCGCGGCGCGATCGGCACTTCCACGCCGGTTTTGGGATTGCGCCCGATCCGCTCGCCCTTGTCGCGCAGCACGAAGGTGCCGAAACCGGAGATCTTGACGTTCTCGCCGTGCGACAATGCCTCGCACATCTTGGCCAGGATCTGCTCGACCACGCGGGCGGAATCGGCGCGCGAGAGGCCGATCTGCTTGTGCAGCGCCTCGGCCAAGTCGGCTCGTGTCAGCGTGCCCGCGTCCGTCATGCTCATCGGTTCCCCCACATGCCTGTTTTCCGGTGGTATAAAGCCGAAGCGACTTTGTCGACTGGGCAGGTGTACCCGTTACGGTACAACCGTCTGATCAGACGCGCAGCACCGCCGCGCCCCACGTGAAGCCGCCGCCCATGGCCTCCAGCACCACAAGGTGGCCGGGCTTGATCCGCCCGTCGCGCACCGCCGTGTCGAGCGCGAGCGGAACCGAGGCGGCGGAAGTGTTGGCGTGCTGGTCGACCGTCACGATCACGCGCTCGGCCGGCAGCCCGAGCTTGCGCGCGGTCGCATCGAGAATGCGCGCGTTCGCCTGGTGGGGCACAACCCAGTCGACCTGATCGGGGGTGAGGTCGATGCCCTTCAACGCCTCCGCCATCACCGCCGACAGGTTGGTGACGGCGTGGCGGAATACCTCGCGCCCCTTCATGCGAAGCTTGCCGACCGTGCCGGTGGTCGAGGGACCACCGTCGACGTAGAGCAGTTCGTTGTGACGCCCGTCGGCGTGGAGCTTGGCCGCCAGAATGCCGCGCGCGCCGGGGCTCGACACGTCGTCGGCGCTCTCCTGCGCTTCGAGCACGATCGCGCCCGCGCCGTCGCCGAACAGGACGCAGGTGGTGCGGTCCTCCCAGTCGAGGATGCGGCTGAACGTTTCCGCGCCGATCACCAGCGCGCGGGCATGAACGCCGGTGCGCAGCATCGAATCGGCGACCTGCACGGCATAGAGGAAGCCGGAGCACACCGCCGCCACGTCGAACGCGACGCAGTCGTCGATGCCCAGCATCGCCTGCACCTTGGTGGCGGTGGCGGGAAAGGTCTGGTCCGGCGTCGCGGTCGCCAGCACGATCAGGTCGATGTCCTGCGCCGACAGGCCCGCCGCCGCGATCGCCGCGCTGGCGGCATCGCGTGCCAGCGTCGCGGTCGTCTCGTCCGGGCCGGCGAGGTGGCGGAAGCGGATGCCGGTGCGCTCGACGATCCACTCGTCGCTGGTGTCAACCTCCTGCGCCAGCTCCGCGTTCGACACGCGGCGGACGGGCAGGGCGGAGCCGGTGCCGGTGACGACCGCGCGGATCATGCCGCCGCCGCCTCGAATTCGGCCAGATCCTCGGCGATGCGGCGCGTCAGGTCGGCGCGGACCAGCTTGGCCGCATTGCCGATCGCGGTCGCCACGCCGATCTCGTTGGCGCTGCCATGGCTCTTCACGACGATCCCGTTCAATCCCACGAACACCGCCCCGTTATGATTGTTGGGATCCAGATGATCGCGCAACAGCTGCGTCGCCGGGCGGGAGATCAGGAAACCGATCTTCGACCGGGTGGAGCTGGTGAAGGCGCGCTTCAACAGGTCCGCGACGAAGCGCGCGGTCCCCTCGGCGGTCTTCAGCGCGATGTTGCCGGCAAAGCCGTCGCAGACCACCACGTCGTGATGCCCGCGCGCCAGCTGGTTGCCCTCGACGAAGCCGGTGAACGCCAGCGGCAGGTGCGTCTGCGCCTTCAGCTGCGCGGCGGCGTCGCGGATCTCGTCGGTGCCCTTCTGATCCTCGGACCCGATGTTGAGCAGCGCGACGCGCGGCCGCTCCAGCTCGAAGATGATGCGCGCATAGGCGGCACCCATCACCGCGAACTGGACGAGGTTGCGGGCGTCGCACTCGGTGTTCGCGCCCAGGTCCAGCATGACGACGTCGTTGTCGCCCAGCGTCGGCATCGGCGCGGCCAGCGCCGGCCGGTCGATCCCCGGCAACATGCGCAGCGCCAGCTTGGACATCGCCATCAGCGCGCCGGTATTGCCGGCGGAGACGGCGGCGGCGGCGCGGCCCTGCTTTACCAGCCCGATCGCGACGCCCATCGACGTCACCTTGGCGCGGCGGATCGCCTGGCTCGGCTTTTCGGCCGATCCGACGAGTTCGGGCGCATGGACGATCTCGGAATGCTGGCTGAGGTTCGGATGCCCCTCAAGCCCCGCGCGAATCGCGGCTTCGTCGCCGACCAGCAGGAACCGCAGCCCGTCATGCTGCCGGCGCGCGCGTGCGGCGCCGGCCAGCATCACGGCCAGCCCCTCGTCGCCGCCCATCGCGTCGACGGCAATGCAGGGCTGGTCGGTCATTGCGGGCAAGACGGTCCGTTGTGTGCCTTAGGCCTCGACCGAGACGACCTCACGGCCGTTATAATGGCCGCAGGCGCCGCACAGCACGTGCGGGCGCTTCAGCTCGCCGCAGTTCGGGCATTCCTGGAACGCCGCGATCGTCAGCGAATCATGGCCACGACGCATGCCGCGCTTGGAGGGCGAAGTCTTTCTCTTGGGGACGGCCATTGCGGCACCTTAGATAGATATGTTGAACCGGCAGAGACGGGCACGGCCACCACACGGCATGAGAGCCGGGCGAGCGATCGGACCTGTCGCGAAGCGGCGCCCTATAGCGGATTGCGCCAAATGCGCAAGGCGTCGGGTGGACGCTTCGTCATGCCCGCCGCGTCCCGGCATCCCGCGCGGTCGCGGCACCGGGACCGGAAGCGCCCATGGCACGGGGGCGGGCGGCTGTCCTACGCCACCCCTGTTGCGCTATGGATTGCCGATGCCCGGAACCCCTGTCATGTGCCGGAAAAGCAACACCGCCCGCGCAAATGCCGGGCGCCCGTGCGAAAGTTGAGGACACCCTCCACAGGCCTCAACATTCTCAACGTTCACTTGCCCCTTGTCGGTTCGGAGAGCCCCCAGCCCATGACCCGTTTTCCCGCCGTTGCCGTCCTTGCCGCGCTGCCGATCATCGCCCTGCCGCTGATCGCGGCCGCACCCGTGCCGCCGACCTCGCCGGCCGAATTGTCCGCCGATGTGAAGGTGCTGGCGTCCGACGCGTTCGGCGGCCGCGCGCCGGGTACGGCGGGAGAAACGAAGACGATCGACTGGCTGGTCGGGCAGTTCAAGGCCGCCGGCCTTCAGCCAGGCGGACCCGGCGGCAGCTGGACGCAGCCCGTGCCGCTGATCCGCACGCAGCTTGGCACCGGCACGATCACCGCGAACGGCACCGCCTGGACGCAGGGGCGCGACGTGTACCTCTCCACCGTCCGCCCGGTCGATCGCGCCGTGGTGGCGAACGCGCCGATGGTCTTCGTCGGCTATGGCGTGACCGCGCCGGAACGCCAGTGGGACGATTTCAAGGGCGTCGACCTGAAGGGCAAGGTCGCCGTCTTCCTCGTCAACGACCCGGATTTCGAGGCGGCGGCGGGTGACGATGCGACCGGCAGGTTCGGTGGCCGGCGCATGACCTATTACGGCCGCTGGACCTACAAGTTCGAGGAGGCGGCACGGCGCGGCGCGATCGCGGCGCTGATCGTCCACGACACGCCGGGCGCGGGCTATGGCTGGTCGACGGTCACTGCGCCGGGCGGCGAGAATTACGATGTCGCGCATCCGAAGGCGCCGCGCGTGATGCTGCAGGGCTGGATCGCGGGCGAGGCGGCGACGCAGCTGTTCGCCGCCGCCGGGCAGGATCTGGCGAAGCTGCGCGCCGCCGCCCGCCGGTCGGACTTCCGGCCCGTGCCGCTGGCCGGAGCGGGCTTTTCCGCCGACCTGCCCGTCACCGTGACGCGCGCCGAAAGCCGCAACGTGCTGGCCAAACTGCCCGGCAGGACGCACCCGGACGAGGTGGTGATGTACGGCGCCCACTGGGACGCCTATGGCGAGGGCGCGCCCGACGCGCAGGGCCGCCGCATCCGCCCGGGCGCCAATGACGACGCGCTTGGCACCGCCGGCGTCCTCGCCATCGCCCGCGCCGCCGCGAAGGCGAAGCCGTTCGACCGGACGCAGGTGTTCGCGCTGTGGACGGGGGAGGAGCGGGGGCTGCTCGGCTCCGAAACCTATGCCGCCGATCCCGTCTACCCGGCGGCGAAGACGGTCGCGAACCTGACGCTGGATATCCTCCAGACGGCGGGGCCAGCGCGCGACGTGATGCTGGTCGGCGCCGGCCAGAACGCGCTGGAGGATCGCCTTGCCGCCGCCGCCCGCGCGCAGGGGCGGACGGTGACGCCGGAGGCGCTGCCGGAGCGCGGGCTGTTCTATCGCGCGGATCATTTCTCCGTCGCGCGGCGCGGCGTGCCGACGCTGCTGCTGATGGCGATCAGCGGCGCGCCTGATCTGGTCCAGGGCGGCCGCGCGGCAGGCCAGGCGTGGCTCGACGGCTATATGCGCTGCTATCACCAGACCTGCGACGCCTGGTCGGCGGATTGGGACCTGCGCGGCGCGGCGGCGGATGTGGACCTCCTCCGTCGCATCGGCTTCGACCTGGCGAACAGCCGCGACTGGCCGGAATGGCGCGACGGCTCCGAATTCCGCGCGATCCGCGCGGAGACGGCGGCGATGCGGGGGAAGTAACCGGCGGCGCGCCTTCCCCGGCTTCGGCCGGGGACCATCGCGACCCTTGCGTCCTCAGCGTGTCCTCAGCCCCGTCCGGCCAGCGCCGCGTCGCCGACGAAGGGGTTCGTCCGCCGCTCATGCGCGAAGGTGCTGGCGGGGCCGTGGCCGGGTACGAACGTCACGTCGCCCAGCGGCCACAGCTTCTCCACGACCGACCGGATCAGGTCGTCATGGCTGCCCAGCGGAAAGTCGGTGCGGCCGATCGACCCTTGGAACAGCACGTCACCGACCTGCGCGAACTTGGACGGCGCGTGATGGAAGATCACATGGCCGGGCGTGTGGCCGGGGGTCAGGTACACGTCCAGCGTCAGGTCGCCGATGGTGACGGTGTCGCCGTCCTCCAGCCAGCGGTCCGGCTCGAACACCACGCCGCGGATGCCGTAATTGCGCCCGTCCTCGTCCAGCCGCGCGATCCAGAATCGGTCCGCCTCGTGCGGGCCCTCGATCGGCACGCCCAGCTCGTCGGCCAGCGGCTTCGCCTCGCCGGCATGGTCGATATGGCCGTGCGTCAGCAGGATCTTCTCCACCGTCACGCCCGCCTTGGCGATGGCGTCGCGGATGCGGGGCAGGTCGCCGCCCGGATCGACCACCGCCGCCTTCATCGTCGCGGTACACCAGATCAGGGTGCAGTTCTGCTGCAGCGGCGTGACGGGGATGATGGTGGCGCGAAGCGGCGGCTGGTCGGTCATGCCACTGTCCTGTCGCCTTGGGTCCGCCCGGTCAATGTCACCACAGCACGCCCTTGTCCGGCTTCAGCGGTTCGGGCGGCTGCTCGCCGATCGCCTGCAGCAGGTCGATCTCGATCGTCCGGCACATCGCCGACAGCGGCACGTCGTGGACGGTGTTGGCGAACGGATCGACCAGATCGTCGCCGATCTGCAGGATGGCGAGGAACATCAGCCCCGCGATCGTCGAGCCGAGCGGCGTTGCATAGCCCAGCGATTCGACCAACCCGATCGGCAGCAGCACGCAGAACAGGTGCGTGAAGAACGTCGGGAAGAAGCGATACTGGTTGGGCAGCGGCGTGTTCTTCAGCCGCTCCATCCCTCCCTGCGCGTTGGCGATGTCGATCAGCACGCTTTCCATCGACGTCTGCTGGATCGTGTCGATCCAGCCGTTGCGCCGCGCGGTGTCGATGCGGCGGCCGGTGCCGTCGACGATGCCGTTGGCGATGTTGACGCGCTGCAAGGCGGGCTCCGCCTCGCCCCGCGACAGGAAGCGCAGCACTTCCTGGTCGGCCGGCTGGCGGCGCAGCTGGCAGCGCAGCGCGTTCACATAGGCGACGTGGCGCAGCACGATCGTGCGCTTCAGGTCATGCCCCTCGGGTTCGGGCAGGAAGTTGCGGGCGGCGCGCGCCAGGCTGCGCGAGGCGTTGATCATCGCGCCCCACAGCACGCGTCCCTCCCACCAGCGCTGATAGGCGGAATTGTCGCGAAACCCCAGGAACAGCGCCAGTGCCGAGCCGAACAGCGTCAGCGGCAGCGACGGCGCCTTGAACGGCAGGATGAAGTAGGTGACGGTGACGATGATATCCCACACCGCCAGGATCAGCAGGGGTTTCCAGACCTCGCTTACGATGCGGCTGAGGCGTGGTGCGGCGTCGACGATCATCCCGTTACCTTGATTGTTGCGACATATCGGCGGATTAGGCCGATGATACGGCGTAACGCAAAACGGACAACTTCGATCAATCGCCCACCAGCGCCCGGTCACGCAGGCCCCGCCAGACCCGCAGCGCCTGCACGGTTTCGGCGACGTCATGGACGCGCAGCAGCTGGACGCCCGCCTCCGCCCCCTTCAGCGCCAGCGCGATGCTGCCGCCCAGCCGCTGATCGACGGGCGCCTCGTTGGACAGCGCGCCGATCAGCCGCTTGCGGCTGGCGCCCAGCAGGACGGGGCAGCCCAGGCCGTGAAATGCGGCAAGTCCGTTCAACAGCGCCAGATTTTCGGCCAGCGACTTGCCGAAGCCGATGCCGGGATCGACGACGATCCGCTCGCGCGGCACGCCCGCCGCCATCACCGCCGCGACCCGCCGCTCAAGCCATTCGAACACCGTGCCGACCGGATCGCCGGGTGTCATGCGGCCATGGCCGCCCTTGTCGGGGTCGGGGGAGTGCATCAGGACGACGGGGCAGCCGGCGCGCGCGATTAGCGCGGGCGCGTCCGTATCCCACAACAATGCCGATACGTCGTTGACGATGCCGGCCCCGGCGGCCAGCGCCGCCTCCATCACCGCCGCCTTGCGCGTGTCGATCGAGACGAGCGCACCGGCGCGGGCCAGCCGTTCCACGACCGGGCGGGTGCGGGCGATCTCGTCGCCTTCCCAGACGGTTGCGGCGCCGGGGCGGGTGGATTCGCCGCCCAGATCGACCAGCGCCGCGCCCGCCGCCAGCATCGCCATGCCCGCATCCGCCGCGCCCGCCGGATCGTCGCCATGCGCGCCGCCGTCGGAGAAGCTGTCGGGCGTCACGTTCAGGATGCCCATGACCTGCGGCTGGTCGAACCGGAGCGTGCGGGGGCCCACCATCAGCGGCGGCCGGGGTGCGACGATGTGTGCATGAAGTTGCACAGCCCGCGCGCCGAGTGTGTCGATTTCCGCCACCGGAACCGTCCGCCGCGCGCCGTCGTCGGTCACGACCTGATAGGCGGTGAACCATTGCAGCCCGCCCGCCAGCCGCACCGCCTTCCCGTCGTCGAGACCGATCGGGGTGTCGACGAAGCGGACGGGGCGAAGGTAGCGGATCGCGGCTATGGCTGCGTCGCCAGCAGCCAGGTCTGGCGGAGCGCGTCGATCGGCCGCAGACCGTCCGCGCCCTCGTAATGCCAGAAGGTCCAGCCGTTGCACGCCGGCGCGCCCTGCAGCGTCGCGCCCAGCTTGTGGATCGAACCCGTCGCGCCGCATTCGCTGGCGAGCGAGCCGTCCGCGCGCACCGTCACGCGCCAGCGCCGCTTGGCATCGGTCAGGATCGAGCCGGGGGTGAGGTAGGCGTTTTCGACCAGCACGCCGAACGCCACCTTGGGCTGCTGGCGCGGGCTCTGCATCGTCGCGACGGCGCTTTCATCGAGCGGCAGGGCGGCGGCGATGCGTTCCTCGGCGGCGGCGACATAGGCGGGCTCGCGCTCGATGCCGATCCAGCGCCGGCCCAGCCGCCGCGCCACCGCGCCCGTCGTACCCGTGCCGAAGAACGGGTCGAGCACCACGTCCCCCGGCTTCGTGCAGGCGAGCAGGATGCGGTACAGCAGCGCCTCCGGCTTCTGCGTGGGGTGGACCTTGTGCCCGTCCTTCTTCAGCCGCTCCTGCCCGCCGCAGATCGGGAATTCCCAGTCCGAGCGCATCTGGAGTTCGTCGTTCAGCGTCTTCATCGCGCGGTAGTTGAAGGTGTATTTCGCCTTCTCCCCCTTCGATGCCCAGATCAGCGTCTCGTGCGCGTTGGTGAAGCGGGTGCCGCGGAAGTTCGGCATCGGATTGGCCTTGCGCCAGACGATGTCGTTGAGGATCCAGAAGCCCAGATCCTGCACCGCCGTGCCGACGCGGAAGATGTTGTGATAGCTGCCGATCACCCAGATCGAGCCGTTCGGCTTCAGGATGCGGTGCGCCTGCGCCAGCCAGGCGCGGGTGAAGGCGTCGTAGGCGGCGAAGGTGTCGAATTTGTCCCAATCGTCCGTCACCGCGTCGACATGGCTGCCGTCCGGCCGGAACAGCTCGCCGCCCAGTTGCAGGTTATAGGGCGGATCGGCGAAGATCATGTCGATCGACGCGGTCGGCAGCGCCTTCATCGTCGCGATGCAGTCCGCCATCAGGATGCGGTCGAGCGGCAGCGCCTCCGTGGAGGGCGCGGCGGAATCCGCCTTCGCGCCGCGCCGGGCCGCCGGCCGCGCGAGAGTGTCTGCAACTGCCATACCGCCCCCTTTTCGAGCGTCTTAAAGTGCCGCCCGGCGCGAATCCGTCAAGCGCCGAATAGTTAACGGGGCGCATGGACGGCGGCTGAACGACACCCTGATTCGCGGCCCGCCGCCACCGATTGCGGATGGTGCGACTCGGCGGCCACCAGATATTGCGGGTGTGTCATGCAAGACTCAGGGTCCGTTTGAAAACGCGCCTGCGCGCGTTTTGCGGCGCCGGCCAGTGTCGGGTGGACAGCGCCCCGCGCTGTCCAGATCATGCCGGGGGCATGATCGACCCGAAACTCCCCCACCCGGCCTCCCATCAAGCATACTTTGTGGGAGGCGGGGTGGGGGAGCGGGCCGGTGCCGTCTAGAAACTCGCGTCTTCGCGAGTTTCCGAACAGGCGCTCATCCGCGCAAAAGCGGCGGCGACGGGGGCGAAGCTGCGGCGGTGGAGGGGGGTGGGCCCGTGTTCGCGCAGCGCGGCGAGGTGATGCGGGCAGCCATAGCCCTTGTTCGAATGCCAGTTGTAGTGCGGGTAGCGTTCCGCATGTTCCAGCATCAGCGTGTCGCGCGTGTGCTTGGCGATGATCGAGGCGGCGGCGATCGAGCGGCTGTGCGCATCGCCGGAGACGATCGCGGTCGCCTGATAGGTCCAGCGCGGCAGGCGGTTGCCGTCCACCAGCACATGGCCGGGCGGGCAACCCAGCCCCTCGCACAGCCGGTCGACCGCCAGCGTCATCGCCTTCATCGTCGCCCAATAGATGTTGAGCGTGTCGATCTCTTCCGGCCCGACGATGCCGATGCCGACCTGCGCACAGTCCAGGATGCGCGCGTGGAGGCGCTGGCGTTCCGCGGCGGACAGCTTCTTCGAATCGTCGATCCCGCGCGGGACGCCGCGAGGGGGCAGGACCACGGCGGCGGCGACGACCGGCCCCGCGAGCGGGCCGCGCCCCGCCTCGTCCACGCCGGCGACGGGGGGGAGGTGGAGCTTTTCGTAGCGCAGGCCGGGCATTATTCCCCCTTCCCCTGCAGGGGAGGGGGTGGGGCGCTTCCTTCAGCGCCGCGCCGGTGGAGAAGCCCCACCCCAACCCCTCCCCTGAAGGGGAGGGGCTCTATCAAGCCATGCCCCATCGGGCCATGCCCGGCCCCCAATCCCGGCGCGGCGGCGAGGGCGGCCTGGACGAAGGCGATGGCGCGGTCGCAGGCGTCGGGCAGCGACAGGCCGGCGCCGAGCCCGGTGGCGATGCCGCTGGCCAGCGTGCAGCCGGTGCCGTGGGTGTGGGGCGTGTGGATGCGCGGGTGTGTCCAGACCGTCTCGCCATCGGCGGCGACGAGGCGGTCCTCGATCGTCTCGCCCTCGGCATGGCCGCCCTTGACCAGCAGCGCGGGGCCGAGGGCGCGGACCTGCGCCTCCCCGCCAAGGGCCGCCAGTTCGGGCAGATTGGGCGTCACGATCGACGCCAGCCGCATCAGCCGCGTGAAGGCGGCGATCGTCGCGTCATCGGCCAGCACCGCGCCGCTGGTCGCGATCATCACGGGATCGAAGACGATGGGGACGGCGAGCGCCTCCAGCACGTCGGCGACCGCATGGGCGATGTCCGCCGAACCGATCATGCCGATCTTCACCGCATCGACGCCGATATCGTCGATGCAGGCGCGCATCTGCGCGACGACCATGTCGACGGGGACGGGATGGACGGCCGAGACGCCCAGCGTGTTCTGCGCGGTGATCGCGGTGATCGCGGTCATGGCGTGGCCGCCCAGCATCGTCACCGTCTTGATATCCGCCTGGATTCCCGCGCCGCCGCCTGAATCGGAGCCGGCGATGATGAGGATACGCGGCGGGGTCATGCGCGGCTGTTCCGGGGCGGTCGGGGCGTTGCGAGAATGGCGGCGGTGTCTTGGACGGGGCGGGGATGGGCGCGGGGCATGATGGCGGCGACTATAGGATCGTGGGAGCGGGGAGGACATGGGGTTTGCGGTTCAATGCTTCGGTCCGCAAGTCGGCCCGTGCGCTAGCCCGCAAATGATGCCGTCGAGGCAGGGGTGGTTCGGTCGCGGCGGAGCCGTGTCCATGGATCCCGGCGTTCGCCGGGATGACGGAAGAGGGGTGCGCTACTCGCCCAGCCCGATCCGTTTCGCCAGCCAGTCCGCCGCCTGTTCGGGCGTTTGCGCGTCGGTGTCGCGATCGACGAGATAGTTCGCCTCCCGCATCGCGGCGACGGGGATGCGGTTTGCCAGCGGGGCCAGCGCCGCGACGAAGCGGGCGTCGTGCGCCCGCGCGGGGCTGACGAGCAGGATCGCGTCATAGCCGGGGATGGCGTGGCGGGGGTCGGTCAGGACGCGCAGGTGCCGCGCGGCGATGCGGCCGTCGGAGGAGAAGGCGGTGATCGCATCGACCCGGTCGCTGGCCAGCGCCTGGTACATGAAGGTGGGGCTGAACGGCGTCGCGGCGGCGAAGCGCATCGGATAGGCACGGCGGACGGCGGCCCATTCGGGGCGTTCGAGGAATTCGAGGTCGCTGCCCAGCCGCAAGGCGGGTGAGCGGGCGGCGAGATCGTCCAGCGTCGCGATCCCTTTTGCCCGCGCCGCGTCCTCCTTCATCGCGAAGGCATAGGCGTTCTCGAACCCCAGCGGCGCGAGCAGGCGGGTGCCGGTGGTGGCGCGCGTCCAGTTCGCGATGGCGCGCAGCATCGGGCCGCGCGCGGGCGCGTCGGCGCGGTGCATCGCGTTCGTCCAGATCGTGCCGGCATAATCGACATAGACATCGACCGCGCCCGTCCCGACCGCGCCGAGGATCACCGCTGAGCCCAGCCCGTCGCGATAGACGACGCGATAGCCGGCGCGTTCCAGCCGGGCGCCGATCAGCCTGGCGAGGATATATTGCTCTGCGAAGTTCTTCGCGCCGACGGTGACGGTCGGGCGGTCGCTGGCGGCGGCGCGCCACAACGGCGCGGTGGCGAGCGCGAGACCGGCGGCGAGCGCGACGAGCGCGCCCAGCCAGAGCGGGCGGCGGCGGGTGGCGAGCCCGCGCTCCGCCAGCGCCATCGCCGCATCGACCGCCAGCGCCAGCGCGGCGGCGGCAAGGCAGCCGGCCAGCACCAGCGACCAGCTTTGCGTCTGCAAGCCGGCGAAGATCAGATCGCCCAGGCTCGGCTGGCCGACCGTGGTGGCGAGCGTGGCGGCGCCGATCGTCCAGACCGCGGCGGTGCGCAGGCCGGCGATCGCGACGGGTGCGGCGAGGGGGGCCTCCACCAGCCGCAGCCTTTGCCACGGCGTCATGCCGACCGCGTCGGCGGCCTCGATCACGGCCGGGTCTATCCCGCGCAGCGCCGCGACGCCGTTTCGCAGCAGCGGCAGCAGCGCATAGAGGGTGAGCGCGAGCAGCGACGGCAGAAAGCCGAGCGCGGGCAGCCGCCCGCCGCCGACGAACAGGATGAGCGGAAAGAACAGCGCCAGCAGCGCGAGCGACGGGATGGTCTGGACGAAACTGGCAAGGCCCAGCGCGACGGCGGCGAGGCGCGGGCGGCGGGCGGCAATGATGGCGAGCGGGCCCGCGATCAGCAGCGCGAGCGCCAGCGCGGCGAGGCTGAGCTGGACATGCGCCGCCAGCAGCGGCGGCACGCGGGAGAGGGCGGCGATCATGCCCCTGCGTCCTTCTGCGCGAGCGCCGCCAGCCGCCGCGCCTGATCGCGCGGTACGGCGACCAGCGCCTGCGCCTCCGTGCCGTCCGTGCCCGCCATCAGCGCCTGCGGCGGCGCGTCGGCGACGATGTGGCCGTGCGACAGGACGACAACGCGGGTGGCGAGCAGCAGCGCCTCCGCCATGTCGTGCGTGACGAGGACGGTGGTGAGGCCCAGATCGTCGTGCAGCGCGCGCAGCCGCGCGCCCAGCGCGTCGCGCGTGACGGGATCGAGCGCGCCGAACGCCTCGTCTAGCAGCATCACCTTCGCCCCCGTCGCCAGCGCGCGCGCGATGCCGACGCGCTGGCGCTGGCCGCCCGACAGCTGGTCCGGCCGGCGCGTCGCGAGCGTGCGGGGCAGCTCGACGAGATCGAGCAGGCGGTCGATATCGGGCGGCGCGTCGCCGGCGATGCGCGGGCCGATCGCGATGTTCTCCGCGACGGTCCAGTGCGGGAACAGGCCGATCGTCTGGAAGACATAGCCGATGCGGCGGCGCAGCGCCGGGGCGGGGCCGGCGGTGACGTCCTCCCCGTCCAGCAGGATGCGGCCTGCGCTTGGCTCGATCAGGCGGTTCGCCATCTTCAGCAGGGTCGACTTGCCCGACCCCGATGCGCCGACCAGCGCGACGAAGCTGCCCGGCGCGATCGCCAGGCTGACGGCGTCGATCGCGACGGTGTCGCCATACCGTTTCGTCGCGCCCTCCCACGCCAGCGCGGCGGGCGCGGTCATCGGGCGAGCGTGTCGGCGATGGCGCGCAGCACCTGCGGGCGGAGCTGGACGCCCAGATGGCTGCTTTCGACCTCGATCGCGCGGCAGGCGTCATCGCGGCAGATCAGGCCCTGCACCAGCCCGTCGCTGCGGCTCCAGATCGCGGTGGCGGGGACGGGGAGCGGCGCGGCGATCCGCGCGGAGCGGGCGATGACGGCGGGATCGTCCAGCCGCTCGCCCGTCGCCCGCTCGAACGCGCGCCAGACATTGGTGGCGCGGCCGTCGCCGGCATAGGGGGAGGCGACGGTGATGACCTCTCGCACCAGATTGGGGCGTTGATGCGCGACCAGCCGGGCGATGATCCCGCCCAGGCTGACGCCGATCAGCGTGACCGGCCCCGCCTGCGCCGCCAGCGCCTCCACGCGGGCGACCAGCCGCTCCGCATCCGGGCCGACGGAGCGGATGCCGAGGTTGCGGCCGAAGCCCCACCCCTCCGCCCGATAGCCGATGCGGGACAGATAGCGGCGCAGCACCGCGTTCGAGCGATCGGTGTTGAACAGGCCGGGCAATAGCAGCACCGGCCGCCCGTCGCCGCGCGGCGCGCCGTCCAGCAGCGCGCGGTGCCGCCACCAGGTCGCGAGCATCCACGCCGCGCGCGGCACCTCCGCCGCCCAGAGCGCCTTTGACGGGGGAAGGTGCCTCACAGCCATTGCATCACCGTCTTAGGGAAGGGGGTCCAGGCGCCCATGCGGACCCCGGCCTGTCGTAACGCCGCGCCGGTCCAGGCGTTGCAGGTATGCAGGGCATCGTAATGGCCGCGCGCGGGGTAGAAGGCGTCATAGGGGCCATAGCCGCGGATCGCCCGCCCGCCCGGCACGATCGCGGCGGCGATATGCGCGGCGAGGCGGCGATACTGCTCGGGCCGCAGCGTCACCGCGCGCACGTCGCGCCCCGGGGCGGGGCGGGGGATATGGTCGATATGGATCAGCGTCGCGTCGCTGCCGATCGCGGCGGCGAGCAGCGTGGCGGGGCGGACGTCCGCCCAGGTCGGCGTGCCGAGATAGAAGGCACGGTCGCCCCAGCCGATCGCGATATGGTCGTAGGCGGCGTAGCGTGGATCGGCGAGGTCGGCCGCGCGCGCGATCCGGCGCCAGTCGACCCCGGCCGCGACCTTGGGCAGGACGAGGCCGGTGTGGATGCCGTTATCCTCCACCCAGATCGTCACGCCCCCCGATGCGGGCGGCCGCCAGCCCCGATTGGCGGGGATCGCGCCGCCGATCGCACCCGCAACGAGCCAGAGGAAGGGCAGGGCGAGGATCGCCAGCGCGATGGCGGCGATCCGCCGCCTCACCGATGGCGCAGCCAGAACAGCAGCGCCGCCGCCGTGCCGAGGCCAAGGCCGATCAGGAAGCCGGGCGTCGCCTGACCGAAGGCGAAGCCGACAGCCGCGCCCAGCAACGCGCCCAGCGCGATCAGCGGGCCACCGGCGGCGGAAGCGGGAGGGCGGGAGGACATGGCCCCCGTCCTGCCATGGCGACGACCGGCACGCCAGAGGATCGTCGTCGTTGCGGACGGTGGCGGCGGTTCAGGGTAGCCACTTGCGAGCGTGCAGGGTGGCGAAGGCCTCACCGCAAACACGAGGCAGGGGGCCAGTCGATCGGCGCCGCCAGCCGGGTCCGGGCCGTGATGATCGTCGGGCCGGATCGCGTACCGACGCTACCTGATATCGCAGCCTGGCCCCTGCCGGCCCCCGCGATCGTGCGTCAGTAGGCCCCGCGCGACAGCAGGACCCGGGGCACGGTGACCGCCAGGATCCGCAAATCGAACATCAGGCACTTGCCGCGCACATAGCTGACATCGATCGCGACGCGACGGCGATAGGTCGTGTGGTTTCGGCCACTGATCTGCCACAGCCCAGTGATGCCCGGACGAACCCGGCAATAGGTGTCGAAGTGACGACCGTAGCGAACGATCTCCGCATCGACGATGGGTCGAGGGCCGACAAGGCTCATGTCGCCGCGCAGGACGTTGAACAGCTGAGGCAGCTCGTCCAGGCTGGTCTTGCGGAGAAAGTTGCCGATGCCCGTGATGCGGGGATCGTTGCGCAGCTTCTGGTCGCGGTCCCATTCCAGTCGCGCGGCAGGGTCAGTGGCGAGGAGATGGCGGAGACGCTGCTCCGAATCCACGCACATCGTGCGGAACTTCAGGCATGAAAATCGCCGGCCGCCCCGTCCGATGCGGCGCTGCGCGTAGATGATCGCGCCGGGATCGGTCAGCAGGATCGTGATCGCCAGGATCGCCATGAGCGGCAGGAACAGGATGAGCGCCACGGAGGCGACGGTGATGTCCATCAGGCGCGTCAGGCCCGAATATGGCGTCGCATATTCGTCCACGCGGCTTTCCACGTATCGTGCGTCAGTCCCCCGCATCTCGAATTCCCCCCGGTGACGCCGGTCCCTGATCCGGCATCTTCGCAGGTAAGGTGAATAGCTTGTTAATTACTGCGCCGCAACACGGATGCTGCAGCGCGACAGGGCAATTCGTTCGAAAATGGGGCGAACTCAGTAAGGCGCACAGATTGCCATTGATTTATCGAGATATTTTCACCCGATATCGAACGGAATCTCCGCTTGCGGATATATTTGGGCCGACGAGAAAGTCGATCCGATCGCCGCGATGGACTACGATATCCCGCAAGTCTGAGCGTGTGACGCCCTTCGCCACGCGCGATTCCAACGTGGCCCCGTTAAGCGCGATGGTGATGTCCACGCCGTCTGTCGATGCAGCCGCGATGTCCCAGCTCGCCGAGACCTGGACGCGCTGATCGGCATCGAATACGTAGCGGAGCACGGTTCGATAGCTGTTGGGCGCAGTATCCGACCCGAAATTGGCGGGCGTGAGGCTTTCCGCCGTAATGCCCAGCGGGCGTCGATAGAGATCGCTGATGTAAGGCGTCCAGGCTGACGCGGAAATCTCTCCGCCGCCCAGTCCGGTCAGGGGTTCGAACAGTTTCCGCGAGACGCTGTAGTCGTAATAGCTCCACCGGCCGACCGCATCGTTACTGGTCCTGGCATATGTGTAATCGAACTGGTCGAAGCTGTCGGCGACAAGGCTCGTCGTGCCGAGTCGCAGATTGCTGCCGAGCACGATGGGCTGGCTCGCGACGATCACGATCGGTTCGTTCGGGTCGATTTGCGTGGGCCGGCCGATATCCTCTCCACGGGTGTTGAGGAATTGCGCGGTCCCGTCGAAGGACAGGTCGCGCGGCGCGCCCCAGATCACCATCGTCCGGTCGCCGAACAGATAGGCGTAGGTGAAATCGTCCACGCTCACCCTTTGCGCCGGGCCGGCGGCGAGCACGCGGGCCGCCATCATCCGATATGCGCGGCCGACATCGGTCAGCGTCCCGTCCTGACGGGACAGGCCGACCTGCTTGTACCACGGGGCGTTCACCGGCCCTTCCTGACGAAGGGCGTACCAGTCCGCGCTGGCGACCTTCGCCTCGGCCAGGGCGGCGGTCATCTTGACCAGATAGGCGGCCGTTTCCGCCGCGCTGTCCACCTCGCGGGCGAATTCCGTAACGTGGATCGGCAGCGGGCGGGTGCCCATCGCGCCACGAAGGATCGCGATCTGCTTGGCGAACTGCTCGGGTTCGGTGGTGTAGGGATGGATGACGAGGCCATCCATGCTGGACAGCGCGCCGGCATCGAACAGCGCCTTGTAATAGCCGACCGGGATCGAGTGCGCGGCCCCCCCGAGCACCTTGACGTCGGGATGACGGGCCTTCACCGCATCATAGACCGCCTTCAGCAACTTGGCGTAATAGGCCTGGCGCTCGGGATAGCCGGCGGATTGGACCGGGCCGGTGACGAAGTTTTGCGCGTTGAATTCATTCCCGATCTCGATCGTCGAAACCGAGGGGAAGCGATCGAGGACGGCCACGACATAGCGGGCGAAGGCCGCGCGGCTGGCATCGGTATAGGGCGTGTATCCCTGGTCATAGAGCGGGTTGCCGCCCTGCAGCAGCAGCGTGACGGCGAGGCCGGCACGGTTCACGTCATCGAGATAGCGGACGTTCGTGGCGCTGAAGTCATAGGTTCCGCTGGTCCGTTCCACGTCCTTCCATGCGATCTCATCGCGCACGGTCGTTGCGCCGATCTGCCGCGCGGTATCGAGGGCCGAGATCGGCCAGCCTTGCTGGAAATGGGTCGCGACGCCAAAGCTGATCGCCGAAGCGCCAGCTGATGGCGTCGGGCTCGGGGTTGGCGTCGGTGTGGGAGTCGGGGACGTCGTCACGGGCTTTCCGCGCCCGGCCGCGCTGGCGACCGAATCGCCGCTCTCGCCGCCGCCACATCCGGTTGTCAGCAGCAGGGCCGCCCACATCATACCCATATCCGGTCGCTTCACTGTCGGCCTCGCATTGTTTGCAGCGAGGCGTATCGAGACAAGTTGAACGAGCGGTTAGGATGGCGCGACTAAAGCGCCAAAATCAAACGGTAGGCGATATACATCAATCCCCAGCTCATGATCGCCAGAGCGAAGGCGACCAGGATTCGGACCAGCCGCGGCCATCGCTGTCCCTCCATCACTGGCGGTTCAGGGGTCGAATCGACAAGACTTATGCGGCGCGGGTGGGAAGCCATGACGGCCGGTCCCGACGAAAGCGCGCCACAGCCATCGGATGGAATCGTGTGTCGGATAACCAACTAACTTCCCCTCCATCCCGATTCTGGGCCAGACCTGTTCACAACAACGCACGGAAATGCGGATAGAGCCATAGGTCGATCGGATTATCGAAGGATTATCAACCCGGCCGGGGCGCTTGGCAATCGCTGACTCCGATTATGCGGGATTAGCGCCCGGCCGGCCGCGCCGCGCGATACTGATCAGCATCTCCAGCGCCAGATGCTCCGGCAGACCCGTGTCTTCGCCCCAGCGGAGCGCCACGAGCAGCACGGCGACATACACGGTCACGACGAGCGCGCCGACGGCGCCGGCGGCGGCGATCAGGCCAATGCCCGAAAGGGTCGAGAGCCAGGGCAGCAGCGGTAGCGTGACGGCGGTGGCGATACCCCCGGCGAGCAAGGGCCGGGCGATCGACCGCAATTGCGCAGCGATGCCGAAGCCCGTCATCTCGCGGATCAGGCGCATCGCGACCGATCCGGTCCAGATCGCGGCGACGAACCGACCGGCCAGAAGACCCGGCATGCCGAACGCGAATACGCCGCCCAGCAGAAGCGGTATCCGGACCACCGCTTCCTGCCATGTCCGGCGATACATGATCCGCGTGCGGTCCAGCGCCATGGCGGTCGATCCCAGCGCCGCACCCAGATTGCCGGGAATGAGGGTCAGGGCGAATATCGACAGCAACGGCGCGGTCGAGCGCCATTGCTCGCCAAGGCCGATGCGCAACAGCGGCTCCGCCAGCAAGGCGAGGCCGAGCGCGATCGGGACGAGCAGCGTCACGATCATCCGGTCCACGCGGCGATAGGCGCGCCGCAGCCGTTCCTGATCGTCACGAACCGCGACCATGCCTGACATGATGGGACGCATCATCGGCTTCAGAAGGGCCTGTTCGGGCAGCGACGACAGATCGCTGGCCATCGCGTAGCGGCCGACCGTGGCGACGGGGACCAGGCGCCCCAGGATCAGCCGGTCCGCCTGCCAGTTGAGCGCGCTGAGCACCTGCGCGGCGCTGGTCCACCCCGCGAATCCCGCAAAATCACGCCATTCGGACAGCCCGATGCGGGGGCGGTAGGGCGCCACGACGTAAGAGATCAGCGCGGCGATCAGCGGCGCGCTGATCGTCCCCAGCGCCAGCGCCCAGTAGGACCGCGTCGTCACGGCCATGGTGATGGCGATCACGCTGGCAAACAGCTTGCCGCCGACATCCATCATGAAGTCCGGACGGAAGCTGCCGCGCTGCGACCATCGTGCAAGCGCGGGACTGGCGACCCCGCGAGACGCCGGCGCCAGCGCCAGCGCGGCGATCAGCGGGAAGAGTCGCGGGTCGCCATAGATGCGCGCATAGGGATAGGCCACGGCGGCAAGGCACGAGGCGACCAGCAGCCCGCGCAGGATGCTGAGCGTGAAGGCGGTGTCCAGATGGCGCTGGTCGATTCTGGGCAGTCGGACGAGCGCGGCATTCAGGGGCAGTTCCAGCACCGCCTCCACGACATAGACGGCGGTCATCGCGAGGGCGACGAGGCCGAAGTCCCTCGGCACCAGCACGCGCGCCATCACGACCAGCGTGACGAGGTCGAAGATGCGGCCCGCGAACCTGGTCGCGATCAGCCATATGACTCCGCCCGCCGTACGCGTCGTGACGTTGGCGGCCGGCGTGGCCCCCGGAGGAACGGGATCGGTAGCGGTCATGAAGATGGGCCGGATCAGAAGATCGTCGAGCCGATCCGCACCACATCGCCCGGGCGTACCACCGCGCCGCTGGTCAGGTGATAGGCGTGCTCCGTATCCTCGTCGTCATGGCGGACATAGGCGATCTTCTTGTTCGCCCGAAAATGGAACCCGCCCGCCGTGGCGACCAGCGCCGGCAGGGTCATCCGTTCCTGATAGGCGTATTCGCCGGGCTTCACGACTTCGCCGAGGATATAGACCGGGCGGAACTTCGCCGTCTCGACCACGACGCGGGCGTTGAGCGTCGCGGTCTTGTTCAGCGCGGCGGCGATCGCCGCCTGCGCGTCGTCAAGCGATCCGCCGCCGACGTGGATCGTGCCGACCAGCGGAATGGCGATCATGCCGCGGCCGTCCACGGGATACTCGCCCGACAGCTGCGCTTCACGATAGACGCTGACCTTCAGCACGTCGCCCGTGCCGATCACGTAGCGATAGGCGCTGGCGGGCGGCAACGTGGCGATCGGCTGCCGCGCGGCACAGGCGGTCGTCATCGCCAGGCCGGCGACGAGGAGGAGGATGGTTCTCATGCTGGTGCTCGTTCCTCTGTATGTCCCGCCCGGCCGAACTGGCGCAGCACGGTTGCCACCCGCCGGGCGGCGATCGTCCAGGTAAATCCGGCGGCCCGGGCCCTTCCCGCGTCGGCCATCCCCGCGCGCTCCCCTACGTCGGCGCAGAGGCGTGCGAGGATGCCCGTCCATTCGGCCGCGTCGTCGGGCCCGGCATAGCGCACGGCATCGCCGCACACCTCGCGGATCGCGCCGCATCCCGTGGTCACGACGGGGCACCCGAGATGCATCGCCTCCAGCGGTGGCAGGCCGAACCCTTCGGTACGGGAGGGAAAGGCGAGACACACGGCCCCCTCCAGCAGCGCGCGCATCCCGCCATCGTCGACCCTGCCGGCGAAGACGACATTCGCCGAAGGCGACATGCCGGCGGCGGCGAAATCCGCGTGGCCCGCCGATCCGTAAAGGACCAGCGTGACGTGGGACAGGCGGGGGTCCGCGAAGGCGCGCAGCAGCAGCGCGATATTCTTGTGCGCCATCGTACTGGACGGCGCGACGACATAGGGGCGCCCGACCAGGCCAAGACGCGCCGGTACGGCATGGTCGGCGGTCACGCGCAGCACATGGTCGCCGCCATTGTAGACCGGAATCGCCCGGTCGCTGACACCCGCGTCCACCAGCGCGCGGGCGGAAAAGTCGGACACCGTCAGCACCGCCGCGTGGCGGCGGCCGATCACCCGGTGCGCGATGGTGTACCAGCCGCGAAAGGCGCGCGAATAGGATTGCGGCGACTGGAAGACCTGCGCGTCGTGGATCATCGTCACGGAACGGGTGCGGAGCAGCGGCCCCATGTTGCACAGGTTCAGCACGATGTCGGCATCGCCGCGCGCCGCCAGCGTGACCTGCTCCCACGCGTTCCCCCGAAGCGGGTCGAGCGTCACGACCGGCAGCCCGAATTCCGCCGCGCGATCCGCCAGCGACGACGGCGTCGCGATCGCCAGGTCGAGGCCCTCCAGCCACGGTTCGCCGTCCCGCCAAGCGCCGCCGAGCGTTCGGGCGATTTCGGCGGCGACCCGCTGCACGCCGGTCGCGGGCGCGCCGATAAAGCGCCCGTTGATGAGGCAGCGCACCGGGCGTGACGAACGGGGCGGGGCGCGATCGATCATGCCCGTACCGCCATCGGCCGGCGCGGCGCCGGATCGGCTCCGTCGGTCGCCGTGCGGGACGCAAAGCCGAGCGCTCCGCCGGCGATCAGCCCCCATAACAGGCCGGGGTCCGGCGAGGCGGCGCCCGCGAACGCCGGGACCAGCATGACGAGTGCCGTGCAGCCGAGTGACGCGGCGAGGGCGGCCTCGTCATTGCGGGTCGGTTGTTGCGACGCACGCCATGTCGCCCGCAGGATCATGCCCAGGACGATGAGGATCGCGGCCGTGCCGGGCACCCCGACCGAACCGAGGATCGCGGTGGCGATGCTGGACGAGCGAAAGCTGCCCGGTCCGATCCCCAGCCCGGCGGATACGGCGAAGGCGTCGATCCCCTGGCGCGCCCAGAAGCCCCGCTGAAGCCCGGATTCGCTGTCCACCTTCCCCGTCGTCATGTCGCCGAGCACGGTCGCAAGCGCCTTGGCGAGCGCGGGCAGCAGAACGGCCATCGCCAGCGCCGTCACGACCGCGCCCAGCAACCCGAACAGCACGATTCCCAGCTGACGGCCACGCGGCCCGCCGCGCAGATAGACGATGCGAACCAGTAGGATGAGCGCATAGGCGACCAGCGAGAGATAGGCGGACGACGACGTGGAGATGACGAGCGATAACGCCATTACCGCCGCCGCCGACCCGGTCAGACCCGGCTCGATACGACGGATCCAGAGTTCCGAACATAGCACGCACCAGGCGAAGCCATAGGCGGCGAAAGCGGACGGTTCGGGAAATATGCCTGCCATGCGGGGAAGAATGCCGGCGCCCTGCTGCAGCATCGCGTAATTGGCATTGCGGAACAGGTCGATGAGCACCCATGCGGGGGTGCCGCGCGTCACGATGTCGTACCATCCGAAGCCCGCATGGACGAGCGCGAGCACCGCGGCGAAACGCGCCAGCGCGCGGGGTTCGATTGCGCCGCGCGCCGCGATGAATCCGGATATGAACGCGGTGGCGGTGAAGATCAGATAGACGGCGGCATTGACGTTCTGCGCCGTGAAGGTCAGCGGCGCGACCGCGAACAGGCCGCCGGTCTCCAGTGGCTGCATCGGCGCGACAAGCATGGCGCGCGCGAAGATGCGGGGTAGCAGGAACGCGCCGACGACGCCGTACAGCGCGAAGAAGAGCATCGGGCCCGCCCCCGCGCCGGGCGCGGCGGCTATCGCCCCCCGCAGGCGGCCCCGGTCCTGCCAGATCCGGGCGACCAGCACGAGCATCGCCGGGATGGCCGGCGGTATCGAACTGCCTGAAGAGAGGATGACGGCGGCCGATCCGCCCAGCAGCGTCATCACGAGCACCATCCGCAGCGCATCCCACACCGTCCCGCGCAGCAGGATCGGAAAGGCGACGCCAGCGACCAGAGCCCCGAAGACTGTCGGAATCATCGCGAGGCGAAGCCGCGGTCGACCAGCGCGGTAAATGCCGCGTCGAACCGTTCCGGTGCGAAACGGCGGGCGTTCGCGATGCAGCGATCGGGCGAGAAATCCGCTTCCGTCCGCTCGAACCGCTCGACAGCGTCGACGAGCGAGTCCACCGTCTGCTCCGCGAACAGCATGCCGCTTTCGCCCGGGACCACGGTATCGAGCGCACCGCCGGCGCCGAACGCGATGACGGGCCGGCCGCTCGCATTAGCCTCCACGGGCACCATGCCGAAATCCTCCCGCGCCGTAAACACGAGCGCGCGACATTCCGCATAGGCCTTTTTAAGGCCCGCGAAATCGAGCCGTTTCCTGAAGGTGATGGTGGGGCCGGCCATCTTTTCGACCGCGCGCGCCATTTCGCCATCGCCCACCACCAGCAGCGGCAGTTTCAGCCGGTTGAACGCCTCCACCGCAAGATCGGCTCGCTTGTAGGGCGTCATCTGGCTGAGCCAGAGATAATAGCCGCCACGTTCGCGCGTCGGCGCGAATTCGTCGACGGCGACCGGGGGGAAGATCACCTCCGCCTCGCGGTTCCAGGCGCGGTGGACACGCTGGCGAATGAAACCCGAATTGGCGGCGATCAGATCGATGTGCTGGGCGCTGCTGACGTCCCAGCGGCGCAGGCGATGCATGAGCAACGGCATGGCGAGCCGGGCAAGGCGGCCGCTGCTGGCCCGGTATTCGTGGTAATTGTCCCACAGATACCGCATCGGCGAATGGCAGTAGCATACATGCAGCGCGTCGGGATCGGCGATGACGCCCTTGGCGGGACCGGATTCACTGCTGATGACCAGGTCGTAGCCGCTTAGGTCCAGTTCCTCCAGCGCCAGCGGCATCAGCGGCAGGTAGCGCTGGTACAGCCGGGCGGCTCCCGGCAGCTTCTGGATGAAGCTGGTCTTGACCGTATGACTGCGGATGAAGCCCGAGACGCGGTCGGGGACGTAGACGTGCGTGAAGATGTCGGCACCCGGGTACAGGCGCAGCAGCCGCTCCAGCACGCGTTCGCCCCCGCGCATTCCCACCAGCCAATAGTGGACGATCGCGACGCGCCGTGGCTTGTATCCCGCTCCGGCCATCAGCGCGAACCACCCTGATAATATTGATGATATTCGCGATAATAGAAGGCCGCGTCGCTGCCGCCGAAACGCCGCCGCTTGCGGATGTCCACCTTGTTGAGGAAGACGCCCGTGCGCGGAACGGCGTCGGCGGGCAGTAGCCGCAGCGCGGCCAGCACGGTCGCCGCGCGCGTCTTCCGCCACAGCACGCTGAACAACGTGACGTCCGCCAGCCCGACGATCTCGCGGCCATCGGCGATCGCGAGGATCGGGGGGCAATCGAGCAGCACGATGTCGAACATGCCCCGACAGGTTTCGAGCAGATCGGGAAAGGCGCGACCCTGCATCAGCCGCTGACCTTCGGGGAAGGGGGCGGTCAGCGGCAGGATGACGGGGCCGGCCGCTCCATCGGCGACCAGCGCATCGTCCAGCGGCACATGCCCCGCCAGAACGTCCGCCAGCCCCGGCCCGCCGGAGGCCGCGCCCGCCTGCAGCGACAGGCCACGCTGCACGACGTCGCAGTCGATGATGAGCGTGCGCTGTCCGGCGGCGGCAAGAACGCGGCCCAGCATCCGGGCCATCGTCGTCTTCCCTTCGTTCGGCAGTGCCGATGCCAGCGCGACGACGCCGTAGCGCCCGGCGACCTGGGTCGCGCGCACGAAAACGCTGCGCACCGATTCCGCGATCAGGCCGCCCGGCTGCAGGCGGACCGCATCGGCGCCCGAGGTGGCGGGCGAGGCGATCGCCTTCAGCAGCGGGATTGAACCGAAAGCGGGGATGCCCAGCTTCCGTTCCACGTCGTCGGCGGTGGTGAAGCCGGGGAAGTTCGCCTCCGCGAGCACCGCGCCGCCGACGCCCAGCAGGCAACCGAGCAGGAAACCGAAGGCCAGGTTGAGCGGCAGGCTGGGGCTGACGGGCGCGGTCGGCTCCAGCGCCGCGCTGAGCAGACGGACGCCGGCACGTTCCGAACCGGTACGCGCCACCGCCTCCCGATAGCGGTTCAAATAGGTTTCGTAGAGGCTTTGCGAAGCATCGGCGCGGCGCTGCAACTCGTTGAGTTCGACCAGCGCGCTGTTGTTTCCTGCAAGGGCAGCGCGCGCGCCGCCACGGCTCGCCTGCAGCGACTGGAGCCGCTCCTGCGAGGTGCGCGCCCGGGCTTCGAGCGATTTCAGGATGCGGTCGACCTCGTCGTCGATCTGCCGGTCGATATCCGCCACCTGCTGCCGCGCCGCGACGAGATCGGGGTGGTCCGCGCGATAGCGGCTCGCCATGTCCGCCACCTGGGCACTGAGGGTCGCCCGCTGGCTGCGCAGGCTCTGGATGACGCCGGAGCTGGCGGCCTCGCCGACGGTGCCGCGCCCCGCCCTCAGCTGTGCCCGCGCGGCGGACAGGCGGGCTTGATCCTCCGACGCCTGGGCCCGGGCGCCGGCGACCTGCTGGTTATAGGTGGAGATCTCACCCTCGGTAAGCGACGTCGCGGCGGAGCTGAGCAGGTTGTTGGCGATACGATAGCGTTGGACGGCGGCGAATTCGGCCTGGGCGCGTTCCTGCAACTCCGCCAGCCGGGTCTTCAGCGCCGCCACCGATTCCTGGTTTTCGTCCGCCGCGACGCTGACCTTGTCCGACGAATATGCCCGCGCGTAGGCATTCGCGATCTGCGCCGCGAGCGCGGGTTCGCCAGTGGTGAACGCGATCCGCAGCACGGCGGATTCCTGCTGCTGATAGGCCTGAACGCCGCGCTGCAGATAGTTGATCGCGCTGTCCCGATAAGCGGGCGACGCCGAAACGGCCGGTGTCGCCCCGCCGCCGATCAGGGTACGCAGCGTACCGGGGCGATCGAGAATGCGCGCCAGCGCCGGGTCGCGTCCCACAGCGGGGTCGTCGAATACCCGCTCCGCCATGGCGCGGGAGGTGACGATCTGGATCTCCGTCTGGACGATCTGTTCCAGCGTTCGCCCCGGTACCACCTGATCCTGGCGGCCCCCGGGCAGCGCGTTGCCCGGATCGACATCGAGAGCGACCGATGCCTCCGCCACATAGCGACGCGGCAGGGCGGTGGTGACGATCAATGCCAGCATGGTGCAGATCGCGACGACGCAGGTCACCAAGAGGATCCGGCGGCGCAGAATGGTCAGCAGGCCGATGCTTTCCCCCGCCGGAGTCGACAGGTCCGGCCTGGGCGACACGGGCTGCACGTCGGATGCGCGCCGGTCGAAGCGTTGGGGCATGGTCATGCGTTCATCCGAAGCCAATAGAAACAGAAGCGATTGCCGACGGTCATCATGGGACTAGGCTGAGCCCGACCAGCGCCGTGCCCGCCCGATAGGGGCTGACCAGCGCGGTGTTGGACGACGATCGGTCACGATATCCGATGCTTCCGGTGAGAGCAGCATGGCGTGAGAAGGCATAGCGGATGCTGACCTGCGCTTCCACTCCCCCGCTGCTCAGCGCGGCACCGCGATACCGTTCGTCGAACCGCGTCGTCGAAAGCCGGACCCGCGTGATCCGCGTCGGATCCCAGAACACGGTCAGCTGCTCGCGCCGGGTATCGATCCCGGCGGCTCCGGCGATCCCGCTATTGGCGAAAAGGCGGTCCGCCGTCAGTCGCATCGACAGAAGCGGACGCGGATACCAGTCGATGGTCGCGGCATAGCCGGGGCCGGCGAAGTCCGGATACACCGGATTGGCGTAGTCGACGCGGCGATAGCCGAGCACGATCTGCGCGGTGACCAACGGCGCGAGATCCCCGCGCACGCCCATCGAATAGGTCTGGCCGATCGCATCGCGATTGAGCGCGGCTGGCGTCGAGACCGATCGATCGCGCGCGACGTCGGCTTGCGTGAACGCGACCAGATTGCCGCCCAACCGCCTGCCCAGTTCGACCACGGCGCGCACGGTGTCGAGATTGCGATAGCGCTGGTCGGCGATCCGGCCGCTGCGCAGCGGCACGTCGCCATAGCGCTGGGTGTCGGCCCGCAGCGCGCCGCTGAATACGAGGCCGCCGACCTCCGCGGTACCGCCGATGCCCGAATGGAATTCGTTGCGGATCAGCGGGCGAGCCAGGCCGATGCCGACGCCGCCGGTACCGCGCGGCTCGGGAATGCGCGCGACCGACAGGTTGGTATCGAGCCGATCCGTACCCGACAAGTCGACCCGGCCACTCGCCCGTCCGTTGAGGGCCAGGGAGTTCTCGCTCGTCAGCCGGGCGTATCGCAGGACTGTCGCGCCGCCGGACAGCGACAGATTGCCGCCGCCCCAGTCGTCCTCCACGTCCAGTCTCGGGCTGGCGACGAGATATCGGTCGCTTCGGCCATCCTGGACGTTGAAGACGTTGCCGTCATACCCCGTCGCGGCATCCAGCACCGGGCGAACGCGGAACTGACCGATCATCAGCGGCCGGACATCGTCGTCTTCGTTACGCGCGCCTGCGACGTCGTCCCGGAACAGCGGGCCATCGACGCGCCGAGGGCTTTGTTGCGCTGCAGCGGAACCGGGGAATTGAACGCATAGTGCGGTTGCGACCGCAACCGCCGCCCTTGGCAGAGATTTCCCCGCCAGACTGTCCAGGGCGAAACGCCCCCGCAGCGATGACCGACGATTGTTGTGCAAGCGTATTCTGCCCCAGTCCCCGGTTTATGCTGTACCGCAGCATGGCCTGTTTCGCCAGCGGTAATGATGAAGTGTCGCGCCGATGTGACCCGAAACGTGCCGGAACCGCCCCGGGCGTTCCGGGGCACCCCTTTTCGGGAACCGCCCGCCGTTAGAAACGCTTTTGGATGAGCCAGCGCGCCATCGGATTCGGCGACGCGGCGACCATGACTGTCCATGCCGCGATCATCGCCCGGCGCCCGAACGGTTCGAAATCTCGCTCCCCGACCGAGCGCACGGCGTCGCGCACCAGCCGGAGGCGGCCATCCGGCTTCAGTGGGTGCGCGTCGGGCGCAAGGCGCAGCGAGGCTGCGCGCAGCTGCAGCAGATGCTTCCCCCTAGCGAGCATGGCCTCATCAGGCGGCGGCAGGTCGAGCGCGCTGCACGCGTCCCGGATCACTTCCCACCGCTTGACGGCGCGTTGCACCTCGCGACCGAATACGGCCGGGTTGGCCGCCATGTTGCTGTCGTTGGCACCATGAATGCGATAGCGTACCAGCGGTTTCGCGACGGTCACGACATCGCCGTAGAGCGGGGCTGCGGCGATGCACGTGCTATCGGTGAAGCTGTCTCGTTCTGCCCCGATCGGAAAGATGGCATTCAGAAATTCGCGAGCATAGGCGTTGCCGGAGCCGGGAGGCGATGGATACTCGCCGTGCCGGAGCAGCCAGGCCCGCAGATTGCCGGGCGTGAGGCCGGTCTGGATGACGGGAAGGGTCGACCCCAGCGGGCGCTCGTCCGAATCGACCCGGGCCATCAGCACCTGAACCTTGCTGATGCCGGGGCGCCACGCGGCGAGCACCTCGCGCACCATCGTCGGCTCCAGAACGTCGTCGGCATCGAGGAAGATGACGATATCGCCGGAAGTTGCGGCAAAACCGGCATTGTTCGCCGCGCGTTGCCCGGCATTGGATTGGAAGATCGCGGTAATCTTCTGCCCGAAGGACTCGATGATCGCCCTAGACCCATCCGTGGAGCCGTCATCCACCACGATCACCTCGACCGCCGCGCCGTCCTGCGCGAGCGCGCTGTCGATCGATCGCGCCAAATACTTGGCGTAATTGTAGTTTGCGATCACAACGCTGACTTGTGATGCCGTATTCATCGATTTTCCCCGCCGCCCCCGGAGCCTCTTGATAGACAAGCGGGATGGAATGATCGACCCCGTATCCAGCATCGACGAGCCGCGCGTGTCCCGAATTGGCCGGATGGCGGGGGAGGGGCCCCGGGATTGTCGCACCGACCCGTTTACCTTGCGGAAATCCAACGTATAGCGGCATCTTCTGGGGCGGGACCAATACCATGACAGATAAGACGGGGATTGCTGTCGTCATCGCGAGCGTGGGGCGGCCGGTTGAACTCGGTCGGTGGGTCGATCATGTCGCGCGCCAGACGCTGAAGCCGATGGAGATATTGTGGTGCGTCGCCTCGACGGCCGATCTGCCGCCCGATGCGCGTGATATTCCAGAAATCGGCCTGCGCATCATCGTCGCGCCCAGGGGGTCGTGCGCCCAGCGCAACGCGGGGCTGAACGCGCTGCGATCGGATGCGGAGATCGTCGCGTTCTTCGACGACGATTACGTACCGGCGCGGGATTGCATGGCCGGCATGGCCGCCGCGTTCGCCGCCATGCCCGAAGTGGTCGGCCTGAGCGGCCGGCTGCTGGCGGATGGGATCAACTCACCGGGAATATCGATCGAGACGGCGAACACGCTGATCGCCGATCACGAGCAGGCGGAGGCCCCGTCACGGCCGTTCGCGTTGCGCCCGGCGGATGGGCTGTACGGCTGCAACATGGCGTTCCGGCGCGCGGCGATCGGGCAGCATCGCTTCGACGAACGGCTGCCGCTGTACGGCTGGCAGGAGGACTGGGACTTCGCCGCGCGCGTAGCGGCTGGTCGGCTGATGGGCATGACGGATGCGTTCGCCGGCGTTCATCAGGGCACCAAGGGCGGGCGCACGAGCGGCCGGCGGCTCGGCTACTCGCAGATCGCCAATCCGGTATATCTGTACCGCAAGGGCAGCATGGACCTGCGCAAGGCATTGACGCTCATGTCCCGCAACTTCCTTGCAAATCACGCGAAGATCATGCAGCCAGAGCCTTGGGTGGACCGGCGGGGCCGGGCCATCGGCAACTGGATCGCCATACGTGACGTCTGCCTGGCGCGTGTCCGGCCCGAACATGCGGTCAAGTTGTGAGCCAGGGGCCAGTCCGGGGGAGGGTGCTATCCAGTCAGGAATATCGATTTCCGTAGTCGCAGGCGCATTTGGTGACTGTTCCGGCCGATACGGTCTTCCGTCTGGTGATCGATCGGCGAAGAGGGTGCCTGGCACCTCGTGAAGAAACGTATCCTCATCATCTCGGGACATGATTATCGGTCCCGGCGCAAGGCAAGCATTCATTTCATCGCCCGGCGATGGTCGCAGATGCATGACGTCCGCTTCTTCTCCACCGGGTTCAGCCTGCTCTCGATTATCAAAGGGGACACGCGCCTCGATCTGGCGCCGGTAGCCGACCGAACGGAGGATCATGAGGGCGTGACCTGCCATCTCCATCGATCGCTGTTGCATCCGGTATCGCTGCCCGGTCGCGCGGGCGTGCGGCTGAACGGTGCATGGCTGCGCAGCTACAAGGATCGGGCGCCGCAGGTGCTGCGCGAATGGATCGCGGAAAGCGACGTCATCGTGATCGATGCCGGGCTGGCGCTGGCGTATATGCCACTACTGGCGGCGGCCCGTAACGCCGGCGGCGGCTCCGGCGCGCGGTGGCTCTATCATGCGTCCGACAATCTGGCGACGATCGGGACGGCCGCGAACCTGCGGCGGATGCTGACGGATCACATGTCCGGCTTTTCCGGGATTCGGGTGCCCGCGTCGCAACTTGCGGCCGAGTTTCCTGACGATCGGGTCGCGGTGCTGCCGCAGGGTATCGATGCGGAAGGCCTGACCGACGACACGGCGCCCAATCCCTTCGGACCGGGCCGGCACGCCGTGGCGGTTGGGTCGATGCTGTTCGATCCCGGGGCCATTGTCCGCATCGCGACGACCTACGCCGACATGACCGTGCACGTCATCGGAGCGGGCAAGGCCGCCGCCGGCCTGTCGGCACCGAACATATCCGTGCATCCCGAAATGCCGTTCGCGGCGACGCAGGCATATATCCGTCATGCGGACCTGGCGATCGCGCCTTATGATCTGAACCGCGTCGAGCCGTACCTTGGTCAGTCGTCCCTGAAACTCGCGCAATACGCGTTCCATGGCGTGCCTGCGGTGTGTCCCGATAGCGTGGTGGCGGGGCAGCCCGGGCGCTTCGGCTATCGCGATACCGGAGTGTCTTTGGATGAGGCGGTGGCGGCGGCGCTGGCGATGGGGCGATTTGCGGGCATCCGCGGTCACCGCTGGGAGGATACAGCTGATGCCTTCCTCGCCATGGCGAAAGGAACCGGATCTGGGAACGCGAGCGGCTAACGCCTCATTCGGTCGGCTTTGCTAGCGCGATGGCGCCGCGTGCCCGGCCGGTGGCTGTGGCCGTTTTTGGGTCGCCCTCCGCGTACGTGCCGGCGACGCGCGTGCTGAGCGCGTCCGATATTGGCCGGGGGATTTTCCGGCACCACCCCTGCTGAATGGAAGGCCTTGCGAGCGCCGGCTCCAGTCAAAACTGCTATTTCGGCGGCGCGATCGCGCGGATATCGTCCGCAATGTGGCGACTGGCCTCCGTCGCGATCGCGGCCGAGCGGCGGGCGATGGCGAGGAAGGCGGCCTCGGATACGGGCGTGTAGTTGCAGCCGACGAACAGCTTGCCGGCGGGCGTCGATGGCGGCGGCTTCGCGCCGAGCGCCCCGGCCAGCACCACGCCGACCGCGTCGTTCGTGGGGGCGAACACCCCGAGCATCGGGCCGGTCTGCGGATCGAGGAAGCGATAATATTGCTCGGTGATCGCGATCGGCGCGCGGCGCAGCCCCTGCGCGGCGATGAACGCCTCCGCCTTCGCGCGCGGCCAGAGCGTCACCACCCAGCCGTCGAGGAAATAGGCCCGCTCGACCGGCTCCCCCCGCAGCGACACCGGCGCGGCGAGCGTATAGCCGTACAGGCCCGCCATGCCCTCCGTATCCTCGTCGTCCTTCGCCTCGTGCATCCAGTCGGGCGGGACGGGATCTAGGAACAGCGTGTCGACAAAGGCCTGCGCGGCGGCGGCCGAGCCGCAGGACAGTGCGTCGCCCAGCATCTCCGGCGTCAGGTCCTTCGCCGTGACGGGCGCGGCGGCCGGCGCCGGCGCGGGTCGTGCCCCGGCGGAAGACAGCGGCATCAGCGCGAGGGTGGCGACCGGCAGGATGAGGCAGCGGCATGTCATCTGACCCATCCTGTCGCGCCAAGCCGGACCTTACAATGTTCGCTCGCCGCCGCCGGAAACGGCCTCCCCTTGGCAGCCCCCCGGGGAGAGGCCGCCGCGAGCAACCGTCGCGCTTCAGTCGGGCACGGCCAGGCCGACGGACCGTGCGTCAGGTCGCGACTGTGGGCAAGGACGCTCCGCTCGGCGTTGACGATGTGCTCGAACGTCACACGCCCGCTACGGCCTTGGGGTTTTGCGCCGGAGGTCCTTGAGTAAATGGACGCGAAAATGGTGCGCCCGAGGTGAGAGCGATGGGCACTCAAATTGTTGGGAAATTCTGGTGGCGAGGGCGGCCTAACAGCTGTTAGGCGTCTCCGTTGCCGCCCATCAACCTGTAATTGGGATACTGCGGTTCACCTTCTGTAGGGCCGAGCTTGCATCAACGACGTATTGCAGACAACGCCCTCCGGGGCACCTTCAGTCATAACGCTGGCCCGGACCAACTGAAGGTAGCTGTCCAGCACCGTCACCGTGGTAGTCGCGGTGGGTCGATGACGACCACACTGCCGGGCCTTCTCGCCATCACGGAGCAGCTTCGCTCCAAGGGCTGACCCGGGGGGGCGTTCCGCTAGATCGCATTGGCAAAAACCCTACCCCGCCAGCAACAGGCTGTTGCCATAGCCGATGACGATCGTCGCGATCACCAGCAATCCGATGCCGCCGATCACGGTCAGCAACGTGCCGCGCGCCGCGCCCTTCCATTCGCGGAAGGCGAAGCCCCACAGCGTGCCGAAGATGATGATCGAGGCCATGTGCAGCGTCCAGGACGAAAAGCCCAGCCGGCCCATCTGGCTCTCTCCCATTGAATAGAAGAAGAACTGGAAATACCAGGCGGTGCCCGCCAGCGCGCACAAAGCGAGGTTCGCGGCGACCGGCACGCGGGCGGTGCCCTGCGCCGGGGCGGCACGGCCCAGCCACTGGCCGGCGCTGCGGTTGCGCACGATGAGGATCGCGCACCATATCAGGTTGGTGACGAGCCCGCCCGCCATGACGAGGCACAGGATCGGCAGGCCCGTCCATAGCGGCCCGGTGCCCGCCGCCGCCGACAGCGCCTTGATCGGTTCCCCCGCCGCCAGCCCGAAGGCGAAGCAGGCGGACATGATCCCCGAAAAGACCGCGACGGCCAGCCCCTTGCGGAAATCGAACTCCGCGATCGCCGCGCTCTTCTGCGCGTCGTCCTGCGCAGCATCCTTGCGCGCGCCGGCCAGCGCGACGACGACGATGCCGAGGATCGTGACGCCCAGCCCCGCCAGCACGATGCGACCGCCCGCCGGCACCAGCAGCTTCGCCGCGAAATCGCCCTGCACCAGCGGCGGGATCAGCGTGCCGAACACGGTGCACAGCCCCAGCACCACCGCCATGCCCAGCGACAGGCCCAGATAGCGCATCGTCAGCCCATAGGTCAGGCCGCCCAGCCCCCACAGCATCCCGAACAGCACGCACCAGCCGATCACCGGAGCCGGCGTCGCCGCCAGCACGCCCGTCAGGTCGCGCGTCTGCAATCCCGCGAACAGCCAGGGGGCGATCACCCAGGAAAAGACGCCGCCGGTGATCCAGAAAATCTCCCAGTTCCAGCGCCGGACCCAGCGATAGGGAACGTAGAAGCTGGCCGAGGCGAGGCCGCCCAGCCAGTGATAGACGACGCCGGTGATCGGATCGGGGGTCATGCGGGGCTCCGGTAAGGGGAGGGCGAAGATGCGGATCGCCGGTTCCATAATGTGAGATGGTCTGGTATCGACCGGCCATGGCCGCATCCTTCCCGTCGAAGTCCGCCCCGTCCACCGTCGCCGCTGCCGATGCGCCCAGTGCGGGCGGTGGCAGCACCGGGGCGGGGAGCCAGACGCTGATGCGCGGGCTCGACGTGCTGGAGACGGTATCGACCGAGGTGCTGGCCCTGCCCGAACTCGCCGCGCGGCTGGGCCTGACGAAGAGCACGACGCACCGGCTGGCCAGCGCGCTGGTCGATCGCGGCTATCTGGCGTTCACGCCGCGCGCCGGATACCGGCTGGGGCCGAAGCTGCTGGCGCTGGGGGCGCTCGCCCAGTCGCAGACCAGCATCGTCCAGATCGCGCGCCCGCATCTGGAGGCGCTGTCGGCGGCGACCGAGGATACGGTGCATCTGGGCGTGCTGGATGGCGATCAGGCGCTGTATCTGGACAAGGCGCCGGGCCAGCGGCGCATCACCATTTCGAGCCGGATCGGCGACCGGCATCCGCTGACCTCCACCGGGCTCGGCAAGGCGCTGATGCTGGATCATGCCGCCGATTACTGGGCAAGCCGGCTGGCCGCCGAACAGCGGGCGGGCGGCGCGGCGGTCGATGCGTCGCTGTGGATGGAGCGGATGCGCGGCTATGCCGCCGCCGGCCGCGCGTTCGACCTTGAGGAGAACGAGGACCAGATCCGCTGCGTCGCCGCGCCGATCCGCGATGCCACGCGCCGGATCGTCGGCGCGATCAGCGTGTCGAGCGCCGCGCAATACATGACCGACGAGCGGATGGCGGGCCTGACAGATACGGTGTGCGAGGCCGCCGCCGCGATCGGCCAGGATCTGGGCTGGGACGGTACGCTGCCACCGCGCTGAGCCGCCCGAAAAAGCGACCGCCCCGGCGGGTGCCGGGACGGTCAGGCAGGGGAAGGCATTGCGGCGCGGCGCCGATCGCGGGCCGGGCGGGCGCCGGCACGCGATCGCGAGGGCCGTCCGCTTCGTCAAAACGCCACGCGCACGCCGATCTGATAGGTGCGCCCGTCGAAATCGGCGCGGCGCGGCATCAGCGGCGAATTCTGATATTCGATCCGCTCCGCATTGGTCAGGTTGAACGCGTCGGCGGTCAGCGACACGTTTTCCGAGATGTTGAGCGAGGCGGAGGCGTCCAGCTGGCCGCGCGCCTTCACCTGTCGCGCCGCGCCCGCGAAGGTGCCGCCCGCCGGCAGGTCGTACCGGCTGCGGTAATTGTACGTCACGCGGACGCCGAACAGCTTCGTCTCGTAATAGCCGATCGCGTTGGCGGTGTGGCGCGACACGCCGGGCAGGATCGCGTCCGTCCCGTTGCTCGCCCGGCCGCTGACGTCGGTGAAGGAATAGTTCAGCGCGCCGCCGAAGCCGGAAAGGAAGCCCGGCAGGAAATCGAAATTCTGCTGGATCGAGAATTCGATACCGCGCACCGTGATCGGGCTGGCGGCGTTCGCGTTGCCCGACACGATGACCTGTACCGGCTGGCCGTTGAAGGTCTGCGTCGTCGACTGGCAGGTGTCGCCGACCAGCTGGAGGGGGCCGAAGCCGAAGCTGCCGCCATTCGCGGGGCAGAGCAGCGAACGGTCGGTGATCGCGCCGATCAGGCCCGAAATCCGCTTCTGGAACGCCGCGAGCGAGATGTTGCCGCCGGGCCGGTTGTAGAATTCCAACGACACGTCGAACGAGTCGGCGGTGAACGGCTTGATATCCGTATTGCCCAGCGACACCGAATAGAGCGCGCCGCTGCCAGAGATCACCGTCGCGGGCGATACCTGGCGCGGCTGCGGCCGGACGAAGGAGCGGTAATAGGCGCCGCGCAGCACCAGCTTGTCCGTCAGGTCCGCCGCGATCAGCGCCGATGGCAGCCACTCGCCGTAATTCTGCGTCTGCCGCACCGTGGAGGGGACCCCGGCCAGATACTGCGTCGACACCGTCTCGCTGCGGGTATGTTCGTAGCGCATGCCGATATTGCCGCGCAGGCGGATGCCGCCCAGCTGCGTCTCCAGCTTCGCCATGCCATAGGCGGAGACGACATCGTTGTTCAGCGCGAAGTTCAGCTGGCCGACGCCGCCGTCCGACGTGTTGTTGACATAGCCGTTGGCGGTCAGCGTCTGCCCCGGTGCCAGCGTCACCGGCTTCAGCGCCGCATTGGTGGCGGCGATGTCGATCACCTGCCAATTGGGGTTGAACCCGGCGACCTTGCCGCCGAAGAAATTGTCGTTGAACGGCGCGGGCACGATCAGCGCCTGCGTGATGTTCTGGCTCTGCACGCCATAGACGGTGGAGCGGTATTGCTGCGAACTGAACTCCGTCCGCTCGGCGCGCAGGCCGGCCTGGAAGCTCTTGATGATATCGCTCGTGAAATAGCGCTCGACGTCGGTCTGGCCGGCATAGAGGCGGTTCTTCGCGATCCCCTCGCTGCCCGCGACGATGAACACGTCGCCCTGCGGGTTGCGCAGCTCGTTCGCGCTGATCGTCGTCCACGGCCCCGGCGTGAAGGTAAGCGCCGGGCTGGGCAGGACGGTCGCGAGATAATTGGAAATGTTCGCGCCGCCCGATGCGATCGAGCCGCTCGTCCCGTTGCCAGCCGCGCTGGGCAGCTTGCGATAGTCGAACTGCGTCTGGACGACCGAATTGCGCGCGTTGGAGAAGGAGAAGGTGGTCAGGACGCGCCAGTCGTCGTCCTTGTAGCCGACATCGCCGTACAGGCCGAGCGCCCGCACCACCGAGGGTTCGGACCGGCTGGAGCCGAAGATACGCGCGTTCTGATAGTCGTACTGGTTGATATAGGTATTGCCGTCGGCCAGCTTGAACGTGCTGCCGGTGGGGTTCACGATCGTCTGGCCGGCGCGCATGTCATATTCGCTGAGCAGCGTCGTCGCGTCCTTGTAGTTGCGCTGCGTGTAGATGCCGTTCAGGCCGAAGGTCAGCTTGTCGGTCGCCGCCCATTCCGCGCCGGACGCGATGGTGTAGCGGTCGCCCTTGTTGGTCTTCGTGAACTGGCGAACGTCGGACGGGAACAGCACGTTGCCGGTGCCGAAGCGCGCCGTGTAGTTGGGCGTCGTCGTCTGCGACAGCGGCGTATACTGGTTGAAGCTGATCGAATCGCGGCGGAAATTCTGCTTCGACCAGGCGCCGGTGACGTAGAAGCCGAGCGTGTCGTCCAGGAAATGCTTGGACCAGGAGGCGCTGCCCGCCGGGTTGAACGTCTTCGTCGTCTCCTCGTACGCGCCCATCAGCTTGGCGGAGAAGGCGCCGTCCTTGCGCGCCAGCGCGCGCTGCGTCTGCAGGTCGACATTGCCGCTGATGCCGCCCGGCTGGTCGGCGGCGGACGGCGACTTCACGATGACGAACGCGCTGAAGACGTCGGACTCGAAGGCGCCGAGCGGGCTCGACCCGTCCAGCACGGGATCGGCGAAGGCGTTGCCGTTGAAGGTCGTGCGCGCATAGGTGCCCGGCAGGCCGCGCAGGTTGATCGTCGCGTCGCGGCTGTCCGCCTCGCGGTTGATCTGGACGCCGGGGATACGCTGCAGCGCCTCGCCGACGTTGAGGTCGGGGAAGCGGCCGATGCCGTCGGACGAGATGCCGTCCGTCACGCCCACCGCGTCGCGCTTCGTCGCCAGCGCGTTGGCGTAGCTCTGCCGGATGCCGGTGACGACGATGTCGCTGACGGTGGTGCCGTCCGCCGCCACCGCCTCGCTCGGCGGGGTTACGTCGGCACCCGCGCGGGCGGCATCGGCGGCGTTGGGATCGGTGCCGCGCACGGGGGATACGGTGCGATCGGTCTGCGAGGTCACGGGATCGCTGCGGTCGATCGACTGCGTCTGCGCCGCCGCCGGTGCCGAAACCGCCATCAGCGACACCGCCGCCAGCCACGCCCCACGATGCTTCGTCATGAACCCCCTCCTCGCTATGCCCCGCCCCGCGTCCAGCTTCCGGTCCGCATCGGCTAAGTTTCATTTAGTGGGACTGACTCATCACATTTTGAGATGATATGCAAGCGTCATCATTCGGAGAGCGCGAGACCGAGCCGGTAGAGGCGGTTGGCGTTGCCCGCGAACAGCGCCCGCCGGTCCGCGTCCGTCAGGTCGGCGGCGGCCTCCACATAGGTGTCGAGGATGGCGTCGAACCCGCCGAACAGGCGGTCGGTGGGGAAGTCGCTGGCCACCATCGCGCGCGCCGGCCCGAACAGGTCGAGCGCGGCGCGGAAACGGTCGCGCACGCGAACCGCGTCGAGCGGGCGGAAGACGAAGCCGAAGCCCGACAGCTTCACCGCGACGTGCGGCAGCCGCGCGAGCAGCGCCAGTCCGGCACGCCACTCCGCCTCGCCATCGACGCCCATGCCCGCATGGTTGACGAAGACCGGAATGTCCGGGTGCCGCTCGATCAGGCGGGCGAGCGCGGGCATCTGGGCGGGATAGCATTGCAGGTCGAACGACAGGCCATGCGTGGCCAGCCGGGCGAAGCCGCGGTGCCAGTCGGTGTCCACGGTCATGTCGCGCGCGGTATAGGTGCGACGCGGATCGGGGTGCCAGTTGACGATATGGCGGATGCCACGCACCGCCGGCCGCGCGGCATGGGCGGCCAGCCGCGCGTCCACATCGGGCGCTGACAGGTCGGCGAAGGCGACGATGCCGCTGGGCAGGCCGTGCGCGTCGTGCAGCCCCTGCAGCCAGTCCGTCTCCGCCAGCGCGTCGTCCGGGTGCGCGCCGGCATCGACATGGACGATCCCGCGCACGTCCCAGCCCGACGCCTCCGCCAGATAGTCGGGCAGCGCATAATCCCGCGCGATCGCCGCGACGGAGCCGTTGGGCCCGTCATCCGCGAAGGGCGGCGTCAGCCAGGGATAGCGCAGCCGCGACAGCTGCCACAGATGGACATGCGCATCGACGAGCGCAGGACGGGTCATCCGCAGACGCTCCGGCCATCCGCCCGCTTGGTCGCGGCGGGGGCGGTGCCCGCCGGGACGGTCATCAGAAGGTCGTCCGGCCGCCTGACGTGTCGAACGTCGCGGCGGTGGTGAAGCTGCACTCCTCGGATGCCATGAAGCACACCATCGCCGCCGATTCCGCGACGTCGCCCAGCCGGCCCATCGGAATCTTCGACCGCATGTAATCGACCTGGCTCTGCGGCAGCTGCGCCAGGATCGGGCTTTCGAACGTGGCGGGGGTCAGTGCGTTGGCGATGATGCCCTTGCCCGCCAGTTCCTTGCCCAGCGACTTGGTGAAGCCGATCACCCCCGCCTTGGACGCGGAATAGGCGGAGGCGTTGGGATTGCCCTCCTTGCCCGCGACCGAGGCGACGTTGACGATCCGGCCATAGCCGTGCGCCATCATGTGCGGGATCACCGCGCGGTTGCAATAGAACAGGCCGTCGAGGTTGATCGCCATCACCTGCCGCCAGCTGTCGAGCGGGTAATCGGGCACGGCGGCGGTGGCACCGGTAATCCCGGCCGAACAGACCAGCACGTCGACCCGGCCGAATGCGTGCGCGGCCGCTTCGGCCGCCTGTGCGACGCTGGCGGGATCGGCGACATCGACGACGGTGCCGACCTCCGCCCCCGTTTCATCCGTCGCCTCGGCCAGTGCCGCCGCGTCGCAATCCCACAGCGCGACGCGGCCACCCTCCGCGACGATGCGCGCGGCGACCGCGCGGCCAAGGCCCGACGCGCCGCCCGTCACGATCCCCGTGCGCCCCGCGAACCGCCCGGCAAAGACGCTCATCGCAGCGCGTCCAGATCGAAGGCGATCACATCCTGCCGCTGCGATCCCAGTTTCGCGATGGACAGTTCCATCACGTCGCCCGGCTTCAGGAAGATCTTGTCGGGCTTCTTGCCCTCACCGACGCCGGGCGGGGTGCCGGTAATCATGATGTCGCCGGGCAGCAGTGTGACGAAGCGGCTGACATAGGCGATCAGCTCCGCGACCGGAAAGATCATCGTGCGCGTATTGCCCGTCTGCATCCGCTGGCCGTTGACGTCGAGCGCCATGTCCAGATCCTGCGGGTCGCCGATCTCATCGGGCGTCACCAGCCACGGGCCGACCGGGCAGAAGGTATCGTGTCCCTTGCCCTTGGACCATTGGGTGCCGCGCTCCTTCTGGTTGAAGCGTTCCGACACGTCGTTCGCCAGCACATAGCCCGCGACATGATCCAGCGCGTCCGCCTCCGCGACATAGCGGCAGGTCTTGCCGATCACGACGCCCAGCTCGACCTCCCAGTCGCCATGCGTCGCGCCATCGGGCAGCATGACGGGATCGTTCGGGCCGCTGAGGCTGGTCACCGCCTTCATGAACATCATCGGTTCGGTCGGGATCGGCAGGTTCGATTCGATCGCATGGTCGCGATAGTTCAGGCCGATCGCGACGATCTTGCCGACGCCCGATACCGGCACGCCGTAGCGCGGGGAGCCTTCCACCAGCGGCAGCGCGGCGGGATCGACGGCGCGCAGCGCCGGCAGCGCCGCGACGGTGATCGCATCGACATGGCCCGACAGGTCGCGGATGCGGCCATCGGCATCGACGAGGCCCGGCTTCTCCGCGCCCCGGGGGCCGAACTGACAGAATTTCATCGCGTTACCTTTCAGCGAACATAGGGGCGGTGCAGCGGCACATCGGGATTGAGCGTCACGCCGAACCCCGGCGCATCGAGCGCGGAGGCGCGGATGCGGCCGTTCTGCGGGACCGGCTCGCCCAGCAGCTGCGGCGCGAACATCGGCACGACTTCCGTGGGGCCGGGGTGCATCATCAGGAATTCGGCGAACGGCGAATTGTGGCGCGTGACGACGAAGTGATAGCTGTAGACGCTGGAGCCATGCGGCACGACCATCTTGCCGTGCGCATCGGCCAGCGCGCTGATCTTGAGCAATTCGGTCACGCCGCCGCACCAGCCGACATCGGGCTGGATGATGTCGCAACAGCCCATCTCCAGCAGCATCCGAAAGCCCCAGCGGGTCGCCTCATGCTCGCCCGTCGTCACGAGCAGCCCCGGCGGCACCTGCTTCTTCAGATCGGCATAGCCCCAATAGTCGTCGGGGCTCAGCGCCTCCTCGATCCACTTCAGCCCGCATTCGCGGTGCGCACGGTGCGCGAGGCGGGTGGCGTAATCGAGGTCGAGCGCCATCCAGCAATCGTACATCAGCCAGAATTCGTCGCCGCATTTCGACCGCAAGTCGGCGAGCAGCGCGATGTTCTTCTCCAGCCCCTCCAGCCCCTCGGCGGGGCCGTGGTGCAGCGGCAGCTTGCCGCCGATGAAGCCCAGGTCCTTCGCCACGTCGGGGCGGGCGCCGGTGGCGTAGAATTGCAGCTCGTCGCGCACCGCGCCGCCCAGCATATGATAGACCGGCTCGCCGCGCAGCTTGCCGAGCAGGTCCCACAGCGCCAGGTCGACGCCGGAGATGGCGTTGATGACCAGCCCCTTGCGCCCGTAATATTGCGTCGAGAAATACATCTGGTCCCAGATCTTCTCGACCTCGACCGGCGAGCGGCCTTCGAGGAAGCGGGACAGGTGCTTCTCGACGATATACGCCGCCGGCTCGCCCCCCGTCGTGACCGCGAAGCCGGTCGTGCCGTCCTCCGCCTCGATCTCGACGACCAGCGTGCCGAGCACGTTGATGCCGAAGCTCTGCCGCGACTGGCGATATTCGGGATAGCGGCTCATCGGCGTCGCGATGTGGTCGTCGATCCAGTGGCCCGCGCCCTGATCGTGATAATCCGCGCCCGCGCCACGGGCGACGAACGCCCGGACATGCTTGATCTTCGGCAGCATCATGCCTCCCCTGTTGCCGGGCCTTATGGCAAGCGAGGGCGGCACAGGCAAATGCTATTTCATATTGTGGTAGAGTATGCGACAGAATGGGAAATAGGATAGGGAGAGGCGTGATGCTGCTGCAGGGCAAACGGGTGCTGGTGACGGGCGCATCGGCGGGGATCGGCCGCGCGGTCGCGATCGGCTGCGCGCGGCATGGCGCCGACGTGGCGATCAACTATGCCCGCGATACCGAAGGAGCGGAGAGCGCGGTCGCAACGATCGAGGCGCTGGGGCGCCGGGCGATCGCGGTGCAGGGCGACGTCGCCGAGGCGGAGACGGCGCGGGACTTCGTGGCGCGGGCGACGGAGGCGCTGGGCGGCGTCGACGTGTTCGTCAGCAATGCCGGCATCTGCCCCTTCCACGCCTTTCTCGACATGCCGGCGGAGGTGCTGGAGCGGACGCTGCGCGTGAACCTGCACGGCGCATGGTACATGGTGCAGGCGGCGGCGAACCGGATGGTGGAGCAGGGGACGGGCGGGTCGATCATCGCCATGTCCTCGATCTCCGCGCTGGTCGGCGGTGAGTTCCAGACGCATTATACTCCGACAAAGGCGGGCGTGCTGTCGCTGATGCAGTCGACCGCGATCGCGCTGGGGCGGCACAATATCCGCTGCAACGCGCTGCTGCCCGGCACCATCCTGACCGATATCAACAAGGACGATCTGGTCGGCGAGAAGCGGGCCTATATGGAGGGGCGTATCCCCCTGGGGCGGTTGGGGCAGCCCGACGACATGGTCGGGCCGACCGTGTTCCTCGCCTCCGACCTCGCCGCCTATGTCACGGGCGCGGCGTTGCTGGTCGATGGCGGCGCATTCGTGAATTTGCAGTGAGCGCGACCCGGCGGGAGATGCTGGCGGGCGGCGGCGCGGCGCTCGCGCTGGCCGGGCCGGCGGCGACTGCCGCCGTCGCGCGGGGGGCGGGTGATGCGCCGGGCGGGCTGCTGGTCGATCTGCGCGCGCAGCCCGCCGGCATCCTGCCCGACCGGAGCGCGCTGAGCTGGATGGCGCCCGCAACCGCGACGGGCGCGCAGACCGGCTGGCAGGTGCAGTCCGCCGCGTCCCGCCGTCGCCTGCTGGCGGGCCGGCCCGATCATGACAGCGGCCGGATCGCGGGTGCGGCGATGGTCGCGGTGCCGCCGCCGCACCCGATCGCGCCGCGCGGGGGCCATGGCTGGTGGCGGGTGCGCAGCTGGGGTGGGGATGGGCGCGCCTTCGCCTGGTCCGATCCGCAGCATGTCGTCGGGGCCGCACCCGATCGATGGCAGGCGGAGCCGGTGTGGGTCGGCAATAGCGACTGGATGCTCGCGCGGCTGGTGTTCGACGTACCGGCGGACGTGGAGGCGATGTGGCTGCACGTCACCGCCGCGTCGCCCGAACCGGCGCGGCAATATGTCTATCGCCTGACGCTGAACGGCGATTTCGTCGGGGTCGGGCCGGTGCGCGCCTATGATCCGGTGCGCGAGGCGCGGTACGCCACCTACGACCTGACCGACCGCATCCGGCCGGGCGCGAATGTACTCGCCGCGCTGTGTCACGCCACGGCGGGGCGGGCGTTCCTCGCCGAACTGACGATCGTGCGCGCGGACGGCACCGTCCAGGTGATCGGCACCGGGCCGGACGGCGGCTGGCGGGTGATGGCGGGCGATCGCTGGCGTCCCGCGCATGGCGCGACGGGCGGCGGATACTACACCGCGCCGCAGGAATATATTGATGCGCGGGAGGAGCCGGTCGGCTGGGAGGGGCCCGGCTATGACGCGGTCGGCTGGTCCGCGCCGGTCGTCGTCACCTTGCCGGCGGCGCTGGTGCCCGCGCGCGTCGATCCGGCGGTCGAGACTCCGGTGAGGCCCCGCGCCATCCGCCTGTCGCCCGGCCGCTGGCTGTTCGACATGGGGGCGGAGATCGTCGGCGGCCTGCAGCTTTCCATCACCGGCCACGCGGGCCAGACGGTGGAGGTGCGGCTGGGCGAGGAGCGCGGCGAGGACGGCGGCGCCCGCTTCCGGCTGCACGCATCGCAGGAATATCGGGAGGTCTGGACGCTGCGCGACGGGCCGCAGCGCCTGCGCCACTGGGGCTATCGCGCGTTCCGCTGGGTGGAGCTGATCGCCGATCCGGCGCTGGACCTGAGCGATGCCGTCACCGGCCTGCGCCTCGCCCTGCCATGGGATGGGGAGGCGTCCGCCTTTCGCAGCAGCGACGCGGACCTCGACCGGGTGTGGGCGATGTGCCGCTATTCGATCGAGGCGCTGCGGCTGGACCTGTATCAGGACACGCCGACGCGCGAGCGCGGGCCGTATGAGGGCGATGCGATCGTCAACCAGCTGTCGGAGTTCGCGACGCAGCGCGCCTATGCGCTGTCGCGCTATTCGACCGGCTATCTCGCACGCCGCCCGACCTGGCCGACCGAATACCGGATGCAGACGCCGGTGCTGGCGTGGCGCGACTATATGGCGACGGGCGATGCGCGTGCCCTGACGGACGATTACGACGCGATGGTCGCGCTGTTCCGGCCCGAACGGATCAATGCGGACGGACTGGTCGAGAAGGATCCTGGCGAAGCCAGCCGGGCGGAGGGCGATCTGGTCGACTGGCCGATGGCCAATCGCGACGGTTACGTCTTCACGCGCGTCAACACGGTGGTCAATTGCTGGCAGTTCGCGGCGCTGACCGCGCTGGCCGCGATCGCGCGCACGATCGGGCGGGCGGGGGAGGGGGACCGGTTCGCGGCGCTCGCTGCGCGGCTGCGCGAGGCGATCAATGCGCGACTGCTGCGTGGCGACGGCAGCTATCTCGACGGAATCGGCACGGAACACCGCGCGCAGCACGCAACCGCCTTCGCCGTGGCGCTGGGGGTGGTGCCCGACAGCCATCGCGCCGCCGCCGGCCGGTGGCTGGCGGCGCAGGACATGCGGATGAGCGTCTATGGCGCGCAATTCCTGCTGGAAGCGCTGTTCCTGTCGGGCCAGCCGCGTGCCGCGCTGGCGCTGATGACCAGCCGCGCGCGCTTTTCGTGGCTGCACATGATCGACGATCTGGGCGCGACGATCGCGATGGAGGCATGGGATCCCGCGATCAAGCCGAACACCACCTTCAGCCACGCCTGGGGCAGCGCGCCGGCGAACATCTTGCCGCGCTTCATCGCCGGGGTGGAGGTGACGGCGCCGGGCGCGGCGGCGCTGCGCATCCGGCCGGAGCCGGCGGGCCTTGGCCGCTTCGCGGCGCGCGTGCCGACGATCCGCGGGCCGGTGACGGTCGAATTGGCGGAAAGGCGCCTGACGGTCGCGATCCCGGCGAACAGTATCGCGACGCTGGAACTGTCCGCCGCGCTGCTCGGCGGTGCCGATCCGGCGCGCGTGGCGGTGACCGGCGCGAGCGGGCGGCAGGTTTCGCCCGACGGCGCGCTGCACCTGACGCTGGCGGGCGGTGCGCGGGTGACGGCGCGGGTCGCGGCGACGCGCACCTGGTGACCGGCCTGCGCGCCGGCCCCCATCAAGCGTCCGCGATCAAGCGGGCGATCGAGATGCTGCCCTATCAGTCGATCGGCCTGAGCGCGCCGGGGACCATCCTGCAGCGCGGCGATGGCGAAGCGGCAGCGGCCTGGGGCAAGGTCTGCGCCGCAAGCCTGTCGGCGATGGCCGAAGAGCGGGACGGTCTCGATATCGCGCCCATCACGCCCAAGCAGGCCAAGGCGATCGCCCGTGATTTCGAGGCCCATCCCGCCTTCTGGCTGGAACAGCGCAACGATCACGGATGGTCGCGCCAGAACCGCCCCGCCGCGACATATTGTGGGCTGGATTGGCGCCAGCACGCCTCGGTCGGGGCTGGCGGAAATCATGATGACGGCCCAGGACTGGAACCGTCGCTGCCGGTCGGGCGGACGGAGGCTCAGCACCATGTCCATGCGGCGCGCGTCCTGGGCGATCGCGACGATCAACTATGCGTGTATGACGGAGAACAACCCGGCTGCCGCGGTCTGGCTGTTGCGGCAGGCGCAAGGCAAGGACGAGGATCCGCTCGACGCGTTCAGCCCCTTCGCGATGGAAGATATCCTCAAAGAGAAGTCGGGAAACACGCTGCCCAAGAAAGCCTTTGCGCTCGTCGCCGATCGGCCAAAGCCGGGCGAGTTCGGCTATACGGCGCGCTATCAGGCCCATTTGTGGCTCAAAGACCGTGGGGATGACATCGCGCATTACCGGCAGTATCAACGGGACGCGATCATGGGGTACCATGGGGCGAAGGCGGGAATCCTGCCCAAGATCCTCCGGGATCCGAGCCGCGTGCCCGAAGAGGTGGCGGCGGTTCTGGGCCGGGCACACGGCGTATCGCCGACCCACGGTGGCATCGGACATAACAACCCGCCATCCTCCGGCATGACCGACGACATTGACGCCGCTCGCGGCGCGCAGAACTTCGGCATGATGATCTCGCCCCCGTCGACTGACCAGATGCGCGAAATGCTGTCTCGAAAGCCAAAGGAGAGGCTAAAAAAAGAAGAAAAATAAGGCGAAGAGCAGGGAGGTCAAAGGATCGTGATGTCACCCAAGATCTTGCTAACAGAGAAGCGGCAGCCGGACTCATAGTGAGAGTAAAAGTGCGTTTAAGGTACCGGCAATTGATGCCTACCGATGATCATAAGCTCATTTAGAACAGATGTACATTCGTCGCCGCAATAAAAGCCTTATCTTGGCAAATATCAGATGTCCACGCTGATGTAGGCGGACGCAACCCGTCCGGGAATGATGTCGTATGCGCCAGCGCTTTCCAGTTCGAAGCCATAGACGTTACCGATGTTGCGGATTTCTGCCCGTAATGTGACGTCGCGCCGGCCGACGCGGAGACGGTAGCGCGCACCCAAGTCTACGAGCGTGCGCGACGGAATGGAAACGCTGTTGTCGCGCGTGGCGGTTACGCGGCCGGTGTTCGAGACGCCCGCATCGAACGAAAGCCCCTCCACCGGCAGTCGCCAGTCCGCGTTGAAGTCCAGCGAGCGTGTGGGGATGCCGACGGGGCGGGGGCCGACCCGGCCGAGCGCCACGCCTTCGCCGGTCACGCGAGGGCGCAGCAATACGCCCCCCGCCACCACGTTAAGCCTCGGCGTTACGGGCCCCGCGACCGAGAATTCGACGCCACGGTTGACGATGTCGCCGAGCAGGCCGAAGCGGTTGGCAGCGTCGAGATTGTAATAGGGTTTGCGCAGGTCGAACACGCCGACCACCAGCTTGATCGCATCGGTCAGGCGATAGCGCAGCCCGGCATCCACCTGCCGCGTCAGGATCGCGGGCAACGGCTGGTTGCGGTTGACGGCATTGTCGGGCGCGATCCCGCTTTCCTCCAACCCGCGCGCATAGCCGGCATAGAGCGCGAGCCGCGGTCCGAGGAAGCCCGCGGCCGTGACGTTCCACAGCCAGGGCCGCGATCGCGTTTCCAACGGCGGCGCGCCCGGCAGCGAGAATCGCTTGGCATAATCGGTCTTCGACAGGCCGAAGCTCAGTTCACCGACGTCGCGCCAGCGGCCGTCATAGGCGATGCCGACCGTCTTCTGTCGCACGCGGTCGTTGGTCTGGGCGGTGAAGGCGTAGTCGGGTTCGGGTGGTCGGAACGCCTCGCCTATGCGGGTCTCACCATAGTTGAGAACATCGGAGCCGCCATAGCGCTGCTGCCGGTCACGCCCGCGGAAAGACAGGTGCAGGACGTGCAGCCGTGGTCCCTCCGCCAGCGACCGGCTGACGCGCAGCTCGCCCGACACAGAGACGAAGCGGCTGCGCGGATCGGCGATGATGAAGCGGTTCGCGCGCCCGTCCGGCGTCAGGTCGGTCAACAGGTGCGCGAAGGTCGACCGGTCGTCGTAGAGCGACCGAAACAGGCCCGCACGGACAGTCCAGTTGCGCCACGGCGATACGGTCGCGAGTATCCCCTGCAACCCGCCGATGCTGTTGTAGTCGTTCCACGCCGGCCCGTCATAGCGCCGGCGCGGGACCGGCGGCGGAAGATAGGGGCCGGCGGGGATGTAGACCGGCCCCGCCTCGTCATCATAGACCTGGCTGCGCGCCCAAAAGGGCAGGATCTCGACATCCGGTGTCGGTCGCCAGCGTAGCGAAACCGCTTCGTTGTGCGACCAGCTTGTCGTGCCGTTATAGAATCCGTTGCGCGACCCCTGCGCGCCGAAGCCGAGGCTGAGCGTGCGCGACAGCGGCAGTGCGCCGTCTGCCTCGATGCTCGCGTTGCCGTAGCTGTCGCCGCTCGCCAGCACGGACAGCGTCGCGACATCGCCGGGCTTACGGAAACTGTAGTCGACGATGCCGGTGGGCGAGGGAAACGGATAGCCCTGCGCGGACAGACCGACGCGGATGCTGGTCGATTGACGCAGCCGCTGGATCAGCGTGATGTAGGGATCGAAATACAGCCCCTCGATCCGCACGTTGCCGGCCTTGAATGGCGAGAAGCCGCGGACGTTGGACGAGGAGTAGAGGCCGAGCGTCTCGCGCCCGACGCTATAGCCGAAGGCGTCCTCGGCCTGGCGGACGGCATTCTCGCCAGCGCGGCCTGCGGTGGCGGGGACGGACGTGGCAACCGACCGCGGTTCGGTCCGGTCGGGCGAGGGCAGATCCCCGACCGGCGCAGGCGGCGTTTCCTGGGCGCGGGCGGGCGGGGCCGCCGTCAAGGCGAAGATGGCGCCTGCGGCTGCAAAGGCCCCGGTCATCGCTCGAGCGCCTGATGTCCGCGGATCGTGGCGGCAATGAAGTCCGGCATCAGCGCGTCGCGGGTTTCGGCGCGGCGGTACGATCCGTCTGCCCATGCCTGGCTCGTGCCGGTCGCGCCGATGCCCAGGACGACGCCAGGCATCAGGGCGATCGCGTGTCCTGGTCCGATCCACTCCCTCATTGCACCAGCTCGAAGCGGCCGAGCGTCGGTGAGAAGCGGACGGCATCGGTGTCGAAGGCGCGACCGACATGGCCCGCGGCGATCAGGTCCGCCGCCGCCCCGATCGCCAGGCCGCCGCTGCCGTCGAGCAGCCACACGCTGTCGGCGAGCTGGAGCGACAGGTCGAGGTCGTGGCTGGACAACAGCACCACCGCGCCGCTCGCGCGCGCTTGCGCGCGTAGCAGCGCCATCACCTCGACCCGGCCGGGCAGGTCGAGAAAGGCGGTGATCTCGTCGAGCACCATCAGCCTTGGCGACTGGGCGAGCGCGCGGGCGATCATCACCCGCTGGCGTTCGCCGTCAGACAGGTCGTCGAACAACCGCGCGGCGAAGCGGTCGGCACCGGCCGCCGCAAGCGCATCCGCGACGCGTGTGCGATCTTCGGTCGTCAGCCGGCCCTGCCAGCCGGTGAAGGGCTGGCGGCCGAGCGACACCACGTCGTCCACGGTCAGGCCGGGGCTGGACGCGCGCTCGGTCAGCACCACCGCGATGCGGCGGGCGCGCTCCTGGGGGCGCAGCGAGGCGATATCCTCGTCTTCGAGCCGGGCTTCGCCGCCTACCACTCCTTGCAGGCCGGCGATCGTCCGCATCAGCGTCGACTTGCCCGCACCGTTGCGGCCCAGCACGCAGACGAAGCTGCCGGGCGGCACCGTCACGTCGAGGTCCGCGAGCACGGTGCCGCGCGTGCCGGGATAGCCGACCGACAGGTTATCGAGCCGCAGCATCTAGCGCTGCCCCCGCATGGTCGGCGAGAAGATCAGCAGCGCGATCACCACCGGCGCACCGACCAGCGCGAGTACGGCGTTGAGGTGCAGGAAATGCTGTTCCCACGGCGCGTGGACGACGATGTCGGCGGCCAGCGCCAGTAGTGCGCCCGACAGCGCGGCGAGCGGCAGCAGCGGCAGGATGCGCGCCGTGCCAGCCAGCGCGCGGGCGAAATGCGGCACGATCAGCCCGACGAACGTGACCGGCCCGCAATAGGCGGTGACGGGGGCCACCAGCAGCACGACCGCCGCCAGCGTCAGCCGCCGCAACCGCGTCACGTCGGTGCCGAGGCTGCGGGCATAGGTTTCCCCCAGCAGCAGCGCAGTGAGCGGCTTGGCGGTCAGGAGCGCCAGCACCGCGCCCGCCGCGACCGGCAGTGCCAGCATCGGCAGGTCGCCCGCCATCACGCCCGCGAAATTTCCGTCGTTCCAGCCCGAGAACACGCGTCCGCCGACGCGGTTGGCGAAGTGCAGCACGATGCTGACGATCCCCTGCACGGTGAAGCCCAGCATCAGTCCGACGACCAGCAATGTCACCGTGCCGACCCGCCGCGCGAGCATCGCCATCGCCAGCGCGAACAGGCCTATCCCGACCATCGCGCCCAAGGTGATCGATGGCCCCTCGAAGCTCTGGAGGAAGCCGACCGCCGCAGGGCCGGAGAAGGCGGCGGCCGTCACCAGCAGCGCCACGCCGAGCTGACCACCCGCGGTCAGCCCCAGCGACCAGGCGTCCGCCATCGGGTTGCGGAACAGCGCCTGCATCAGCACGCCACCGATGCCCAGCGCCCCGCCCGCGATACACGCGGCGGCGACGCGCGGCAGGCGTAGGTCGGTGACGATCTGCACCGTGCCCGGATCACCGCGACCCGCCAGCGCCGCCAGCACGTCGCCCGGCCCGATCCCGATCATGCCCCAGGACAGCGCAAACGCGGCGGCGGACAGGACGGCGGCGAGCAGCGCGACGCTGCCTGTCAGGCTGCGGACCTCGGGCGTCATCGCGGCACCTTCGTATCGGGGCGGATGTAGCGGAACGGTCGGTCGCGCAGGGCCGGGTGGAGCATCCGCACGATGTCGCCGAGCACGAAATCGGGGCGGATCGTGCCCATGTCGTAATATTCGAACGCGTCCGCCGCCGGCTTGAACATGCCGTCCGCCGCGAAGAGGCAGCCGTCGCGATACGCCTTGAACCGGCGCAGCGTCGCGACGTCGCGGAACGGCACGCTATGGGTGTCGCGGATGATCCAGCAGTCCACGTCCTTGCCGCGCGCGATCAGCTCCTCGGTCGAGACCTGGTTGAAGCTGTCGCGGCGTGGATCGTCCGGTTCCTCGAACGGATTGCGCCCGTTGGCGTCGCGCAACAGCTTCGCATCGGCGTTGCGGATCGTCGGGTTCCAGCGGTCGCCGCCGCCGAACCAGGCGAACATGACCGAACGCGTCGGCTGCGCGGCGGCGGCCTTCTTCAGGGCATCGACGTTGCGCGCTACCATCTGGGCGAAGGCGTCCGCCTCACGCTCGCGCCCCGCCAGCATGCCGACAAGGCGGACATAATCGACCCGGCCCATGTAATCGGGCTCGTTATCGAGGAAGATCGGGACGACGGGCACGCCCAGCGCCTCGATGCGCGGCTTCGCACCGACGCTGGCCATGTCCTCCATCGTCATCAGCAGCACGTCGGGCTTGGCCGCGACCAGCGCATCGAGCTCCGGCGGGCTGTGCCAGCCATAGCCGATCTGCCGTACCGCGCCGCTGCGCACCCGGGCGCGCAGGGCATCGTCCCACGACTTGATACCGCCGACCGCGACGAGCCGGTCGTTGATCCCCAGCACACGGGTGATCGCTTCCTGATAGCCGTAATTGCTGGCGATCCGCATCACCGGCGTGCGGATCAGCGTCGCGCCCGCCAGATCACCGGTCAGCGGCGGCGCCTTCGCGCCGCGCGGGACCAGCACCAGGCGCTGGAACTGCTCCTGCCCGACCGCCTTCGCGCCCCAGCTGACGACCGACGCCTTCATGTCGACCACGCGGTAGCCGTCGCGCTCGACCACGCGGAAGGTCCTGGCGAAGCGCATCGGGATTTCGCGGCCTGCAATCGCCTGTTGGGACGGCGCCGCCTGCTCGCCGCGTCCACATGCGGCCAGGGGCAGCAGGGCCAGCGCGAACATGACCGCGCGCATCAGAAGCTCGCCCGCAACGTAGCGCGGACCTGTCGCGGCGGTCCGGGCGTCGCATAGGTCGGCGTGGTCGTGCCGCCGAACGCGAAGACATAGCGTTCGTCGAGCGCGTTGAGCAATGTCAGGTCGAGTGACAACCCGCGCCATGCCGCCGGCTGCACCCGCGCGCCCAGCGTCACCAGCGTATAGCCGCCGCCCTGCACTCGATTGTCACCGGTGATTTTATAGTCGTCATACCATTCGACGATGCCCCGCGCCGACAGCCAAGGCGCCACCCGCTGCTCGCCGGCGATGTAGACGATGTTCGGCGCGATCCCGGTCGGCGTCTTACCCGACAGGTCGATCGGCCCGGAGAAGCCCTGAAGGACGTAATCCTTCCAGCGGGGCGCCACATGGGTGTATTGTATCTGCACCGAAGTGCCGTCCCGCGGCCGGATGTCCAGCGCCGCCTCGACGCCCTTCGCCTCGTAGCGGTCGCCATAGGTGATGAGGTTCGAGGGCTGCGAAAAGTCGGCATCCGCCGCCGGATTGGGAATGGTCGAACGCCGGTTGCGCTGCATCGACCAGAAGCCGGTCAGCGCGAAGCCGAGGGTGTCGTCCAGCGTGCGCCCCTTCCAGCCCAGTTCCACGCTGTCGAGCGTCGTCGGCCGCTGTTCGGGGCGGGCATATTGGTTGGCGTCCCACTCGAATGTCGGGCCGAAATTGGAATTGAAGCCGCGTCCATAGGACAGATACACCTGCCCCCCGATATAGCGCCACGACAGCGCCGCCTTGGGCGAGAAGGCGCTGGCGGTCGCGGCGTCCTGTGATCCCGGCGAGGTCCCCGCTATGGGGAAGAAACGTGCCGCGCGCCGGAAGCGGTCGTAGCGTCCGCCAAGAGTCAGGAACCAGCGATCTGACAGCGCGACCTCGTCCTGCGCAAAGGCGGAGACGTACGTCGTCACCAGCCGGTTGCGGCTGAGCGGATCATCGACGACGAAGCAGGGCGCGGCGCGGTTGGCGACGCCGCCGCGCACATAGTCGATCTCGATCGAATAGAAGGTGAAGCCGCATTCTGGCGTGAAGCCGTTCTGTCCGGTCCAGCGATTGTCGGCGCGCGAGAGCGCGCGCTCACCGGTCACACCCGCGACGATCTTGTGACGGCCCGCCTCGTAGCGCGAGGTCAGTTCGCCGTAAGCCACGTCGAACTTCTGCGCGCCATAGAAGCCATTGACGCCGAAGATTCCGCGTTCAGGCGCGAAGCCGAACGGGTCGTAGAAATTGAGCCGGTTGTCGAAGTCGAAGCGGCGATACTGGCCCGTCGCGGTCAGCGTCAGCGCGTCGCTCGCGCGATGCTCCAGCCGGATCGCGCCGAGCCCGCCCTCGACGACCGACCTGGGGTTGCCATAGCCGTTGAACGCGCGCCGCCCGCCGATGACGGCGATCGGGCGGCCGGATGCGTCGAGCGGCAGGACGCTGGGCGTCTCCGACCGGCGGTCGAGATATGTGCCGTACAGCGACAGGTCGGTGCGCGGGCCGATCGCCCATTTGATCTTGGCGAACAGGTTTAACTGCCGCCGCGCGCCATTTTCGCGCCAGCCGCCATAATCCTCATAGGCCGCGGTGGCGAAGACACCGACATCGCCCATCCGCCGCGTCACGGCCAGTTCGCCGCGATAATAGTCGTCGCTACCGCCGGTCGCGGTCACGTCGATCCGGTCGTCGGTCGGCTCGCGTGTAATGTAGTTGACCGCGCCGTAGAGCGCGCCGCGACCATAGAGTGCGGAGGCCGGCCCCTTGACCACTTCGAGCCGCGACAGCGCGGGATAGGGCACGATGCCCAGCGCGCCTTCCTCGTTCAGGTCGAACGGCATTCCGTCGATCAGCGTAAGATACCCCTCCGTCCCGTTCGATCCGCGGATCGAGACATAGGGAAATTCGTCCCCGTCTCCTTCGCCACGCCGGAACGACACGCCCGGCACGCCGCGAAACTCATCGGTGCCGAACGTGAAGCCGTCGCGCCGCAGCATATCGAGTGTCTTCACCGTCACGTCGGCGGGCACGTCCACCAGCCGCTCCTCGCCGCGGGTGGCAGTGACGACGATTTCGACGTCGGAGTCGTCATTTGACTTGTTCGCAGTCTGCCCAATCGCTGGCGCGGCGAAAGCGCACAGGACGAGCCCACCGACCAGCGCCGGCTTCAGCGAGCGGGCCCGCCAATCTGAAATCCCCGTCATTCAACCCCCGACTACGTCATCCCTATCGACGTATCCGATGTTACACTATATCATACCTTAATCGATGCAAGAGGATCCTGCGCAAGTGCTTCCATCGACACCCGACGTTCGCCTGCCGGTGACGGTGCTTTCCGGTTTCCTGGGGGCCGGAAAGACGACGCTGCTCAACCACATTCTGGCCAACCGCGAGGGGCGGCGGGTGGCGGTGATCGTCAACGACATGTCGGAGGTGAACA
>CAJYLQ010000023.1 GCA_913775975.1 uncultured Sphingomonas sp. | reverse complement strand
TCGACCTGGTCGGCATCCCGCCGGCGCCGCGCGGCGTGCCGCAGATCGAGGTCACGTTCGACATCGACGCCAACGGCATCGTCAACGTGTCCGCCAAGGACAAGGGCACGGGCAAGGAGCAGCAGATCCGCATCCAGGCCAGTGGCGGCCTGTCGGACAACGACATCGACCAGATGGTCCGCGACGCCGAGCAGTTCGCGGAGGAAGACAAGAAGCGCCGTGCGGCGGCCGAGGCGAAGAACAACGCCGAAAGCCTGATCCACACCACGGAGCGTCAGCTGGCCGATAATGGCGACAAGGTCGATGCGTCGCTGAAGTCGGAGATCGAGACCGCGATCGCGGCCGCCAAGACGGCGGTCGAGGGTGGCGATCCCGACCAGATGAACGAGAAGGCGCAGGCGCTGGCCCAGACCGCGATGAAGCTGGGCCAGGCGATCTACGAGAAGCAGCAGCAGGCGGAGGCTTCGCCCACGGGTGGTGCGGCTGCCGGCGGCGAGGCGGGCGGTGACGATGTCGTCGACGCCGAATTCTCCGAAGTCGACGACAGCCACAAGGGCTGACGTTCAGCGGTGAAGTGACATGACTCTCCTCCGTCATACCGGCGATCGCCGGTATCCAGGGTTCCGGGCGGCACCGCTCGCGACCCTGGACCCCGGCCTCCGCCGGGGTGACGGGCAGAGGGGCGGGGGCCGAGCATGAGTACCCAGATCGACTATTACGAGCTGCTCGAATGCGAGCGGACCGCGGACGCGGCGACGATCAAGTCGTCCTATCGCAAGCTCGCCATGAAGTATCACCCGGACAAGAATGCCGGGTGCAAGGATTCCGAGGCGAAGTTCAAGGCCGTGTCGGAGGCCTATGACTGCCTGAAGGATCCGCAGAAGCGCGCCGCCTATGACCGGTTCGGCCATGCCGCCTTCCAGAATGGCGGCGGCGGGGCGGGGCCGCAGGATTTCGGCGGCTTTTCCGATATCTTCGAAAGCGTCTTCGGCGAATTCATGGGCGGCGGTGGCCGGGGCCGGGCGCAGCCGCGTCGCGGCGCGGACCTGCGCTATGACATGGAGATCTCGCTCGAAGAGGCGTTCCACGGCAAGTCGACCGAAATCACGGTCGACGTTTCCGCCGAGTGCGACACCTGCCACGGTTCCGGCGCGAAGCCCGGCACCAAGGCGTCGACCTGTCGCCAGTGCGGCGGCCACGGCAAGGTGCGCGCGCAGCAGGGCTTCTTCGTCGTCGAGCGCGCCTGCCCGGTCTGTCAGGGATCGGGGCAGGTCATCGCCGACCCATGCACCGACTGCCGGGGCGAGGGCCGCGTCGAGAAGACCAAGACGCTGAAGGTGGACGTGCCGCCCGGCGTCGACGAGGGCACGCGCATCCGCCTGACCGGCGAGGGCGAGGCGGGACCGCGCGGCGCGCCTGCCGGCGACCTCTATATCTTCCTCCATGTTAAGCGGCATGCGATCTTCGAGCGGGAAGGCACCACGTTGTTCGCCCGCGCGCCGATCAGCTTCACGACCGCCGCGCTGGGTGGATCGCTGTCGATCCCCGGGCTGGACGGCAAGACGCACGAGGTGCGCATCCCGGCCGGCATCCAGTCGGGCAAGCAGCTGCGCCAGCGCGGGGCGGGGATGCCCGTGCTGCAGGGACGCGGCCATGGCGATCTGGTCGTCCAGATCGAGGTCGAGACGCCGACCCGGCTCACCACGCGCCAGCGGGAACTGCTGGAGCTGTTCCGGGAAACCGAGACGGGGGAGGAATGCCCCGCGTCGCAGGGCTTCTTCTCCAAGCTGAAATCGGCGATCGTCGGCGAGTAGCGGCCGACTGGCGGGGGAAGCATGAGCGATACGACATCGATGCTTCCTCCGGCACCGGCCGCCGATGAGCCGCAACTCCGCTTCGTCAGCGTCACCCGGTTGCGCATGCGTTCGCTGCGCTTCATGCCCGCCTTCATACTCGATACGGTGCGGACCCGCCTCCAGGTGACGCGCGCCGACGGGTATGACGGCGGGGCGCTGCTGGCCGATCGGCGGCGGACATTCTGGACGATGACGGTGTGGCGCGATCAGGCGGCCATGCGTCGCTACATGACGACCGGCGCCCACCTGAAAGCGATGCCGAAATTGCTGGAATGGTGCGACGAGGCGAGCGTCGTCCATTGGGTGCAGGCGGGACCGGCGCTGCCGGACTGGGCGGAAGCGGAACGGCGGATGCGCACGGAGGGACGTGCTTCGCAGGTTCGCCATCCGTCGGCGGCCCACGCCGCGATGCGCTATGCCGCGCCGCGCCTGTCGGGTTCCGTCCCGATATCACCGCGTCGCGATTGAGGAGAACCGAGCCGGCCGTTCCGCCCCCCTGCATGGGGGCGGTGGCCGAAAGGGTCAGAACGTGGTGATGACCACGCCGACCACGAGCGCTTGGGCTGCGATCGCCAGCATCGTGCTGGCCGCAGTCTCGAACATACGCATGGTTGGTCTCCAGTGCCGAAGGAATATCCGGCAAGCCACCTATGCCTTTTATGTCTCAATGTCGCAATTTTGTAATATGCTTTTGCGCTTGCGTCTGATGCAATCGCCGTTGACCTATTGGCGGCGCCGATGACTATGCGGCTGCCGCGAAAGGGGTCACTACGCCATCGCGAGGTCGGGCGGGCTCCACGACGAAGCGGGAAACCTCGCTCGCCAACAGGCTGGCGTCGCCCGCGAGTGCCCGGGCGGCCGCACTGGCCTCCTCCACCATCGCCGCATTCTGCTGCGTTACCCCGTCCATGTCCGCGACGGCGGTGTTGACCTGGCCCAGCACATTCGCCTGATGATCGGCGGAGGACGCGATCGCGGAGATTAGCGAGCTGACCTCCGCGATCCGGCCGACGATCCGCTGCAGCGACGCCCCCGTTTCGCCGACCATCGCGGCACCGTTCTGCACCTGATCCGACGAGGCAGTGATCCGTGCCTTCACATCCTTGGCCGCATCGGCGGACCGCTGCGCGAGGGCCCGGACTTCGGACGCGACGACGGCGAAGCCCTTGCCCGCCTCGCCCGCGCGCGCCGCTTCGACACCGGCGTTCAGCGCCAGCAGATTGGTCTGGAAGGCGATGCCGTCGATCACCGCGATGATCTCTCCGATCTCCTGCGATCCGCGCTCGATGCCGCCCATCGCCTCCACCGCACGGCGCACGACTTCGCCCGAATGTTCGGCGTCGCGGCGGGTCTGCGCCATTGTCTCGTTGGCGAGCGCGGCATCCTCGGCGGTACGGCGGACGCCGGTCGTGATCTCGTTCATCGCCGTGGAGGTTTCCTGCAGCGATGCGGCCTGCCGCTCCGTCCGTTGCGACAGATTGTCGGCGGCCGACCGGACGTCGGCCGACCCCGCATTGATGCGAACGGCGGCGGTCGACACTTCGGACAGCGTCGCGGCCATGCGGGCGCGCATCGATTCGAAATCGGCGGCAAGCGCGCGATACTCGTCGGGCAGTTCGCCCAGCCGGGCGGTAAAGTCGCCATTCGCCAGCTTGTCGAGCGTTACGCCGAGCTGATCGATCACCAGCCGGCGACGCGCCTCCTCCGCGCGAAAATAGGCGGACAGCGCGATTTCCATGTCCAGCAGCGATGCCTTGACCAGCGTCGCCACCGCGCGACCCCGGCCCCAGCCGCCGAACGGCCAAAGGCTGCGCGCGCCCAGCATGTTGGAGACGATGTCTTCCAGCACGCGGGCGTAGCTGCCGATATACCATGTCGGCGACAGGCCGATCCGGGCATGGACGTTGCCGATCCTCTCCGCGCTGGCGACATATCCGCCATCCAGCCGGCCGGAGAAAAGCGTGCTCCAATGCTCCAGCTGCTTCTCGCGCGCATGGTCCATCATCGCCTGAGATCCGAAGAACCGGCTGGCCTCCGGAGTCGCACGGATATGCGCGTAGAGGCGCTTCAGCGCTGCGGGGGCATAGCGCCGGATCGCACGCTTGACCTTCGGGAAGCTGCGATAGCTGTCCGGACCATAGTCGAAGATATCGAGCTTGGCTTGAAGCTGGTCAACATCCTGAAGAGCGGCCATGTTTTATTCCCCGAGAGGCGATGCGTCGTGGGATCATGCCTAAGGGCCGTACGGTAAGGATTGCGTAAATCGCGCAATGCCGGTGCCGAAAATTGCCAATTGCATCATCGTGCTGCGATAGCTGCGCTTCCTCACCATCCGGATTTTCGACCTTGCCAGTGCCAGCGCATACGCGATGATGCGGCGCATCATAGGGAGATGACGATGGCCCGCCTCTTTGCCCTGCCGATGATCCTTGCCGCTGCCGCCGCTGGCGCGGCGGTCGCAGCCCCCGTCGCCGCGCCGCACGTGCCGGTCGCCAGTTTCGATGCGCTGCCCCAGCCGCTGCCGCTGCCCTATCACGCCGGGTCCGCCAAGGCGGCGGTCGCGGCGGCCCGCGCGCGAGCGCTGAAATCGCACAAGCGGCTGCTGATCGATCTGGGCGGGAACTGGTGTCTCGATTGCCGGCTGCTGGCCGGGGTGATGGAACTGCCGCAGATGCGCGGCTTCGTCGCGAAGCATTTCGAGGTGGTGACGGTCGATGTCGGCCGCTTCGACCAGAATCTCGACGTGCCCGCCACCTATGGCATCACGGGCCGGCTCGCCGGCGTGCCGGCGGTGCTGATCGTCGACCCCAAATCCAACCGCCTGCTGAACAAGGGGCGAGAGACGGCGCTGGCCGATGCGCGCAGCCTGACCCCGCAGGCGCTGGCCGACTGGCTGGCCGGCTGGGCGGCCTGATCGCGCTGCGCCGTCTTGCCGCCCGCCCCGCGTGCGGCGATGATGGAGGCGGCAACGGGCGAGGATGACGATGCGCGGTCAGGTGCTGGGCGTGGATGTGCGGACGGGTGAGGGGCTGGTGTCGGGCGATGACGGCCGCCGCTATCGTTTCGCGCAACAGGACTGGGCGGCGGCGGGAGAACCGGCGATCGGCATGGCGGTCGATTTCGATAGCCGCGACGATCGCGCGATCGGCGTCTTTCCGTTGCCTGACTCCCGTGGCGTCGCGTCGCACGCGCCGGAGCCGGCTCCCGTCACGGATCGCAACAGATATGTCGCCGCGCTGCTTGCCTTCCTGCTGGGCACGCTGGGCATCCACCGCTTCTATCTCGGGCGGACGGGGTCGGGCATCGCGATGCTGATCCTGACGTGCACCGTGGTGGGGCTGCTCGTCACGGGGATCTGGGCCTTCGTCGATATGATCCGCTATCTCCTCATGTCCGACCGCGAATTTGCATATCGCTATCCGCGGCCGGCATGAGGCGGGGGCGGTCAGGCCGCCCCGAATACCCGCGCGAAGATCGTGTCGACATGCTTGTAGTGATAGTCGAGATCGAAGCGCGCCTCGATCTCCGCAGGGGGTAGCGCGGCGGTAACGTCCGCATCCGCCTTCAGCAGTTCAAGCAATGACAGCGCGCCGTCCGACTCCCACACCTTCATCGCATTGCGCTGGACGAGGCGATAGGCATCCTCGCGGCTGACGCCCGCCTGGGTCAAGGCCAGCAGCACGCGCTGCGAATGGACAAGGCCGCCCATCCGGTCGAGATTCTTCTGCATCCGCGCCGGATAGACCAGCAGCTTGTCCATGACGCCCGTCAGCCGCGCTAGCGCGAAGTCGAGCGTGATCGTGGCATCCGGCCCGATATAGCGCTCGACCGACGAATGGCTGATGTCGCGCTCATGCCACAGCGCGACATTCTCCAGCGCCGGGGTGACATAGCCGCGCACCATGCGGGCCAGCCCGGTCAGATTCTCGGTCAGCACCGGATTGCGCTTGTGCGGCATCGCCGACGAGCCCTTCTGTCCGGGCGAAAAATACTCCTCCGCCTCCAGCACCTCGGTCCGCTGCAGGTGGCGGACCTCCGTCGCGAGCCGCTCGATCGAGCTGGCGACCACGCCCAGCGTCGCGAAGAACATTGCATGGCGATCGCGCGGAATGACCTGCGTCGAGACGGGCTCGACCGACAGGCCCAGCTTGCCCGCGACATATTCCTCCACGAACGGCTCGATATTGGCGAAGGTGCCGACCGCGCCGGAGATCGCGCAGGTCGCGACGTCGGCGCGCGCGGCGACCAGCCGCGCGCGGTTGCGATCGAATTCGGCATAGGCCTGCGCCAGCTTGAGGCCAAACGTGACGGGCTCCGCATGGATGCCGTGGCTGCGGCCGATCGTCGGCGTCAGCTTGTGCTCGAACGCGCGGCGCTTCAGCACCTCCAGCAGCTTGTCGAGATCGGCGATCAGGATATCCGCCGCGCGGGCCAGCTGCACCGCCAGGCAGGTGTCGAGCACGTCGGACGAGGTCATGCCCTGGTGCAGGAAGCGCGCCTCGGGACCCGTCCGCTCGGAGACATGGGTCAGGAAGGCGATGACGTCATGCTTCGTCTCGGCTTCGATCGCGTCGATCCGCGCGACATCGAACGGACCGGCGGCCTTGTCGGCCTCCCAGATGCGCGCGGCGGCCTCCTTCGGCACGACGCCCAACTCCGCGAGCGCGTCGGTGGCGTGGGCCTCGATCTCGAACCAGATCCGGAAACGCGCCTCGGGCGTCCAGATCGCGACCATATCGGGGCGGGAATAGCGCGGAATCATCGGTGTCTCTCGTCCTGCTTTGGCCACGGGCCGTCGTGCGCCGCTCTCGGGCGGGGCGGTGGCAGCGCGTTAGCAGCAAGCGCGCCCCCCTTCAAACCGGAACCGCTTCGGACTATCTGAAGTTTTGACAAGGCTATCCAAGCACTGGTCCCGTGATCGTACAGTCATCGTTCATGTTAGGCCCGTGCCACAACAAAGGAGACTGGTTATGTTGAAGATGTTGCTTCTGGCCGGTACGATGACCCTTGCTGGCCCGGCACTGGCGCAGACTGCGCCGCAGACCCCGCCTGCTTCGACGCCGGATACGGCGATTGCCACGTCACCGGAAACGACTGTGCCGGCACCGCAGGCGGGCGATCCGTCGCAGGCGGCGACCGCCACGCCGCAAACGGCGGACGCGACCGGCACCACGACCGCACCGGCGGCAGCCGACGCGACTCAGGTCGCCTCGGCGGTCGACACGCAGTTCGGCACCTATGACAAGAATGGCGACGGCAAGCTGAGCCGCGCCGAATTCGCCGACTGGATGGTTGCGCTGAAGACGGCGAGCGATCCGTCGACCAACGCGCAGAGCGCGGCGACGAAGAAGTGGGTCGGGGCCGCCTTCGCGCAGGCCGACAAGGACCGGAACAAGGTTCTGGACAAGGCGGAGGTGACGGGCTTCCTGCAGCAGGGCCAGTCCTGATATTCGCCGCCCGCGTTCGGAGCGGGAAGGGCGCCGCCGGGATCATCCCGGCGGCGCCTTTCTTTTGGGCTCAGTTCGCCAGCGACTGGCCCGCGTCGACCTTTTCTACCCAATAGGGGAAGAATGCCGGTTGACGGTTCGACCAGCCCGATGCGGTCGCCGCCGCCTCGCTGATCGACTGCAGCAGCGATCGCCGCAGTTCGGGATGCAGATGGGGCAGGGCTGCCGCGGCGCAGAAGGCGGCGGGAAGCCAGGGGCGAACCTCCGCCCCGATCAGTCGCTCGTAGAGAAACCGCACCGCGGAAAAGCTCGGCAGGCGCCCTTGGCCCAGATCGAAGCCGACGACGGTGATGAGGGGGCCCAGAAACGGCTCCACCGATTCCAGCCCGCTGTCGTCCGGCACCGCCTCCCGCAAGGATGGTAATGCCTGATACAGGCGCGCTTGGGCGCGAATACTCGCCGCTTCCACCACGTCGCGGGACCAGCGCTTCATCGCGTCGTCCCGGTCCAGCCCGATATCGAGCGAGCGGCGGATGTACCGCTGCGTCGCCGCCGGAAAGCTGGCAAATTCCTTCATCTCGGCCAATGTCATCGCACCTTCGGCCGGCTTGCTCCTTCCACTCATCTGTCTACCCCGCCCGCAACTCGGTTCCATTCACCGGAGCTTGGCAGACAATGGTTAACACCATGCTGAACGGCCGCTCCGGCGAACATCGCAAGCAACCGCGCTTTTTGCCGCACCGCAACAAGATATGCGACGAACTGAAGTCCGCCGCACGATCCGGCTAGCCAAGTGATGTAACGGCGCAACAATCGGCAGGCGGGCCCGCCGAGCCGTGGTCCGCCTAGCGGCGGATCATCGTGCTCCGCGCGATCCGGCCGACCAGAAGGGGCAGGCCGGAATAACTCGCCTTGTGATAGGGCGACCCGGTGCCGAGCGCGGCCGTCAGCCGGCGATGCGCCTCACCCAGTGCATGATAGGGCACGCTGGGGATCAGGTGATGCAGCGCATGGTAGCGCAGCCCCACCGGCGCCCACAGGCCCGGCAGCAGCGCGGGCGGCGGCACGTTCACCGAATCCAGATACTGCGCCGTGACGGTCATCGGCTCGCCCTCATTCTCCCAGAGATGGGCGACGAGCGTGCGGACCTGGTTCAACACCGCGACGGCCGACGCCACGCCGAGGATGATTAGGAACGCGCGCAGCGGCAGCGTGCCGGTGATGGCGAGCGTCAGCAGGGCGATCGCCCAGACGCTCGCGGCGGCTTCGGTCCGGTCCCACAGGCGCTTCGCCTCACCTTCCGGCATGCGGCGGCGGAACTGCGGGTTGATCGCCAGCGCCGAATAGCGCTCGACCACCATGCGCCGCAGTCCCGGCGACAGCAGCGACAGCGGCGACAGGATCGCGAACCGCACGAGCAGCGCGACGGGGGCGAGCGCGGAAACGACGATGAACACGGGCAGCGTCCACGGCTTCATCAGCGCGAGTGGCAGATATTCGGGATCCTCGACCGTGCCATAGCGCGTCTTGGCATGATGCAGGTTGTGCACGCCCTCATACATGAAGGACGGGATCAGCATCGGCACGCCGACCAGCGCGTTCCAGCCGGCGCGGAAGCCCGGAAGGCTGCTGTGCTTCATGTGGCTGACCTCGTGGATGAAACTCATCGCACGATAGAGGGCCAGGACCGATACGACGATCGCCGCGACCATGCCGCCCGTCGATGCGGTCGTCGCGGCAAAGGCGAGCGCGCCATAGCCGACGAGTGCGGAGGCGATCAGGTCGCCCCAATAGATGGCGGGCCGGGGCTGCGACAGTTCGCGTGTCAGGTCGGCCGCCGCGCGCAGCATCGCACGGTCGTCGGCGATCTTCACCTGCGTGCTACCGGCGGCCGCCGGCGCGGTGCGATCGAAAGTCAGCGTCGTTTCCATAACCTTGTCCATTGGATGCAGATAATGGCGGCAGCATGGCTTTGACAGCCCGGGCGTATTACAGAATCCTCACTCGCCATGATCGGTTGCGCCGTTTAGACGGCACGCTGGATATTGGGGAACTTGATCGACATGGCGGCACTGACCATCCGTAGCGTGGAGACGAAGAAGGATCGCAAGATCTTCGTCGACCTGCCTTTCCGCCTCTATGCCGACGATCCCAACTGGGTGCCGCCGCTGAAGTCGGAGGCGATCGGCCTCATCACGCCAGAAAAGAACGGATGGTACAGCCACGCCAAGGCGCAGCTGTTCCTGGCCGAGGAGAATGGCCGTGTCGTCGGGAGGATTTCCGCGCATATCGATACGCTGGCGCTGACGCTGGACCCCGAGCTCGGCTTCGGGCCGGGCGTCGGCCAATGGGGCCTGATGGACGCGGAGCGGGAGGATATCTTTCGCGCGCTGCTCGCCCGCGCCGAGGGCTGGCTGCGCGAGCAGGGGATGACGCGCGCGCTCGGGCCGATCAGCCAGTCGATCTGGGAGGAGCCGGGGCTGCTGATCGACGGCTACGATCATCCGCCCACGATAATGATGGGCCACGACAAGCCGGAATATCGCGGCTGGATCGAGCGCACCGGGTACGAGCCGGTCAAGCACCTCTACACATACGAACTCGACATCACGCAGGACTTTCCGCCGGTCGTCCAGCGGATCATCAAGTCGGGCGAGAACAATCCGCGTATCCGGGTGCGCGAGGTGAACAAGGCGAAGTTCGAGGAGGAGGCCGCGATCATCCTCGGCATCCTGAACGATGGCTGGTCGGAAAACTGGGGCGGCATTCCCCTGACCGAACCGGAGGTGCGCGACGTTGGCGTCAAGCTGAAGCCGATCGTGTTCAACGACCTGATCCGCATCGCCGAGCTGGACGGGCGGCCGGTCGCGTTCATGATCACGCTGCCCGATCTGAACGAGGCGCTGGGGCCGTTGAAGGGCAATCTGCTGCCGTTCGGCTGGGCGAAGCTGCTGCTGTGGCTGCGCAAGCCGAAGGTGCGGACGATGCGCGTGCCGCTGATGGGGGTGGTGAAGGAACTCCATGCCTCGCGCATGGCGAGCCAGCTGGCCTTCATGATGATCGAATATATTCGCCGCGCCTCGGTCGAGCATTACGGCGCGACGCGCGGAGAGATCGGCTGGATCCTGGAGGACAATCAGGGGATGCGCTCGATCGCCGAAACGATCCGCAGCCGGATCAACAAGACCTATATGATCTACGGTCGATCGATCTGACGATCAGGCGGCCGGCCCCGCGACGCATGGGCGGCGCGGGGCCCGCCGGTCGTCAGCGGCGGCGCGGCAGCAGGCGTGGGTCGATGCCCCGGGCCTGCCACTCGCCCAGCTTGTCGCATTCCCGGCGCAGCAGGCGCGACCCCGTGACGTCGGTGACGATGCAGTAGCGCTGATCCGGATTGTCCGCGCGCTGCGTCTTGGCGGTGGTGGCACTGATGGCATCGGTCGTCGGTGCGGCGAGGGCGGGGGCGGAAACGCCGAGGGCGAGGGTGGCGAAAGCGGCGGCGAAGATGGCGTTTGCAGGCATGTCGGTAACTCCCTTTGATGCGGCGACCGCCGCATCCAGGGCATTGCAGGCCCCGTGCCAAACCAAAACATCCAATAAAATCAATACTTTGGGATTTTGGTGTATTGTTCTTGCATGCCACCTATCGGCAAATTTCGCCAGATCTTGGCGGAGCGTGGGTCGGCGCCTCTCGGAATCGGGAGAGGGGATCGCAGATCGAGAGCAGCGCCTTCATCAGCGGCAAACGCGATCTTTCGATCTGCGGGTGGACGGTTTCGGTCGAACACAAGGGGCGTGGCGGTGAAGTAGCGGCAATCACCGTCCTACGACCGTGACGATACAGGCACGTTCAGCCGCTCCCGATCTGCCGGGGCGGAGCCGGATCAGTCCAGCCATCATACTGCAAGCCTGACCGGCTCGGTGACCGGCGTCGTCGGTATCTGCCCTAGCGCAACGTCACCCAGGTGGGCGCATGATCGCTCGCCTTCTCGCGTCCGCGATAGCCCTTGTCGACCCCGGCATCGACCAGCCGGTCGGCGGCCTGCGGGCTGAGCAGCAGATGATCGATGCGGAACCCCGCATCGCGCTGCCAGGCGCCCGCCTGATAGTCCCAGAACGTCCAGACGCCCCCCTTCGGATGCCGGGTACGCAGCGAGTCGGTCCAGCCCTGCGCCAGCAGCCGGCGATAGGCGGCGCGGCTTTCAGGCTGCATCAGCGCATCCTCCGCCATGGCGCGGACGGAGAAGGTGTCGTCGTCGTTGGGAATGACGTTATAGTCGCCCGCCAGCACCGCCGGCACTTCCTCGGCCAGCAGATCGCGCGCGCGCGCCGCCAGCCGCTCCATCCATCGCAGCTTGTAATCGAATTTCGGCCCCGGCCGGGGATTGCCGTTTGGGAGATAGAGCGAGGCGACGACGAGGCCGTCGACCTCGCATTCCAGATAGCGGCTATGCTCGTCCTCGGGCTCACCGGCGAGGCCACGCTGCCGTTCCACCGGCGCAGTACCGCGCGCCAGTACGGCCACGCCGTTCCATGCTTTTTGTCCGTGCCAGACCGCGCCGTAACCCGCCGCCTCGATCTCGGCGGCGGGGAAGCCATCGTCGGCCGATTTCAATTCCTGCAGGCAGACGATGTCGGGCTGCGCCTCGGTCAGATATTCGATCACGCGCGGCAGCCGCGCCTTGATGCCGTTGACGTTGTAGGTGACGATCTTCACGGGGCGCGATCAGACGGAAAAGCTGGTGCCGCAGCCGCAGCCCGATGCGGCCTGAGGGTTCGCCACCTGAAACGCGGCGCCGCCCAGCGATTCGACGAAATCGACGCGCGCGCCACGCACGAGATCCAGGCTCACGCTGTCCACGACGAGCCGGACGCCATCCGTCTCCGCCACCACGTCATCCGCCTCCGGTGCGTCCGCGAGGCCGAATTTATACTGGAAGCCGGAACAGCCGCCACCGTCGACCGACAGGCGCAGGATCGCAGGCTTGCCCTGTCGTTCGGCGATCGCCGCGACGCGCGCGGCGGCTGCGGGGGTGAGCGACACTTCGGTGTCGATGACGGGGGACGGGCTGGCCATGACGGACAGATAGGGCCTGCGCCCCGGCCGGGCAACGTCCCGCTTCGCGACGGGCAGGCGCTTGATCGGCGCGGCGGTGGCTTTACGGTCCGCCTGATGGGGGATGAGAGCCAGATCGACGACCGGGCCGGGCATCGCGGCCGCCTGCGCGCGCGGCTGCTGGCGGATGCGGATGGGCTGCTCGACCATGAACTGGTCGAATATCTGCTCGCGCTCGCCATTCCCCGCCGCGATACGAAGCCGCTGGCCAAGGCGCTGCTGCGCGAGTTCGGGACGCTGGGCGGCCTGTTCGCGGCGGATGCGGAGGCGCTGATGCGCGTCGACGGGATGGGGGAGGGGGCCGCCGCCGCGATCCGCATCGCCGCCGCCGCCGCCGTCCGGCTGCTCAAGTCCGCCGTCGCGACACGGCCGGTGCTGGGTAACTGGCAGGCGCTGCTCGATTATCTGCGCGCCGACATGGCGCATCACGGCGTGGAGCGGTTTCGCGTCCTCCACCTCAATACCCGCAACATGCTGATCCGGGACGAGGTGATGAGCCAGGGCACGCTGGACGAGGCGGCGGTGCATGTGCGCGAGGTGATCCGCCGCGCGCTCGAACTTGGGTCGGCCGCGATCATCCTGGTCCACAACCACCCCTCGGGCGATCCCTCACCCAGCCGCGCGGACATAGACGTCACGCGATCGGTGATCGAGGCGGGCAAGCGGCTGGGGATCGCGGTGCACGATCATCTCATCATCGGCACGCAGGGGCATGTCTCACTGCGCGGACAGGGCCTGATCTAGCGACAGGCGCGCCAGCCCATCGCGCCCCGCTCCGCCTGGTCGAGGTGCAGGTGGTCGCGATGCGCCGCGTTATAGTCGGGGGACAGCGTCGTCGCGAACAGCCGGCACGCCCCATCCCGCACGTCGTGCAGAAACCGCGCTTCCGCATCGTCTCCGCGCCAGTCACCGGCCACCGTCACCCGCCGCCCGTCGGCGAGGCGGAAGCCCGCGATATCGACCGCATCTGCCGTAGCATGCTCGCTCCAGCTGCCCGCGTCGCGGCCATAGATACGCCGGCAACTATAGCTGCCGAAATGCTCGATCGCGACGACACGGCTACCGAGCAGGCGCATCGCGGCGGGCTGCACCACATTCCACTCCCAGACGGACAGTGCAGCGGCGACCGGGCAGGCGACGCCGAGCCCGGCAGGCCGATAGGCGATGCCGCGCGGCCCGCCCTGGCTCAGCCGCACCCCGTCCGCATAGCCGCAGCGTGCGCCTGCCGTACCGGAGCCGTCCCCGCGCGGCGGCAGGACGGTATAGCGTATGCCGGCGCGGTCCATCGCCATGCGGCAGGCGGGGAAGTCCGTGGTCAGCGCGGTCAGCTTGCGGCCGGTGAACAGGCCGATCGGCTGGCCCAAATCGAGCGGTGTCCATGGCAGATCCTGCGGCCGTCCGCGCAGCGACGCCCACAGGATCAGCAGGGCGATGGCCAACAGCGTGATCGCGACCAGTGCCGCCGCAATGCGCCGTACCGATCGCATCATCCGCGATCGGCGGTCACAACCGGCTCGGACAGCCGGGGATAGCCCAGCCCGGCGGGAATGCAGAGATGGTCGCCATCCGCCCGCCGTTCGAGCACGGGGCAGATCGGTGTGACCGGGTGCGCGCGCGCATCCGCGACCGCCGCGTCATGGCTGTCGAACAGCGCCAGTCGCTCCAGATTGCGCCGCGTCGGGAAGATCAGCTGCGCGGCGCCGCTGGCACCCGCCGCCAGCGCCTCCGCCGCGGTCAGCCAGCGCAGCGCGACGTTCTCCGTCCCGTCGACCTCGCCCGGACCGGCCCCATCGGGCAGCCGCGCCAGATAGAAGCGTGCGTCGAACACGCGCGACAGCCGATGCGTCGGCCGCCACCGGGCGAACGGCACCAGCGCCGCCCGGTCGATCGCGCTGCCATGCCGCGACAGGGTGGCTCCGATCGTCTGTCCGGCGAGCAGGTCGGCGCGCATCGCCGCCGCGCGAGCCGCAGAGGGCAGGGGGGTGAGGCCGATCGCGATGCCGGTTTCCTCCAGCGTCTCGCGGATCGCGGCGATCACATGCGCAAGCTCGTCGGCATCGTCCGGCGCCAACCGCTCGGCGAGCGCGCGGTCGCCCGGATCGACACGCCCGCCGGGAAAGACCCAGGCCCCGGCGGCGAAGGCCATCCGGGCCGACCGCTCGACCATCAGCACATCCGGGGCCCCGCCCGGCCGCTCGCGAAGGATCACGACCGTCGCAGCCGGGATCGCTTCGGGGTCGGCTGCTCCGGCCGGTAGATCCTGCATCAGGCCGCCGCGAATACAGTCCTGCGCCGTCGCAGCGCATAGCCCGTGGCGGCGAAACCGGCCAGCATCAGCGCCCAGCTCGACGGCTCCGGCACGGCCAGCGCGATGCCGTATCCGCTGGCCGGGGCGCCGTCGCCGAACATCGCGGACAGTCCGGTAAAGGCACCGGCATAGGTGAAGCGTAGGTCGCGCGTCGTCAGCGACACCGCCAGATCCTGCCCGCCGCAGCCGGCCGCGGACGCCAGCGCGATGACGCCGCCGGTCGGAAGCGCGGTGCCGCCCGCATCCGCCAAACACAGCGTGCCGGTCGCCGTGCCGAAGGGCGCGTAGCCAGGCGACCGTGCGAGCGATTCGTCATCGATGACCAGTTTCGCCCCGTCACGCGTCAGACTGGCACTTCCATCGAAATACAGGCCATGCTGACCGGGCAGCGGCATCGCATAGCCGTCATCGGCGACCGCCGTGAAGGGAAGGGTGTAGTCGAACGTGAGATCGCGCAGCGCGGTGACGAGCGTATCGCCCGACGGCGTGAACACCGTGCGCGTGCCCGTACCGCTCGTTGAAATCCGATAGGTTATGAAGTCCGTGGCCGACGCGGCGGACGCCCAGCCCAGCGTCGTTACGGCAGCCAGCATCGCCGCCTTTTTCGCGATCGTCATCGAAACTCTCCCCTCAAGCGCGGCTCGAAACCGCGTGGCCCTGCTGTCCAGATAGAGGTGTTCCGTGTCAATCTCGTTTTGAGACAGTCGCTTCGATCGAGCGGTATTGATTTGGTAGTGAAGGGCAATGCGGGCTTGCCGATGCCGGAAGGTGCGTGGTGGAGCCGAGGGGAATCGAACCCCTGACCTCTGCAGTGCGATTGCAGCGCTCTCCCATCTGAGCTACGGCCCCGCACACCTTGTCGCCGGCCTGATGCCGGGAGCGACGCCATTAGCGGCCCCTGCGGGCCTTTGCAACATGCCCGATCGCGAAAATCGCAGCTGGCCGGTCTCGTGCCGCGACGGATCGCCTGTCGATGGCGGCGGATTGCTGGAACATCGCCGTGAAAGCCCCGTTTTTTGCCCCGGAACCGGACGGCGTCGCGCAGCGGCTCGCCGGCGCCGCAGGAGACAGGAGAGTAGCATGGCCTACGAACGTTACCCGCGTGGTGACAATAACCGCTACGGCAACAGCGACATGGATTACGGCCGCGATTACGGCAGTGGTCGCGATTACACGTATAGCAGCGCCCGTGATTACGCCGCCGCCGACGACCGCTACGGACGCGGTCAGGAGCGCGGCCGGGACCGTGACGAACGATACGGCGCGCGCGACTACGGCTACGAGCGTTATGGTCAGCGCGAGCAGTTCGGCCGCAACCAGTCCTTCGACCGGGGCTACGGCCAGCAGCGCGAGCAGAACCGGGGCGACTATGGCCGCAGTGCCGGCGGCGAATATCACGGCTCCTACGCCTCTGACGGGCGTCGGTTCGAGGATGTGGGCCGCTATCGCCACGCCGACGACGACAATTATCGCGGTCGCCAGCAACAGCGTGGTCAGCGCGACTATGGCCGCCAGCCGCAGGGCTATGACTATGAGGAGCGCGGATTCTTCCAGCGCGCCGGCGACGAGGTCCGGTCGTGGTTCGGCGATGACGAGGCGGAGCGCCGCCGCGAGCAGGACGCCCGCTACGACGAGCGTCAGTACAGCGGCGGTCGTCACGATGACGACTATCACGGCTGGCGGTCCTCGCAGGTCGCGGCCTTCGATCGCGACTATGACGAGTACCGCCGCGAAAACCGCACCAAGTTCGAGAACGAATTCTCCGCATGGCGCACCAACCGGCAGGGCCAGCGCGACCTGTTGAAGAAGGTGACCGAGCATCAGGAAGTCGTCGGTTCGGACGGAACGCATGTCGGGACCGTCGACAAGGTTCGCGGCGATCGTATCGTGCTGACGAAGAACGATGCGGACGCGGGCGGCCGTCATCACTCGATCCCGTCCAGCTGGATCAGCAGCGTCGACGACAAGGTGAAGCTGTCCAAGACCGCCGAGGAAGCCAAGACGGCGTGGCGGGACGAGGAGCAGAACTCCGCCATGTTCGGCTATGGCGACAATGCCGGCCAGTCGACGGGCGCGAGCCGTGATGCCGCCGGCACCACGCAGAACCGCTCGCCAACCGGCTCCACCGGCACGACCGGCGACGGCACGGGCAACCTGAACCGCAGCTTCTCCGGCACGTACTGACCGGCGACGCTATGGCGGGATGAAGGGCCCGGTCCCCGTCTTGGGGGCCGGGCCTTTTCATATGCCGGGATCAGATCTGGCCGGAAAAGGTATCGCAGGCGGCGGGATCGCCCGTGTCCAGGCCGCGGCGCAGCCAGCGCATCCGCTGTTCGGAGGTGCCGTGCGTGAAGCTGTCGGGCACGACGCGGCCCTGCGCCTCGCGCTGGAGCGTATCGTCACCGATCGCGCGCGCGGCGGTCATCCCTTCCTCGACATCGCCCGGATCGAGCCGGTCCCGGTTCTGCGCCGCCCAGACGCCGGCGTAGCAATCCGCCTGCAATTCCAGCCGCACCGATGCGGCATTGCCCTCCGTCTGGCTGGCACTTTGCTGGATCTGCTGCACCTTCTCCGATGTGCCGAGCAAGTGCTGGATATGATGGCCGAATTCATGCGCGACGACGTAGTAGCGGGCGAAGTCGCCCTTCGCTCCGAAGCGGTTGGCCAGTTCGTCGAAGAAGCTGGTGTCGAGATAGATGCCCTGGTCGGTCGGGCAATAGAACGGCCCCATCGCCGCCTGCGCCGCGCCGCAGCCCGACTGGCCGGAGCCGTTGTAGAAGCGCAGCATCGGCGGCGTGAACCGCTCGCCTGATTTGGCGAACAGCGCCTGCCAAGTATTGTCGGCGTTGCTGAACGCACGGCACGTCTCGCGCCGCTCGGGCGTCGCCTCGCACACCTGCCGGACGGACTGGGCGTCGCCGGCACCGCGCGACACCTGCGTCCCGGGCTGGCCGCCGCCACCGCCGCCGATCAGGCTGAGCGGGTTCATGCCCAGCACGGCGAGAACGATCAGGACGACGATGATGCCGCCGCATCCGAACCGGCTGCCGATCAGCGGCAACAGGCTGAAGATCAGGCCGCCGCCGCCACCACCGCCGAGCCCGCCGCCGCCGCGCGCTTCCCCGACATTGATATCGTTGTCGTAATCGTCGAGCCGCATCGCGTCCCCCTGTTTTATATCGTTACGTGACGCAGGAATGCGCCAAGCCGGGCGCCGGGTCCACGGTTGATCGTAGGCCGACGCCGCCGCATGGTGCGGCGACAGATCATGGGAGAAGTGCGATGTTCCTGAAGGGCAAGACGGCGGTCGTCACCGGCTCCACATCCGGCATCGGCCTGGCCATCGCGCGCGCGTTCGCGGCGGAAGGCGCGGCGGTCGTCATCAACGGCTTTGGTGAGGCAGAGGCGATCGAGGCGGCGCGGGCGGGCCTGGCCGAGCAGAGCGGCGCACCCGCGCTGTACGACCCGGCCGACATGACCCGGCCCGAGCAGATCGCCGCGATGGTCGAACGCGCGGTCGCGGAAACGGGCGGGTGCGACATCGTCGTCGCCAATGCCGGCATCCAGCATGTCGCCCCCGTCGCGGAGTTCCCGCCGGAAAAGTGGGACGCGATAATCGCGATCAACCTGACTTCCGTCTTCCACCTGATGCGCGCGGCGATCCCGGCGATGAAGGCGAAGGGGTGGGGCCGGATCATCTCCACCGCGTCCGCCCACTCGCTGGTCGCCAGCCCCAACAAGGCGGCCTATGTCGCCGCCAAGCACGGCGTTGCCGGGCTGACCAAGGCGGTGGCGCTGGAGGTCGCACAGGCGCGGATCACCGCCAACTGCATCTCGCCCGGCTATGTCTGGACGCCGCTGGTCGAGAACCAGATCCCGGACACGATGAAGGCGCGCGGCCTGACGCGCGAGCAGGTGATGAACGACGTGCTGCTCGCCGCGCAGCCGACCAAGGAGTTCGTCACCCCCGAACAGGTCGCGGCGCTCGCCCTGTTCCTGTGCCGCGACGAGGCCGCGCAGATCACCGGCGCCAATTTGTCGATGGACGGCGGCTGGACGGCGGCGTGAGGGCGCGCGAACGTTGAGGAAGTTGAGGCTTGTGGCGGTTTCCCGTTCGAGGATGATTTGATGGCGCAACAATGCCTTGTGCGCCACGGATGACGTGGTGGATGAGGTCGAACGTTGAGACTGTCGCGCCAATGTTGAGACACTCCGGTCGGAAGGGGAGACCGGGCGGAGTGTCGCATGGCAGGCGGGGTGTAGGACAGGGCCTCCGTCCGTAGGCTATCCAAATGTCAGGATGCCGTTACGATACCCGGAATGTCGCAACGTCGCATTGCCGCCGCCCTATGTTTGCTTATCCGCTCAGGGGCCGCCCTTGCATCACAGTCTGACAGTATTGTCCTGGTCCCACCGTTTGAAGTCGAAGCGGTCGAAGCCGGCAACCTGAACAGCTTCAGGATCGGGAAACTGGCCGCAATCGATCCAGATCATCCGCTCCGAAGTCAGCCGGATACCCAAACGCTGAGCCTTTTCGGTCGCGAGGACTTGATCGCCAACATCGGCGACGATTATCCCGCCACCGATTGCGCTCCGGTTTCGGGTACTCGGGACGTTGTCGATGAAATTGCTGGCCGAGCAGCGAAGACATCGGTTGTCATCATCAACGAAAGCCACGAACGATCCGAACATCGCGGTTTCACGGCAAGTCTGCTGACCCGCTTGAGGAGGCAGGGCTATACCGCCTTGGCGCTTGAAGCCTTGGCGCATCCGCCAGACGGCACGCCGACAAAATATCTGCCCTCCGTGCTGCGCGACGCGCAATTGCCGTATCTTGAGGATGACGACGGCTATTATCTCGGGGAGGCAGCGTTCGGCCGAATGGGACGAACCGCAAAAAGGCTAGGTTACACGTTGATACCTTATGAAGAACGACCCGACGGTTCGGGGTCGTCTAACCTCTCGCAACAGGAGCAGATAGCCCGCCGGGAGGAGGCGCAGGCAAGCACGCTAGCGTCGTGGATCAAAGTCCACGCTGGGGCAAAGTTGATCGTGCATGTCGGATATCACCATGCGACGGAGGTGGCGCGGGCCGATGGTTCACGGTGGATGGCGACCCGATTGCGGGCAAAGACGGGCATCGACCCACTTACCGTCTCACAGACTACGTGTCGCGGAGGCGGCATTGCACGTCGGCTTGCGGTAATTCCCGCCGACGAGTTGCCGGGGACCTTCGACCTCATCGTCGACCATCCGACTGCACAATTCGTGAAGGGACGGCCGACGTGGCGTATTGCGGCTGGCGACGTCCCCGTGGACATACCAGCCAGCTTGCGACCAACCAAGGGTTGGCGCATCATCGAGGCGCGACTGGAAGGCGAACCTGCCGCGGCGGTGCCTATGGACCGTGTGGCCGTTCGGCCCAACGAAGACGTGGCGCTGTTGCTGCCGCCCGGGCACTACACGTTACGTGCGATCGACCCGGTACGGGGGGCGAATTCATCGCGCCCATAGGTCTCACGGATAATTGATATGATGGCCAAGCACTCCGAAGAAAGCGGGAGGGCAGAGCCCAACCCGCTCTCGGCACATCACCGACCCCGGCTGAGATTGTCCACGTCACCCATGATCGCGTCGAGTGCGGTCTTGTTCGGGTCGACCTCATGCTCGCGGCGCGAGGGGAGGTTACCCTGCGTCAGCAGCGCGTCGAGCGCGACGCGGCCGCGGGCGACGCGGCTCTTGATCGTGCCGACCGCGACGTTGCAGATCTCCGCCGCTTCTTCATAGGCGAAGCCGCCGGCGCCGACGAGGATCAACGCCTCACGCTGCGGCTGCGGCAGGTGCAGCAGCGCGCGCTGCATGTCGCCAAGTTCGACGTGGCGATCCTGGCTGGCGGGGGCGGCGAGGATGCGGTCCGCGACCAGATCGTCCCACTCGCCCTTGAAGCGCGCGCGGCGCATCTGGGACAGATAGAGGTTGCGCAGGATGATGAACGTCCAGGCGCGCATATTCGTGCCGGCCTGGAAGCGCTTGCGCGCGGCCCATGCCTTCAGCAGCGTTTCCTGCACCAGATCGTCCGCCAGATCGCGGCTGCCCGACAGCGACCGCCCGAAGGCGCGCAGGTGCGGGATGACCTGAGCCAGCTGCGTCTTGAATTCCGGGTCGGAGAGAGAGACGTGTTCCACCGGAGCGGGCGCGTCCATCTCTTCGTCGTGCGTGTCGGCGTCGTCGCGCGACGGAGACTGGGTCATTCTGGTCCGATCGTCATGCTCGGCGCGAGTGCCGGTCGCAGCCAACATAGGCATTGCGGGGCGGCTTTCCACCCCGCCGCCAAGCTGAAAGCCGCTCACCGAAAGACCATCACGGCAAATATGATGACGATCAGCGCGAGGGAAATGGGCAGGATATACCGCGTCATGTGCGGCGTGGAGCCGGCACGCGCTTCCTCGGCGGAAAGGTGCGGAGCATCGTTTGGATCAGCCATGATAACACAACCTCCGATGATCGTTTTGGGTCCGCAACTTCCCGTCGAAAATGACGCCCGCGTCAGGCGGCCGGTACGGTCGTCTGGTCGAAGAACAATGCCTGGCTGATCGCCGCCTTCACCGTCGACCGCTGGAACGGCTTGGTGATGAGGAAGGTCGGCTCGGGGCGTTCGCCGGTCAGCAGACGTTCCGGGAAGGCGGTGATGAAAATCACCGGAACCTCGAACTCGGCCAGAATGTCCTTCACCGCGTCGATTCCGGAGCTGTCGTCGGCCAGCTGGATGTCGGCGAGCACCAGACCCGGGCGATCCTCCATGGCAAGGCCCACCGCCTCGTCGCGCGTCACGGCCACGCCGGTGACGTCATGGCCGAGATCGCGGACGATGGATTCGATGTCCATCGCGATGATCGGCTCGTCCTCGATGATGAGGACGCGCGCGCGCGTCTGCTTCTCGATCTCCGCCATCGCCTCGGCGACAAGGGCGTCGACCTCGCTCGGCTCGACGTCGATCAGATAGGCCGCGTCCTCCGGCGTGAAGCCTTCCATCGCGGTCAGCAGCAGCGCCTGGCGCGACAGCGGCGTCATCCGCGACAGGCGCGCGCGGGCAACGGCTTCCGCGCCCTCCACGTCGCTGCCCAGATGCTCTTCCATCTCGTCGTAATTGGCCGACGACCAGATGCCCTGGAACATGCGGTAGAGGCCCAGGCGCGGATCGACGTCACGCGGGAACTGGTCGGGCGCGGCGACGATCGCCTCCAGTGTCGCGCGGACGTAACGGTCGCCATGGCTCTGGCTGCCGGTCAGGGCCCGGCCGTAGCGCCGCAGAAAGGGAAGATGCGGGGCGAGTTGCTGACCAAGCGACATGAGCGACGGATACTCCCTGATAAGATGCGCCCCATTCTTGCGGTCGGGACGATATGGATGCAACGCACAAGATCGCCGCGCGTCTCCGCGATGGCGGTCCTGAAAAATTGAAAGTCGGAGCGGGAACCATCGAACGCTCTTTTGGTTTCATGGCGGTGGAATTGCCGTGCCCGCCAGGGTAGCGGGTTGTGAGGTCGTGCCCCTGTTCGTGGCGTCATGACCGGCGGCCCCAGGGGGAAAGACCGAAAGAATTGGGTCAGGACAAGGAAAAGAAGGAAGCCATCAGCCGACGACCGTCCCGTGACGGTGAAGGCAAGGATGGCAACATGGGATCGGCGCTGCGATCCGTCTATCAGCAGACGGTCGAGGAAAAGATCCCGGACGATCTGCTCGACCTTCTCGGAAAGCTGAACTAGGCGGCGGGCGATGCCTGCCGATCCCATCGCCGTTCAAGAGCCCCCGCCGTCCGCGTCCGCGCCGGACGGCATTGTCGCGCCCCCCGCCCGAACCTCCGCGATCGGGCGGCTGCCGACCGGCGCCAAGCTGTTCCTGATCCTAAGCATCGCACTGCTGCCGCTGGCATTGATCGCGGTCGTCGCGACGTTGCAGACGACGCGCGTCGCCGATGCGGAGGCGCGGTCCCGGCTGCGGATCGCCGCGAACGAAAGCGCACGCGCGATCGCGACCGAGCTGGTGGGGGACACCACCGCGCTGCGCGTCGCGGTAGAGGCGCTGCGCAACGATCCCGCCGACCTGCCCAGCTGCGCACGCGCGCAGGGCGTGTTCGCGCAACAGGCCTCCGCCGGTGCGCGCTTCGAGATCGCCGACCGGCGCGGGCGATTGCTGTGCGGCGAGGATCTGCCCGCCGGCCCGCGCGCGATCCATCCCGATGCGCCCGAGGCGGCGGTGCTGCCGGGTGAAGGCGTGCTGCTGACGATCGTCGGCCAGCGGGGCGACGTGACCGCGACGGCGCTGTTCCCGCAATCCTTTCTGCGGCGGCTGGGCCGGCCCGCCAGCCGCGCGACCAGCTTCTCGAGTGCGATCGTCCTCGACGATGCCACCCTACCGCTGGAGGAGGAGCCCGACGACGGTCGGATGACGCGGCGGGAGACGGTGCGCACCGATCTGGGCATCGGCGGCCTCGTGCTGACGACGACGATGCGCAGCGCGCCCGTCACTTCGTCGCTGGTCATCGCGCTGCTGCTGCCGATGGTGATGTGGGCGGCGGCGGCGGGAATCGCGTGGTTCGTGGTCGACCGGCTGCTGCTGGGGCCGCTGCGCGACTTGCGCGTGAAGGTGGCGGCGTTCACGCCGGGCCAGGTGATCGAACCGCGCACGACGACGCTGCCATCGCAGGAGATCCGGGCGCTGGGCGAAACCTTCCGCGCGATCACCGAAACCGTGGCCACGCACGAGGCCGGGCTGGAAGAGGGCCTGCGCCGGCAGACCAAGCTGACGCGCGAGGTGCATCACCGGGTCAAGAACAACCTGCAGGTCATCTCCAGCCTGATCGCCTTCCACGCGCGCGGCGCACGCAGCCCCGATGCGACCGCGGCCTATGCCTCTATCCAGCGACGCGTCGATGCGCTGGCGGTGGTGCATCGCCATCACTTCGCGGAGATGGAGGAGCATCGCGGCCTAAATCTGCGCACGATGATCGGGGAGCTGTCGTCGAACATCCGCGCGACCGCCGCCGACCAGCAGCAGGCGATCGGCCTGACGCTGGACGTCGATGCCTATCTGGTGAACCAGGACGTGGCGGTCGCGCTGGCGTTCCTCGTCACCGAGATGATCGAGCTGGCCGCCAGCTGCGATCCGGCCGCGCAGATCCGCGTTTCGGTGAAGCCCGCCGATACGGCGGAGCGGGCGGTGCTGCGTGTCGTGTCGCGCGCGCTGGTGGACGGCGATGCGCTGCAGTCGCTGGCCGGCACGCGCTATGGGCGGGTGATGGAGGGGCTGTCGCGGCAGCTGCGCTCGAAACTGCATCACGATCCGCTGACCGGCGCGTACGAGATCGCCTTCGCGGTGACGGGCCGGGACTGATCGCGGGCGCGATCCGAAGAATTTCGTAGAGAAACGAGAAATATTGCGGAACCAAGTGGCGGGCACCGGGTTCTGCTCTTCGGATCGCGATCTTATGCCCCCCCCGCTCTCGCGATCCACGAACAAGGCCCGAAGGCGTCTACCCCTCCCCCCCCCCGGTGACGCTTTCGGGCCTATATTCGTTTTAACGGCCTTCAGTGCCGTCCAAGAGCGGGAAGCGTCCCTTCTTACATCAAAGCGCCGTCGCAACGCTCCCGCCGATCGTACGGGAAGCGGAACGATTGTCGGGACAGAACATTCCTGTGACCGGCAGTTTCGCCTGCAAGGAGGTTTCCCATGCGTAAGTTGGTGGGTCTGGCGCTGGTCGCCGGCGTGATGATGGTTTCGGCGTGCAACACGGTCGAGGGCGTGGGCAAGGATGTCAGCTCGGCCGGTCAGACGGTCGCGAAGACGGCGGACGACGCGAAGTAATCGGTTATCGCCCGGTGGCTCGCCTGCATGCACGCCGCGATCCACCGGGCTCCAGCCGGAGCGGCGGGCCCCGCGGCCAGAGACTATCCCTGGCCCGACCCCCTTCCCTTCATCCTTCCGGTTGGTCTAGACCCAGGTCATCGTTTTCCAGGAGTGCGCGGCGCGCGTGACCGAACCCGACCGCGCCGTTGACTTCGATCCATCGCCGCCGTCCCCCATGCCGGATCGGCGTCGGTTTCGCCGCCGCTATGTCCCGCTGCTGCTGATCGGCGCGATCGGCCTGACCGGGTGGCTGGAGCGCCGGACGATCCTGACCCGCGTGATCGACGACCGGATCGCGGCGGCGCGGCTGCCGGTGCGCTACCGCATCGATGCCCTGGGGCCGGGGCGGCAGCGCTTCACCAACCTGATCGTCGGCGACCCTGCACGTCCCGACCTGACCGCGGACTGGGTGGAGACACGCACGCGTATCGGTGTGCGCGGGCCCTATCTGGCCTCCGTCGCGGCCGGGCATGTGCGCCTGCGCGGGCGGCTGATCGACGGGCGCATGTCGTTCGGTTCGCTCGACCGGCTGCTGTCGACGGGATCGGGGGGCAAGGGGCCGGAGCTTCCCGCGCTCGACCTGTCGGTGCAGGAGGGGCAGCTGCTGCTCGCGACGCCGGCGGGCGGGGTGGGGCTGGCGCTGTCCGGCACCGGGCGGCTGGACCGCGACTTCACCGGCGTCGCCGCGATCCTCGCCCCCCGCCTGTCGTTCGGCAATTGCACCGTGCGGAGCGTGCGCGCGCGGCAAGGCATCGCGGCATTGGGGTCGGACGGGCGAGGCGGGCAGGGCCTGCGCCTGACGGGGCCGGTGACGCTGGGCGCCGGGCGCTGCGGCGAAACGCGGCTGGCCGGGGCGCGGGCCGACCTCGTCACGCGGCTGACGCTGGGGTCGCAGACCGGCGCCGCCGTCGAGGGTCGGATCGCGACGGGCGCGATCGACGATCCGCGCGGCGGCGCCGATGGCGTGGCGGGCAGCATCGCGCTCGCCTTCGGCCAGGCGGCGACGCGGGCCGGGGGTGATGGGGGCAGGGTGGGCGGGCAGGTCGAGCTGGTCGCCCGCCGCCCGCATACCGCTGGCCTGCAGGCCCGAAGCCTGGGCATCGACGGCGGCATCGCGGTGACGGACGGCGCGCTCCGCTATGACGGGGACGTGCGTGTCGACGGGGCGGACGCGCGCCGCTGGTGGCCGGGCCTGCCGGTGCCGGCGGGGACGCCCGCCGCGCCGTTCGCCGCAGCGCTGGACCGCGCCATGGCGGCCGCCGCGCGCGACCTCTCCGGCCAGGCCGACATCAACCTCGCGCTGGCGGACGGGCTGGGGATCACCGTGCGGCGCGCCCGGCTGCGCGCGGCGAGCGGCGCCTATGCCGTGATCGCCGCGCCGGAGGAGGGCGTAAGCGCGCTGGAATGGCGACCGGGCCGCCCGCCGGTATTCGATGCGACCGCGACGATCGGCGGCGGCGGCCTGCCCGCGTTTCGCGCGACGCTGGGGCGGCAGGCGGCGGGTGCGCCGATCCGCCTCTCCGCCGTCATGACCCCCTACAGGGTGCCGGGGGCCAGCCTGTCGCTGGCGCCCGTCACGGGGGTGCTGACGCATCGCGGCGCGATTCGGCTGGCGACGCGCGTGACGCTGTCGGGGCCGCTGGGCGATGGTCGGGTGGAGGCGCTGACGATGCCGCTGGCGCTGCGGCGCGATCCGGGCGGGCCGTTGCTGATCGGGGCGCCGCCGGGCGGAGCGGCCTGCGTGCCGCTGGCGTTCCAGTCCGTGTCCGTGGGCGGGCTGGCGCTCGACCCGGCGCGGGTCGCCCTGTGCCGGACCGGGCCGGCGCTGGTGCGGATCGACAGGGGCGGCGTGACGGGCGGCGCGCGATTGCCCGCCACGCGCCTGACCGGAAGGTTGGGCGGCACGCCGCTGCAACTCGATTTCGCCGATGGGACACTGGCGCTGACGGACCGGCGCTTCGCCCTGAGCGGCGTGGAGGCACGACTCGGGCCGTCGGAGCGCACGACCCGACTGATGGCCGGGCAGCTGACCGGCGCGCTGGCCGATGGCGGCGTCGCGGGCGAGTTCGCCGCGGCGGGCGGGCAGATCGCCAATGTGCCGCTCGTCCTGTCGGACGGGGCGGGGGCATGGGCTTTTCGGAACGGCGCGCTGACGCTGACGGGTGCGGCACGGGTGGCGGATGCCGCGCCCACCGCCCGCTTCAATCCGATGGCGGCGCGCGACATCGCGCTGACGCTGGCGGGCGGTACGATCGCGGTGACGGGCGCGTTGCACGAGCCGACGACCGGGACGCGCGTCGCATCCGTGCGGATCGGCCATCGCCTGTCGACGGGGGTGGGCAGCGCCGACCTGACCGTGCCGCAGCTATCCTTCGCGAAGGGGTTCCAGCCCGAACTGCTCACCCCGATCACCTTCGGCGTCATTGCCGATGTGAAGGGGGCGATCGACGGCGCGGGCCATATCGCCTGGGGGCCGGGCGGGGTAACGAGCACGGGCGATTTCGGCACGACGGGCATCGACCTGGCCGCCGCCTTCGGTCCGGCGCAGGGGATTGCTGGCCGCGTTCGCTTCGACGACCTGCTCGGCCTGCATACGCCGCCGGGGCAGGTGGCGACGGTGCGTAGCGTCAATCCGGGCATCGCGGTGGAGAACGGCACCGTCCGCTACCAGCTGCTCGGCGGCACCCGCGTGCAGGTGGAGGATGCGCGCTGGCCGTTCGCAGGCGGCGCGCTCACGCTGGACCCGACGCTGCTCGATTTCGGGGCGCAGCGCGCGCGGTTCATGACCTTCCACGTCGCGGGGGCGCGGGCGGACCAGTTCCTGCAGCAGTTCGACTTTCAGAACCTGAACGCCACCGGCACGTTCGACGGCGTGCTGCCGATGGTCTTCGACGATAGTGGCGGCCGGATCGAGGACGGGCGGCTGACGGTGCGGCCGGGCGGCGGCTCGATCGCCTATGTCGGCGAACTGGGGCAGAAACAGCTGGGTTTCTGGGGCGACCTGGCGTTCCAGGCGCTGCGCTCGCTCCGCTATCGCCGGCTGGAGGTGACGATGAACGGGCCGCTGGCGGGCGAGATGGTGACGGGCGTGCGCTTCGACGGGGTCAGCCAGGGGGCGGGGGCGAAGAGCAACTTCCTGATCCGCCGGCTGCAACGCCTGCCCTTCGTCTTCAACGTGCGCATCCGCGCGCCGTTTCGCGGGCTGATCGATTCGGCGGCGTCCTTCTACGATCCGCGCCGGCTGATCCAGCGCAACCTGCCCGCGCTGCTGGAGGAGCAGAATCGCCGTACCGGCGCGCCCTCGACCCCTACCGGCCCGACCTCCACCAGCCCGACACCACCCGGTCCAACCCCGGCCATTCAGCCTTCTGCAAGCGAGACCATGCGATGAACCGTTCGAGGTTGACGATGACACGAGCCGTACCGATCTTATCCCTGATGCTGGCGAGCGGCGGATGCGTGAACATCTCCGCGCCGGACAAGCCGATCGAGATCAACCTCAACATCAACGTGACGCAGGAAGTCGTCTATCGTCTGGACAATGACGCGAAGTCGCTGATCCAGCAGAACCCGGGGATATTCTGATGAACGCCAGGGCCATCCTTCTGACCGCCGCCGCGCTGGGCCTTGCCGGCCTGTCCGCCGCCGCCTGGGCGCAGCGCGATCCCGCCTATGCCGCCGCCCGCGCCGCCGGAGAGGTGGGCGAGCAGCCCGACGGCTATCTGGGCATCGTCGGCGCCGCCACGGCGGAATTGCGCGGTATCGTCAACAACATCAACATCCAGCGCAAGGCGGCCTATACGCAGAAGGCGGCGGCCAGCGGCGCGACGGTGGAGCAGATGGCCTTCACCAGCGGCTGCAACCTGATCGCCCAGACCGCGTCGGGCGAGAAATATCGCGATCCGTCGGGCACGTGGCACACGCGCGGCGCCGGCGCGCCGATCCGCGACCCGCGCTGCGTGTGACTCCCGAACCCCCTTCCCGAACCGGGAAGGGGGCTGGCGCCGCGCAATGGGACGATCGTATGACAGGCCGGTCATCACGGCCGGTTGACTTGGCTGGCCCCCCCACCTAAACGGCCGGTGCCTTGGCGGGATTGCTCGCCGCAATTCGCGTGTCCTCTCCTTTGCTTGGGCCAAAATACAGGCGGGGGATGGCGCGTGGCGGACGACAATACCGGGCAGGACTTCCCCGACGCGGAGGATCCGCGGCTGACCGCGCTCGATGAGCGGCTGCGTCAGGCGCGACAGGCCGAAGCGGCGCGGGGTGGGGTGACGCAGGATCATGGCCGGGGCTATGCCCAGGGCAACCGCATCATCGCCGCCCTGATCGGAAGCCTTGTCGGCAGCGCGCTGATCGGCTGGCTCATCGACCGCTGGTTCGGCACGTCGCCCTGGGGGCTGATCGTGATGCTGTTCCTTGGAATAGCGGTCGCGTTCAGGCAGATCATCCGTATCGGTAACGAGCGCCCGGAGTGATCCGAGCGCTTTTTCGTAATTTGGAGCGAACGACAGTGGCGGCAGCGGAAGGCGGCAAGATCGACCCGATGCACCAGTTCCTGATCGAGCCGGTGGCCGGCTCGCATTGGGTGGTGAATGGCTACGACCTGTCCTTCACCAATTCCGCGCTGTGGATGGTGGTGACGCTGGTCGCGCTTTGGCTGTTCATGCTGGGCGGCATGAAGCGCGAGCTGGTGCCCGGCCGCTGGCAGGCGGCGGTGGAGGGCTTCACCGGCTTCGTCTCGGGCATGCTGATGTCCAACGTCGGCCCCGCGGGCAAGCGGTTCGTGCCCTACGTCTTCTCGCTCTTCATGTTCATCCTGTTCGCCAACATCCTGGGATTGCTGCCCTTCGGCGTCGTGCCGGGCGTGCACCCCTTCACCGTGACCAGCCATCTGACGGTCACCGGCGTGCTGGCGATCATCTCCTTCTCGATCGTGCTGATCGTCGGCTTCGGCAAGCACGGCTTCCACTTCTTCTCGCTGTTCGTGCCGCACGGCACGCCCGTCCTGATGATCCCGCTGATCTTCGTGGTCGAGCTGATGAGCTTCCTGGTGCGCCCCTTCTCGCTGGGTCTGCGACTGTTCGTCGCGATGACCGCGGGGCACATCCTGCTGAAGGTGCTGGCCGCCTTCGTCATCAACGGCATCAACATGGGCCCGGGCTATGCCGCGCTCATCACGCTGCCCAGCTTCCTGCTGATGATCGGCATCACCCTGCTGGAACTGCTGGTCGCCGCCATCCAGGCCTATGTGTTCGCGCTGCTGACGTCGGTCTATCTGAACGACGCGGTGAACCTGCACTGATCCGGGGCCGGACCGGTACACGCCTTTTCGCTTGAACCTTACCACCATCGTTTTTGAACTGGAGTGACGAATATGGACGCAGAAGCTGCACGGATGATCGGCGCCGGCCTGGCCGCGATCGGCATGGGTCTCGCCTCGCTCGGCGTGGGCAACGTGTTCGCCAAGTTCCTCGAGGGCGCGCTGCGCAATCCGGGCGCGGCTGACAGCCAGCAGGGCCGTCTGTTCATCGGTTTCGCGGGCGCCGAGCTGCTCGGCCTGCTCGCCTTCGTGACGATGATCATCCTGGTGTTCGTCGCTCAGTAATCATGCGTGACCGGCCGGGCGTATCCCGCCCGGCCGACCGCCTGGAGGACGCGAATGCCCCAGATTTCCCAGATCGCCGCCACCTACGCCTCCCAGATCTTCTGGCTGCTGGTGACGTTCGGCCTGCTCTATTTCGTGGTCGGCCGCGGAATGGTGCCCAAGATCGTCGCCACCGTCGATGCGCGCGAGGCGCGGATCACGGGTGACCTCGCCGCGGCGGAAGCCGCCCGGATCGAGGCCGACCGGACCGAAGAGGCGTGGCGCGTCGAGATGGATGCGGCCCGGGCCGCGGCCCATGCCGAAACGGCGGCCGCGAAGGCGCAGGCCGCGCGTTCGGCCGAGGCGCAGGTCAAGGCGGCGGATGCCGACCTGGCCGAGCGGCTGGGCCACCACGATCTCGCGATCGCCAATGCCAAGGCGGAGGCGCTCGCGAACCTCGAATCGGTGTCCGCCGACATCGCGCGCGATCTGGTCGCGCGGCTGTCCGGCGCGGACGTCTCGATCGATCAGGCCGCCCATGCCGTGCGGGAGGTGAGGGCCCATGGCTGACGCGCTTCCGACGACCACGGCGGCGGCGCCGACCGATGCGCAGATCGCGCAGGATCTCTCGCACCCGCTGGATGAAACCAACATGACCGAGCGGCAGATTCGCGGTGGTGACGGGCTGGAGGGGCATACCGCCGCTCCCGGCGCGGAGCATCACGTCGCCGAGGCGAAGGCACTGGGCTTCGACACCACGGGCTGGGTCGCGATCGCGGCGCTGGTCGTGGTGATCCTGCTGGTCTGGAAGAAGGTGCCGACGCTGATCGGCGGGATGCTGGACACGCGCATCGCCGCGATCCGGAGCCAGCTGGACGAAGCGGCGAAGCTGCGCACTGAGGCGGAGGCGCTGCGCGCCGAATATGCCGCCAAGGCGAAGGCCGCCGAAGCGGACGCTGAGACGATCCGCGCCCATGCGCATCAGGAGGCCGCCGCGATCGTCGTCAAGGCGAAGGCGGATGCCGATGCGCTTATGGAGCGCCGCGCGCGGATGGCGGAGGACAAGATCGCCGCCGCCGAGCGCACCGCGCTGGCCGAGGTGCGCGCCCGCGCCGCCGACGTCGCCGCCCGTGCCGCCGCGACGCTGATCGCGGAGCACCATGGCGCCGGCGCCGACCGCGCGATGGTCGACCGCACGATCGCGGGGCTGGGCCGCCCCAACTGACGATTACGAAGCGGGCCGCCTCTTCCGGGTTTCCGGCGGCCCCTTTCATCTGACCGAGCCCGTGGGAGGAACCCCATGTCCTGGCTCATCCTGGCCGTCGCCGTCGTCACCGAAATCTGCTGGGCGCTCAGCCTGAAATGGGCGGCGACTGCCGCCACCTGGCAGGCGTCGACCGTCCCGATCATCCTCAGCTTCGTCAATATGGGCCTGCTGGCGCTCGCGATGCGCGGCCTGCCGGCGGGCACCGCCTATGCGGTCTGGACCGGGCTGGGCGCGGTGGGCGTCATCATCGGGGGCGTCATCCTGTTCGGCGACCGTGTTTCACCGATCCAGGCGGGATTCATGGCGCTGACCGTGATCGGCGTGGTGGGGACGAAACTGTTCGCGCAGGCGTGAGGCTGGGCGCCGTCGCTGATGGTGCGTCGCTGCCGCTCTGATCCGTTAAATTACAGCGGGTGTGATCCCCGGCTGTTCCGTCACCCCGGCGGATGCCGGGGTCCAGGGATTCGGCTGGTCCGATGACGCGCGCTACCCTGCCCCGAATCGTTTCCATGGATCCCGGCGTTCGCCGGGATGACGATGCGGAGTGGATTGCATTGGACCGATGGCGATCGGAATCTGGCTCAAGCTGACAGTCGGCGCTGCGGCCGATCCCCTTCCGCCGCGACTGATCGCATGGCCCTAGCCGCAGAGTCCCGGAATCCCTAAATCCCGCTCGATGCCGCCTTCCACCACCGACCGCTTCAACGAGGAACACGCCACCTACACGCTGCGCGGTGCCGACGCGCCCGATCTGGAGGCGGGGGTGGCGGCGATCCGCAACGTGTTGGCGACGCTGCCGCAGCGATCGGGCGTGTACCGGATGCAGGATGCGCGCGGCGAGGTGCTGTATGTCGGCAAGGCGCGCTCGCTGAAGCAGCGCGTGGCGAACTATACGCAGATCAAGGCGCTGCCGAAGCGGTTGCAGCGGATGGTCGGACAGACCCGGTCGATGACGATCGTCACGACCAACAACGAGGCGGAGGCGCTGCTGCTGGAGGCGCAGCTCATCAAGCGCTACCGCCCCGCCTTCAACGTGCTGCTGCGCGACGACAAGAGCTTCCCGTTCATCCTGCTGCGCGCCGATACCGACTTTCCGCGCGTCCAGAAGCATCGCGGCGCGCGACGTGCGGTGGGCAATTACTATGGCCCCTTCGCCAGTGCGGGCAGCGTCAACAACACGCTGAACGCCTTGCAGAAACTATTCCTGTTGCGATCGTGCACCGACGGCTTCTTCAAGACGCGTGACCGGCCGTGCCTGCTGTACCAGATCAAGCGCTGCTCCGCGCCGTGCGTCGGCCGGATCGACAAGGCGGGCTATGCCGAGCTGGTCGCGGACGCCAAGCAGTTCCTGGCGGGCAAGACCACCGACGTGCAGGCGAAGCTGGGCAAGCAGATGCAGGCGGCGGCGGAGGCGATGGATTTCGAGCTGGCGGCGCTGCTGCGCGATCGGCTGCGCGCGTTGACGTTCGTGCAGGGCACGCAGGCGATCAATGCGGAGGGCGTGGGCGACGCCGACGTCTTCGCGCTCGCCTGCAAGGAAGGGGTGATGGGGGTGCAGGCCTTCTTCATCCGGGGCGGCCAGAATTGGGGGCATCGCAGCTTCTTCCCCGCGCACACCGCCGACGTGCCCGAGGACGAGGTGCTGACCAGTTTCCTCACGCAATTCTATGAGGAGGTGCCGCCCGCACGGCAAATTCTGCTCGACCGCGATCTGCCCGAAGGGGAGTTGCTGGCGCAGGCGCTGGGCGAGGCGGCCGGGTATAAGGTGGCGCTGTCGGTGCCGCAGCGGGGCGACCGGCGGCGGCTGATGGATCAGGCGAAGCGCAACGCGATCGAGGCGCTGGAGCGGCGCCTGGCCGAATCGACGACGCAGGCGAAGCTGCTGCGCGAGGTGGCGGAGCTGTTCGACCTGCCCGAGCCGCCGGACCGGATCGAGGTGTACGATAACAGCCATATCCAGGGCACCAACGCGCTGGGCGCGATGGTCGTCGCCGGGCCGGAGGGGTTCCGCAAGGGCCAGTATCGCAAGTTCAACATCAAGGGGAACGAGGCGGCCACCGACGACGATTTCGGCATGATGCGCGAGGTGTTCCGCCGCCGCTTCGCCCGGCAGCTGGAGGAGAATCCCGACCGCGACGACGCGACCTGGCCCGACCTGGTGCTGATCGACGGCGGCCGGGGGCAGCTGAACGCGGCGAAGGCGGTGCTGGAGGATCTGGGGATCGAGGACCTGTGCCTGGTGGGCGTCGCGAAGGGGCCGCATCACGGCCGCGACGGGCGCGAGGTGTTCCACATGCTGGACGGGCGCGAATTCCAGCTGCCGGTCAATGCGCCGGTGCTGTTCTACCTCCAGCGGCTGCGCGACGAGGTGCACCGCTACGTCATCGGTGCGCATCGCGAGAAACGGGCCAAGGCGATCGGCGCGAGTCCGCTGGACGAGGTGCCCGGCATAGGCCCGGCGCGCAAGAAGGCGCTGTTGATGCACTTCGGTACGGGCCGCGCGGTGCGCAACGCCAGCCTGGAGGATCTGAAGAAGGCGCCCGGCGTGTCGGCGGCGGTCGCGCAGCAGGTGTACGACTTCTACCACGCGCGCTGAGGGGATCGCCGCCATGCACCGCGTCGCCGAGGCGATCATCCTGTCCGTCCGGCCGCATGGCGAGCATGGCGGCGTGGTGCGTGCGCTGACGCGGGCGGACGGGTTGCAGCCCGGCTATGTTCGCGGCGCGCGCTCGCGGCACCTGCGGCCGGTGCTGATGGCGGGCAACGTCGTGCGCGGCGAATGGCGGGCGCGGACCGAGGATCAATTGGCGGCGCTGACCGTGGAACTGGTCCACAGCCGCGCGGGCCTGCATGGCGAGCCGCTGGCCGCCGCCGCGATCGAATGGCTGACCGCGCTGACCGCCGCCGCGCTGCCGGAGGCGCAGCCCTATCCGCGCCTGCACGATGCGCTGGACGGGCTGCTGCGCGCGATCGAGGCGGCACCGGCGGCACGCAACTGGGCGGGGGCGCTGGTGCGGTTCGAGCTGCTGCTGCTCGCCGAATTGGGTTTCGGCCTCGATCTGGAAGCATGCGTCGTCACCGGGCAGACGGACGATCTGGCCTATGTCAGCCCGCGCAGCGCGGCGGCGGTCAGCCGGTCGGCCGCAAGCGGATACGAGCGGCAGTTGCTGGCCTTGCCCGCGTTCCTGGCGACGGGCGGCCCCGCCGATGGCGCGGCGCTGGCGGACGGGCTGGCGCTGACCGGGCATTTCCTGGCGCGCGCGATCCTGACCGACCGCCGCGCCGCGCCGCTCGCCGCGCGCGAACGGCTGGTGGAGCGATTGAAGAGAGCGGTTGCGTGAAGCCGCCTCGCCCGGCAAGGGCAGGCACCATGACTGTGATCGCTCTGCTCGCCGGTGATGGCATCGGCCCCGAAACTGTCGCCGAGGCGCGGCGCGTGCTCGACGTGGTGGCGCCCGACCTGACCTATGAGGAGGCGCCGGTCGGCGGCGCGGCCTATCGCGCACAGGGGCATCCGCTGCCGCCCGAGACGCTGGATCTGGCGATGCGCGCCGATGCGGTGCTGTTCGGCGCGGTGGGCGATCCCGCCTTCGACGCGCTGGAGCGGGCGATGCGCCCCGAACAGGCGATCCTGGGCCTGCGCAAGAACCTGAAGCTGTTCGCCAACCTGCGGCCCGCGCGGCTGTTCGAGGGGCTGGAGGACGCGTCAGCGCTGAAGCCGGAGATCGCGCGCCGGATCGATCTGGTCATCGTGCGCGAGCTGACCGGCGATGTCTATTTCGGCGAAAAGGGGCAGGGCCGCACCGCGACGGGCATCCGCGAGGGGCATGACCTGATGCGCTATGACGAGGTCGAGGTGGCGCGGATCGCGCGCGTCGGCTTCGAAACGGCGCGGACGCGGCAGCGGCGGCTGTTGTCGGTGGACAAGGCCAATGTCCTCGAAACGTCGCAGCTGTGGCGCGACGTGGTGAACGAGGTCGCGCGCGACTATCCCGACGTCGCGCTGTCGCACATGTATGTCGACAACGCCGCGATGCAGCTGGTGCGCGATCCGGGCCAGTTCGACACGATCGTCACGGGCAACCTGTTCGGCGATATCCTGTCGGACCAGGCGTCGATGTGTGCGGGGTCGATCGGGATGCTGCCATCGGCGGCGATCGGCGAGACGGGGCAGGGGCTGTACGAGCCGATCCACGGCTCCGCCCCCGATATCGCGGGGCAGGGCAAGGCGAACCCGTGCGCGGCGATCCTGTCGGCGGCGATGATGCTGCGCCACTCGCTCCGCCGCCCGGCCGAGGCTGACCGGATCGAGGCGGCGGTGGCAGCCGCGATCCGTGGCGGCGCGCGGACCGCCGATCTGGGCGGCGCCATGTCGACCCGCGCGATGGCGGACACGGTACTCGCCGGGCTCTGATCCGGCCCGACGCGCGGGGCCCGTCCGGCGTGGCGGGCCCCGCGGGTCGTCAGGTCTGGATCAGCCAGCGCTCCTCGCCCTCAAGCCCCAGCGCGGTCAGGCGACCGCTTTCATAGGCGCCGGTGTCGATGCCGATGCGGTGGCCGGCCGTTTCCACCTCCGCCACGACGGTGTGGCCGTGGACGATCACCTTCTCGTACGGCCCCTTGTGATCGAGGAAGGTCGAGCGGATCCAGCGCAGGTCGCCGTTGCTCTGCTCCGCCAGCGGAACGCCGGGGCGGATCCCGGCATGGACGAAGGCATAGTCCCCCTCCACGACCATCGGCTCGAACGTGTCGAGAAACTGGCGGTGGAGCGCTGGCACCAGCTCCACCATGCGCGCGGCGACGCCGGGATAGTCGAGCGCGTCATATTCGTCCGCCGCCATGCCGTAGCTGATCAGCGTCTCCTTGCCGCCAACGCGGCAGAACAGGCGCAGCGCCTTTTCATCGCCGTCGAGCGCGGAGAGGAAGATCTCCTCGTGATTGCCCATCAGGAAGCGCGTGCCGGGCCGCTCGTCGGCCAGCCAGCGCAGCCGCTCGACCACGGCGGCGCTGTCCGGCCCGCGATCGACGAGGTCGCCGAGGAAGATCAGTTCCGCCTCGCCGCCGCGCTCGCGCGCGTCGTCGTCGATCAGCCCGATCAGCGTTTCGAGCTGGGTCAGGCAGCCATGGACGTCACCGATCGCATAGATACGGCGCCCGTCGGGAATGACGGCGCCCCGGCGCGCATTGGCCCGCGCGCCCAACAGTTTTCGCAACATGCCATCTTCTCTAGAGAGGGCCGGGCCATAAGCGGCGCGGGCGGCCGTGGCAAATGATCCCGTCGCGCGATCAGACCGGCAGGACGGACGCGGCGAGGATCGTGGCGATCCGCTGTCCCGCATGGCCGTCGCCATACAGCGCGCGGGGCACCGCCATCGCGGCATGGCGGGCGGGATCGTCGAGCAGCGCCAGCGTCTCGCGCACGATCCCGTCGGGTGCGGTGCCGACGAGGCGCGCGGCGCCCGCGGCGATCGCCTCCGGCCGCTCCGTGGTGTCGCGCAGGACGAGCACCGGCTTGCCGAGCGCGGGCGCTTCTTCCTGCAATCCGCCCGAATCGGTCAGGACCAAGTGACATGCGTCCAGCACATGGACGAGGTCGGGATAAGGCAGGGGATCGGTGCAGACGATCCGGTCCTGCCCCGCGATGCGCGCCGCGACGCGCGGGCGGATCGCGGGGTGCATGGGCCATAGCAGCAGCACGTCGGGTCGCGCGGCGATCCGGATCAGCGCGTCGAGGATGCCATCCGAATCGGTCCAGCCCTCCCGCCGGTGCGTCGTGACGAGGATCAGCCGCTGTCCGGGGGCGAGCGGCGGCATGTGCGGGAGCGGGGGGCTGTCGGCAATGCGCCGCGCGCGCGTCTGATACAGCGCGTCGATCACCGTGTTGCCCGTAAGATGGACGCCGGTCTCGATCCCCTCCCGCGCCAGCGCGGCGGCGGCCGCCCCTGTGGGCGCGAAGTGCAGATCGGCGATCATCGCGATCATGCGGCGATAGTTCTCCTCGGGCCAGGGGCGCAGCGGATCGCCGGAGCGCAGCCCCGCCTCGACATGCGCGACGGGGCGGCGGGCGTGGAAGCCGGCAATGGCGCCCGCCAGCGCGGTGGCGGTGTCGCCCTGCACGACGACCCGCGCGGGCCGCTCCGCCGCCAGTACCGGGCCGAGCTGCTCGACCAGGCGGCCGAGCAGCGCGTCGAGCGACTGGCCGGGCGCCATCACGTCCAGCGCCACATCGGGCGTCAGGCCCGCCAGCGACAGGATCGGCATCACCATGTCGCGGTCATGCTGCCCCGTCACGCACAGGCGCACCGTCACGCCGGGCTGCGCGCGCAGCGCGGTGACGACCGGGAACAGCTTGATCGCCTCGGGCCGGGTCCCGCAGATGACGAGAATGGTTTGCATCGCCGGAACGCTCTGGCACGCGGCGGTTTAAGAGCCCCTCAACGCAGCTGTGCGATTGCAGCATGACGCCGCCGCCCCTATGCGCGGAAACATACTGGACCGGAGCCTTTCATGACGATCAAGCCTGTTCGTAAAGCCGTTTTTCCAGTCGCCGGCCTCGGCACCCGCTTCCTCCCCGCGACCAAGGCGATGCCGAAGGAGATGCTGACCGTCGTCGACAAGCCGCTGATCCAGTACGCTGTCGAAGAGGCGCTGGAGGCGGGGATCGAGCAGATCATCTTCGTCACCGGCCGCGGCAAGGGCGCGCTGGAGGATCATTTCGACGTCTCCTACGAACTTGAGGCGACGATGAAGGCGCGCGGCAAGTCGATGCACCTGATCGAGGGCATCCGGCAGAAGCCGGGCAGCCCGGTTTATGTCCGCCAGCAGGAGCCGCTCGGGCTGGGCCACGCCGTCTGGTGTGCGCGCGAGATCGTGGGGGACGAGCCGTTCGCGGTGCTGCTGCCCGACGAGCTGATGGTCGGCGGCTTCATGCGCCAGATGGTCGAGGCGTATAACCAGGTCGGCGGCAACGTGATCGGCGCGCTGGAAGTGCCCGACAGCGAGACGGACAAATACGGGATCATCTCCCCCGGCAAGGTCGATGGCCGCCTGACCGAGGTGGTCGCGCTGGTAGAGAAGCCGAAGGGCAAGGCGCCATCCAACCTGATGATTCCGGGCCGCTATATCCTGCAGCCCGAGGTGATGAAGATCCTCGACGCGCAGGAGCCGGGCGCCGGGGGCGAGATCCAGCTGACGGATGCGATGGCCAAGCTGATCGGCGACCAGCCCTTCCACGGCTTCACCTTCGATGGCGCGCGGTACGATTGCGGGGACAAGGCCGGATACATCCAGGCCAATCTGGCGCTGGCGCTGGCGCGTGAGGATATCGGCCCGGGCATCCGCGATTTCGCCAGGACGCTGCTCGGCTGACGGGCGGCGCATCCGCGATGGGCGCCGTGCTCGTCACCGGCATGGCCGGGTTCATCGGTTTCCACGTCGCCGACCGGCTCGCCGCGCGGGGCGAGACGGTGGTGGGGATCGATGATCTCAACCCCTATTACGACCCGGCGCTGAAGCGCGCGCGGCTGGCGGCGCTGGCCGCGCGGCATGGCGACCGGGTACGCTGCGTCATCGCCGACTTCGCCGACCAGGGGGCGCTGGCGGCGGCGGTGGAGGGCATGGGGGTGGATCGTATCGTCCATCTCGGCGCGCAGGCGGGCGTGCGCTATTCGCTGGAGAACCCGGCCGCCTATGCGCGGGCCAATCTGGTCGGGCACCTGAACGTGCTGGAACTGGCGCGGTCGCTGGAAACGCGGCAGCTGGTCTATGCCTCTTCCTCGTCGGTCTATGGCGGCAATCGCAGCCTGCCGTTCCGTGTCGGCGATGCGGTGGACCACCCCGTCTCGCTCTATGCCGCGACGAAGAAGGCGGACGAGCTGATGAGCGAAAGCTACGCGCATCTCTATCGCCTGCCGATGACGGGGCTGCGTTTCTTCACCGTCTATGGCCCGTGGGGGCGGCCGGACATGGCGGTGTGGCTGTTCACGCGCGCGATCCTGGCGGGCGAGCCGATCCGCGTGTTCAACGAGGGGCGGATGGCGCGCGACTTCACCTATATCGACGATATCGTCACGGGGGTCGTCGCGGCGCTGGACCGGCCGCCGGCGGACGACGGCGTGGCGAAACCGGGCGGCAGCATGGCGCCCCATGCGCTCTACAATCTCGGCAACAGCGCGCCGGAGCCGCTTGGGCAGCTGATCGACGTGATCGAGGCGGCGTGCGGGCGCAGCGCGATCCGCGATCTGCAGCCGATGCAGCCGGGCGATGTCGAGCGGACCTATGCCGATATCGCCGACGCGCGCCGCGACCTGGACTTCGCGCCGGAGACGGGGCTGGAGGCGGGGGTCTCCCGCTTCGTGGACTGGTATCGCGGCTACACGGGTGCCTGAGCGCCGCAGACCGGGCAGGCCGGGTCCGGCGGCACCGCGATGGTGCGGAACCGCAACCCCAGCAGGTCGACCAGCAACAGCTTGCCCGCGCCGTCCTCTCCGAACGGCACGATCGCGCGCATAGCCTCCAGCGCGGCGAGCGTGCCGAGGATGCCGGTGACGGGCCCCAGCACGCCCTGGTCGGCGCAGCTGGCATCGGCGCGGTCCGGCGCATCGCCGACGAGGCAGCGATAGCAGGGGCGGTCGGGCTCCCAACCGCGATAGACGCCCAGCTGCCCCTCGAACTGCCCGACCGCCGCCGACACCAGCGGCACGCGCGCGGCATGGGCGGCATCGGCGACGAGCAGGCGCGTGGCGAAATTGTCACTGCCGTCGATCACCACATCGACGCCGGCGAGCAGGGCGACGACATTGGCGGCGGTGACGCGGGTCGCATGAGGCACCGCCTCGATCCCGGGATTGAGGCGCAGCGCGGCGGCGGCGGCGGTGGTCGCCTTGGGCTGGCCGATATCGGCGGTCCCGTAGATGGTCTGGCGCTGGAGGTTCGACAGGTCCACCGAATCATCGTCGACGATTGCCAGCCGACCGATACCGGCAGCAGCGAGATACTGGATCGCGGGGGAGCCGATGCCGCCCGCGCCGATCAGCAGGACGTACGCCGCCTTCAGCCGGCGCTGGCCGTCGCCGCCGATCTCCCGCAGCACGATATGGCGGGCGTAGCGGTTCAGTTCGGTATCGGTCAGCATCGTCATGCCGGCCATGTAGGCGCTTCCGGCCCGTGCACAAAAAAATAGCGGCCCCGAAGGACCGCTATTCCGTTTCAACTGCCCGAGGGCAGGTGAATCTTAGTTGCTGTCCGAGCTGTCAGCAACGATCACCACGCCGGCGACCACGGCAGCGGCCGCGATCAGCGCAACGATCAGACCGCCACCGGCCAGCTCGTTCTTCTTGGCCGAGGCCGAACCCGCGCGGGCCGACTTCGCGACCGACAGGCTGGCAGCCGGGTTCGCCGGAGCGGCGACGGCAGGCGCAACCGCCATCGTGGCGGCGGCGGCGGCCATGAGATACTTCCCAAGACGCATATTGAACTCCCTTCATGGTCGTCACCGCCTTCTCCTATCCGCCCGATGCGAAAGGGACAATCCGGTAACCCTGCACTGCCGAAAACGGACTTCACGACGATGCAGCGCCGCAACACTTATCCGTATCGACGCCGGTTTCCTAGATGCAAAAGGTGAACAAGACGCAAATTGGAGGCGTACCGTCGCATCCCGGCATCACCCTGATATCGCTACCAACGGTAACTGACGGTGAGCGCGTACCAGCCTTCCGCCAGTCCGGAGGTATCTTCGGACGGAATACGTGTCAGGGCAAGGAGATAGCCGACCGTGTACTGTTCCACTGTCGGACAGCCGATCGCCAGCGGCACGATCTGCCGCACCCCTCCGGCCGGCCCGACCAGGACCGCCACGGGGGCGGACAGGGTGCTGCCCTGCGGCGTGACGGTCGCCGCGGCGCAGCGGTTCGCCGCGACCTCCCCCCGCACGAAGCGCGTCGCATCCGCCAGATTCGCGTCGCGGGGCAGGGGGAAGGGCGGCAGATGCGGCCAGCTGGCGGCCGGCGGCACAGCCATCGCCTGCGCCGCGAGCAGCAGGGCGGCGATCACCTGCCCGTCGATCCGAAGCCGCCCGCGCCGCGCACCGTCTCGCCCAGCACCGCCACCGGCTCAAGCACGGCTTGGGTGACGACGGCGGGGACGAGCTGCGCGATCCGGTCGCCGCGTGCAATTTCGAACGGCTCCTGCCCCAGATTGATGAGGATAACGCGCATCTCGCCGCGATAGTCCGAATCGATCGTGCCGGGCGTGTTCAGGCAGGTGACGCCGTGCTTCAGCGCCAGGCCGGAGCGGGGGCGCACCTGAACCTCATATCCTTGCGGGATGGCGATGGCGAAGCCGGTCGGCACCGCCGCGCGCGCACCCGGCGCCAGCGTCAGCGATTCGGCGGCGACGATGTCCATGCCCGCCGCGCCCTCGGTCGCGTAGCGGGGCAGGGGCAGCCCCTCGCCATGGGGAAGGCGCAGGATTTCGATGCGGATCGGATCGGTCATGCGATGCCGTCTAGCGCATCCGCGACATGCTGTGCGAGCCTTGCCGCGACCGCATCCTTGGTCATGCGCGGCCAGTCGTCCACGCCGTCGGCCGAAACGAGGTGGATGCGGTTCGCATCCCCGCCGAACACGTCGCCCGACACATCGTTGGCGAGGATCCAGTCGCAGCCCTTGCGCAGCCGCTTGGCACGGGCATGGGCGACGACGTCCTGCGTCTCCGCCGCGAAGCCGATGACGAGGCGCGGGCGGCGCGGCCCGGCGGCGGCGACGGTGGCGAGGATATCGGGATTTTCGATCAGCGTCAGCGCGGGGGCGGCGCCGCCGTCCTTCTTCACCTTCTGCCCGGCGGCGGCGACGCGCCAGTCGGCGACGGCGGCGACCATCACGGCCGCATCGGCGGGCAGCGCCGCGTCGACCGCCGCCGCCATCTCGATCGCGGTCGTCACGTCGATCCGGTCGACGCCGGGCGGGGTCGGCAGCGTCACGGGCCCGGCGACCAGCGTGACGCGCGCGCCCACCGCCGCCAGCGCCCCGGCGATGGCGAAGCCCTGCCGCCCCGAAGAGCGGTTGGCGATGTAGCGGACGGGATCGATCGGCTCGTGCGTCGGTCCGGCGGTGACGAGGATGTGGCGACCGGCCAGCGGTGTGCTTGCGGGGGCGAGCATCCGGTCGGCGGCGTCGGCGATCGCCTCCGGCTCCGGCAGGCGGCCGGGGCCATATTCGCCGCAGGCCATCGCGCCCTCGTCCGGCTCCAGCACGGCGATCCCGTCGCCGCGCAGCCGGGCGACGTTGCGGACGGTGGCGGGGTGTTGCCACATCCGAACATTCATTGCCGGCGCGGCCAGCACCGGCGTGTCGGTGGCGAGCAGCAGCGTGGTGGCCAGATCGTCCGCCTGGCCCCCGGCCATCCGCGCCAGCAGGTCGGCGGTGGCGGGCGCGATCACGATCAGGTCCGCCTGGCGGCTGAGCTGGATATGGCCCATCTCCGCCTCGTCCTTCAGATCCCACAGCGTCGTGAAGACCTGATCCTCGCTGAGCGCAGCGAGCGTCATCGGCGTGACGAAGTGGCTGCCGCCCTCGGTCAGCACGCAGCGGACGGCATGGCCCCGGCGGCGCAGGATGCGGATCAGCTCGCACGCCTTGTAGGCCGCGATGCCGCCGCCGACGATCAACAGGATACGCTTCATCGGACGATCCGTGTCACGGTGATGCGGCGGTTGTCGAGCGCCGCGACGATCAGGTCGCGCAAGCCCTCGATCGCCGGCACCAGCCCCAGCGGCGCGATCGGCGCGGCGACGAGCGCGATCGCGAGCGCGCCGACCGGCAGCAGCGCGGCGGCGAGCAGCAGCACGACCAGCACCGCCGCCACCCGCAGGCCCGCGCCGCTCCGCCAGATCGCCCAGCCCAGCACGGCGAACACCGGCATCGCCATCGCGAGCGCGGCAGGCAGGATCGCGAGGCCGCCGCCGGCCGCGACCGCGTGCAGCGCCTCCGCCAGCCCGGCGGGGGTGGCCGCCGGTGCCTCCCCGGCAAAGCCGCGCGCGGCGGTGCGGGCGGCGGCGGCGTGGCAGGCGAAGGCGATCGCGGCGATGCCCAGCGCCGCCAGCCACGCGCCCGCCTGCCGCCGCGCGCCGTCGCGCCATGCGAAGACCGCCATGACGGGCAGGATGAGGGCCGCGCCTGGATGGAGCAGCGCGGCGGCGGTGGCGAGCGCCAGCGGCTCGACCCGGCGACGCGGCGTGGCGAGCCCCAGCGAGAGCGACACGAGCAACCCCGCCCACAGTGCCGGGTTGCCCGCCAGCGCGGGCAGGATCAGCCAGCCGCCCCCGCCCAGCAGCGCCGCGATCCCGGCGGCGGCACGCCCGGCGCGGCGGGCGGCGAAGCGGCGACTCCACACCGTCACGGTCAGCCCGGTCAGGAGCGCGAGCACCAGCAGCCCGATGGCACCCGGCAGCGCGGCGGCGATCACCGGCAGCGCGGGCATCGGAAAGGCGGTGGCGGGGATCAGCGGCAAATCGTGCCCGCGCAAGGTCGCGGCGGCGGCGGTATAATAGTCCTCGCCGCCATGGCGCAGCCGCTCGATCAGCGCATCCTGAAAGGCGATGCGCGTCATCGTATCGGCCGGCCACTCCGGCGCGGGGCCCGACAGGATCAGCAGCGCCAGCACCGCCAGCGTCGCCAGCACGGCGATCGCGGGCACGCGGCCGATCGCGGCGATGCGGGTCGGACCGGGCAGCAGCCAGGGCGGGCGCGGGGCGCGCAGCATCGCCGTCAGTGCAGCGGTGCCAGCGCCAGCGTCGCGCCGGTCGCGGCGGCCGCGGACAGGATCGCGACCAGTGCATAGCGCCAGCCGCCGCCGATGCGGATCACCTCCACCTCCTTCAGCGGCGGGGCGGGGGGCTCGCCGCCGGGCGCGGGATAGCGCGCCTCGATCCGGCGGAGCAGCTCGGGCAGGCCGGCGAAGGTCTTCAGATCCGCGACCAGCCGATCCGCGATAGCGGCCTCCGGCCCCAGTTCGGTGCGGATCCATTCGCGCACGAAGGGGGCGGCCGAATCCCACAGGTTGATCTCGGGATCGAGGCTGGTCGCCACGCCCTCCACCATCACCATCGTCTTTTGCAGCAGCAACAGGTGCGGCTGCGTCACCATGTCGAAATCGCGCGTGATGGAGAACAGGCCGTCCAGCATCATGCCGATCGACATGTCCTTGACCGGCAGGCCGCGCATCGGCTCTCCCACCGCGCGCAGCGCCGTCGCGAACTCGGCGACGTTGTGGTGCGAGGGGACGTAGCCCGCCTCGAAATGGATTTCCGCGACGCGACGGTAGTTGCCGGTGATGAGGCCGTAGAGGATCTCCGCCAGCCATACCCGCGCCCGCCGGTCGATCCGCCCCATGATCCCGAAATCGATCGCGGCCAGACGTCCCTGGCCGTTGCCGCCCGCCAGCGCGAACAGGTTGCCCTGGTGCATGTCGGCATGGAAGAATCCCTCCGCGATCGCCTGTCTCAGGAAGGCGCGCACCAGCGTCTGCGCCAGATGCGGAAGGTCGTATCCCGCGGCGACCAGCGCGGTGCGGTCCGACAGCTTGATGCCGTCGATCCACTCGACCGTCAGCACCTTCGCGGTCGACCGCTGCCAGTCGATCGCGGGGACGGCGAAGTCGGGCTCCGCCGTCATCGCCTCGGCCAGTTCGCTGGCGGAGGCGGCCTCGCGGCGGAAGTTCAGCTCGCGGAGCGTCCAGCGGCGGAAATTCTCGATCGTCAGGCGCGGGCGCAGGCGGCGCGCCTCCGGGCTCATCGCCTCCAGCTGCGCGGCGGCCCATTCATAGGTGTCGATCGCGCGGGCGAAATCCTCCTCCACGCCGGGCCGCAGCACCTTCACCGCGACCTGCCGGCCATCGGTGGTGACGGCGCGATGGACCTGCGCGATCGAGGCGGCGCCGACCGGCGTTTCCTCGATCCGGGTGAAGAGCGTGGCGGGATCGCGGCCCAGGCTGGCGGTCAGCGCGGCGTGGATCGTCGCATAGGGGACGGCGGGCAGCTGGTCCTGCAACCGCAGGAGGTCGTGCGCCGCCGCCTCTCCGACAAGATCGGGGCGGGTCGCCAGCGTCTGCCCCAGCTTGATCGCGGCGGGGCCGATCGCCTGGAAGGCATCGGCGTAGCGCGGCGCCTTGGGGATCCGCACGCCAAACCGAACGACACGAACAAGGCGTCGGACCGGGGCGGGGGTGTTGGGGTCGCGCTCGATCCCGGTCAGCGCGCCGTGGCGCGCCAGAATACGGCCCCACTTCCAGAGCCGCCAGACATGAACGATAGATGCGGCCACCCGCCTAGATCTTCCAGCCCGAATGGATCGCGACCAGCCCGCCCATGATCGGCTCCACCTTCGTATTCGTGAAGCCGGCGTCGCGGATCATCTGTTCGAACCGGGGCATCGGGGGAAAGCGGCGGATCGATTCGATCAGATAGCGATAGCTGTCCGCGTCCCGCGCCAGCAGCTGGCCCAGCTTGGGCACCAGATGATGCGAATAGGCGTCGTACACCTCCGCGAAGCCCGGCCATTCGACCGTCGAGAATTCCAGGCAGAAGAACCGCCCGCCCCGGCGCAGCACGCGATGCGCCTCCCGCAGCGCCTGCGGAATGTCGGTCACGTTGCGGATGCCAAAGGCGATCGTGTAGGCGTCGAAGAAGCGGTCGGGGAAGGTCAGCACCTCGGCGTTCGCCTCCGTCCAGACCAGCCCGTCGATGCCGCGCTTCTGCGCGCGCGCCATGCCGACCTCCAGCATCGCGGGATTGATGTCCGCGACGGTGATCGACGCTTCGCTGGGCACCATGCGGAACGCGATGTCGCCGGTGCCGCCCGCCATGTCGAGGATCTGCTCGCCCCGGCGCGGCTTCACCCGGCGGACGAAGCGATCCTTCCAAAGCCGGTGCATACCCCCCGACATCGCGTCGTTCATCAGGTCGTAGCTGGAGGCGACGCTTTTGAAGACATCGCCGACACGGGCGGTTTTCTCGGCGGGGGCGACGTCTTCGTAGCCGAAGGAGACGGTCTCGGTCATGCGGTACGCCCTAGCCGCGCCTTGTGGGCGGGGCAAACGCAACCTAGCTGATTGATCGTGCCAGAGCTTCCCGAAGTCGAAACCACTGTGCGCGGGCTGACCCCCGTGCTCGCCGGCCAGCGCCTGACGACCGTGGAGGCGCGGCGGCCCGACCTGCGCAAGCCGATCCCCGTCGACCTGCGCCAGCGGATGGAGGGGGCGACCGTCACCGGGCTGTCGCGGCGCGCCAAATACGGGCTGATCGAGACGGATCGCGGCGACACGATGATCTTCCACCTCGGCATGTCGGGGCGATGGCGCGTCGATCCCGCCGATTCGCTGGCGCACGACCATCTGATCCTGGCGACGGGCGCGGGGCGGACGCTGGCGCTGAACGATCCGCGCCGGTTCGGCTTTCTCGACCTGATGTCGACCGACGCGATGGCCGCCTATCCGCCGTTTCTGGCGATGGGGCCCGAGCCGCTGGGGCCGGACTTCACCGCCGACTATCTTCTCGGCGCGCTGGCGGGGCGGATGGCGCCGATCAAGGCGATGCTGCTCGACCAGCGAATCGTCGCGGGGCTGGGCAATATCTATGTGTGCGAGGCGCTGCACATGGCGCGCATCGCGCCCTCGCGAGAGGCGGGGCGGATCGCACTGCCGCGCCTGGAGCGACTCGTGGAGGCGGTCCGCGCCGTATTGCTGTCCGCGATCGAGGCGGGCGGATCGACGCTGCGCGATTTCGCCGCGCCCGATGGGGAGCTCGGCTATTTCTCCAAACAGTTCCTCGTCTATGGCCGCGAGGGGGCGGATTGCTCTTGCGGCGCGCCGGTGAAGCGGCGGACGGAGGCGGGGCGATCGACCTTCTGGTGCGCGCGCTGCCAGCGCGGCTGATCGCAGCGACGGTTGACCCGAACGGCTTCCCGCGATAAGGCCGCCTCAACCGGAGGGCGTGGGGCATCCCCGCGCTCTCAATTTCCGTTTTTAGAGAATTAAGGGACTGTCGATGGCGAACACGCCGCAAGCCAAGAAGCGTATCCGTCGCAACGCACGCCGCGCCGAGATCAACGGTGCGCGCGTCGGCCGTATCCGCACCTTCGTGAAGAAGGTCGAGGCGGCGCTGCTGCTGGGTGATAAGACGGCGGCTTCGGCGGCACTCGCGGCGGTCCAGCCGGAACTGCAGCGTGGCGTGGCCAAGGGCGTGCTGCACAAGAACACCGCCAGCCGGAAGTTCTCGCGCTTGACCAAGCGGGTGTCCGCGCTCGCCTGATCCGTTTCGCGATCACGCGCCGAACAGGCCCGTCGGGACGATCCCGGCGGGCTTTTTTCGTGCCCGGCGCCGTTTTTTCGCATGATCGCGCGGGAACAGAATCACGGCCCCGCGCAAATGGCGGATTTGCTGGGATTCCCGCTGCGGGCTGCGTCTGCAAAGTCGCTTTAATCGCATGATTACAGGTACTTATAAGAAAGTTTGACGCATTTCTGCGGCCCGAGGCCTGTCAATCCGATTTATTTCAAATTTGTGGCCGGGACCGGGCTTGATCGCCGGCCCCCGGTCTTCATAAATGCCCCCACGCCATCGGTGACCACCGGGCGTCACGACAGCAGATGTGCAAGAGCCGGCGACCCATCCGGGTGGCTAACGGGGGCTTTTTGCCTTGGTGAAACGAATGGACGGCGAAGCATCCCGCTTCCGCCGGTGAGGGAGCGTGCGTGTTGAGCCACTGGCAGCAAGGAATGGCGAGCGAGCAGGCGAAGGCCTGGGCGCGCGTGCGTTCGTCGCTGCGCGAGGCGGCGGGCGCGCGGGTGTTCGACCAGTGGCTGAAGCCCATCCAGCTGATCGAGAGCGACGAGCCGGACACGATCCGCCTGGGCCTGCCATCCGCCTTCATGACCAACTGGGTACGCAGCCATTATGCGGACCGGCTGGCGCTGGAATTCCGGCAGGTGATGCCGACGGTGCGCAGCGTGATCGTCGAGACGCGCGCGCCCGGCCCGCAGCCGATGACGCTGATGCTCGATTCGGCCGAGGCCGTTGCATCCTCGCCCGCCACTCCGTCGGTGGCTGCCGCGCCGCTCCCGCCCGTAGCGGTCGCCGCGGCGATCCCCGCGCCGGCGGTGCAGCTGCGCGCCGGGGCACCCGTGGAGCGGCCCGCTCTCGATTCGCGGCTGACCTTCGACCGATTCGTCGTCGACGCGTCGAACCGGGTGGCGTTCAACGCGGCGCGTGCGATCGCGGAGCCGGGCGTGCCGCGCTTCTCGCCGCTCTATCTTCATGGCGGGACGGGGCAGGGCAAGACGCACCTGATGCACGCGATCGGCCATGTTTTCCTGGCCGCGCATCCCGATGCGGTCGTGCTGTGCATGTCGGCCGAGCGGTTCATGTTCGAGTTCGTCGCGGCGATGCGCGCGCGCGACACCTTCGCGTTCAAGGCGCGGCTGCGCTCCGCCGACCTGCTGCTGATCGACGATCTGCAGTTCATCGCCGGCAAGGATGCGACGCAGGAGGAATTCTTCCACACGATCAACGAGCTGGTCGGCGCGGGCAAGCGGCTGGTGATTTCCGCCGATCGTTGCCCGCAGGCGCTGGACGGCGTCGAGCCGCGCATCGTCAGCCGCCTCTCCGCCGGGCTGGTCGCCGATATCAAGTCCCCCGAGCTGGACCTGCGCCGCGCGATCCTGACGCAGCGCGTCGCGGAGATGCCCGCCGCCGAGGTGCCGGTCGACGTGCTCGACCTGATCGCCACCCGCATCCATGCCAGCGTGCGGGAGCTGGAGGGCGCGCTGAACCGCGTCGTCGCCTATGCGCAGCTGACCGGCGAGCGGCTGGACCTCGACTTCGCGGTGCAGACGCTGGGCGATACGCTGCGCGGCGCCGAGCGGCGCGTGACGATCGACGAGATCCAGAAGCTGGTCTCCACCCATTTCGACCTGAAGCCGCTGGACCTGGTTTCCACCCGCCGCGCGCGCGCCGTCGCGCGGCCCCGCCAGATCGCCATGTACCTCGCCAAGCGCCTGACCACGCGCTCGCTGCCCGAGATCGGCCGCAAGTTCGGCGGCCGCGACCACTCGACCGTCATCCACGCGGTGCGCCGGGTGGAGGAACTGCGCGATACCGACCGCGATGTGGATGCGGCGGTGCGGGTACTGCTGCGCGAGCTGGGGGCTTAGGGGCGAGCCGGGATGATTTTCGCCTACTTCTAGATTCGCTCTATGCGGCGTATTTGATCGAGAATGCGCAGAGCCATCCTTACCTCAGTCTTTATAGCGCTGGCTGCCGCACCCATTTTTGCGACAGATGCGCCTGCCGTCTTCGTGATCAGTCTCCCGGCCACCCCATATCCGCCAGCCCGCCACCCTGATGCCGGATTACTATATCGTGGGACTTGGAAAAGGGTCGAACAGGACCAGGCTCCGCGCCTGATCGATCCGGTCCAAGCTCTCAGCAAGGCGGCCCTCCAATGCGGTCAGCGGAGTTTCCGTTGGCGCGGTCTGGATACTGACCATGGGAACGAGTTGTTGCTCCCGAACGGAGCAAACGTCCGTCCCGTGCTCCGCTGCATAGCTAGGCGTGTGTCGTTCGACTTCTACGTCCGCGTTGAACGTGATCGCTGACGTCCGCTTTTAATCAGACCTATCATTCTCGCGCGATTGGGGAGCCATGGTCGCTAATGGTGCGGCTCTTGCGAACGTCAGCGTGTCCGGATTCCCGCCTGAGCGGAAATCACGGGGAGCGGTTCAGACCTGCAACCCCACCGCTTGCTGCGCCGCCAGCAGCGTCGGCGCCGCCAGCGCCCGTGCGCGCGCCGCGCCGTCCTCCAGCACCGTCGCCACCGCCGTGCGGTCGTCGAGCAGCTGCACCAGCCGCTCGCGAATCGGGCCGAGCACCGCGATCGCCAGATCGGCCAGCGCCGGCTTGAACGCGCCGAAGCCCTGGCCCTCGAATCGCGCCAGCACCGTGTCGGGCGAAACCCCCTCCAGCGCGGCGAAGATCGTGACGAGGTTGCGCGCCTCCGGCCGCTCCGCCAGCGCCGCCATGGTGGCGGGCAGGGGCTCGGCATCGGTGCGGGCCTTGCGCAGCTTCTGCGAAATCGCGTCGTCCGAATCGATCAGGTTGATGCGCGAGGCGTCGGAAGGGTCGGACTTCGACATCTTCGCCGTGCCGTCGCGCAGCGACATGATGCGCGGCGCCGCCTTTGAGATGAACGGTTCGGGCAGGGTGAACAGATCGACGCCGAAATCGGTGTTGAACTTGATCGCGATGTCGCGCGCCAGTTCCAGATGCTGCTTCTGGTCGTCGCCGACGGGGACGTGCGTCGCCTGATAGGCGAGGATGTCCGCCGCCTGCAGCACGGGATAGGTGAATAGCCCGACCGAGGCGCTGTCGCGGTTCTTGCCTGCCTTGTCCTTCCACTGCGTCATCCGGCCGAGCCAACCCATCCGCGCCGTGCCCTGCAGCAGCCAGCAGAGTTCGGCATGGGCGGGGACGCGCGCCTGGTTGAACAGGATCGACTTGGCCGGATCGATGCCGGCGGCGAGCAAGGTCGCGGCCATCTCGATCGTCGTCGCGGCGCGCTCCTTCGGATCGATCGCGACGGTCAGCGAGTGGAGGTCGGCGAGGAAGAACAGCGCCTCACCCTGCTCCTGCATCGCCACCCACTGCCGGATCGCGCCCAGATAGTTGCCGAGGTGCAGGTTGCCGGTGGTCTGGATGCCGGAGACGATGCGCAAGACGAAGGTTCCTTCAGGCGGTACGACGGACAAGGCGTTTGAGATCAGCGAGGCGCACCGCGCCGGTCGCGACCGTGGCGGCGGCATAGACGAGCACTCCGGCTCCGACCAGCACCACCATCGCGCCCCAGCGTTCCAGCGACGGCCCGGTGACGAAGGGGCGGAAAAGGTCGGCCGCGAAGCCCATCGCGACGCCCATCAGCACCGCCGACACCGCGAGGCGCGGCGCGCGGCGGCGCAGCTGCGCGTCGATCGTGAAATGCCCGCGCGCGACCAGCGTGCGATACAGCAGGGTGACGTTGACCGTGCTGGCGATCGCGGTCGCCAGCGGCGGCCCCATATGGCCCAGCGGCCGGATCAGGATCAGGTTGAGGACGAGGTTCACGACCATCGACAGCGTCGCATAGCGCACCGGCGTGCGCGTGTCGGACCGCGCGTAATAGCCCGGCGTCAGCACCTTCACGAGGATGTAGGAGGGCAGGCCGATCGAGAAGGCGGCCAGCGCTTGCGCGGTGTAGACGGTGTCGGTGGCGGTGAACGCGCCATGCTGGAACAGCGCGGCGGCGATTGGCAGGCCGCAGGTGATGAGCGCGGCGGTGGCGGGCAAGGTGAGGAACAGCGCCAGCTCCATCCCCCGGTTCTGCGTCTCCATCGCGGCGGCTTCTTCTCCCTTGCCCAGCAGGCGGGAGATGGTGGGGAGAAGGACGGTGCCCAGCCCGATGCCGATCAGCCCCAGCGGCAGCTGGTTCAGCCGGTCCGCCAGATAGATATAGGTGACCGATCCGTGCGGCAGGAAGCGCGCGGCGAGCGCGGTCGAGACGAGCAGGTTGATCTGTACCGCCCCCGATCCCGCCGCCGCCGGCCACACGATCGCCAGCAGCCGCTTCACGTCGGGCGACAGGCGCGGGCGCCGCAGCCTGAGCGTCACGCCCGCGCGCCGGCATGCCCACCACAGCCACAGCAGCTGCAACGCGCCCGACACGGTGACCGCGATCGCCTGGTTGCGCGCGGTCATCAGCGGCGTGCCGGCGTGGAAGGCGAGCAGCGCGACGATCAGCGTCAGGTTCAGAAGGATCGGCGCCGCCGCCGCGATCCAGAATTTATGCAGCGAATTGAGGATGCCGCCGAACAAAGAGACGAGGCTGATGAGCAGCAGATAGGGAAAGGTCAGCCGGCACAGTTCGACGACATAGGCGAACTGCGCGGGGCTGGCGTCGTTGAAGCCCCAGGTCAGCAGCCACGTGACCGGCCAGGCGGCGACCTCCACGATCGCGGTCATCAGGATCAGGATGGGGAGGAGGACCGACAGCGCGTCCTCCGCGAAGCGGATGCCGGTCGGCAGGCCGTCGCCATCGGGGTCCGCGACCTTGCGATTGAACATCGGGATGAACGCGGCGGAGAACGCGCCCTCCGCGAACAGCGCGCGGAACATGTTGGGCAGGCGGAACGCGATCAGGAACGCGTCGGAGGCGAAGCCCGCGCCGACGAATCGCGCGAACAGCGTGTCGCGCACCAGACCCAGGATGCGGCTGGCAAGCGTCAGGCCGCCGACCGAGCCCAGCGCCTTGGCGAGATTCATGCGGCCATGTCCGGTGCGTCAGAGGGAAGGGGGCGGCCGGCACGGGGATTCGTGCCAGACCGCCCGATCCGGTTCAGGCCTGACCGACCTCGGTCGTGGTCGGCTGGCGACCGGCGGCCTGCTGCAGGTACAGCTGGCCGAAATCGATGGGATCGAGCAGCAGCGGCGGGAAGCCGCCGTCGCGCACCGCATCGGCCAGCACGCGGCGGGCGAACGGGAAGAGGAGGCGCGGCGCCTCGCCCAGCAGGAAGGGCTGGATCTGGTCGGTCGGCACGTTGCGGAAGCCGAACAGGCCCGCGAACGACAGGTCGACGATGAAGGCGACCTGGCCGTCCACCTCGGCGCGCACGTCGATCTTCAGCACCAGTTCGTGCACCTCGTCGGCGACCTGGCTGGCGCCGATGTTGAACTGCACGTCGATCGCCGGCTGCGTCTGCGACTGGAAGATCGCGGGCGCGTTCGGGTTCTCGAACGACAGATCCTTGACATATTGCGAGATCAGGCCGGCGGCCGGAGCCGTGTCCGCCCCGTTAGCGGCCGGCGCGCCGTTGTCCAGATCGTCCATGTCGTACATCCTTGCAAGGAGAGGGGGGAGCGAAGCGGCGGATCCGCGCGTTCGTTCCGGTCGTCCGCGACTAGCAGCGGCCCAGCACAGTTTCAACGGTGACGGGTTTGAAGTGTGGCGGTCTTGCGCCTATGTTGCCCGAAGATCGGAGGCCCAGTGCTGTACGTTGTAGTGTTCGCGATGATCGCCGCCTTCGTGGCGCTGCGCCTGTATGCCGTGCTCGGCAAGCGTACCGGGCATGAGCAGCAGCCCATGCCCCGTGCCGCGGAGGATCGCGGCCCCCTGCCGGCCGCGCCGCGCACGATCGACATGGTCGCCGAACCGCGCGAGCGGACCGACCGGCTGATCGAGCCGCGCGCCGAATCCGGCATCCGCGCGGTGATCGCGGGCGAGCCCGGCTTCGACGCCGCGCAGTTCCTTGAAGGGGCGAAGGGCGCGTATCGCATGGTGCTGGAGGCGTTCTGGCGCGGGGACGAGGCGGCGCTGGCGCCGCTGGTGCAGCCCGACGTGCGCGCCGCCTTCGCGGAGGCGATCGCGGATCGCACGGCGGCCGGCGAGACGCTGGAGAATCGCCTCGTCTCGATCGAGCGCGCGGTCATCAGCGATGCGCAGGTCGAGGGGCGGCAGGCGCGCGTCACCGTGCGATTCGACGCGGACATCGCCGCCGTCACGCGCAATGCCGAGGGGCAGGTGATCGCCGGCTCGCTGACCGATGCGGTCGAGACGCATGAGGTGTGGACCTTCACCCGGACGCTGAAGAGCGCCGATCCCAACTGGACGCTGGCCGACACCGACGAGGCGTGAGCGCGTTGCCGATGTTCGGGGGGCGTAGCGCGCGCACGGTATCGCGGCTCGCGGTCGGTGCGGCGACGCTGGCACTGGGGGCGTGCGTGGGTGGCGGTATCCCGCCCGTGCAGCAGGGGGCGGCCTCGCGGCCGCCCGTCACCGCCAATTCCCGGCCCGTTACCGTGCCCCGCCACCATCTGACGCGCGGCGACGTGGCGCGCGATATTCGCGGCGCGGATGGCCGCATCGTCGGCGCGACGCCGCTCCCGGCATTGCCGGTGGTTGTGCCCACCGGCGTGACGAGCGCGCGGGCGGCGGGCGTCTCCGCCGGCCCGCCGGTCGCCTCGCTGCCGATGACCGATGCGCAGGCGGAGGCGGCCCGCACCGCCTTCGCGCTCTCCTGCCCCGGGCTGATGCGACGGACGGACCAGTCCGGCCTGACGCAAGGAGCCGACTGGCAGGGCGCCTGCGCGGCGGCCCGTGCGGGGGGCGATGCCCGCGCCTTCTTCGCGCAATGGTTCGAGGCGGTGCAGATCGGCGACGGCAAGGCCTTCGCCACCGGCTATTACGAGCCGGAGATCCGCGGCGCGTTGGAACGCCGCGCGGGCTATGAGGCACCCATCTATGGCCGCCCGACCGATCTGGTCGATGCGGACCTCGGCCAGTTCAGCGACGATCTGAAGGGCAAGAAGGTACGCGGCCGGGTGCAGGGCAGCGCCCTGGTCCCCTATTACGACCGGACCGCGATCGAGGAGGGCGCGATCGCCCGCACCGCGCCGGTGCTGGCCTGGGCGGCGGACCCGGTCGAGCTGTTCTTCCTGCAGGTCCAGGGGTCGGGCCGGGTGCGACTGCCCGACGGCAACGTGCTGCGTATCGGCTACGATACGCAGAACGGGCGCGGCTATACCGGGATCGGCAGCCTGATGCGGCAGCGCAACCTGCTGGCGCCGGGGCAGGCGTCGATGCAGGGGATCGTCGCGTGGCTGCACGCGCATCCCGACGAGGGCCGTGCGCTGATGCGCGAGAACAAGAGCTACGTCTTCTTCCGCGAGCTGGACGGGCCGCCGCTCGGCGCGATGGGTTATGCGGTGACGGGGCAGGTCAGCGCGGCGGCCGATCCGCGCTTCGTGCCGCTGGGCGCGCCGGTGTTCCTGTCCGCCGACCGCGCCGACGCGACGGGGCTGTGGGTGGCGCAGGATACGGGCGGCGCGATCAAGGGTGCGAATCGCTTCGACACCTTCTGGGGCGCGGGGGCCAATGCGGCGCTGGTCGCGGGCGGCATGTCCGCGCGCGGCACCGCCTTCCTGCTGCTGCCGGTCGGAACGCTGGCGCGACTGGGCGTGGGCCCGGTGGGAGTGGGACCGGTTGCGACGCCTGCGCCCTGACGAGGCGGAGGCCTGGGGACGGGTGATGGCTTCGGTGCGGCCGATCCAGCCGCTGCGCAAACCCCCGCGTCCCGCCGCCGCGTTGCCGCCCGCCGTTGCGGAACCGGCACCCAAGCCCAGCAAATCGGTGCGGCAGCGCCTCGCGCTGGCGACCCGCCCCGCGCCGCCGCCCCCGGCACCGCTGCCCAAGGCGAAGGCGCCGCATCAGAACACGCTCGATTCGTCCTGGGACCGCAAGCTGACGCGCGGGATCGTCATCCCCGACAGCTCGATCGACCTGCACGGCCATACGCTGTCATCGGCCCATGCGCTGCTGGACCAGGGGCTGGACCGGGCGATCCGGCGCGGCGACCGCGTGCTGCTGCTCGTGACCGGCAAGCCGCCGCGCCCCGAGAGCGAGCGGCCCCATGCGCGCGGGGCGATTCGCGCGGCGGTCGCGGACTGGATCGGCGCATCGCGCCACGCCGATGCGATCGCCGCCGTACGCGGCGCGCATCCGCGCCATGGCGGAATGGGGGCGCTGTATATCGTGCTCAGGCGCCCGCGCGGCGAATGATGTCCGCGTAGATATCCGTCAGCGCGTGGAGGTCCGCGACCGCCACCGCCTCGTCCACCTGATGCATCGTCGCGTTGAGCAGACCGAACTCGACGGTCGGGCACAGCCGCGACAGGAAGCGCGCGTCGGAGGTGCCGCCGGTGGTCGACAGCTCCGCCGTCAGCCCGGTGCGCGCATGGATCGCGGCGGACACCATCGCCGACAGCGCGCCCGGCGGGGTCAGGAACGCCTCGCCGGAAATGCGTGCCGTTACCGTGCCGCCGTGCCGCGCGGCGAGCGCGGCGATGCGGTCGACCAGCGCGGCGCCGCTCTGTTCGTCATTGAAGCGGATCGACAGGCGCGCCTCCGCCCTTGCGGGGATCACGTTGGCGGCAGGGTTGCCGACATGCAGGTCGGTGATCTCGATATTCGACGGCTGGAACCAGCGATTGCCGGCGTCGAGGACGATCCCCTCCACCTCCGTCAGCAGCGCGATCAGGCGGGGCACCGGATTGTCGGCCAGATGCGGATAGGCGACATGGCCCTGCCGCCCGGCGACGGCGATCCAGATGTTCACCGATCCGCGCCGGCCGATCTTGATCGTGTCGCCCAGCATGCGCGCGGAGGTCGGCTCCCCGACGACGCACAGGTCTGGCGCGATGCCGCGCGCCGCCATCCGCTCGATCAGCGCGACGGTGCCGAACGTCGCCGGCCCCTCCTCGTCGCCGGTGATGATGAGCGACAGCGGCGGCCCCTCCGCCCGCGCCGCCGCCGCGACGAAGGCGGCGACCGCGCCCTTCATGTCGACCGCGCCGCGCCCGTACAACAGGTCGCCGCGCACCTCGCCGGAAATGGGCGAGCCGGTCCAGCCCTCGCCCGCCGGCACCACATCGACATGGCCGGCGAAGGCGAGGTGGGCGCCCGTCCCGCCGGGGCGGGTCGCCAGCAGGTTCTCAACCGGCCCGTCCGGCGCCTCGCCCACCACGAAGCGATCGACCGCGAAGCCGAGCGGTATCAGCGCCGCCTCCAGCACATCGAACACCGGCCCCCGCGCGGGGGTGACGCTGTCGGCGCGGATCAGCGCGGCGGCGAGGTCGACCGGGTCGATCGTCATGCCTGCGAGGGCTGCTCATATTGCTGCAGCACCCAGTCCTCCTCCTGGGCGCTGGCGATCCAGTCCTGCATCCAGCGATGTTCCAGCACCGCCTGCATATAGCCGGTCGCGAAGCGCGCGACGGGCAACTGATAGGTCACGAGCCGCGTCACCACCGGCGCAAACATGATGTCCGCCGCGCCGAACGCGCCGAACAGGAAATCGCCGCCGCCGCCGAACCGCGCCCGTGCCTGTGCCCACAATTCCATGATCCGCGCGATTTCGGCGATCACGTCGTCATCGGGGCGCTGCGCCGGATAGACCTGGCGAATGTTCATCGGATGCTTGCGGCGCAGGTTCTGGAACGAGGAGTGCATCTCCGCCGCCATCGACCGCGCCATCGCGCGCGCCGCCTCGTCCTGCGGCCAGAACACGTCGCGGCCCACCTTGTCGGCGAGATATTCGACGATCGCCAGGCTGTCCCACACCACCGCCTCGCCATCCCACAGGATCGGCACCTTGCCCGACGAGGGCGCGAACTCGTCCCCCTCGCGGCGGCGGTCCCAGGCGTCGTCGTACAGCGGCACGACCACCTCCTCGAACGGAAGGCCGGATTGCTTCGCCGCCAGCCAGCCGCGCAGCGACCAGGAGGAATAGGCCTTGTTGCCGATGATGAGCTTCATGGCGCAGGGGCGTAGCGACTGCCCCCCGGCGGGGCAACCGCGCGCGCGTTCCTTAGCTGAGCCGGTCGATCTGTTCGGGCGTCAGCGATCCGGGGATGATCATCACCGGCACGGTCAGCGTGCCCGCATCGGCGCCGGTGAAGTGGCTGACCAGCGCGCCCGGCGCGCCGGAGGCGGCGGCGGCGAGCACCAGCGCGGCGATATCGGGGTTGGCGGCGATCGCCTCCCGGATCACCTTCGGCCCTTCGCCCCGGCGCAGCGTGATCGCGGGAACGATGCCCGATTCCTCGAAGATTGTGCCCGCCGCGCGCTGCACCATCGCCTGCGCGTCGTGCAGTATCTCCTCCTCGATCGTCGCCTGCACGCCGCCGAACGCCATGAATTCCTGCGGGGGCAGCAGCGCCAGGATCTCCACCCCGCCGCCGGTGCGCGCGGCACGGCGCGCGGCGAAGCGCAGCGCGATCTCCGCCTCCGCGCTCTCGTCGATCACCACCAGATAGATGCGCATCGGCTTCCCCCCTCGATCCCCGCCATGATGGTTCGCGCGCGGCGGCCTTGCAAGCGGCCGGGGTTGACCGGGCCGCGCGGGGGCGCAAGAGAGCAGGGACTTAGAACGCCGTCGAGGACCTTCATGTCGATCGAGATCAAGATGCCCGCGCTCTCTCCGACCATGGAGGAGGGAACGCTAGCCAAATGGCTGGTGAAGGAAGGCGACACCGTAAAGTCCGGCGATATCATGGCCGAGATCGAAACGGACAAGGCGACGATGGAGTTCGAGGCCGTCGATGAGGGCGTGATCGCGAAGATCCTCGTCACCGAGGGCAGCGACAATGTGAAGGTCGGCACCGCCATCGCGATCCTGGCCGAAGAGGGCGAGGACCCCGCGTCCGTGACCGCCGGTGGCGCCGCGAAGGCGGAAACGCCCAAGCCCGCCGATCCGATGCCGACCGATCCCGCCGATCCGAACAGGACCGGCAGCGAGGGCAAGCCTGCCCCGCGCACGCTGGAGCAGGCCGAGGATCATGGCCGCCCCGCCGATGCGGGTGCCGCCGCCGCCCCGACCGCGTCGACCTCCGGCGACCGGGTGAAGGCGAGCCCGCTCGCCCGCCGCATCGCCGCGCAGAAGGGCCTGGACCTCGGCGCGGTGGCCGGCTCCGGCCCCAATGGCCGGATCGTGAAGACGGACGTGGAGAATGCGAAGCCCGGCGCTCCCGCCGCCGCGACCGCTGCCGCCCCGGCCGAGCCGTCCGCCGCCGCCGCGCCGGCCGCGGCCGCCAAGCCCGCCGCGATCCCCGACATCCCGCACGAGACGGCCAAGCTGTCCAACATGCGCAAGACGATCGCGCGCCGCCTGACCGAATCGAAGCAGCAGGTGCCGCACATCTACCTGACGGTGGACGTGCGCCTCGACGCGCTGCTGAAGCTGCGCGGCGACCTGAACGCCTCCCTCGAAAGCCGCGGCGTGAAGCTGTCGGTCAACGACATGCTGGTGAAGGCGCTGGCCGTGTCGCTGATGGCGGTGCCCAAGTGCAACGTCATGTTCACGCCCGACCAGCTCGTCACGTTCAAGCGCGCCGACATCTCGGTCGCGGTCTCGACGCCGTCGGGCCTCATCACGCCGATCGTGAAGGAGGCGGACACCAAGTCGCTCTCCGTCATCTCGACCGAGGTGAAGGACCTGGCCGGCCGCGCCCGCGACAACAAGCTGAAGCCGGAGGAATTCCAGGGCGGCACCGCCTCGATCAGCAACATGGGCATGTTCGGGATCAAGCAGTTCGAGGCGGTCATCAACCCGCCGCAGGGCATGATCCTGGCGATCGGCGCGGGCGAGAAGCGGCCGTACATCGTCGATGGCGAACTGGGCGTCGCGACCGTCATGTCGGCGACCGGCAGCTTCGACCATCGCGCGATCGACGGCGCGGACGGCGCGGAGCTGATGAAGGTGTTCAAGGAGCTGGTCGAGCGGCCGCTCGGCATGCTCGCCTGATCGGCAGGGCGCCACGATGGTCCACCCCGAGGAAATGCCGCCGGAGGGGCTGCCCGCCGTTCGCGTGATCGCGATGCCGGCGGACACCAATCCCTATGGCGACATCTTCGGCGGCTGGCTGATGAGCATGATGGATTCGGCCGCCGGCTCCGTCGCCTCGCGCCACAGCCATGGCCGCGCCGTGACGATCGCGGTGGAGGGCATGACCTTCCACCGCCCCGTCGTCGTCGGGGACGAGGTGTCGGTCTATGCGCGGCTGGTCCGCGTCGGCCGCACGTCGATGACCATCGACGTCGAAAGCTGGCGCCGCGCCCGCCACGACGACCGCAGCTACAAGGTGACGGAGGCCAAGTTCACCTTCGTCGCGATCGGCGAGGATCGCCAGCCCCGGCGCGTGCCGCCGCTGGCAGAATAAGAATCAGGATCGCCCGCGAAACGCGCGGGCGCTGGAAAGGAATCGATACGTGGCTGATACCTACGACCTCATCGTCCTCGGTTCCGGGCCGGGCGGCTATGTCGCGGCGATCCGCGCGAGCCAGCTTGGCCTGAAGGTCGCGATCGTCGAGCGCGAGCGGCTGGGCGGCATCTGCCTCAACTGGGGCTGCATCCCGACCAAGGCGCTGCTGCGCTCGGCCGAAATCTATCATTACATGATGCACGCCGCGCAATACGGCCTGTCGGCGGAGAAGCCGGCGTTCGACCTCGCCAAGGTGGTCGATCGCAGCCGCAAGGTCGCCGGCCAGCTGAATGCGGGCGTCAAGGGCCTGATGAAGAAGAACAAGGTGACGGTGCATGAGGGCGTCGGCACGATAACCGCGAAGGGCAAGCTCAGCGTCAAGCAGGGCGACAAGACCGTCGAGCTGGAAGCCAAGCACATCATCATCGCGACCGGCGCCCGCGCCCGCGACCTGCCGTTCGCCAAGGCTGACGGGGCCAAGATCTGGACCTATCGCCACGCGATGGTGCCGCCCGAAATGCCGACCAAGCTGCTGGTCATCGGATCGGGCGCGATCGGTGTCGAGTTCGCCAGCTTCTACAACGACATGGGCGCCGACGTGACGATCGTCGAGATGCTCGACCGGATCATGCCGGTCGAGGACGCCGAAGTCAGCGAGTTCATGCACAAGGCGCTGACCAAGCAGGGCATGACGATCAAGACCAAGTCGGGCCTCGAAAAGCTGGAGGCGACTCCGGCGGGCGTGAAGGCCGCGATCAAGGGCCCGGACGGCAAGGTCGAGCAGGTCGAGTTCAGCCACGCGATCGTCGCGATCGGCATCGTGCCCAATACCGAGAATATCGGACTGGAAGCGCTGAAGATCGAAGCCGAGCGCGGCCACATCAAGACCGACGGCTATGGCAAGACCAATGTCGACGGCATCTGGGCGATCGGCGACGTTACCGGCGCGCCATGGCTGGCGCACAAGGCGAGCCATGAGGGCGTCATCGCCGCCGAAGCCATCGCGAAGGCGCTGGGCAACAAGGACGTGCATCCGCACGCGATGGACAAGAACAATATCCCCGGCTGCACCTATGCCCGCCCGCAGGTGGCGAGCGTCGGCTTTACCGAGGCGAAGGCCAAGGAAGCGGGCTACAGCGTCAAGGTCGGCAAGTTCCCGTTCATCGGCAACGGCAAGGCGATCGCGCTGGGTGAGGCCGAGGGCTTCGTGAAGACGGTGTTCGATGCCAAGACCGGCGAACTGCTGGGCGCACACATGGTGGGCGCGGAAGTGACCGAGATGATCCAGGGCTATGTCGTCGCCCGCCAGCTGGAGACGACCGAGACCGAACTGACGCAGACGGTGTTCGCGCACCCGACGATCTCGGAATCGATGCACGAATCGGTGCTGGCCGCCTACGGCCGGGCGATCCATATCTGACCGGGGAAAGGGCCGGGCGTTCGCGTGACGCCCGGCCGTCGTAAAGGGGGGGGGCCGCCCGCCGCCGGCGATCGCGATCGGCGTGACCACGCCGTTATCACCGCCGCAGCGATACACGTGCGCCGCCCCGCCGCGCTGCCACGTTGCTGAGTACCGGTGATTGACGCCGCGCGCGCTTCGTGGCGAAACCGCCGCCATGGAACGGTCAGGGGGCAGGATGAAGCGGGCAGGATATTTGGCGCTGGTGATCGCCGCGATGGCATCGATGCCCGCTGCGGCGAAGACGGTGGTGGTCACGGCGGCGCGCATGGTCGACCCCGCGAAGGGCCAGATGGTCGAGGAGCCGGTGATCGTCATCACCGACGGCCGCATCGCGGCCGTCACGTCGCGCGGCGGCGGCCGCCCGATGATCCCGGCAGGGGCGACGCGGATCGACCTGCCGGGCAAGACGATCCTGCCCGGCCTGATCGACATGCACGTCCATCTGGATGCCGATGCCCGGATCAGCGGCTGGAAGACGTTCGATTACGCCGACAGCTTCTGGCAGGCGGTGGGCGTACACAACGCGCTGGCGATGCTGCGGGCGGGCTTCACCACCGTGCGCAATGTCGGGTCGGGCGACTATAACGACGTCGGGCTGAAGCAGGCGGTCGATGCGGGCTACATCGCGGGGCCGCGCATCGTCCCGGCCGGCTATGCGCTGGGCTCCACCGGCGGTCATTGCGACGGGACGGAGGGGCTGCCCGCCCGCTTCGAATCGGTGCCCAACCCCTCGGTGGCGGACGGCCCGGACGGGTTTCGCAAGCTGGTGCGCACGATGAAGAAATACGGCGCGGAGGTCATCAAGATCTGCGCGACCGGCGGTGTCCTGTCGAAGCGGGACGCGCCCGGCGCGCAGCAGATGAGTTTCGACGAGATGAAGGCGGTGGCGGACGAGGCGCATATGCTGGGCATGAGGGTCGCCGCCCATGCCCACGGCACCGCCGGCATCAACGACGCGCTGCGCGCGGGCATCGACACGATCGAACATGCCAGCCTGGCGGATGCCGAATCCTTCCGTCTGGCCAAGGAGAAGAGGGCGTGGTTCTCCATGGATATCTATGACGACGACTATATCCTCGCCGAGGGCGAGAAGAACGGCGTCCACCCCGAATCGCTGGAAAAGGAGCGTCAGATCGGCCGCCGCCAGCGCGAGACGTTCCGCGATGCGCATCGCGCCGGGGTGCCGATGGTGTTCGGCACCGATAACGGCGCGGTCTTCCCCGCCGGGCAGAACGCGCTTCAGTTCGCCAAGATGGTCGAATGGGGCATGACCCCGGCGGAGGCGATCCGCACCGCCACGACCAACGCCGCCGCCGCGCTCGGCCGCGACGATGTCGGCGCGATCGCGGTCGGCCGCTGGGGCGATATCGTCGCGGTGGACGGCGATCCGCTGGCCGATGTGCGGGTGCTGGAGCACCCCGTGGCGGTCATCAAGGGCGGCGAACGCGTCGAGTGAATGAACCCGCCGGGCTTTCGCGCGCTTGGCCTTCCTGAACGGGAGAGCGCGATGCGGGCAGGCGGATTGGCGGGGGGCGGATTGATGGCCGGCGGATTGACGGGGGGCCGGCGCGGCGGGCAGGGCGGGGCATGACCACGCTCTTCCATGTCAGCGACGTGCATTTCGGGCGCGAGGATCCCGAGGCGATCCGCTGGTTCTCCGAATGCGTGGAGGCGGAGCGGCCCGACGCGGTCATCATGACCGGCGACCTGACGATGCGCGCGCGTACGAAGGAATTCGTCGCGGGCGGCGCCTGGCTGAAGGCGATGCCCGTCCCCGTGACGGTGGAGATCGGCAACCACGACATCCCCTATTACTGGGATCCGATCCGCCGCTTCCTGGCGCCCTACACCCGCTATGCCGCGATCGAGCGGATGATCGAGCGGCCGCTGGAACTGGCGGGCGTCACCATCGTGCCGCTGCAGACGATCGCACGCGCGCAATGGCGGATGAACTGGTCGAAGGGGCATGTCGGGCGCGGCTCGCTGCGCCGGGCGCTGGCGCAGATCGCCGCGGCGCCGAAGGGCAATCTGATCTTCGTCGCCGCGCACCACCCGCTGATCGAGGGCGGGACGAAGGGGACCGCGCGAACCAAGGGCGGGGAAGATGCGCTGCAGGCGCTGGCGGAGGCGGGCGCCCATGCGGTGCTGTCCGGCCATGTCCACGATCCGTTCGACGTGCCCGTGACGCGCGCGGGGCGAATCGTGCGCATGATCGGCGCGGGCACGCTGTCGAAGCGGATCCGCAATCACCCGGCGGCGTTCAACGAGATCCGCATCGCGGACGGCGGGTTCGAGACGCTGGTGCGCACGCTCAATTCGGCACCGACCGCCGCGATCGGCCCGGTGGCCATCGGCGGCGGGTTGTAGGGCGACGCGCTCAGATCAGCCGCGCGGCCATCATCAGAAGGCCCGCGATCGACACCAGCCACACCAGGCTGCGGACATACGGCACGCCGAACAGGTAAAGCGGCACATAGATGATTCGCGCCACGAACCACAGCACGGCGCCGCTCGCCGCCAGTCCGCCGGCGCGGTTCGTGACGGTGACGGCCAGCGCCAGCGCCACGAACGCGGGATAGGTTTCGAGGAAGTTGGACAGCGCGCGCGCGGCCCGGCCCTCCAGCTTGCCCGGCCGGTCGCTGCCGCCATCATCGTCGCGCGGGCCGGCATTCCAGCCGATGCCCTTGCGCGCGGTCGCCGTCTGGCCCTGCAGCGCGATATGGACCAGCAGCAGCGCCACCGACCAGGCGAGCAGCGTGATTTCGATGGGCATGGGCAAACGATCCTCCGCGCGACGATGGCCGCGCAACGACGGACGCCGTGCGCGCGTTCCCGCGGCAGATCCCGTTCGTCAGCGATGTCGTGGAGGATGGTGGCAGGGGAGCTCGGACTCGAACCGAGGGCCTTCGGTTTTGGAGACCGACGCTCTAACCAACTGAGCTACACCCCTGTGCGGTGGCGGGCTTTAGCGGCATGTCGGCCGGTGCGCAAGCGCCCGATTGCGACCCCGGCCAAACCGGCGGCGTCGACTGATTGACGCCGCCGGGCCCGCTGTGTAAAGGGCGGCGCGTCCGGGGCGACTGGTTTTCTCCGGGCATGCTTGAACATTGCTGGGATGGCTTGGGGCCTTGGGGATGCCGTGATGGCATGCCCTCAGGCTCTTTTCGCATTCTCTAACGGCACGGCTCCAGCAAAGTAACCATTTGAAAGGTGAAGGCTTCAATGCCCACGATCAACCAGCTGGTCCGCAAGGGCCGCGAACCGCAGAAGGCCAAGTCGAAGGTCCCTGCGATGGAGCAGAACCCGCAGAAGCGTGGCGTCTGCACCCGCGTCTACACCACGACCCCGAAGAAGCCGAACTCGGCGCTGCGCAAGGTGGCCAAGGTCCGCCTGACCAACAGCCGCGAAGTCATCAGCTACATCCCGGGCGAGGGCCACAACCTGCAGGAGCACTCGGTGGTGCTGATCCGCGGCGGCCGTGTGCGCGACCTTCCCGGCGTGCGCTACCACGTGCTGCGCGGCGTTCTCGACACGCAGGGCGTGAAGGACCGCAAGCAGTCCCGTTCGAAGTACGGCGCGAAGCGTCCCAAGTAATCCCCAGTAAGCCCCGGACGTGTTCCGGACCTGGCTGAAGTTTGAAGGAATAGAAAATGGCACGTCGTCGTCGTCCCGAAAAGCGGGAAATCCTGCCCGATCCGAAGTTCGGAGATGTGGTCCTGTCGAAGTTCATGAATTCGGTGATGCTGGACGGCAAGAAGTCCGTCGCCGAACTCATCGTCTATGGTGCGCTCGAAACCGTCGAAACCCGCGCGAAGCGCGAGCCGCTCGGCGTGTTCCATGACGCGCTGAACAACATCAAGCCGGGCATCGAGGTCCGCAGCCGCCGCGTCGGCGGTGCGACCTACCAGGTCCCGGTCGAGGTTCGGCCCGAGCGCGCGCAGGCGCTGGCGATCCGCTGGCTCATCACCGCGGCGCGCAACCGCAGCGAGAACACCATGGCCGCCCGCCTGTCGGGCGAGCTGATGGATGCGGCGAACAATCGCGGCAACGCGGTGAAGAAGCGCGAGGACACGCACCGCATGGCGGAAGCGAACCGCGCCTTCAGCCACTATCGCTGGTAAGGCCGGCTTCCGTCTTGGAAGCGTCTTAAATCTGACCTATATCGTGGGGAGCCGGCCATGGGCCTGCTCCCCACATCGCTAAGGAAGCCCGACCATGGCCCGCAGCCATCCGCTCGAACAGTATCGCAACATCGGCATCATGGCGCATATCGACGCCGGCAAGACGACGACGACCGAGCGCATCCTCTATTACACCGGCAAGTCCTACAAGATCGGCGAAGTGCACGAGGGCACCGCGACGATGGACTGGATGGAGCAGGAGCAGGAGCGCGGCATCACGATTACGTCGGCCGCGACGACCTGTTTCTGGAAGGCTGAAGAGGGCCAGGGCCCCGAGCACCGGATCAACATCATCGACACGCCGGGCCACGTCGACTTCACCATCGAGGTGGAGCGTTCGCTGCGCGTGCTCGACGGCGCAGTCGCCTGCTTCGACGGCGTGGCGGGCGTTGAGCCGCAGTCGGAAACCGTGTGGCGTCAGGCCGACAAGTACGGCGTGCCGCGCATGTGCTTCGTCAACAAGCTGGACCGCACCGGCGCCGACTTCTACTTCTGCGTGAACTCGATCATCGAGCGCCTCGGCGCGCGTCCGGCGGTCCTGTACCTGCCGATCGGCATCGAGGGCGGCTTCAAGGGTCTGGTCGACCTGGTCAACAACCGCGCGATCATCTGGCTTGAGGAGTCGCTGGGCGCGAAGTTCGAGTATCAGGACATTCCGGCCGACATGGCCGAGAAGGCGGCGAAGTATCGCAGCGACCTGATCGAGATGGCCGTGGAGCAGGACGATGCGCTGATGGAGGCGTATCTCGAGGGCAACGAGCCGTCGGTCGCCGACCTGAAGAAGCTGATCCGCAAGGGCACGCTGGAAATGGCGTTCGTGCCGATCGTCTGCGGTTCGGCGTTCAAGAACAAGGGCGTGCAGCCGCTGCTCGACGCCGTCGTCGACTATCTCCCCAGCCCGCTCGACGTGCCGGCGATCAAGGGCGTCAAGCTCGACGGCGAGACGCCGGACGAGCGTCCGTCCTCGGACACCGAGCCCTTCTCGGCGCTGGCGTTCAAGATCATGAACGACCCGTTCGTGGGTACGCTCACCTTCGCCCGCATCTATTCGGGCAAGCTCGAGACCGCGTCGCAGGTGCTGAACTCGGTCAAGGACAAGAAGGAAAAGGTCGGTCGCATGCTGCTGATGCATGCGAACAGCCGCGAGGACATCCAGGAGGCCTATGCCGGCGACATCGTCGCGCTGGCGGGTCTGAAGGACACCACCACGGGTGACACGCTCTGCGCGCAGGCGCAGCCGATCATCCTGGAGCGGATGGAGTTCCCCGAGCCCGTGATCGAGCTGTCGGTGGAGCCGAAGACCAAGGCCGACCAGGAGAAGATGGGCGTCGCGCTCAATCGTCTCGCGCGCGAGGACCCCTCGTTCCGCGTGACCTCGGACGCCGAGTCGGGCCAGACCATCATCAAGGGCATGGGCGAGCTCCATCTCGAGATTCTGGTCGACCGCATGAAGCGCGAGTTCAAGGTCGAGGCGAACGTCGGTGCGCCGCAGGTGGCGTATCGCGAATACCTGAAGAAGCCGGTCGACATCGACTACACGCACAAGAAGCAGTCGGGCGGCACCGGCCAGTTCGGCCGCGTGAAGGTCAAGCTGACCCCGGGCGAGCGCGGTTCGGGCTTCGTGTTCAAGGACGAGGTCAAGGGCGGTAACATTCCGAAGGAATATATCCCCGCGATCGAGAAGGGCTTCCGCGAGACGGCGGAAACCGGCTCGCTGGTCGGCTTCCCGATCATCGACTTCGAAGTCCTGCTGTACGACGGCGCGTACCACGACGTCGACTCGTCGGCGCTGGCGTTCGAAATCTGTGCCCGCGGCGCGATGCGCGAAGCGGCCCAGAAGTCGGGCATCACGCTGCTCGAGCCGGTCATGAAGGTCGAGGTCGTCACCCCGGAGGACTATCTGGGCGACGTCATCGGCGACATGAACAGCCGTCGTGGCCAGATCCAGGGCACCGACAGCCGCGGCAACGCGCAGACGGTCGAGGCGATGGTGCCGCTGGCGAACATGTTCGGCTATGTGAACGCGCTCCGCTCGTTCACGCAGGGCCGCGCCCAGTACTCGATGCAGTTCTCGCACTATGACGAAGTGCCGCAGAACGTCGCTGACGAGGTGAAGGCGAAGCTGGCCTGAGGCGGGCGGGGCCAGCGCAACCTGGCCCACCTCGCCGCAAGGCCGGCCGGCGGGTCGGCATAGCCGAACCCGTCCGACGACGGCGGATTTACTCCGTCGTCGGCCCCCGCCACGCACGGCAGGGGTTTGCGCATTATGAATTCAGCCGCTATGGGGCCGCCTTCACCCGCGAGTCCTGTGTGCGGCTTGCACGTGAAATCCAGAAGGTAGGGAAACAATGGCGAAGGCTAAGTTTGAGCGGAACAAGCCGCACCTCAACATCGGCACCATCGGTCACGTCGACCATGGCAAGACCTCGCTGACGGCGGCGATCACGAAGGTTCTGGCTGACCAGGGCCTGTCGGAGAAGGTCGACTTCGAGAACATCGACAAGGCGCCGGAAGAGCGCGCGCGCGGCATCACCATCTCGACGGCGCACGTCGAGTACGAGACCGCCAACCGCCACTACGCGCACGTCGACTGCCCGGGTCACGCCGACTACGTGAAGAACATGATCACCGGCGCGGCCCAGATGGACGGCGCGATCCTGGTCGTGTCCTCGACCGACGGCCCGATGCCGCAGACCCGCGAGCACATCCTGCTCGCCCGTCAGGTCGGCGTGCCGGCGATGGTCGTGTTCATGAACAAGGTCGACCTGGTCGACGACGAGGAAATCCTCGAGCTGGTCGAGCTGGAAATCCGCGAGCTGCTCAGCTCGTACGAATTCCCGGGCGACGACATCCCCGTCATCAAGGGTTCGGCGACCTGCGCGCTGTCGGGTTCGAACGACAAGTTCGGCAAGGAAGCCGTGCTCGAGCTGATGGCCGCCGTCGACGACTACATCCCGCAGCCGGAGCGTCCGCTCGACAAGCCGTTCATGATGCCGATCGAAGACGTGTTCTCGATCTCGGGTCGCGGCACCGTGGTCACCGGCCGTGTCGAAACCGGCATCATCAAGGTTGGTGAAGAAGTCGAAATCGTCGGCATCCACCCGGAAGTCCGCAAGACCACCGTCACCGGCGTCGAAATGTTCCGCAAGCTGCTCGACCAGGGCCAGGCGGGCGACAACGTCGGCGCGCTGATCCGTGGCGTCGCTCGTGACGAAGTCGAGCGTGGCCAGGTGCTCTGCAAGCCGGGTTCGATCAAGCCGCACACCGACTTCAAGTCGGAAGTGTACGTGCTGTCGAAGGAAGAAGGCGGCCGTCACACCCCGTTCTTCGCGAACTATCGTCCGCAGTTCTACTTCCGTACCACGGACGTGACCGGCACCGTCGAGCTGCCCGAGGGCACCGAGATGGTCATGCCTGGCGACAACATCGCGCTCGGCATCAAGCTGATCGCGCCGATCGCCATGGACGTCGGCCAGCGCTTCACCATCCGTGAGGGCGGTCGTACCGTCGGCGCGGGCGTCGTGAGCGCGATCGACAAGTAAGAACCAGACGGGGCGGGGGTCTTCTCCGCGCCGACCGGAGCACCAGCAGCCCGGCTCTCCTAAAAAAGGAGAGTCGGGCTGTTGCCTTTTTATGAGGGCCGCCGTATTGGGCCGCCCTTCAGTTTTATTGAGTTTCGGCTCTTTCTCGTCGTCCCGCTGTTTCAGTGGGATCTCATCCCGCCGGTCCAGCACCTGCGGCACGAGTCCTCCGCATCACCGCGGTGGAGACGGCCGGGGTCGTGCTCCTCGCATCGGTAGGGATCATGGACAGCAACATCCGTATTCGCCTCAAGGCGTTCGACCATCGCGTTCTCGACCAGGCGACCGGCGATATCGCCGACACCGCGCCTCGCACCGGCGCGCTCATCCGCGGCCCGATTCCGCTGCCGACCCGCATCGAGAAGTTCACCGTCAACCGCGGCCCGCACATCGACAAGAAGTCGCGCGAGCAGTTCGAAGTGCGCACCTACAAGCGCATGCTCGACATCGTGCAGCCGACCCCGCAGACGGTCGATGCGCTGATGAAGCTCGACCTCGCCGCTGGCGTTGACGTCGAGATCAAGCTGGCGTAATGGCCCGCATCCCCGCGGTCGACGTGAGTCCCGCGGGTTTGCTGTTTTCCGCGTGATGCGGGGGCAGCCGGTTGGGAACCCCGCCTCGCGGGGCCCCTGACAGACACGAGATACCGCCGGCTCTACGGAGCCGGGCCAGCGTCTCCCGTCACGTCCCCGGCAACGGGGGCATCCAGCCCGGGACGGGGCCGACGCAGTTACATACGGGTTGGATGATCCTTCTTCGGAAGGGTCGCACGCACGTTCGGGAATGGTCCCGGCGTGCCTCTGTAAAAGGAGTGCAGGATCATGCGTACCGGCGTGATCGCGAAGAAAATGGGGATGACCCGCCTGTTTCAGGACGACGGCCGCCACGTGCCCGTCACCGTCCTGCAGCTCGAAGGCGTTCAGGTCGTCGCCCGTCGCGAAATGGATCGTGATGGCTACACCGCCGTCCAGCTCGGTGCTGGCGTCGCCAAGGCCAAGAATGTCGCCAAGCCGCAGCGCGGCCACTTCGGCAAGGCCGAAGTCGAGCCCAAGGCGGTCGTCTGCGAGTTCCGCGTGACCGAGGACAACCTCCTCGACGTCGGCGCCGAACTGTCGGCCGACCACTTCGTTGCCGGCCAGCTGGTCGACATCCAGGGCCGTACCCAGGGTAAGGGCTTTGCCGGCGCCATGAAGCGCTGGAACTTCGGCGGTCTGCGCGCGACGCACGGCGTCTCGGTCAGCCACCGGTCGCACGGTTCGACGGGTAACCGTCAGGATCCGGGCCGCGTCTTCAAGAACAAGAAGATGGCCGGTCACATGGGCGACAAGAACCGCACCCAGCAGAACCTGGAAGTCGTCGGCACCGACGTCGAGCGCGGCCTGATCTTCGTGAAGGGCTCGGTGCCCGGTTCGAAGGGTGGCTGGCTGTTCGTGAAGGACGCCGTCAAGGTGAAGGCGCACGCCGACACCCCGTATCCCGCCAGCCTGAAGCAGGCTGCCAACAGCAACACCGCCGCCGACACGCCCGCTGAGACGAGCGCGCCGGAAGCGACCGACGGCCAGGAGGGCTGAACGTGAAGGTCAAGGTTCAATCCTTCGCCGGCACCGCTGCGGCGGACGTCGAGCTCAACGACGAGGTCTTCGGCCTCGATCCGCGCGCCGACATCCTGCACCGCGTCGTGACCTGGCAGCTGGAAAAGCGTCGCGAGACGGCGCGTGGCACGCGTGAGCGCGCCGATGTCGCCCGTTCGGGCAAGAAGCTCGGTCGCCAGAAGGGCGGCGGTGTGGCCCGTCACGGCGATCGCCGCGCTCCGGTGTTCGTCGGTGGTGGTAAGGCGCACGGCGCCCGCGTCCGCGACTTCAATCCGTCGCTGAACAAGAAGATCCGCGCCCTCGGTCTCAAGATGGCTCTGTCGAGCCATGCGAAGGCCGGCTCGCTGATCGTCATGGACAGCCTGGCGGTGGAGAACGGCAAGACGAAGACGCTGGTCGGCGATCTCGCCAAGGTCGGCTTCGGCAAGACCGCGCTGGTGATCGACGGCGACGCCGTCGAGACGAGCTTCGCGCTGGCCGCCGGCAACCTGCACGGCATCAACGTCCTGCCGTCGGCCGGTGCCAACGTCTATGACATCCTGAAGGCTGACACGCTGGTGCTGACCCGCGCGGCGGTCGAAAAGCTGGAGGCTCGCTTCAATGGCTAAGCAGCAGAAGGCCGTCGACAACCGTCATTATGACGTGATCGTCGCGCCGCACATCACCGAAAAGGCGACGTTGCTCTCCGAGCATAACGCCGTCGTCTTCAAGGTCGCAGGCGATGCGACCAAGCCGCAGATCAAGGCTGCCGTCGAAGCGCTCTTCGACGTCACCGTGACCGGCGTGAACACGATCGTCCAGAAGGGCAAGACCAAGAAGTGGAAGGGCGCTCCGTACCAGCGCTCCGACATGAAGAAGGCCATTGTCACCCTGAAGGACGGCCAGTCCATCGACGTGACGACGGGGATCTAAGGGTCATGGCACTCAAGCATTACAACCCGACGACGCCCGCGCAGCGCGGCCTCGTCCTCGTCGACAAGTCCTCCCTGTGGAAGGGCAAGCCGGTCAAGGCGCTTACCGAAGGCAAGCGCAAGAGCGGCGGTCGCAACAACAAGGGCCATGTGACCTCGCGCGGCATCGCCGGCGGTCACAAGCAGAAGTACCGCTACGTCGACTTCAAGCGTCGCAAGTGGGACGTCGAGGGCATTGTCGAGCGGCTCGAATATGACCCCAACCGCACCGCGTTCATCGCGCTGGTGAAGTATGCCGACGAAGAGCTGGCCTACATCATCGCGCCGCAGCGTCTGGCGCCGGGCGACAAGATCATCGCCGCCAAGAAGACGGACACCAAGCCGGGCAACGCGATGGAGATCGGTCAGGTCCCCGTCGGCACCATCGTCCACAACGTGGAGATGAAGCCGGGCAAGGGTGGTCAGATCGCCCGTTCGGCCGGCACCTACGTGCAGGTCGTCGGTCGTGACCGCGGCATGGTCATCGTCCGCCTGAACTCGGGCGAGCAGCGCTACATCCGTGGCGAGTGCATGGCGACGGTCGGTGCGGTGTCGAACCCGGACAACCAGAACCAGAATCTGGGCAAGGCCGGTCGTTCGCGCTGGATGGGCAAGCGTCCGCTGACCCGCGGTGTCGCGAAGAACCCGGTCGACCACCCGCACGGCGGTGGTGAAGGCCGGACCTCGGGCGGCCGTCATCCGGTCACGCCTTGGGGCAAGCCGACGAAGGGTGCGCGCACCCGTCACAACAAGTCGACCGACAAGATGATCATCCGGTCGCGTCATTCGACCAAGAGGAAGGGCTAAACCATGGCTCGTTCAGTCTGGAAGGGCCCGTTCGTCGAACTGAGCCTTCTGAAGAAGGCGGAAACCGCGCAGGATGCCGGTGGCCGCGCGCCGATCAAGACCTGGTCGCGTCGTTCCACCATCCTGCCGTCGTTCGTCGGCCTCACGTTCAACGTCTACAACGGCCGCAAGTTCGTGCCGGTGTCGGTCAATGAAGACATGGTCGGCATGAAGCTGGGTGAGTTTGCGCCGACGCGCTACTTCCCGGGTCACGCCGCTGACAAGAAGGGCAAGCGCTGATGAGCAAGCCTGCATCCCCCCGTAAGGTCGGCGACAAGGAAGCCCTGTCGGTCGGCACCCAGATCCGTGGCTCGGCGCAGAAGCTGAACCTGGTCGCTGGCCTCATCCGCGGCAAGAAGGCCGGCGATGCGATGAACATCCTCTCCTTCTCGACGAAGGCGATGGCGGTCGACGCGCGCAAGGTCCTGGCTTCGGCCATCGCCAATGCCGAAAACAACCACAACCTCGACGTCGACGCGCTCGTCGTCGCCGAGGCGTCGGTCGGCAAGTCGATCACCATGAAGCGGTTCGCCACCCGCGGCCGCGGCAAGTCCACCCGCATCCTGAAGCCGTTCTCGCGGCTGCGGATCGTCGTGCGCGAGCAGGAAGAAGCCTAATGGGTCACAAGAGCAACCCGATCGGTCTGCGCCTGCAGATCAACCGCACCTGGGACAGCCGCTGGTTCGCCGAGGGCGCGGATTACAAGAAGCTGCTGCTGGAGGATCTGAAGATCCGCCAGTACATCCTGAAGACGCTGCCGCAGGCGGCGATCTCCAAGGTGGTGATCGACCGTCCGGCCAAGCTGTGCCGAATCTCGATCTTCGCGGCCCGCCCCGGTGTCATCATCGGCAAGAAGGGCTCGGACATCGAGAAGCTGCGCAAGACGCTCGGCGCGATGACCAGCTCGGACGTGTCGCTGAACATCGTCGAGATCCGCAAGCCGGAAGTCGATGCCAAGCTCGTCGCGCAGGGCATCGCCGACCAGCTCGAGCGTCGTATCGCGTTCCGCCGCGCCATGAAGCGCGCGGTGCAGTCCGCGATGCGGCTCGGCGCCGACGGCATCAAGGTGTATTGCGGTGGTCGTCTGGGCGGTGCGGAAATCGCGCGCTCGGAGAGCTATCGCGAGGGCCGCGTGCCGCTGCACACGCTGCGCGCCAACATCGACTACGCCCATG
>CAJYLQ010000022.1 GCA_913775975.1 uncultured Sphingomonas sp. | reverse complement strand
CTCCAGCGGATGGCGCGGCAGGTCGTGGGCGGCGAAATAGCCGTCCAGCGCCGCCTTGTCCCAGTCCGCCAGCGGGTTGAGCTTCAACCGGCCATTCTCGACCTCGAAGCGAGGCAGGGCCCGGCGGGTCCCCGCCTGGAAACCCTTGCGGCCCGAAATCCACGCCTCGAACGGGGCAAGGCCGCGTGCCAGCGGTTCGACCTTGCGCAGGTCGCAGCAGCCATCGGGGTCATAGCCGTGGCGGATGCCGTCCGGGTCCTTCGCCGCGAGCAGCGAGGCGTCGGGCTGGATCACGCGGACGTCGAGCAGGCCCAGCCGCTCGACCAGCGTGTCGCGGTACGTCAGTGTCTCGGGAAACATCTTCAGCGTGTCGGTGAAGACCACCGGGGTCGCCGGATCGGCCTGCGCGACCATGTGGAGCAGCACGGCGGACTCGGTGCCGAAGGACGACACCGCCGCGATCTGCCCATGCAGTTCACCGGTCAGCAGGGTGCGCAGCATCTCCGGCGCGGGCACGCCCGCGAACCGCGTTTCATACGCCGCAGCGTCTTCCGCCGTGTAAGCGGGCCGAGCGTCGATCCGGTCGAGCGCGCGCTCAGCCATGGCGCAGCTTCCATACCGGCACGCGCGCATCGGCGGCCTTCTGATAGGGTTGGGGATAGAGCGCGAGCAGCTTAGTCAGCGTTGCGGCATCGACCGGCTTTTCCGGCGCGAAGCTATCGAAGCCGCAGCGGCGCATATGGGGAATCTGGTCGACCAGCACATCGCCCGCCGCGCGTAGCTCACCCTCGAACCCCGCCTCGCGCAAAATCCGCGCCGCCGAATAGCCGCGACCGTCGCGAAAGGTCGGGAAGCTGATCTCGACCAGCGCGATCTGTCCCAGATGCGGCAGGAGTTCGCGGGCATCGTCGCCCGCCTCCAGCCGGACGGCGGTGGCGTTGGTCTGGCCCAGGAACGCGTCCAGCGTCACCGCCGGTTCGTCATGCACCACATCGTCGCGGAAACGCAGCAGCGTCTCGCCCGCATTCGTGTTCACGGTGATGGGATCAACCATAGATCGCTTCCTTGAACGGCTGCATACCGACACGGCGATAGGTGTCGAGGAAACGCTCATCGGCCTCCCGCAATGCGACATAACGATCGGTCACGCGCTCGATCGCGTCGACCACGCCGTCCTCGTCGAAGCCGGGGCCGGTGATCTTGCCGAGCGACACGTCCTCCGCACCCGACCCGCCCAGCAGGAGCTGGTAATTTTCGGTGCCCTTCCGGTCGACGCCCAGGATGCCGATGTGCCCGGCGTGGTGGTGGCCGCAGGCGTTGATGCAGCCGCTGATCTTCAGCTTCAGCTCGCCCAGGTCGCGCTGGCGGCCGAGGTCAGCGAAGCGTTGCCCGATCTTCTGCGCCAGCGGGATCGAGCGGGCGTTGGCGAGCGCGCAATAATCGAGGCCAGGGCAGGCGATGATGTCGCTGATCAGGTCAAGGTTCGCCTCCGCCAGCCCGGCGTCGACCAGCGCCTCCCACACCGCCTTCAGGTCGGCGATGCGGACGTGCGGCAGGACGATGTTCTGCGCGTGGGTGACGCGCAGTTCGTCGAAGCTGTAGCGTTCGGCCAGATCGGCCATGACGTCGATCTGTTCGGCGGTGGCGTCGCCGGGGATGCCGCCGATCGGCTTCAGCGAGATGGTGACGATCGCATGGCCGGGCTGCTTGTGCGCGCGGACGTTCTGGTCAAGCCACACCGCGAAGTCCGGGTCGCTGCGATCCGCGACCGCGCCGTCGTCCGCCGCGAACGCGGGGGGCGCGAACATCGCGCTGATCCGCGCCAGTTCGGCGGCGGGCGGGTCGATGCCGAGCTGGCGGACCTGCGCGAATTCCTCCTCGACCTCGGCACGGTATTTGTCCGCGCCCAGCTCGTGGATCAAGATCTTGATCCGCGCCTTGTAGATATTGTCGCGCCGGCCGTAGCGATTGTAGACGCGCAAGCACGCCTCCAGATAGCTCATCAGCTGGTCGGCGGGGATGAAGTCCTTGATCTCCGGCGCGATCATCGGGGTGCGGCCCATCCCGCCGCCGACGAACACCTTCGCGCCGAGCACCCCGTCGCGCTCGAGCAATTGCAGCCCGATATCGTGGAGCCGCATCGCCGCGCGATCTTCTTCGGCCGCGATCACCGCGATCTTGAACTTGCGCGGCAGGTAGCTGAATTCGGGGTGGAAGGTGGACCATTGCCGCAGCAGCTCCGCGACGGGGCGCGGGTCGGTCAGCTCGTCGGCGGCGGCGCCGGCGAACTGGTCTGAACTGATGTTGCGGATGCAATTGCCGCTGGTCTGGATGGCATGCATCTCCACCTTCGCCAGTTCGGCAAGGATATCAGGCGCATCCTCCAGCTTTATCCAGTTGTACTGGAGGTTCTGGCGCGTCGTGAAATGCCCGTATCCGCGATCGTACCTCCGCGCGATATGCGCCAGCACGCGCATCTGCCGGCCGTTCAGCGTGCCATAGGGGATGGCGACGCGCAGCATATAGGCGTGCAGCTGCAGATACAGGCCGTTCATCAGCCGCAGCGGCTTGAACTGGTCCTCTGTCAGCTGGCCGGACAGGCGGCGCGCCACCTGGTCGCGGAACTCCTCCACCCGGGCATCGACGATCGACTGGTCATATTGGTCGTACTGGTACATTCGTCTTTCCTAGATCCTCCCCTGAAGGGGAGGGGGACCAGCGAAGCTGGTGGAGGAGTATCGCCGTGTCGGAGGGCTCGACACCCCTCCGTCAGCGCTTCGCGCCGCCACCTCCCCTTACAGGGGAGGATCGATCGGCATCGGTCATATCACCCAGCTGCCGGCCTGCGGATCGGCGGGCTTCAGCGTCAGGTCCGGGCGAACGGTCGGGCCGAGCGCGCGGATGCGATCCTTGATGTGCGCGGGGCGGGGGGCGCCATCGGGGCCCGTCGTAGCCTCGATCACATAGGGAACGTTGACGCGCCGCGCGCCTTCTTCCGCCCGGGCGATCGCCTCGCCCTGGTCGCCGACGTCGGCCGCCTCCTCGATATGGCGCGACCAGCCGCTGCCGGTCCACCACGTCACGTCGCCGGTCGCCAGATCGTTGCCCGTCAGGATCTTCACGCCGCCATTCCTTCCGCCACGCGCGCCCAGCGGCCCAGCCGATCCTCGGCATCGGACAGCAGCACCACTTCGCCCACGACGATGATGGCCGGGCTCTGCACGCCCTCGCGCGTCACCATCGCGCCCAGGTCCGCCAGCAGCGTGCGCAACGCGCGATGCCCCTCCAGCGTACCCTTTTCCAGCACCGCGACGGGCATGTCGGGGGCGACGCCATCCGCCATCAGCTTGTCCGCGATGTCGCCGGCGGTCGCGACGCCCATATAGATGACGAGCGTGCGGCCTTGCCCGGCCAGCCCCGACCAGTCCTGTTCGGACAGGCCCTTGCACTGGCCCGCGACGAACGACACCGCCGAACTGTGGTCGCGATGCGTCAGCGGCAGCATCGCTTCCGCCGCGCAGCCGAGCGCCGCCGACACGCCGGGAATGACCTCCACCGGCAAGCCGGCGGCGCGCACCGCCTCCACCTCCTCGCCGCCGCGCCCGAAGATGAAGGGATCGCCGCCCTTCAGCCGCACGACGCGCGCGCCGGTGCGGACATGCGCGACGATCAGCGCGTTGATCGCCTCCTGCGGCAGCGTGTGCTTCGACCGGCTCTTCGCGACCGAGATGCGCTGCGCCGTCGCGGGCGCGATATCCAGCACGCGGCTGTCGATCAGCCCATCATGCACGACGATATCGGCACAGCGCAGCGCCTCCACCGCACGCACCGTGAGTAGACCGGGGTCGCCGGGACCTGCGCCGACCAGGATGACCCGGCCGCGCTCCGTGGGATCGAGTAACGTCGCCATGGCTGGCAGATGGACGCTGCCGTTCGGGTGCAACAGGCAAATCTGCTTGCCCGCGCGCTAGTACTGCTTTCGCGTCCCCGGCGTTCGCGATAGGCATGGTCGATCATCCCTTTCCAGCCAGGTTTCCATGCGCCGTATCCTGCTTGCCACGCTCCTCCTCGCGACCGCCGCCCCCGCTCTGGGTCAGGCGCTGCCGCCGCCGACCCCGCTGCCAGGCGACGGGCCGGAGGACGCGAAGCTGAAGCGGCTGTTCTACGACAGCGACGAACGCGACCTGAAGCTCGATCCGATCAGCGCGATCCTGCGCGGCGACATGCGCTATGCCGACCAGTTCGGCGAATATTTCACCGACGCGCGCATCGCGCTGGGCAAGCGCAACCTGGAAACCGATCTCGCCGCGCTGAAGGCGATCGACCGGGCGAAGCTGACGCCGACCGACCGCATCGCCTATGATGTGTTCCGCAACCAGGCGGAGATCAACCTGCGCGCCTATGCGCCTGCTATCCTGTCGGTCACGCGGTTTCTGCCATTCAACCATTTCGGCGGCTTCCAGACCTTCTACCCCGATTTCGCGAGCGGGAAGGGCGGCGCGCCGTTCAAGACGGTCGCCGACTATCGCAACAACCTGAAGCGGAACGCGGGGTACGCCGCGCTCTATCCACGTGCGATCGCGCTGATGCGCGAGGGGATGGCGAAGGGGATCGTCCAGCCAAAGCTGGTCGTCACCAACATGATCGCGCAGTTCGACGCGCTGATCGACCAGGGGGTGGAGGGGTCCGTCTTCTACGCCCCGGTCACGATGTTCCCGGCGACCGTGCCCGCCGCCGATCAGGCCGCGCTGAAGGCGGAATATGCCGCGCAGATACGCGACGTCATCATTCCCGCGCACGTCAAGTTCCGCAATTTCCTGAAGACGGAATATCTGCCGAAGGCGCGCGACACGGTCGGCCTGTCGGCGATGCCGGGGGGGGCGGCGCTCTACGCCTATGACATCGAGACGAACACGACGCTGCCGCTGAAGGCGGAGGCGGTCCACCAGCTCGGCCTGTCCGAAGTCGCGCGGATCACGCGGGAGATGGAGGCGCAGCAGGCCAAGGTCGGGTACAAGGGCACATTGCATCAGTTCTTCGACTATCTGCGCACGGACGCGCGCTTCCAGCCGAAGAGCGCGGACGACCTGCGGCTGGGGTACGAGGCGATCGGCAAGCGGATCGACGCGCGCATCCGCGAGCAGTTCTCGCTGATCCCCAAAACTCCGCTCGAGATCCGGCCGGTGCCCGATTATCGCGCGAAGTCGGATGCGGCGGGATCGTATCAGCAGGGCGCGCCGGACGGATCGCGGCCGGGCATCTTCTATTACAATACCTACGACCTGCCGACCCGCTACACCTGGGGGATGGAGACGCTGTACCTGCACGAAGCGGTGCCGGGCCATCACTTCCAGATCAGTCTGGCGCAGGAAAACCAGGCGCTGCCCGCCTTCATGCGGTTCGGCGGCAACACCGCCTATGTCGAGGGCTGGGCGCTCTACGCCGAAACGCTGTGGAAGCCGCTGGGCATGGAGACGGACCCGTACCAGCGGATGGGCGGCCTGTCTGACGAGATGCTGCGCGCGATGCGGCTGGTCGTCGACACCGGCATCCATGCCAAGGGCTGGACCCGCGATCAGGCGATCCAGTACATGCTCGACAATTCGCCGATGGGCCGCACCGATGCGACCGCCGAGGTGGAGCGCTATATCGCCATCCCCGGTCAGGCGCTCGCCTACAAGATCGGCCAGCTGACCATCCTGAAGCTGAAGGCGGAGGCCGAGGCGAAACAGGGCGCGGCGTTCGATCCGCGCGCGTTCCATGCAGAGGTGCTCGACACCGGATCGCTGCCGATGCCCGTGCTGGAGCAGAAGCTGCGCGACTGGATGGCGAAGAAGTAAGGGCACGGCCGGGGCCGCCGCGCGGTGCTGCGGCCATCGGCGGGACGCTTTGGGGGGAGGGGTTCGGATGATGACGACTTGGATCGCGGCATTGCTGCTGGCCGGGCAGGCCGCCGCGCCGCCCGCCCCGGGGGCATCGCCCGCCGCCACGCAAGGCGCGGAGGCGGCGAGTGAGGCGGCGTTGCAGAAGGCGGTGGGGCTGATCCGCGCGAAACAGCCCCAGGCGGCGCTCGATGCGCTTGAACCCGCCCTCGCGCGGTTCGCGGCGGAGCGGAAGGGCGATGCCCGCCGCGTCTATTGCGGGGCGTCTCCCACGGAGGCGATCCTCTATGCCGGGATGGCGGCGAAGGACAAGGCAAACGCGGTGATCGCCGGGCCGAACTATTGCACCGCGCTGTTCCTGAAGGGGTTTGCGCTGGTCGATCTGAACCGCGCGGCGGAGGCGAAGGAAACCTATCGCGAACTCCTCACGCACGCGCCCATGAACGGCCAGTATCTGACGGAATACGCGCAGCTTCTTGGCCGGGAGCGGGATTGGGACGCGATGCTGTCCACCTGCGGCCAGGCGGAGGCGGCGGCGGATCTCGCGCCTGACCAGGCGAAGACCTTTCAGAAGACCGCCGCGCTTCGCTGCCAGGGCTATGCGCTGGTCGAGCAGCACAAGCTGGACGAGGCGCAGAAGCGGTATGAGGCCGCGCTGAAGGTCGATCCCGCCGACGCCAAGTCGCAGGGCGAACTGCGCTACATCGCGGAGCAGCGCGCGAAGGCGACAGCGCGGCAATGAGGCGGGCCGGTCGCGCTGCGTAGCGGCAGCGGCTTCGACCTTGACCCGCACCCATCGTCGCGGCGGCGGGCGGCCGGCCCTGCGGATCGGCGAGACGGACACGAGGACATAGCTGCGCTGTCCTGCTTCGCGCGGTAGATCAGGGGACTGCTGTAGGCGGGCGCCGGTGTCGCCGTCAGGCGGCGACGCGCGGTGACTCGGCGGGTTCGCGGAAGGTGTTCGGCACCTCTCCGTTCAGCACCATCTGCACGTCGCGGCCCAACGGGGTCAGCGTGTGGAAGCCGAAGCCGCGATCATAAGCGAGGTTCAGCTGCACCAGCGTCTGACGGGCGCGTCCCTCCCGCTGTTCCGGGAAGCGGGCATGGGGGTGGGCGTGGCGCAATATGGCGCGCTGCCGGTCGTTCAATGACGCGATGATGCTGCGGATGATCTCCATGTGTTCCCTCCCCAGAGAATATTGGCGCGATGTGTACGCCGTTCCTTTCGCCTGCCGAGGTGGTATTCAGCCAAAGCCGCACCGATCCGTCCCATCGTGGTACAGTTTGATGGAAGAATGATCCGATATGACTAAAATGGCACGAACAGATGTCAGTCCCGATCGCCGGCCAGCCCGCGTCGCAGCAGGTCGGCCGCGACGTTCGTGACGCCATCGAGGTCGGCATCCTCGCTCCACACGCCATAGCGAAGGCCCAGGAACACGTTCATTCCCATGATCGCCCATGCCTGCACCTCCACGGCATCGGGGCGGGGATCGGCGCGCAGCTCGCCGCGCGTGGCGGCGGCGGTCAGCCGGGCGACGATGCGCTCGGCGGTGCCCGCATAATGGCGGCGGAAGCTGGCGGGATCGACGAACTCCGCCTCGTCGATGATGCGATAGATCTCCTTGTGGTCGCGCACGAAGGTCAGGAAGGCGGACAGGCCCGCGCGTTCCGCCGCCAGCCCGTCCGGCGCGGCGCGGACGTGCGGGGCGACCCGCTCGCGCACCTGCTCGGACATGTCGGCGACGAGCGCGCGGAACAGCGCCTCCTTCGAATCGAACCAGGTGTAGAAACTGCCCAGCGCCACGCCGGCCCGCGCGGTGATGCCGCTGATCGAGGCGTCGTGGAAGCCGCGCTCGCCGAACTCCGCCGCCGCCGCATCCAGCAATGCGCGCCGCGTGCGCCGGCCGCGCTCGGTGCGCGGCTCCTTCGCGGGCATCGCCGTCGCCTCCGCCGCAGGCCCCGCCACCGACGTCGCATCGGCCCCGCCATGCTGCGCCATCTGATCCTCTCCGATCCGAAGTTGAAACCCGGTTCAGGTTTCAGTATAGCCGATCCCAACGACGCACAAGCCGGGGCGAGGCCCGCACCCGGTGGTCGCAAAAGTGGGAGGATGAGGATGGGCAATCCGTCGCTACGCATGATGTTGAACCTGGGGGCGGGGCTTGCCGCGCTGGCGGTCGCGGCGCCCGTCGCCGCCCAGTCGGTCGATCCGGCACCGACGCCTGACGTTCAACCGGGGGAGAACGCCGCCGCCGCGCAGGCACAGGACTCCAGCCCCGCCGACATCGTCGTCACCGCCCGCCGCCGCGCCGAATCGCTGATCGACGTGCCGATCTCCATGTCCGCGATCACCGGCGACCAGCTGGAGATGCAGGGCGCGGTCGATATCACCGCCCTGCAGGACAAGACGCCCAATCTGACGCTGCAGATCGCGCGCGGCAGCAATTCGACGCTGATCGCTTTCAGCCGCGGCGTCGGCCAGCAGGACCCGCTCTGGGGGTTCGAGCCCGGCATCGGCCTGTATATCGACGACGTCTATGTCGCCCGGCCGCAGGGCGCGGTGCTCGACATCTTCGACGTGGAGCGGGTGGAGGTGCTGCGCGGGCCGCAGGGCACGCTCTATGGCCGCAATACGATCGGCGGCGCGATCAAGTATGTCACGAAGCGGCTGGGCCATGACTTCACCGGCATGGGCCGCGTTTCCTATGGCGCCTACAACCAGCTCGATCTGGTCGGGCAGGTTGCGATTCCGCTGACCGACAGCCTGTCGATCGGCGGCGCGGTCGCGCGTTACAAGCGCGATGGCTATGGCCGCAACCTGACCACCGGCGTCGACCAGTATGACAAGGACGTGCTGGCCGCGCGCGTGTCCGCCGAATGGTCGCCCAACGACGATATCTTCGTCCGCATCGCCGGCGATCGCACGCTCGACAAGTCCAACCCGCGCCACGGCACCCGGCTGGTCGGCAACGGCACCGATCCGCGCTACGCGCCGACGCCCAGCGTCTACGATACGCGTGCCGGCATCGGCGACGCCAATCGCGTGCTGGCGCAGGGCGTGTCCGGCACGGGCGAGTTCCACCTGTCCGACACCGTCACCTTCAAGACGATCACCGCCTATCGCGAGGGCTCGACCGACACGCTGATCGACTTCGACAATACCGCGCTGCCGGTGCTGGACGTGCCCGCGCGCTATCGCGACGACCAGTTCACGCAAGAATTGCAGCTGCTGTACGAGGGCCCGCGCCTGCAGGGCGTGTTCGGCCTCTACTACCTCAACGCCACCGCGTCCGGTGCGTTCGACACGGTGCTGGGCCTGCTCAACACCACCACGCTGACCTCGGGCAGCGTCAAGACGAAGAGCTATGCCGCGTTCGGCGACTTCACCTATGCGCTGACCGACAAGCTGAAACTGTCGGCCGGCCTGCGCTATACGAAGGATGACAAGACCGGCACCGTCTTCCGCCGCAACTATACCGGCATCCGCTCCCCCGCCTTCGGCAACGCGGCCGCCGTGCCGGCGCTGATCCGCACCGACTACACCAATTCGCGCGGGTTCGATCAGTTCACGCCGCGCATCTCGCTGTCCTACGAGCCGCGTCAGGACCTCAACTTCTATGCCTCATGGGGCAAGGGCTTCAAGTCGGGCGGGTTCGACATGCGCGGCGACGCGGTGTTCACGCCCACCACGGTCAACGGCTATGCGCCGGAGAAGATCACCAGCACCGAACTGGGCATGAAGGGCGCGTTCCTCGATCGCACGCTGTTCGTGAACCTGGCCGGTTTCTATTCGCGCTATACCGACCAGCAGGTGACGGTGCAGGTGCCCAATATCGCGGGCGGCATCGCCAGCTTCGTCGACAATGCGGGCAAGGCGGATATCTATGGCCTGGAGCTGGAAACCCGCGTCGTGCCCGCGCGCTGGTTCTCGGTGCAGACCTCGTTCGGCTACACCCATGCCAAGTACAAGGAATTCCTGACCTTCATCAGCGGCGGCACGACGCCGGTGGACGTCGCGGCGAACCGGGTGTTCCAGAACACGCCGAAATTCACCGTCAATTCCAGCTTCACCGCCTCCACCGGCTTCCTCGGCGGCACGCTGTCGGTGACGCCGGAGGTCAGCCTGCGGTCCGACTATACGCTGTTCGAAATCCCGACCCCCGCGCTCGATCAGGACGGCTATGCGCTGGTCAACACGTCCGCCAACTGGGTATCGGGCGACGGGCGCTACCGGGTCGCGGTGAACCTGCGCAACCTGACCGACAAGCGCTATCGCGTCGGCGGCTACAACTTCCCGGGCGCCATCTTCGGCAATTCGATCATCGGCTATTACGGCCCGCCCCGCACCGCGACCGCGACGTTCGAGGTGCGGTTCTAGGAGTTGTATCTTTCGGGGAAGCGCCAAGCCGAGCCCCTTCCCTTCAGGGGAGGGGTTGGGGTGGGGCCTCACCACAGGGGCGCGGTTCGTGGAAGCGCCCCACCCCCGACCCCTCCCCTGAAGGAGAGGGGGGATTGATATGACCGGTCGCCCCAAATTCTCCCCTCACGGGAAAGCGGACCGATGGCGCCGCGACACGCGGCGGCCGCTTCCGCCACCCGCCGCAGTCCGTCACCCGCGGCGGGGAACAGCTTGCCGACCGCCGGCCGCCGCGTAAGGATCGCCGCATGACCACCACCACCTCTCCATCCCGCGCCTATCGCGGCGTCGTGCTGGCGATGCTGCTGCTGGTCTATACGTTCAACTTCGTCGATCGGCAGATCCTCGGCATCCTCGCGCCCGCGATCAAGGCGGATCTGGCGCTGACCGATACGCAGCTCGGCGCGCTGGGCGGCCTCGCCTTCGCGATCCTCTATTCGACGCTGGCGATCCCGCTCGCCTGGCTGGCCGACCGGACCAGCCGCAGCTGGGTCATCACGATCAGCCTCGCCGTCTGGAGCGGCTTCACCGCGCTGTGCGGCCTCGCCACCGGCTTCTGGTCGCTGTTCTGGTGCCGGCTGGGCGTGGGCGTGGGAGAGGCGGGCGGCGTCGCCCCGTCCTATGCGCTGATCGCGGACTATTTCCCCGCCGGGCAGCGCGCGCGGGCGCTGGGCATCTATTCGCTCGGCATCCCGATCGGCTCGGCCGCCGGGGTGATGCTGGGCGGCTGGATCGCCTCCGCGATCGACTGGCGCACCGCGTTCCTGGTGGTCGGGCTGGCGGGCATCGTCATCGCGCCGCTGTTCCGCCTGATCGTGCGGGAGCCCGCACGCCCCACGCGCCCCGCCACCGCCGCCCCGGCCGAGCCGATGGCGCGCGTGTTCGGCATCCTCGCCCGCAAGCGCAGCTTCTGGCTGCTCGCGTTCGGCGCGGCGTGCAGTTCGATGATGGGCTATGGCCTCGGCTTCTGGCTGCCCTCGCTGATGAAGCGCAGCTTCCTGATGGAACTGCCGGAGATCAGCCGCTTCCTCGGCGTGCTGTTGCTGATCGGCGGCATCCCCGGCGTGCTCTTGGGCGGCATCGTCGGTGACCGGCTGGGCGCGCGCGACCGGCGCAACTATGCGCGGCTGCCCGCCATCTGCTTCTGGATCGCGGTGCCGCTGTTCGCGGCGGGGTTCCTGTCCACCTCCAGCGCGCTCGTCTTCGCGCTGCTGATCGTGCCGCAGGCGCTGGCCTATGTCTGGCTGGCGCCGGTGATCGCCGCCGTGCAGCATCTGGTGCCCGCGCACATGCGCGCGACGGCCAGCGCCAGCTTCCTCCTCATCAACAACCTCATTGGGCTCGGCGCGGGAACGCTGCTGCTGGGCGCCCTGTCGGATGCGATGACCAGCCGCTTCGGGGCGGAGGCGCTGCGCTACGCCATGGTGTCCGGCCTCATCCTCTACGCGCTGGCCGGCGCGCTGATGTGGCTGGGCTCGCGGACGCTGCGCGAGGATTGGGTGGAGTAATCCCGCTTCGAAACGCGGGTCTTCGCGAGCCTTCAAAGGAGATCACGTATCAGGACGAAACGGGATCGACCCTGGCTTAGCCCCTCACCTTCAGAGGATGGGTTGGCGTGGGGCCTCACCGCGTTAGCGACGCTTGCGGAAGCGCCCCACCCCCGGCCCCTCCCCTGAAGGGCAGGGGGCAGCCCGGCGTCACTCCGTTACGCGTCGCGCAGGCCGATGCCGATCGCGGCGCGCGCCGCCTCCGCCTCGCTGGATACGACCGGATAGGCGCAGTAATCCGCCGCGTAATAGGCGGATGGGCGATGGTTGCCCGAATGGCCGATGCCGCCGAACGGCGCGTTGGAGGCGGCGCCGTTGGTCGGCTTGTTCCAGTTGACGATCCCCGCCCGCGCGCCCGCCCAGAATCGGTCGTACAGCGCCGGCGTCTGGCTGACGAGCGAGGCGGACAGGCCATAGCGGGTGGCGTTCGCTTCCGCGATCGCGGCGTCGAAATCGCTCATCCGCACCATCTGCAGGATCGGGCCGAACAGCTCCACGTCGGGCCGCTCGCCCGCGTTCGTCATGTCGATCAGCGCGGGCCGCAGGAAGGGGCGGGTCGGGTCCGGCCGCTCCAGATGCCGGATCGGCCGCCCGCCGCGCATCATCAGCGACAGGAAGCCTTCCGTCAGTTCGTCGGCGGCGTCGTTGTCGATCACCGGGCCCATGAAGGGCGCGGGGCTGTCATGCGGCGCGCCGACGATCATGCGGCTCATCAGCCCGGTCAGTTCCTCGACCAGCGGCGCGGCCAGCCGTTCCTCCACGATCAGCCGGCGCGCGGCGGTGCAGCGCTGGCCCGCGCTGGTGAAGGCGGATTGCGCCACCAGCACCGCGGCGGTGTGGATGTCGGGCGTGTCCCACACCACGATCGGGTTGTTGCCGCCCATCTCCAGCGCCAGGATCTTTTCCGGCCGTTCCGCGAACTGGCGGTTCAGCGCCAGCCCGGTGCGCGCCGATCCGGTAAACAGCAACCCGTCGATGCCGTTATGCGCCGACAGCGCGCGCCCCTCGTCCGCGCCGCCGATCAGCAGCCGCACGCACCCCTCCGGCACGCCGCCCGCATGAAGGCAGCGGACCAAGAAATCGCCCGTCGCCGGCGTCTTCTCGGACGGCTTGAAGACGACCGCGTTGCCCGCGATCAGCGCCGGGACGATATGGCCGTTGGGCAGGTGCGCGGGGAAGTTGTACGGGCCCAGCACCGCCAGCACGCCATGCGGCTTGTGCCGCACCGCGACGCGCGCGCCCATCTGCCCCTCCATCCGCCGCTGCGCCGTCCGGTCGGCATAGGCGGCAATCGAGATGTCGACCTTGGCGATCACCGAATCCACCTCGGTCTTCGCCTCCCACAGCGGCTTGCCGGTTTCGCGCGCGATCGTGTCGGCGAAATCGTCGTAGCGCTGGCGCACGACGTTGGCGAAGCGGCGCATCGTCTCCACGCGAAAGGCGAGGGGGCGCGCGGCCCAATCCGCCCAGGCGGCGCGCGCGGTCGCGACCTCCCGGTCGACATCGCCGATGGGCAGGCGGGCAAGCTCGGTTCCGGTGGCGGGCTCGTAGGAGATCAGCTCGATCATGCCGCCGACCTTATAAGCACGATTGCTTTCAGGCCAGCGCCGCGCCCATCGCCCGGATCGCGTCGATCTTGGCCGTTAAGGGTGCCCAGTCGTCGCGCTCCGCGATCGGCGCCCACAGCGCCTCCACCTCTTCGATCAGGAGGGAACAGGGGGTGTTTGCCCAGTACGAATGCCCCCGCTCCGCCCGCGGCGGATGCGCCGCCAGAGCCTTACGGACCGCATCCCACCCTGTCCCGTATCGGGACGGCAAGTCGGTGGCGAATGCATCGAAATAGAACGGATCGATCGGCGCGGCCGTTTCGCGCAGCGCTTGCTCCACCGCGCGCACGGTGGCCCGGTCGGTCGCCGCATCCACCGGCCGCCGCCCCAGTCGCCACAGGATCGCGGCGGGCAGCGCCGCCTGAAAGGCGGGGCCGAACTGGTCGAGCGCGGCGATCAGCGGATCGCTCTCCGCGATCAGGCGCAGGCTGGCGGCCAGCTGCGCCACGTTCCAGCCGATCGCCTCGGGCTGGCGGCCGAAGGCATAAAGGCCGGCATGATCGAAATAGGCGGCGGTGAAGCCCGGGTCCCAGACGGGGGCGAACCGCCATGGGCCATAGTCGAAGCTCTCGCCCGTCACGTTGATATTGTCCGTGTTCAGCACGCCATGGACGAACCCCGCCGCCATGTAGCGCGCGGCGAGAATCGCGGTGCGCGCGACCACCTGTTCCAGCAGGCGCACCGGGTCGTCGCCCGTCTCGTTCAGCAGCGTCGCCAGCGTATAGCCGGTCAGCCGCCGCATCCCGTCCTCGTCGCGCAGATAGGCCAGCCGCTGAAAGCTGCCGATGCGGATATGGCCATGGCTCAGCCGCACCAGCACGGCGGAGCGGGTGGGCGACGGCTCGTCGCCGCGATCCAGCGCCTCGCCCGTCTCGATCACCGACAGCGTGCGCGACGTGGGGACGTTCAGCGCCTCCAGCATCTCGGTCGCCAGGATCTCGCGCACCGCGCCCTTCAGCGTCAGGCGACCGTCGCCGAAGCGGCTGTACGGCGTCTGGCCCGATCCCTTGGTGCCCAGGTCCATCATCCGCCCGCGCCCGTCGCGCAACTGCGCGAAGGTGAAGCCGCGCCCGTCGCCGATATCGGGGTTGTAGTGGCGGAACTGATGCCCGTGATAACGCAGCGCCAGCGGCTGGGGCAGCGTGCCGGGCAGGGGGGCGAAGCGGCCCATGTGCCGCGTCCATTCCGTATCGGTCAGCGTGTCCAGCCCCACCTCCGCCGCCGCGCGGTCGTTGCGGAAGCGCAGGCGCGTCTCGGGGAATTCGGCGGCCTCGACCGGGTCGAAGAAACCGGGGCCGAGCGTCAGGATCGGGGCGGCGGGCGCATATGCTTGCGGGGACACGGGCATACCGCGATATGGGGACGCCGCACGCCCGGAGGCAACATGGCTGGTTTTACGGATATCCACTGGTGGTCGAACGACGGGGTGCGGCTTCATGCGCGCGACTATCCGGGCGACCCGGCGGCGGTGCCGCTGATCTGCGTGCCGGGGCTGACCCGCAACGCGCGCGATTTTGCCGGCTTCGCGGATCGCTGGTCGGGCGGCCGACGCGTGATCGCGGTCGACCTGCGCGGGCGCGGCGAGAGCGGCTATGCGAAGGATGCGCTCAGCTACGTTCCGCTCACCTATGTGCAGGATATCGAGCGGCTGCTCGCCGAACAGGGCATCGCGCGGTTCGCGATGGTCGGCACCTCACTGGGCGGGATCGTGACGATGCTGCTGGCGGGGCCCGCGCGCGGGCGGCTGGCCGGCGCGATCCTCAACGACATCGGCCCCGCGATCGAGCCGGCGGGCCTGTCTCGCATTCGCGGCTATGTCGGCAAGGCATCGACCTGGCCCACCTGGCTCCACGCCGCGCGCTGCGTCGAGGAAAGCAACCGCGACGTCTATCCCGACTGGGCGCTGGAGGACTGGCTGGCGATGGCCAAGCGGCTCTACCGCGTCAATTCGGCGGGGCGCATCGTCCTCGACTACGACCTGCGCATCGCCGAGCCGTTCCGCGTCCCCGGCGCGGAGACGGGGCCCGACATGTGGTCCGCGCTGGCGGGGCTGGAGGGGCTGCCCGTCGCGATCCTGCGCGGCGCGCTGTCCGACCTGCTGGGGGCGGCGACGGCGGAGCGGATGGCGGCGGCGCTGCCCGGCGCGGAACTCGTCACCGTCCCCGGCGTCGGCCATACGCCGCTGCTGACCGAACCCGCGGCGGAGGCGGGCATCGCGCGCTGGTTGGAGCGGCTGGACTGAGGGCAGGGGCCATCCCCCCGGCCGACCGCCGGCGGCACCGCCCCACCCCAACCCATCCCATCCCATCCCCTGAAGGGGAGGGGCCATCCCGCAACGCCACACTCTCCCCTCCCCGTCAGGGGAGGGGTCGGGGGTGGGGCGCCGCCACATACGCGCCGCCCGGATACCCTTCGCCGCACGCCCCAACGGAACCCGCGCCGCCCCACCCGCGTCTCCCGCTCCAAGCCCTCACGGAGCCCCGCATGACCATCGACCGCATCGTCTTCTCCCCCCATGACGTCGATCTGTCGCGCTCGCCGCTGGCGGGGCGGGTGGATGCCGAAACCTATGTCCTCGGCGCGTTCAACCCGGGGCTGACGCGGCTGCCGAACGGCAACCTGTTGATGATGGTCCGCGTGGCGGAGGCGCTGCGCCAGCCGATCCGCGACGGGCATGTCCATGCGATCCGCTGGACCGCATCGGGCTATCGCCTCGATCCCTGGCCGCTGGGGCTGGTCGACACCGCCGATCCGCGCAAGTTCATGATGCGCGGCGGCGGGTGGAAGGTGATGGCGCTGACCAGCCTGTCCTGGCTGCTGCCCGTCGAACTCTCCCCCGACGGCCTGCGCGTGGAGGCGGTGCATTACGACCGCGCGATCGCCCCCGCCGCCGACTATCAATGCTATGGCATAGAGGACGCGCGCATCAGCCGGGTCGGCGACCGCTGGCTGATGACCACCTGCTCGGTCAGCCCGGAGCGGCAGTGCACGACGCTGCACACCAGCACCGACGCGGTTCACTGGACGCCGCAGGGCATCGTGCTGGATCACCAGAACAAGGACATGCTGATCTTCGAAGGGCTGGTGGACGGCCGCTACTGGGCGCAGACGCGGCCGCTGGGCGACCTGTATTTCGCCTATCCGCCCGACAGCGAATGGCGCGCCGGGCCGTCGATCAACCTCGCCACCTCGCCCGATGCGCTCCACTGGAAACCGTGCGAGCGGCCCGGAATCCGCCCCCATGCCGCCACCGTCGCCACCGCGCGGATGGGGGGCGGCGCGCCGCCGATCCTGACGGATCGCGGCTGGCTGACATTGTGGCACGGCGTGGAGCCGTCGGGCATGGTCGGCATCTATCGCACCTACTGGTCGATCCTCGACCGCGACGATCCGTCCCGCGTGATCGCCACCGATCACGCGCCGCTGCTGGAGCCCGCGCCGGACCTGACCGCCGCGCTCGCCGATCTGAAGTATCTCGACGACGTCGTCTTCACGACCGGCATCGTCGATGCGGGCGATCACTATGTCGTTGCCAGCGGAGAGGCCGATCTGGCGTGCCGCGTGACCCATATCGGGAAGGATCGCTTCGCCTGACCCCCGGCTTTCGTCTTGAGGCGGGATGGCGCCGGGCGTACAAGGCGATCGGTATTTTCGGGGGAAAAGACGGTGGTGGCGGTACGCGCGCTGGCGATGATGGCGGGACTGGCGATGTCGCTCGCCTGCGCCGCGCCCGCCGCCGCGACGGTGGAGATGGGCCGCGCCGCCACGGCCCCAACCATCGCGGGTCGCGAATCGTCCGCCGCCTGCCTTGACGGGGCGATCCCGCGCAACACCGTCGTGATGGGCGGCTGCGACGGCGCGGGCGCCGATCTGGACATGACGTTCGTGCATCCGGGCGATCCGGGGCAGCGCGCGTCGACATCGTCCTTCTCGATGATCGTCGATCCCTCCGCCCGCGCGGTCGTCACCGCCTATGACGCGTCGGGCCGGCTGCTCGGCGTCGCCGACCGGGCGGACGGGCAGGGGGGTGAGCGGCTGACGCTGTCGGGGCTGGGCGATATCGCGCGCATCCATATCAGCGGGCGCGGGCCGATCGCCTATGCCGACCTGCGCATCGCGGAGCCGGCGGAGACGGGCCATCTGCCCGAACCCGCGACCTGGGCGATGCTGATCTTCGGCTTCGTGCTGGTCGGCGCCGCCGTCCGCCGCCGCATCGCCGCGTCCGAGGCGCGCTTCACCGCCGAGATCCGCCGCATCGCGGAGAGCGGCGAGCGCTGATCGCCCGGCTGGCCGCCGTCACCGGCCGGCCTTCCGCTCCCCCGCGCCCGGTTTCCATGCCCGCCCGCACCCTGTATCGAGCGGCGCGATGATCGCGATCCTCCACCTGCACGATTCCTTCGACCCCTCCGCCAAGACGGCGCGCGCGGCGCGGCTGATGGCGGCGTGGGGCAAGGCCGCGCGCCACGTCACCGCCTCCGCCGATCCCGCCGCCACCGGCGCACTGGGCAGCCTTCCCAAGGGCGTCGCGCATGAACTGGCGCAGCTGCCGCCGCCGCTCGCCGGCCGCCCCTCCGTCGCCCGGTACGAGGCGATCGCGCAGGCGATGCGCCGGTTCGACCTGGTCCTCACCTATGGCTGGGGCGCGATCGACGGGGTGATGGCGCGCCGCGTGTTCGGCAAGGGCGCGCCGCCGCTCGTCCATCACGAAGAGGGCTTCGGCGCGGACGAGGCGGACGGGCTCAAGCTGGAACGCAACCTCTATCGCCGCGTCGCGCTGCCCGCCGCGCATGGCCTTGCCGTGCCGTCCGCGACGATGGAGCGGATCGCGACGGGCCCGTGGAAACAGCCGCCCGCGAGGGTGCATCGCATCGTGCAGGGCGTGCCCGTCGCCGCCTATGCCGCGAAGCCCGATCCCCGCGCGCTGCCCGACCTGAAGCGGCGCGAGGGAGAGGTGCTGATCGCGGTGCCCGGCCCGCTCCACGCCTCGCGCAACCCGACCGCGCTGATCCGCGCGGCGGGCGGCCTGTCCGGCCGGTTCCGCATCGTCTTCCTCAGCGACGGGCCGGAGCGCGCGGCGGTGGAGGGCGCGGCGGCGGCGATGGGGATCGCCGATCGCGTCACAATCGTGCCGGGCGGGGTAGAGCGGCCCTATCAGGTGCTCGGCCTGTTCGACATGGTCGCGCTGCCCTCGCTCGTCGAACAGTTCCCGCTCGGTATCGTCCAGGCCATGGCGGCGGGGCTGCCCGTCGCCGCGATGCCGGTCGGCGACATCGCGGCGATGGTCGCGCCGGAAAACGCGCCCTTCATCGCGCAATGGCCCACCGAAGTGCGCCTGCGCGACATGGTTCAGGCGTTGATGGGCGACGCGGGGCTGCGCCGCACCGTCGGCGCCGCGAACCGGCAAAAGGCGCTGGCGGAGTATGACGAGGCGACGATGATCGCCCGCTACGCCGCGCTGTACGAAGGCGCGCTGGGCCGCCCCGGCGCGCTTCTGCCGACCGGCGCACTTCATCGTTAGGCCATGTTTCGCTCGCACCCCCGTGCCGATCCGCTATAGGAGGGCTTTCACCCTCCCCCGAAGGTAAAGCAGTCTCGTGTTCAAAGGTCTCTCCCCCATTATCTATAACGGCCGCGAAGTCTGGCCGCTGGTGGAGGGCGGCAAGGGCGTCGCCGCGACCAATCACGCCTCCGCCGGCGCCTGGGCGGCGTCCGGGGGGATCGGCACCGTCTCGGCGGTCAATGCCGACAGCTATGATGCCGATGGCAAGATCGTGCCGCAGATCTATCGCGCGCTCACGCGCCGCGAACGGCATGAGGAGCTGATCCAGTACGCCATCGACGGCGCGGTCGAACAGGTTCGCCGCGCCTTCGACATCGCCGGTGGCAAGGGCGCGATCAACATCAACGTGCTGTGGGAAATGGGCGGCGCGCAGCGCGTGCTGCACGGCGTGCTGGAGCGGACGCGCGGCCTGGTCGCGGGCGTCACCTGCGGCGCGGGAATGCCCTACAAGCTGTCGGAGATCGCCGCCTCCTACGAGGTGTCGTACCTGCCGATCGTCAGCTCCGGCCGCGCCTTCCGCGCGCTGTGGAAGCGCGCCTATTCGAAGGCGGCGGAGTGGCTGGCGGCGGTCGTCTACGAGGATCCGTGGCTTGCCGGCGGCCATAACGGCCTGTCCAATGCCGAAGACCCGCTGAAGCCGGAGGATCCCTATCCCCGCGTGAAGGCGCTGCGCGAAACGATGCGCGAGGGCGGCATTCCTGATACCACGCCGATCGTGATGGCGGGCGGCGTCTGGTACCTGCGCGACTGGAACGACTGGATCGACAACCCGGAACTCGGCACGATCGCCTTCCAGTACGGCACCCGGCCGCTGCTGACGCAGGAAAGCCCGATCCCCGAGGATTGGAAGCAGCGGCTGATGACGATCGAGGAGGGCGACGTGCTGCTCCATCGGTTCAGCCCGACGGGCTTTTACTCGTCCGCCGTCCGCAACCCCTTCCTGCGCAGCCTGGAGGCGCGCTCGCACCGGCAGATCGCCTTTTCGACGCAGGAGGCGGGGGACCATGTCTTCCAGCTGGACGTCGGCGTGAAGGGCAAGAATTTCTGGGTGACGCGCAACGACCTCATCAGCGCGCGCGAATGGTTCGGCCAGGGGTTCCAGACCGCGCTGAAGACGCCGGATAACACGCTCGTCTTCGTCAGCCCCGAAGAGGCGAAGGAGATCCGCAAGGATCAGGCCGACTGCATGGGCTGCCTGTCGCAGTGCCTGTTCTCCAGCTGGGCGGATACCGAGACGAACTCGACCGGCCGGCTCGCCGATCCGCGCAGCTTCTGCATCCAGAAGACGCTGCAGGACATCGCGCATGGCGGCGATACGGAGGCGAACCTGATGTTCGCGGGCCATGCCGCCTATAACTTCCGCCGCGACCCCTTCTATTCCAACGGCTTCGTGCCGACGGTGAAGCAGCTGGTCGACCGCATCCTGACCGGCGACTGACCCGGCCCCCGCGCGGCGTCGCCTCGCCGCGTGGCCGGGGCGGCCGGCCGTGGCACGGGCTCCGGTCAGCGCGCTGTTAACTTCTTGATAACTTTCTCGGTCCAGCGTCGTCACGAGGCCGGCAGGGGCTGACGTTCCCGCCGGTATCACCCGGAAAGCCCTGCCCGTCGCGGGCGAGGCGATCGGAGGATCGTCATGTCGCGTATCGTCGTGTTGTTGTGTCTGGCCGCCATGCCGGGGCTTGCCGGCTGCGCCGCGCATCCCGTCGCGCCCCGCGCGGCTGCCTCCGTCACGATGGAGCCGGAAGCGGCCTGGCGCCGCGATCTGGCCAGCGCCGATGCGGCGCGGATCGACGGCCTCGCGGCGCGGTGGCGACAGGCCTGGACGCTCGCGGGCCGACGCGGTGCCCGGACGATGCGCGCGGAGGGCGACCTCTTGCGCGCCGACGCCGCGCTCGATCACCCCGCGCTGCCGCCCGGATCGTACAAATGCCGCGCGTTGACCGTGGCGGCGGGGATCGTGCGCAAATCGCCCGCCTTCTTCTGCTATATCGGCGGCGAGGCGGGGGACCGCGTTAGCTTCACCAAGCAGACGGGCACCGCCCGGCCGGGCGGCTGGCTGTACCGCGACACGGATGCCCCGCGCTACGTCTTCCTCGGCGCGGAGCAGCGCCGGGCGGGCGACACCAGCCTTGGCTATGGAACCGACCCCCGGCGCAACCTCGTCGGCGTGGCGGAGAGGATCGGCCCGTTCCGCTGGCGGCTGGTGCTGCCCGGCCCGCCCTTCCAGGTCTACGAACTGACGCCCGTACCCGTGGAACAGCAGGGCGCGACGAGCTGATCCAGCCGCGCATTCCCTCCATCCCGGCGCGCCCCACCACTGTCGGGCGCGCCGCACGGGTCATTGCAGATAGGACGCGACCAGCCGACACACCGGCCGCGCCCTGCGTGCTGTCAGTCGACCACCGTACCGACGACCGCGCCCGCCGCGCCGCCAGCGGCCGCGCCCTTCTCCACATTGCCGCCCGTCGCGGCAGCGACGCCGGCACCGCCCGCGCCACCGATCGCCGCGCCGCGCAGCGTCGAACAGGCCGACATGGACACGCCGCAGGCGATCAGGACGGCGGAAATAGCGAGTTTCTTCATGATATTGGCACTCCCGGTGAATGAGTGCCCCGCCAATGCCGGCGGCGCGGGATCGTTCCCGCCGTTCCGCCCGCGTAATGGCGAGCGAGGATCGCCAGCCGGGATGCCGGGATTGCGCCGTCAAGCCGGCCCCGCTCCGATAAGCCGTGTCGTGCCCGCGTAGCCGCCCGCAGATACGCGACGGCAGAAAACCAAATCAGGCGAATGGAGGGCATCCGACGGTGCCTCGCCCTCGGCATCGCAGAAGCGCGTGTCGCGCTGCCCTACGCCCAGCCGTCCAGCACCTGATCGGGCGGGCGGTGGCCGTCCGCCCACATGCGGATGTTCTGGATCACCTTCTCGCCCGACGCGACGCGCCCCTCGATCGTGGCGGAGCCCATGTGCGGCGTCATCACGACATTGGGCAGCGCCAGCAGGCGCGGGTCGATGCGCGGCTCATGCTCCCACACGTCCAGCCCCGCGCCGGCCAGCCGGCCCTGTTCCAGCGCGTCGGTCAGCGCCTCCTCATCCACGATGCCGCCCCGGCTGGCGTTGATCAGGAAGACATGTGGCCGCATCAAGCCGATGCGCCGCCGGTCGATCAGCATCCGACTGTCCCCGTTCAACGGGGTATGCACCGTCACGATATCCGCGACCCGCAGCAGGTCGTCCAGATCGGCATGGAACGTCGCGCCCAGCTCCGCCTCCAGCACGGGCGGCAGCCGGCGGCGGTTGTGATAGTGGATCGACAGGCCGAAGGCGCGCGCCCGCCGCGCCACCGCCTGGCCGATCCGGCCCATGCCGACGATGCCCAGCGCCTTGCCGCCGATGCGATAGCCCAGCATCCCGCCCGGGCTCCAGCCGTGCCACTCGCCCGACCGGACCAGCTTCTCCCCTTCCGCCAATCGGCGCGGCACCGACAGGATCAGCGCCATCGTCATGTCCGCCGTATCCTCGGTCAGGACGCCGGGGGTGTTGGTGACGATGATGCCACGCGCGCGGGCGGCGGGCAGGTCGATATGGTTCACGCCTGCGCCGAAATTGGCGATCAGTCCCAGGCGCGGCCCGGCGGCGGCGATCAGCGCGGCGTCGATATGGTCGGTCACGGTCGGCACCAGCACGTCGCAATCGGCGACGGCGGCGCGCAGCGTCTTGGGATCCAGCCGCGTGTCGACGCGGTGGATGTGCGTGTCGAACAACGCTTCCATCCGCTCCATCACCGCATCGGGCAACGCACGGGTGACGACGACGCGCGGATGGGGCACTCGCGGTCGGGCTTGGCGGCGCGTGTCGGTCATGCGCCCTGATTGGCGCGCGCCGCCGCCGCCGTCAACGCCGCGCGCGACGCCCGGCCACGGCGCGCCGCCGCGCGGCCGGATCGCGCTGCGGCGTTGATCGCGGGGGTATTTTGGTGGCAGGGGCGGTCGACACGCTGGGTGCCCGCGGGGCGCCCGTAGGGACTTTGAGACAGCCATGCGTTTCGCGAAGACCGCGCTTCTTGCCATTGCCGTCACGGCCGCCGCGACCGGCCTGCCCGCGCAGGAACCGTCGCGCCAGCCGCCGCGCTGGCTGTCGATCGGGGCGGGCCGCGCGCTGATGCGGTCCGGCCCGGCGCGCACCTATCCGGGCGTATGGATGTACCAGCGCGCGGGCCTGCCGCTGCAGGTCGTCGGCACGTTCAAGGAATGGCGCCGCGTCCGCGACCCGGACGGGGCGGAGGGCTGGATGCTCGGCAACCTCCTGAAGCGCACGCGCACCGCGATCGTGCGCGGCGACGCGCCCGCCGCGCTGCGCGCCGACCCCGCCGCCGACGCCACGCTCGTCTGGCGCGCGGCGCCGGGGGTGGTGGGCAAGGTCAGCCGCTGCGGCAACGGCTGGTGCCAGTTCGATGTCGACGGCAAGGCCGGCTATGTCGAAACGGCGGATATCTGGGGCGTCGATCCGGGCGAAACGCTGCCGTAAGCACTCCGCCAGATCGACGTCGGATCACTCAATCCATCAGCTCCACCGCCATCGCCGTCGCCTCGCCGCCGCCGATGCAGAGCGCGGCGACGCCGCGCCGCCCGCCGCGCTGCTTCAGCGCGGACAGCAGCGTCGCGAGGATACGCGCGCCCGACGCGCCGATCGGATGGCCCAGCGCGCAGGCGCCGCCATGCACGTTCACCCGGTCGTGCGGCAGGTTCAGCTCGTGCATCGCGATCATCGCGACGACGGCAAAGGCCTCGTTCACCTCGAACAGATCGACATCGCCGGCCTGCCAGCCGGCGCGCGCCATCGCCTTCTTCATCGCGGGCACGGGCGCGGTGGTGAACAGCGCGGGGGCATGCGCGTGGGCGCCATGCGCCACCACCCGCGCCAGCGGCGTCAGCCCCAGCCGCTCCGCCACGCTGGCCCGCGCCATCACCAGCGCCGCCGCCCCGTCGGAGATGGAGGAGGCGTTGGCCGCCGTGATCGTGCCGTCGCGGCTGAAGGCGGGCTTCAGCGTCGGGATCTTCGCCACGTCGCCGCGCGCGGGCTGCTCGTCCAGCGTCACCGTCGTCGTACCCTTGCGGCCCGCGACCTCGACCGGCGCGATTTCCGCATCGAACGCGCCGCTTGCCTGCGCGCGCTGCGCCCGGTGGAGCGATTCGATCGCGTAATCGTCCATCGCCGCGCGCGTCAGCTGGTATGCGGCGGCCGATCCCTGGGCAAAGCTGCCCATCAGCCGGCCGGGCTCATAGGCGTCTTCCAGCCCATCGAGATACATATGGTCGTACAGCCGGTCATGGCCGATCCGCGCGCCGCCGCGATGCTGGCGCGACAGATAGGGTGCGTTCGTCATGCTCTCCATCCCGCCCGCGACGATCAGGTCGGCGGAGCCCGCCGCCAGCGCGTCGGCGGCCATGATCGCGGCCTGCATCCCCGATCCGCACATCTTGTTGACCGTCGTCGCCTCGACATGCGTACCCAGCCCAGCGCCGATCGCCGCCTGCCGCGCCGGCGCCTGGCCGAGGCCCGCGGGCAGTACGCAGCCCATATAGATGCGCTCCACCGCCTCCGCCGACACGCCCGCGCGCGCTACGGCGGCCCGCACGGCGGCGGCGCCCAGCTGCGTCGCGGAGGCGCCGGACAGGCTGCCCTGGAACGATCCCATCGGCGTGCGCGCGGCGGACAGGATGACGACGGGGTCGCGGGACGTATCGGGGTTCATGCTGACATCTCTCCATGATCGCATCGTGGCGGCGATCGTTTTCACGTTGGATCGGCGCGTGCATTCGCGCGCCCATCCGTTACGGCGGAGCATATGGACGCTGCGATCGACGCGATCAAATGGTTCGCCTCCGGGGCCGGCATGATCGCCGCGCTGGTGATCGCGCTCGACCTCGGCAGACGGGCGACGGGCTGGGCGTTCGTGCTGTTCGTCGCCTCCTCGGTCGCATGGTTCGCGGGGGCGTGGCTGACCGACGACTGGGCGCTGGCGACGCAGAACGGCGTGTTGTTCGCGATCAACCTGTTGGGCGTCTATCGCCACCTGATCCGCCGCCGCGCCGATGCCTGAGGCGGCGATCCGGGCCGTCGCGCTCGGCCTTGCCGGCGCACTGATCGGCAGTTTCGCGGCGACACTGGTGCTGCGCTGGCCGCAGGAGCGCTCCGCGATGCACGGCCGCTCCGCCTGCGACGGCTGCGGACGGACGCTGCGCGCGTGGGAGCTGGTGCCGATCCTCAGCGCGCTGTCGTCGCGCGGGGCCTGCCGCCGCTGCGGCGCGCGGATCGACCCGTTCCACATGGCCGTGGAGTTGGCGGCGCTGGCGATCGGCGCGGCGGCGGGATGGGTGGCGGCGGGGCCGGCGGCGGTGGCGGGCGCGGTGTTCGGCTGGCTGCTGCTGACGCTCGCCTGCCTCGATGCGCGCGAATACTGGCTGCCCGATCCGCTGGTCGCCGCGCTCGCCATTACCGGGACAGCGAGCGCCTGGGCGGGGATCGCGCCCGATCCGATGGCGCGGCTGATCGGCGGCGCGGCGGGCTTCGCGACGTTATGGCTGGTCGCGACCGGCTATCGCCACTGGCGCGGGCGGGAGGGGCTGGGCGGCGGCGATCCGAAGCTTCTGGGCGCGATAGGCCTGTGGCTGGGCTGGCGGCCGCTGCCGGCGGTGCTTCTATGCGCCGGGCTGATCGGGCTGGGCGTCGTCGCCTTCCGCGCCGTGACCGGGCGGCGGATGACCGCGACGGACATGCTGCCGCTCGGCACGCTGATGGCGCTGGCCGCTTACCCGGCGTGGCTGATGATGATAGGGACGGGGGCATGATGCTGCCGACCCTGTTCCTCGCCGCCGCGCTGCTTCAGGCGCCCTCCGCGCCCGTCGCGACCGCTCCCGCGCCGGTGCCGGGCGCGCTCGATCCGCAGTCGATGCCCCGCCGCGGATGCGCCGCGTTCCTGTGGAGCGTCGCCGATCGCAAGCTGGTCGGCATGGCGACGGCGGAGGCGGGGACGCTGCGCATGGCGCTGGGTGCGAAGCCGGTCGATTATCCCCGCGTCGCCCAGTCGGGGGAGGGCGGCTTCGGCTTCGCGACGCAGACGCGCTATGCCTCTGGCGACGTCACGATCACGCTCGACATGACCGTGTCGACCCGCGCCGAACTGACCGATGGCGGGCTGGTGCAGCAGGGGACGCTGACGATCCAGCGGACCGGCGCCGACACCGTGCTGGTGCCCGTCGGTGGGTTGATCGGCTGCGCGCCCGCACCCTGATCGCGGTAAAATCCCTGCGCGAATGAACCTTGCCGCCCGGTCGAGCGTTGGGCAGCGGCGGGAGGGGGTATAAGGTCCGACGAGCGGACGACCCCCGGTGCCCGTGAAGGGGACCAGATACAGCGTGACCGGAAACGAACGACGGCATTATTGGCTCGCCGCCGCCCTGGTTGCCGCTACTCCCGCCGCCGCCCAGACCGATGGCCGTTCCGTGGCCCAGCCGGCCGTGCAGCCCGCCTCCCAGCCTGAGGCCACGTCGTCCGCCGATCCGCAGGGCGATGCCCCGATCGTGCCGGAGGCGACGTTCGACGCGGCGCTGCCGCCGCTGTCGGGCGATATCAACGCGCCGCTGGAACCGATGCCGTCGCTGCCGCCCGCGACCACCACCGCGCCCGCCACGACCCCGCCCGCGACCAGCACCACCCCGCTCGCCACCGGCGACACGCTGCCGCCGGTCGGGCCGGAGGACCCGGTCCTGGCGCAGCCGCTGGCGCCGATCGCCACGTTCGACTCCACCCCGCTCCAGACCGTTGCGGTCGAAACCGCGCGCGAGCGCACGATCCGCTACGACACGCAGGTGCGCGGCCTCGACGCGCTGAACCTGGACGGCGAATTCAAGTCGCTGTCGGCGCTGCGCGAGGGCAAGGGCCGCGCCGACAATGCCGGCCAGATCGCCGCCCGCGCCCGCGCGGACGAGGCGCTGGCGATCCGCCTGCTCCATTCGCGCGGCTATTACGATGCGACCGCGACCTCGCTGGTCGAGCGTCCGCCCGCCGGCAGCGACGCGCCGCTGACCGCGATCGTCACCGCGACGCCGGGGCGCCTCTACCACTTCTCATCAATCACCGTCGTCGCGCCGCCGGTGGTGCCGGCCGACCTGATCCGCCGCAACCTGCCGCTGAAGATCGGCGACCCGATCGACGCCGGGCGGGTGGAGGCGGCGGAGGCGAACGTCCGCCTGCAACTGCCGCAGAATGGCTATCCCTTCGTCGAGATCGGCCAGCGCGACATCCTGCTGGAGGATCAGGCGCCCGAGGCGGTCGGCGCCTATACGCTGCCCGTCACGCCGGGGCCCCGCGCCAGTTTCGGGCGGATCGTCACGACCGGGGACGACGTGTTCGGGCTCGATCACCTGAACCTGTTCCCCCGCTATCGCGAGGGGCAGCTGTACAACACGACGCTGACCGACGACCTGCGCAACGCGCTGATCGCGACGGGCCTGTTCCGGGGTGTCGGGGTGGAGCCGCAGCGCACCGGCCGACCTGGTCCCGACGGCACCGAGCAGGTCGACCTGCTCGTCCGCCAGACGAAGGGGCCCGCCCGCTCGCTCGCGGCGACCGCCGGCTATTCGACCGGGCAGGGCAGCCGCGTCGAGGGCAGCTGGACGCACCGCAACCTGTTCCCGGACGAAGGCGCGCTGATCGGCGCGGCGATCCTGGGCACGCAGGAACAGGGCTTGAGCGCGACCTTCCGCCGCTCCAACGCCGGGCGCCGCGACCGCACGTTCCAGATCCTCGCCAATGCCAGCCACCAGAATTACGACGCGTACGAGGCCTATACGGGCACGCTCGCCGTCCGCTGGAGCTACGATTCGACCCCGCTGTGGCAGAAGAAATTCACCTACGCCTATGGTGGCGAGCTGACCGGCACGAACGAGGACGTCTACGATTTCGGCCTGGGCCGGCGGCGGCGCGGCACGTTCGGCATCGCCGCGCTGCCGGGGCAGGTGGTGTTCGACCAGTCGGACAGCCTGCTCAACCCGACCAGGGGCTATCGCCTGAAGCTGAACGTCAGTCCCGAGGCGTCTCTGCGCGGCACGCTGACCCCCTATGTCCGCACGATGGTGGAGGCGACGGGCTATTATCCCGTCACCGACAGCCTCGTGATCGCCGGCCGTGCGCGCGCCGGATCGATCCAGGGCATCTCGCGCGACGATCTGGCCCCGTCGCGCCGCTATTACGGCGGCGGCGGCGGATCGGTGCGCGGCTATGGCTATCAGCGGCTCGGGCCGCTCGAACCGGCGAACCCCGCCGATCCCGATGCGCGGCGCAACCCGCTGGGCGGCCGTTCGCTCAACGAATTCTCGATCGAGGCGCGCTATCGCTTCGGCAATTTCGGGATCGTGCCGTTCGTCGATGCCGGCAACAGCTATGAATCGAGCCTGCCGACCTTCTCGGCATTGCGCTTCGGCGCGGGCATCGGCGGGCGCTTCTACACCAATTTCGGGCCGCTGCGCGTCGATGTCGCGACGCCGCTGAACCCGCGTCCGGGCGACGGCAAGGTCGCCCTCTATATCTCGATCGGACAGGCCTTCTGATGGTGGACGATACCGCCCCCACCACGGCCGCCGCGGCCGTCTCCACGCCGCGCCCGCTGTGGCGGCGGATCGTCAAATGGCTGGCGATCGCGATCCTCGGCCTGATCCTGACGGTGATGCTGGTGCTGCTGGGCATCAACACCGATCCGGGCCGGCGCTTCGTCTCCGACCAGATCGGCGGCTACACGACGGCGTCGGGGCTGAACATCAAGGTCGGGCGGATCGACGGATCGCTCTATGGCCGCATGGTCCTGTCCGACCTGCGCGTCAGCGATCCGCGCGGCGTCTTCCTCGACAGCCCCCGGCTGGAGGTGGACTGGCGCCCCTTCGCCTTCGCGCACAACCATGTCGACGTGCGCGAGCTTACCGCCGGCACGATCACGCTGCGCCGCAAGCCGGAACTGAAGGCCACCGAGTCCAGCGATCCCAACGCGCCGCTGCTGCCCGATCTCGACATCGACGTGAACCGGCTGCGCGTCGACCGCTTCGTCATGGCCGCGCCGGTGACGGGGCAGGCGCATATCCTGTCGATGGACGGCACCGTCCATATCGCGGATCGCCGCGCGCAGCTGGCCGCGAACGTGTCGGCGCTGCGCGCCCGCGGCGTCGCCGGCGGCGACCGGCTGGTCCTGCGGCTGGACGCGGTGCCCGACGATGACAAGCTGGACGTGAACGTGAAGCTCGCCGCGCCGACCGGCGGCGTCGTCGCCACGATGGCCGGGCTGAAGCAGCCGCTGGCGCTGACCGTCGACGGCCGGGGCGGCTGGTCCGCCTGGCAGGGCCGCGCCCGCGCGACGCTGGGCGGCGGCGAGCTCGCGAACCTCACCGCCACCGCCAGGGCCGGCCATATCGAGATTCGCGGCCTGACCCGGCCGGGTCTGTATCTAGAAGGTCCGGTGGAGCGTCTGACCGCCCCCGCGCTGCAGGTCGCGATCGACACCACGCTGAACCAGCGCCGCGCCGACAGCCGGATCAAGCTGCGGTCGGACGCGCTGATGGTCGATGCGGGCGGCATCCTCGACCTCGCCAACAGCCGGTTCGGCAATTTCGCGGTCGATGCGAAGCTGCTGACGCCAGGCGCGATCGCCCCGAACCTGAACGGCCGCGACGTCACCGCGCGGCTGGTGCTGGACGGCGCCTTCGCGACGCCGACCGTCGACTACAAGATCGTCGCCGCGCGGCTGGGCTTTGGCGAAATGGGCGTCGAGGCGCTCTACGCCGAGGGGCTGGCCCGCGTGAACAGCGACCGCATCCTCGTGCCCGTCCGCGCCCGCGCGCGCCGCGTCACCGGGCTGAACGCGGCGGTCGGGGGCCTTGCGAACAATGTGACGATCGCCGGCGACTTCGCGATCTCCATGCCGAACATCCTGTCGGACAACCTGCGCATCCGCTCCGACCAGATCGACGCGACCGCGATCGTCGTCGCGAATGTCCAGACCGGCCGCTACACCGGCGCGCTGAAGGGTCGGGTCAACAATTACCGGCTTGATTCGATCGGTATCCTCAACCTGTCGACCGATGCGAAGCTGGTGCCCGGTCCCAATGGCGGGTTCGGGGTGCGGGGCCGCGTCGTCGCGCGGACGCAGCAGCTGTTCAACGCGGGCATCCGCGACTTCCTCGGCGGCAACGCCGTCGTCCGCGCCGATGTCGGCTATAGTCCAGAAGGCATCGTGACGTTCGACGGGCTGCGCCTCGGCGCGCCCAAGTTCCGCATAACGCGCGGGCGGGGCCGGTTCGATCCGCGCACCGGCGCGGTGGCGGTGGAGGCGGATGCCGTCTCCACCCAGTATGGTCCGCTCTCGACCCGCGTCACCGGCTCGGCGACCAATCCCGTCGTCGTGCTGCGCGCGCCGCGCCCCGGCGTCGGCGTCGGGCTGGTCGATCTCAATGCCCGGATCGTCGGCAGGGGCGGGGCCTATGCGGTCAACGCCACCGGCGGCACCGATTACGGGCCCTTCACCGCCGACGTGCTCGTGACGCCGGGGGCCCGGCTGGCGGTCGACGTGCGCCGCGTGCTGTTCGCGGGCATCACCGCGAACGGGCGGATCGTGCAGACGGCGGCCGGCCCCTTCGCCGGGGCGCTCGCCTTTGCCGGTCAGGGCCTGAACGGTCAGGTCCGTCTCGCCGATCAGGGCGGCAACCAGCGCGCCGACGTGAACGCCCGCGCCTATAACGCGCGGATCCCGGGGGCGGTGGACTTCACCATCGGCCGCGCGATCGTCACCGCCAGCGCGGTGATGGTGCCGAACGCGCCGCAGATCGTAGCCGACGTGCAGCTGGGCGACACCCGCTACGGCCCGACCGTGATCGAGGCGGCACGCGCGAAGATCAACTATGCCGGCGGGCGCGGCACCGCGCAGGCGCTGCTGACCGGGTCGAACGGCGTGCCCTTCCGCGTCGCGCTCAACGGGCGGCTGGCGCCGAACGACTATCTCGTCGCGCTGAAGGGGCAGGCGAACGGCATCGGCTTCGCCACCGCCAACCCCGCGCGCATCCGCGCCGATGGCGGCGTCTATCGCCTCGCGCCGACGCGGATCGATCTGGACCAGGGCTCGGTGCGCGTCGCCGGCCGGTTCGGCGGCGGCACGCAGGTGCAGGCGCGGCTCGACCGGCTCGACCTGTCGATCCTCAACGCCTTCGTCCCCGCGCTCGACCTGTCGGGCCAGGCGACCGGCAGCCTCGACTATACGCAGGCGGCGGACGCGTCCTTCCCCTCGGCGGATGCGCGGATCACGGTCGCGAACTTTCAGCGGACGGGTCTGGCGGCGATCTCCAGCCCCGTGGATATCGTCTTCGCGGGCAAGCTGCTGCCCGATGGCGGCGAGGCGCGCGCGCTCATCAAGAGCGGACAGACCGTGATCGGCCGGATGCTCGCCACGCTGCGGCCGCTGCCGCCGGGGTCGGGCTCGTGGGTGACGCGGCTGATGCAGGCGCCGCTGGCGGGCGGCATCCGCTACAACGGCCCGTCCTCCGTCCTGTTCTCGTTCGCGGCGCTGCCCGACCAGCATCTGACCGGGCCGATCGCGATGGCGGCCGATTTCGGTGGCCGCGTCGCGACCCCGCAGCTGACCGGCCTGATCCGTGCCGATGCGCTGACCTATGAGAACCAGACGTACGGCACCCGGCTGACCGCGATGCAGCTGGCCGCGCGCTTCACCAATGACCGGCTGGAGGTGACGCGCCTCACCGCGCGCGCCGGCGACGGCACCGTCACCGCGCAGGGAACGGTCGGGCTGGCCTCCGCCTCGGGCTATCCGATCGACATCACCGCGCGGCTGAACAACGCGCGGCTCGCCAACAGCGATGCGCTGGCGGCGACGACAAGCGGCACGATCCGGCTGACGAACGGGCGCGACGGTGCGCTGATCCAGGGCGACCTGACCGTGCCCAACGCGCGCTACCAGATCGTCCGCACGGGAGAGACGGAGGTGCCGGAGCTGACCGGCATCCGCCGCCGCAGCCAGATGCGGCCCGGCCGCCCGACGGACCGTCCCGCCACCGCCGCGCCGCCGGTACTGTTCAAGCTGGACCTGCGCATCCGCGCGGACAACCAGCTGTTCGTATCGGGCATGGGCCTGGAGTCGGAATGGCAGATGGCGCTGCGGATCGGCGGCACCTCCGCCGCGCCGACCGTCAACGGCGGGCTCGACCTGATCCGCGGCACCTATTCGTTCGCGGGCAAGCGGTTCGACGTCAATCGCGGCACGATTCGTTTCAACGGCGGCGCGCTGTCCGACCCCGACATCAACATCCAGGCGACCACGACGACTGACGGGATCACCGCCGTCATCAACATCACCGGCACCGGCCAGCGGCCGCAGATCGCCTTCACCTCCACGCCTGCGCTGCCGCAGGACGAGGTGCTAAGCCGCCTGATGTTCGGCACGAACCCGGAAAATCTGTCGGCGATCGAGGCGATCCAGCTGGCATCCGCGCTCAACTCGCTGCGCGGGTCGGGCGGGGGCGGGCTGAATCCGCTCGGCAAGTTGCGCTCGGCGGTCGGGTTCGATCGTCTGCGTGTTCTGGGCGCCGATGAAACCAGTGGTCGCGGCACCAGTCTGGCAGCCGGCAAGTATCTGACAGACAACATCTATGTCGAGGTCATCACCGACGCGCAGGGCTTCACCGCGACGCAGGTCGAGATCGCGTTGACGCGAACGCTCAGCATCCTGACATCCACCGGATCATTCGGCGGATCGTCCGGAAGTGTCCGATATCGCAGGGATTATTGACGCCGGCCGCGCCCGTTGACTGGCAGGAAAAGACGTGATGCACCATGTTCGCCACGACCCGATGCGGCACGCGATGAACAGCCTCATCGCGCGTGGTGAGCGTCGAAAATGTCCAGAAGAGGGTTTCGCGGCCGCAAATGCTTCGTGCCGACTTCACCGCGCATCCCGGAGACGGGCGCGGTCGTCATTCGGGAACATCATTCCGACGCTCCAGAGAATCTGATCCGCCGGGTGGCCGTAACATGATCGTTACAAATCGCCCGGCGGATCAGCGCCTGTTACCAGGGCTTGATGTTTTCGTTACGGATCAAAGAAATGATGAAGCTGAGCATGTTTATCTCCCTCAATGGCGCCTCGTTGGACGCACCCAAGTTGTTAAGGATTTTTTAACCATGTTTCAACGGCCGCTTCGGTCTAAAAATAACGGCCGAAACGGTAACGTTAACGATTTGTTTACGAGCAGGAGGCTACGAGGTCGCGCATGATGGGGCCTTGTGACGATCGGCCGTCGGATGCCGAGCGGCGTGCCCCCGTGGCGCGCGGTGCGACGATTCCGACCACCACGGCCGTGGCGCCCGGCGGCGACGCGCCGATGTCCCGCTTCTTCGCGGTCATCCAGATCGCCAATTTCGCCATCCTTCGCCGGCACATGGGTGTCGTGCGCGCGGGCGTGCTGGGGTACGAGATCGCCGCGCGGATCGAGCAGGTCTGCCCGGACCTGCTACCGATGGTCGTCGGGCGCGACCGGCTGGAGATCAGCGTACCCGCGATGACGCGCCCGGCGTTCGACCGCGCCGTGACGCTGATCGATCGGACGTTCGAGGCGGTGTTCGATGTCGATGGGGAGCAATTCGCGGTCGAACTTCTCGTCGGCGCCGCCGCCGCGCCGCTGACGCACCGGGACGAGGTGCTGTTGATCGACGAGGCGGAACGCGCGATCGAGGCCGCGCGCGAAAGCCGTCAGCCGGTGGTGCGCGATGTCGGCGACCTGCCCTTGCCCAGCGAGCATCAGGACCTGATGCGCGATCTCCAGGCCGCGATCGGCCGGGGCGAGCTGTTCCTGCAATATCAACCCAAGGTCCATGTCCGCCGCCAGCAGATCGACAGTGTCGAGGCGCTGGTCCGCTGGCAGCATCCGACGCGCGGCCTGATCCCGCCGGGCGACTTCATCGGGCTGGCCGAACAGACGCATCATATCGTCGACCTGACGATCTGGACGATCCAGCAGGCGGTGCGCGACTATCGCGTGCTGGTAGAGCGCGGTCACGACCTGACGATCTTCGTCAACATCTCCGCGATCCTGCTGTCCGACGCGCGGTTCGTTCGTCGCGCCTGTTCGCTGGTCGAGGGCAGCGGTGCGCGGCTGGGGTTCGAAATCACCGAGACGGGCGTGATCCGCGATCCCGACAGCGCGATCGCGCATCTGCGCGCCTTTGCCGACATCGGCGTCGTCATCGCGATCGACGATTACGGCGCCGGCCTGTCCTCGCTCGCCTATCTGAAGAAACTGCCCGCGCGCGAGCTGAAGATCGACAAGCTGTTCGTCACGCAGTTGACCAGTTCCAATCGCGATCCGCTGATCGTCCGCTCGACGATCGACCTGGCCCATGCGCTGGAGATGGAGGTCGTGGCGGAGGGGGTCGAGACGCCGTCGGCGCTCGCGCTCCTTTCGGTTATGGGCTGCGACGTGGTGCAGGGGTTCCTGATCAGCCGCCCGCTCGGTCTGGCGGCGCTGATGGACTTCCTCGACGCGGACCTCTCCTGCGGGCTCAAGCAGAAAGTCACGGCACTGCCGTCCTTCGCCGCCTTCAGGCGCGGCTGAATGCGCTTCCCCACGCTGGCGACCGCCTTCGCGCTGCTGGTCGCCACGGCGCCCGTCGCTGCCAGTGCCGCCGACGAACCCGCCTCTATTGAAACGCGGCTCGAAGCGGCCCGGGGCCTCATGATGAGCGATCCGGCATCTGCGCAGCGGATCGCCGGAGAGGCGGAAACCCAGCTTGACGCACGGTCCCGATCGCCCGGCGACGTGACGGCAATGGCGACGGCGCAGTGGCTTCAAGCCGAAGCGGCACTGCGACTCGGCAATTATACCGGCGCTACGCCGCTGATTGATAAGGCATTTCGCAATGCCGGAGGGCAACGGACCCAGCTGGGTGGGGAGATCCATCTGACGCGCGGGGCCCTGCGCAACATGCAGGGCCAGATCGCCGGCGCGTTGTCCGATTTCCAGACCGCCTTTCGCATCTTCGCGGCGGTCGGCAATCCACGCAGCGAGGCGATCGCGCTGACGCTGATTTCCTCGCTCTACAGCGATGCCAAGGATTACGACCGGGCGCTGCGCTATCTGACGCAGGCATCCGATATCTATCGCGGCGATCCGGGCATGATGGTCGCGCTCTACAACAATCGCGGTGGCGTGTTGCAGGACCTGCGCCGCCATGATGAGGCGGAGCGGCAGTTCGCGATCGCGCTCGCGCAGGCGGAGCGGATGCGCAGCCCCGTGCTCGTCGCGCAGGTCCTGCGCAACATGGCGCGCAACCGGCTGAAGGCGGGCCGCGTCGCCGATGCGGAGCAGGCGGTGCGGCGCAGCCTGGCCGTCGCCGCCGATGGCGAGGCGTCGAGCTGGCGGCCGCAGCTTCTGGCGCTGGCGGCGGAGGCGGCATTCCAGCGCGGCAACATGGCGCAGGCGGCGGAACTGATCGACCAGAGCTTCGCCGGGATCGACCTCGACACGACCGAACCGATCTGGCTGGAACCGCACCTGACCGCCTATCGCGTCTATCAGCGGACGGGCGACTATCGCCGCGCGCTGATCCATCTCGGCGCGGCGAAGCGGATCGATGACGAGACGACGACGCTGGCGACCAATACCGGCAACGCGCTGATGGCGGCGCGGTTCGACTTCGCCAATCAGGAGCTGCGCATCACGAAGCTGCGCGCGGAGGAACTGCGCCGCACGGTCGCGCTGGAACAGGCGAGCGCGCGGTTCCAGCAGATGATCTTCACCGCGATCACCGCCGCGACGGCGGTTCTCGTCGCGGTGCTGGGCATCGCGCTGTTCACGATCCGGCGCAGCCGCAACGCGCTGGAGGTCGCGCGCGACGGGCTGGCGGAAACCAACGTCGCGCTCAACCGCGCACTGACGACGAAGACGGAATTTCTGGCGACCACCAGTCACGAGATCCGCACCCCGCTGAACGGCATCCTCGGGATGACGCAGGTGATGCTGGCCGATGCCGCGATCGACACCACCACGCGCGAAAGGCTGGGCGTGGTGAAGGGCGCGGGCCTGACGATGCAGGCGCTGGTCGACGACATTCTGGACGTCGCGAAGATGGAGACGGGCAATCTGACGCTGGAGGAGCGCCCCTTCGATCTGGCCGAGACGATCGGCGACGCCGCGCGCCTGTGGGAGGATCAGGCCCGGGCGAAGGGGCTGGCGGTCGTCGTCGACCTGGCCGGTGCGCCCGGCCGGATCGTGGGCGATGCGGCGCGGATCCGCCAGATCGTGTTCAACCTTCTGGCCAATGCGGTGAAGTTCACGGCGACGGGCCGGATCACGCTGACCGTCACGACGGACGCGGCGCCGGATGCGGCGTCCGATGCGGGGGCGGGCGTGATGCGCATCGCGGTCGCCGATACCGGCATCGGCATCCCGGTCGACAAGCAGGCCGCCATCTTCGAATCGTTCCGCCAGGCCGACGCCAGCACCACGCGGCGTTTCGGCGGCACCGGGCTTGGGCTGGCCATCTGCCGCAATCTGGCGGTCGCGATGGGTGGCGATATCGGCGTAACCAGCGTGGTGGGGGAGGGGGCGTGCTTCACCGTCACGCTGCCGCTGCGCCTCGCCGAGCCGGCCGACGCCGCCGATACAACATCGACGTCGCCCGCAGGGACCAGGGCGGCGATGCTGGTCATCGAACGCAATCCCATCCGCCGCGCGACATGGCGGACGCTGCTGGAACCACGCGCCGGCCGTATCGTTTTTACCGACACGGTGGCGGAGGGGCTGGCGACCTTGAACATGCAAACCGTCTCCGCCATGCTGATCGACGATGCCGCCGTAGCCTTGGGGGATGATGGCTTGGACGATGTCGTGGTCCTGGCGGAACGGGCGCGGCAGGCGGGCTGCCCGGTGACGCTGCTGTGGACCCCCGGGCGCGATGGCCGGGACAGGCTGGCCGCCGCCGTAACGCGCGTGGTGGACAAGCCCGTGTCCGGAAAGGCGCTGCTCGCGACGCTGTTTGCCCCCGATTGCGGCGAATCGTTCACGTCCCATCTTGTACCGCGACCGTCATGAGGCCTAGAGCGGGACGATGAAGTCAGACTTTTTCCAATCCAGCCGGGATGTTAGGGTCGCGTGATGAACGTGCTCTTCATCGAGGACGACCGGATGAACCGCCGCGTTGTCAACGATATGCTGGGTGTTGCGGGTGCCGAAATGACCGGCGCCGAGAATGCGGAGCAGGGCCTGCGCCTGATCGACGAGCAGGAGTTCGAGGTCGTGCTGATCGACCTTCGCATGCCCGGCATGGATGGCATCACCGCGATCGGCCATATCCGCGCGCGCGCCGATGCCAAGGCGCAGGTGCCGATCATCGTCGTCACCGCCGATGCCGCGGTCGACCTGCGCGCCCGCTGCATCGCCGCCGGCGCCGATGAGGTGATCTTCAAACCCGTGGCGATGGACGACCTGTTCGACGCCATGGGCCGCGTGCTGGCGAAGGGCGCGGACGACGACACGATCATTATGTAGGCCGCGTGGGCGCGGGCGCGTGAAAGCCGCTTGCGCTCCCCGAAACCGCCCGTTATAGGCGCGCCTCCAAGCCAACCGGTCGGCTCCCGAAAGCTGATGACGACCGGAACTCCGTCGGGGAGTAGCTCAGCCTGGTAGAGCACTGTCTTCGGGAGGCAGGGGCCGGAGGTTCGAATCCTCTCTTCCCGACCATTTCCTTTTCGACCTGATTTTCCCCTCGGGGACGGCCCTGATGCGGACCGCATAAGCGCTGTGTCGCGTGACGGTGCCGGGCTGGCATGACCTGACATGAGCTTGAGCCGACGTCGTCATTGCGAGCGAAGCGCGGCAATCCAGGGCGTCCTGATCCGGCTCTGGATTGCTTCACTCCGCTCGCAATGACGGCTCAGCCTGACGTGATCCTAAAGTAGCGTGCCGGGCTTGCGCATTGAGCCGACCGTCCAACCCCTCCCCTTCAGGGGACCGTAACGAAACTCGGTCTCTCACGCCTCTCACCCGCCACCCCGGCGAAGGCCGGGGTCCAGTTGCGGGACGATTCGAGTGGCTTACCGACCCCTGACCAACTGGATCCCGGCCTTCGCCGGGATGACGGAGGAAGTTCTGCAACGAACCCCTTCAGGGGAGGGGGCCGGGGGCGTCCGCAAGCGCGCCGTTCGTGGCGATGCCCCATTGAAGGGCATGGGCTCCACGCGATCCCGCCTATCGGACGGCCCCGCCCGCCGGTCGCCAAATACGGAACAGGATGTGCGGGCGCAGCGGATCGCCCGGCGCGCGCTCGTCATCGTCGAAATCGCCCGCCGGCTCGCGCTGCATTCCCAGCCGCGCCATCAGCCCCTGGCTCGGCCCGTTCGCCGCAGCGGTGATCGCGACGATCGAGGGCAGGGCGGTTTCCCGCCACGCCCATGCCAGCACCGCCGTCGCCGCCTCCCGCGCCAGACCCTGTCGCCAGCGATCGGGGTGGACGGTCCAGCCGATCTCCGTCTCGCCATCGATCGGCGCGTGACCCGGCTTCAGCCCGCACCAGCCGATGAAGCGGCCATCGGCGCGATCCACCATCGCCCAGAAGCAATAGCCATGCGCGGCGAGCAGCGCGTTCTGCCGCGCCACCACGTCGCGCGAATCCGCCTCTGACGGCGCGTCGCCGAACATCGCGAGCACGCGCGGATCGTGGCACAGCGCGTGATGCGCGGGCGCGTCCTCCGCCCGCCATGCGCGCAGCACGACCCGCGCCGTCTCGATCATCCGGCCAGCAGCCGCGCCGCGTGCGCCGCGTGATAGGTCAGCACGCCCGAACAGCCCGCGCGCTTGAACGCCAGCAGCGTTTCCAGCACCATCGCGTCGCGATCCGCCGCGCCCGCCGCGACGCCCGCCTCGATCAGCGCATATTCGCCGGACACCTGATAGGCGAAGACGGGCACTTCGAACCGCGTCTTCACGCGCGTCACGATGTCCAGATAGGGCAGGCCCGGCTTCACCATCACGCTGTCCGCGCCCTCGGCCAGATCGAGCGCGACCTCGCGCAGCGCCTCCTCGGCATTGGCGCTGTCCATCTGGTACGTCTTCTTGTCGCCCTTCAGCAGCCCACGACTGCCGACCGCGTCGCGGAACGGCCCGTAGAAGGCGGAAGCATATTTGGCGGCGTAGCTCATGATCTGGACATTGACGTGGCCCTCGCCCTCCAGCGCGCCGCGGATCAGGCCGATGCGCCCGTCCATCATGTCGGACGGCGCGATGATGTCCGACCCCGCGCGCGCCTGATTGAGCGCCTGTTGCACCAGCGCGTCGGCGGTCGCGTCGTTGACGACATAGCCGGCCGCGTCGACCAGCCCGTCATGCCCGTGCGTCGTATAGGGGTCGAGCGCCACGTCGGTCAGCACGCCGACCTCCGGCACCGCGTCCTTCAGCGCGCGGATCGCGCGGCACATCAGGTTGTCGGGGTTCAGCGCCTCCGCCCCGTCGTCGCTGCGCAGGTGCGCGGGCGTGTTGGGGAACAGCGCGACGCACGGAATGCCCAGGTCGCGCGCCTCGCGCCCGCGCGCGACGATGCCGTCGACCGACCAGCGCGACACGCCGGGCAGCGTGGCGATCGGCTGCTCCACCCCGTCTCCTTCCGCGATGAACAGCGGCCAGATCAGGTCGGCGGGGGTCAGGACGGTCTCGGCATGGAGCCGGCGGCTCCAGGCGGAGGCGCGGGTACGGCGAAGGCGGATCGCGGGATAGCTGGACATGACCCTTCGGGTCATGCGGGATCGCTTGGCCCGCCGCAAGCGTTGGGGCGATGGTTGCGGGAGTGTATCGATCATGCGGGAAATTCGGTCGGCCGCGATGGTCGTCAATGCCAAGTCGCGAAAGGGGCAGAAGCTGTTCAAGCGCGCCTGCGCGGCGATGAAGGGGCTGCCCTATCCGGTCGATGCGCGCGCGGTGGAGGATCCGGACAAGCTGGAGGCGACGGTGCACGACGTGCTCGCCGCCGGGCCGGACCTCGTGATCCTGGGCGGCGGCGACGGGACGATCAGCGGCCTCGTCGACCTGCTGGTCGGCAAGGACGTGATCCTCGGCGTCCTGCCGCTCGGCACCGCCAACAGCTTTTCGCGCACGCTGGGCATCCCGCGCACGGTGGAGGGCGCGGTCGAGGTGATCCGCGCCGGCCATACCCGCCGCATCGATCTTGGCGTGATCGACGGCGACTATTTCGCCAATTGCGCGGCGATGGGCATCAGCCCGCAGATCGCCGAAACCGTGCCGCACGGGCTCAAGAAGGTGCTGGGCATGGTCGGCTATCTCGGCTGGGCGGGCTATCAGTTCGGGCGGTTCCGGCCGTTCACGCTGCACGTCGACGACGGCACGCAGCGCCGCAAGATGAAGGTGGTGGAGGTCCGCATCTCCAACGGCCCCTATCACGGCGGCACCTGGCTGGTGGATGAGGCGTCGGTCAATTCGGGTCAGATCGTCGTGCAGGCGGTGCGCGGCCACTACAAGCGCAAGCTGGCCTATAACTGGCTGGCGAGCATCCTGGGGCTGAAGGCGCGGCACCAGGACACGATCAGCTTTTCGGGCAAGAGCCTGAAGATCGATACCGAGCCGCGCCTGCCCATCTCGATCGACGGAGAGGTGCTGGCGCGCACCCCCGTCACCGCGCGGGTCGCGCCCGGCGTGATCGAGGTCATGGCACCGCCGCCGCCCGATCGCCCTCCGCCATAGGGGCGGTGGGGGCGGGACCGGCCGCCGGCGGCGTCACCAGCCGTCCGCGCCGCCACGGGCCGTAGCGATAATAAAGGCCCGCCCCCAGCATCGTCACCGCCGACCCCAGCGGAAAGCTCCACCACAGCGCGTCCGCGCCCAGCAACGGCCGCATCATCAGCGCGAAGCCCAGCCGCACCGGGAACATCGCGACGAACAGGATCGCCAGCGGCCCCCACACCGCGCCGTTCGCGCGCACCGTGCCGAACAGCACCATCGTCACGCCGAACAGCAGGAAGCTCCAGCTGGCGATCATGCCGATATGCTGGCCGATCGCGATCGCCGGGCTGCCATCCGACAGGAACAGGCCCAGCGTCGTCCGGTCGAACCACAGGATGACTGCGATCATCACCCCCGTCAGCGCGAGGTTGTAGAGGATGCCCGCGCGCGTGATCCGGCCCACCCGGTCCCAATGCCCCGCGCCGATATTCTGCGCCGCCATCGCGCTCACCGCCGCGCCGATCGCCAGCGCGGGCATCTGGATGTAGTTCCACAATTGCAGCGTCACGCCATAGGCGGCGGTCGTCTCCACCCCTTCGCGATTGACCAGCCCGATCATCGTCAGCCCGGCGACGGAGATGACCAGCATCTGCGCGCCGATCGGCAGCCCCTTGCCGACGATCAGCCGGGTCAGCGCCCGCTCGGGCAGCAGGTACGCGATCTCCGCCCCGCGCAACCGCAGCGGCAGGTCGCGCCAGTGGATCCACGCCGCCAGCGCGATCACGCCGACGCTGTTGGCGATCAGCGTCGCCAGTGCCGATCCCTCGATCCCCAGCCGGGGGAACGGCCCCAGACCCAGGATCAGCACCGGGTTCAGCGCGGTGTCGATCACGACGGACAGGATCATGAACCACAGCGGCGTCATCGCATCGCCGGTGCCGCGCAGCCCCATCATCAGCAGCACGACGATCATCGCGGCGGGCAGGCTGAGGAAGATCACGCGCAGATACGCGTCCGCCAGCGGCAGCGCGGCGGCGGGCGTCGCCAGCGCGACGAGGATCGCATGGGAAAATGCCCAGCCCAGGATCGCGACCACCAGCGACGTCGCCAGCACCAGCCCGATCGCGGAGCCGAACGCGCGCCGCGCGCCCTCCACGTCGCGGCGGCCCCAGCTCTGCCCGATCAGCACCGTCGCCGCCATGCCAAAGCCGAAGACCGCGCCGAACAGCAGGAACATGACGATGTTCGCGTTCGACGTCGCCGCCAGCGCCGATTCGCCCAGGAAACGCCCGACCCAGATCGCGTTGATCGATCCGTTGAGCGATTGCAGGATGTTCGACCCCAGCGTCGGCAGGGCAAAGGCGATCAGCGTCGCGCCGATCGGTCCGCTGGTCAGATCCCTACGCCCGCTCATCGCATCCCCCGCCGCCCCGATTGTCGGGGTAGCGATGCCCGATCCCTGCGCGATGGGGAAGGGCGTTCGCCGGTCCTACCCCTGCGATGATTGGTTCCTGCAAGTCGGCACGCCGGACAAAGACCAAATGTCACCCCGGCGCAGGCCGGGGTCTAGTTGGGCGAAGCTTCGAGTGAGCGACGACCTCTCCCATGCAGACCTTGATCTCCGGGATGGCGTCGCGGTGGCTATACTAAGGAACCCAATAGCTGAGGCGGCAGGCCGTAATCCTGACGACGGGGTATCCACGCGGCCGACATCGCCAGCCGGCCCCCGCACCATGACGGCGAGCGCCGGGTGCGGCTCCGAACGCCCCCGCCGGCCGCTAATTCCCCTGCAGCCCGTCCAGCACCTTCCCCTGCCGGGCGACCTCCGCTGCGATCTTACCCTGCGCGGCGGTCAGCACGGGGTAGGGGGGCAGCAGCTTCGCCGCGCGTTCGCTGCCCAGATCGTCCGCATCGGCGGCGATGCTGCCCGTCTGCGCGCGCCAGTCGTCCAGCTCCGCCAGCGCGCTCTGCGCCGCGAGCCACGGCTCGCTGCCCGTCGTGCCCGCGCCCCGCACCGCGACCAGCCGCCGCGCCGCCGCCGCGTCGCGGTCGAACCCGGCGGCCACCGTCTTCAGCCGGTCGAGCAGCGCCGCGATCCGGGCATCCAGCGCGGGGTCGGACGTGGGCGGCGCCGGGGTCGTGGCTGGTGGCTCGCGAAAATCGGCATCCTCCACCGCGCGCCGCGCCAGCGAGGGGTAGCGCGTATCGTCCGCCGCGCAGGCCGACAGGAGGCAGGGCAGGAGGGCGATCGGCAACAGGCTCTTCATGACGCCGACATCTAGGGCGGATCGCCGCCCAAGCCAAACCCCGTCCGCCCACTTCGCCCGCGCCCCACACGCGCGCGCGTATATAGGAGTATGGCGCCCCGGCCCCCGTGTACGCCGGCTGTGATCGGCCGCGAAGTTTTTTCCAGATAGCGCTTGCACCCCCAAAAATCTCTGCTAACAGCGCCACTCCAATGCGCGCCCGTAGCTCAGCTGGATAGAGCATCAGACTACGAATCTGAGGGTCGGACGTTCGAATCGTTCCGGGCGCGCCAATTTTTCCACCGATATCGCGAAGATGTGATCGTCGGTCATCCGGGCAGGATGACGGACCGCAAGTCCCGTCCGCGTCGTCGGTATCCACGCAGTCTTGCAGGTCCCGCGCCATCGCTTGCGCGCCATGCCGCGCATCTGCCGGGTCGGCTTGCGCCTCTCGAGCGCACCTTCCTCTATTCGCACGGATCGACCCACGCGCCGCGCGCTACCGGACCATTCCATCCGCCTGCCCCGGCATGGGAAGCGTCGTCCCGTTCGGTCCCGGCCGACACTGCACGCGCCCCGACGAGACGCCGCCACGCCGTCCCGAAACAACAACGCATCGGAACCGCCGCGCCTCTTGTGCGTCCGTCACCGAAGTGACATACAAGTGTCACAAAAGTGAAACGATCGGCGTTGCCGGCGGATAAGGAGGACGGACGATGCGCTATATCCTGGCTTGTGCCGCGATGGGGCTGCTGGCGGCGCCGCTTTCGGCGCGGGAGGCGGGCTATTCCGCGATCGCCACCGGGGATCTCGGCCGCGCGGAGAAGATCCTGACGGCGGAGCGGCGCATCTATCCCAACCGGCCGGAGCTGATGCTCAACCTGGCGGCGGTCTATGGCAAGACCGGCCGCGTCGACGCGGCGCGCGCGCTTTATACGCAGGTGCTGGAGCGGCCCGCCGCCTCGATGCTGATGCCGTCGGGCGCGGCCGCGTCCTCGCATGATGTCGCGGAGCGTGGCCTGCGCGAGATCGCGATCGGCACCATCGCCGCCCGCTGACCCCGGCCGGCCCCGCAAGGGGCGCCGCGCCCGTCCGATAAAGATGTGGCGCGGTTCGGGATTTGTGTGCAGAACGAAACCTTAACGATTTCGACAGGCGGGGTTTCGTTCCAGTGCCAGGACAGGCGCGTTCGGAAATGCGCGCGATACTCCTTGAGTGTCGCGGGGGGCTGGTGGCGGTCGCCATCATCTCGGTGGTCGTCGGGCTGACGCCGCTGGCGGGTGCGCTGTACCTGCTGCTGACCATCGACACGGTGCTGGCCGGGCACAATCCCGCGACGCTTGGCGGCGTGTTCGCCATGGCGGCGGTCGGGCTGGGCCTGCTGACACTGCTGGCGATGCTTCGCGCCCGCATGGCGGCGCAGCTGGGCGCGTGGATCACCGCCGCCCTGTCCGCCCGCGTCGATGCGCGCCTCGTGCACGGCCGTACGGCGGCGGCGGGCGGGGCGGCGATCCGTCGCGGCATCGACGATCTGGGCGAGCTGGCGAACCGGCCCGCCGTCACGCGTGGCGCGGGCGTCCTGCTCATGCCCATCTTCCTCATCGCGCTGGCGCTGCTGCATGGCGGCTTCGCGCTGGTCCTGCTCGCCGGTGCCGCGATCCTGACGGCGGTGCTGCTGCCCGCGTGGCGCGCGGGCCGCGCCGATGCCGACCGGGTGGAGACGGCGCTGGCGGATCGGGACGCGGTCGCCGCGCTCAGCGCGCGCCTGCTCGCCCCCGCGCGCGATCGGCTGGCGGTGGCGCACGGCGTCCGCCTGCTGGCAATCGTCGCGACGGTGACGCTGGGCGGCGCGCTGGTGATCGGCGGCAGCGCCAGCATCGGCGCGATGGTCGCGGCGACTTTGCTCGTCGCGCAGGGCCTCGCCCCGTTCGAGGCGCTGATCGCGGAGGCGCCGGCGATCGCCCGCGCGCGCGCGGGCTGGGCGCGCGTCGCCACGCTGCTCGATGCGGAGGCGCCCCCCGCCGATCCGCTGCCGCTGCCCCCCGCCGCCGCGCGGCTGGAGGTGGAGGGGCTGACCCTCACCGTGCCGGAGGCGCGGCGCGTGATCGCGCGCGATGTCAGCTTCGCCCTGCGCGCGGGCGATGCGCTGGCGATCGTCGGCCCGTCCGCCAGCGGCAAGTCGGCGCTGCTGCGCGCGCTGATCGGCGGCTGGCCGGCGGCGGCGGGCAAGGTGCGGCTGGACGGCGCGGCGCTCGACCAGTGGGCGGGCGCGGCACTCGGCCGGCAGGTCGGCTATCTGCCGCAGGACGCGATGCTGTTCGAGGGCAGCGTCGCGCAGAACATCGCCCGCTTCGATCCGGCCGCCGGCTCCGACGCGGTGATCGCGGCGGCGACGGCGGCGGGCGTCCACGACCTGATCGTCCGCCTGCCGCAGGGCTATGCGACGGAGGTCGGCGTCGACGGCAACCTGCTGTCCGCCAGCGAGCGGCAGCGGATCGCGCTGGCCCGCGCGCTGTTCGGCGACCCGTTCCTGATCGTGCTGGACGACCCCGCCGCGCATCTCGACGCGGGTGGCCAGCCGCTGCTGGCGGCGGCGATCACGGGCGCGCGGGCGCGCGGCGCGATCGTCGTCAGCACCGGCAACGCGCCCGCGCTGATCGAGACGGCGTCGATGCTCGCGGTGCTGCGCGGCGGCCGTCTGGAGGATTTCGGGCCGCGTGACGAGGTGCGCGCGCGGCTGTTGAAGGGGCCGGCCGCCCCGGCGCGCGGCGGTACCGCCGCGATGGCTCCGGCCGAGGGATGATCGCATGAACTACCAGCCGCCCATTCCCTTCGTCGCGGAGCAGGAGGGCGATGTCGCCCGCGATCCGCGCATCGACTTGCACCGCAACCTGCGGCTGGCGGTGATCGCGCTGGCGCTGCTCGTCTTCGGCCTGTTCGGCATGGCCGCGCTCGTCCGCGTCACCGGCGCGGTGATCGCGTCGGGAGAGGTCTCTGTCGAATCGCGCGTGAAGTCGATCGCCCACCCCACCGGCGGCGTGATCGCGGAGGTCTATGTTCGCGAGGGCGACCGGGTGCAGCGCGGCGCGCCGCTGATGCGGCTCGACACCACCGTAGCGGGCGTCACCGCCAGCACCTCGGGCGAGGGGCTTGAACAGCTGCTCGCGGCGCGCGCGCGGCTGACGGCGGAGCGGGACGGGCTGGGCGGCATCGCCTATCCGCCCGCGCTCACGCAGAGCAATTCTCCCACCGCTCGCGCCGCGATCGCGGAGGAGAACCGGCTGTTCGCGCTCCGCCGTCAGGCGCGTGCCGTGCAGCAGGCGCAGTTCGCGGAGCGGATCAGCCAGTCCGAACAGCAGATCGCCGCCTATCAGGCGCAGCTGGCCGCCACCCGCAAGCAGACCGCGCTGATTGCGCCCGAGCGGGACAGCGTGCGCGAGCTGTGGAAGAAGGATCTCGTCACCATCTCGCGCCTCAACCAGCTGGAGCGGACCGCCGCCGAGCTGGAGGGCAGCGCCGCCTCGCTCTCGTCGCAGATCGCGCAGACGCGCGCGCGTATCGCCGAACTGCGTCAGGGCTCCGCGCAGCTGCAACAGGACGCGCGCAGCCAGGCCGGTGTCGAACTGGCGGAGGTCGTCGCCCGCCTGAACGAGCAGCAGGTGCGCAAGGTCGCGGCCGGCGACACGGTCGACCGCTCGGTCGTCCGCGCGCCCAGCGCCGGTGTGATCGACAAGCTGGTCTATACGACGATCGGCGGCGTCGTCCCGCCCGCGCAGACGATCATGCAGATCGTCCCCGACACCGACGAACTGGTCGTCGAGGCGAAGGTGAGCCCCGGCGATATCGACCAGCTGCATATCGGCCAGCAGGCGGACCTGCGCTTCACCGCCTTCAACCAGCAGACGACGCCCGAGCTGAAGGGCACGCTGCGCCACGTCGCGGCGGAACGCACGCTGGACGAGCGCACCGGCCAGAGCTTCTACCGCGTCCGCATCGCCGTCGACGAGGCGGAGCTGAAGCGGCTGGGCGCGCTGAAGCTGGTGCCCGGAATGCCGGTGGAGGCCTATATCCAGACGGGCGACCGCTCGCTCCTGTCCTACATCACCAAGCCGCTGCGCGATCAGCTGAACCGCGCCTTCCGGGAGAATTGAGTGATCCGCTCGATCAGGGCCGCCCTGCTCGCGGGCGTGGTGGCGGGCGCTGTCGCCATCGCGGCACCCGCCCCGGCGGAGACGCTGGCGGAGGCGATCGCCGCCGCCTATGACCGCAACCCGGAGCTGCTCGCGGCGCGCGCCGACACCCGCGTCGCCGACGCGGTCGTCGCGCAGACGCGCAGCGCCTATGGCCCCAACCTCAACGTCGCGGCGGCGGGCATCTACACCGATTCCCGCGTCCAGCTCGATCCCGAGATCACGCTGCGGCAAAAGGGCGTCGCCCCCTCCTACGATCTCACCGCCTCGCAGGTGCTGTTCACCTCCGGCCGGCTGAGCGCCCGCGTGCGCGCCGCGCAGGCGGGGGTGGGTCTGGCGCGCGAGCAGCTGCGCCAGACCGAGCAGCAGGTGCTGACCGACGTCATCACCGCCTATGTCGCCGTCCGCCGCGACCAGCAGCTGGTCGCCATCTCGCGCGACAATCTGGCGCTGCTCGAACGGCAGAACGGCGATGTCAGCGAGCGCGCGCGGATGCGCGAGGCGACGATGACCGATCGCGAACAGACCGCCAACCGCCTCGCGCTCGCGCGCGGGCAGCTGGCGGAGGCGGAGGGGCAGCTGGCCGCCAGCCGCAGCGCCTATGCCGCCGCCGTCGGCCATCCCCCCGGCGATCTCGCGCCGGAGCCCGCGCTGATCGGCCTGCCCGCGACGCTGGAGGCCGCCTATGCCGCCGCCGAGGAGAACAACCCGACGCTGGCCGGCGCGCGGTTCCGCGAGCTGCAATCGCGCGCGCTCGCCCATGCCGCCGCCGCGGAGCGCGGGCCCAGCGTCTCGGCGGAGGGGGCGGTGACGCGCAACTCCACTTCGCCCTACAACAACCAGCTGCGCACCGATCAGGTGCTGGGGCGGGTGGTGCTGAACATGCCCATCTATTCCGGCGGCCAGATCAGCGCCCGGATGCGCGAGACGCGGGAGGCGAACGAGCGCGACTGGCGGCTGCTCGATCAGGCGCGCCGCGACGTGCGCGATCTGGTGGCGCGGATGTGGACGCTGCTGAACACCACGCGGATCGCGCTGCCGTCCTATCGTCAGGCGGTGGACGCGGCCGGCCGCGCCTTTTCCGGCGCGCGCGAGCAGGAGCGGCTGGGCGACCGCACCACGCTGGACGTGCTCGACCAGGCGCGCGACCTCCTCCAGTCGCGCACCGCCTTCGTCCAGGCGGAGGCCTCCGAATATCGCTACGCCGCCGCGCTGCTCGCGGCGATGGGGCGGCTGCAGGCGCCGCTGATCGTACCGGGCGCGGTGACGCCGGTCGACCCCCTGCGCCGCGCCGGCCGCCGGGGCGGGGTGCCCGGCGTGACCGACGGCCTGCTCGCCCTCGACAACGCCGTCGACGGCAACCTGAAGGCCCCGCGCGCCTCCCGCGACCCCGCGATCCCCGTCCACGACCTCCCCGCCGCCGCCCCGGCGAGCAACGCGACGGGCGCCTATCCCTCGACGGGCGGCGGCACGGGCACGACAACGCCGCAGGACTGACGCCGGCGGAGCAGGGGGCCAGAAATGCCCCTCCCCTTCAGGGGAGGGGTTGGGGTGGGGCGCCGCCCCGGACGCTACGTCTCTGCAACACTGCCCCACCCGAAGGCTGAGGCGGCGTCCATCAGCGGAGGCCTTTATCGATCCGGCTGCCGGCGAGTTCCTCTTCGGGAAACCGCGCGATAACTAATCGCTCAGGCGCACGGGGATTGCGGGAACCGATGCCGTCACAGGCTTGCCAAGATCGTAGGTCGCATCAAAACGGCGATCAGGTTCCCTATGCCACGTAATACTGGATGGGCCCGTTGGCCCTGAGCCGTCATTGTAGATCCGGCAGCCTTCCCGACGACAACCCCAAGCAGTGCCACCGGGTGATGTTATTCCAACCGCTATTCGCTGAATGTCCGGAAGAAGAAAAGCTGCGGGTCTAACGACGTCGTCCGGACCCATACGCAGCGGCGTCCGTGAAGCGTGAACGTTACCGACCAAGATCAGGATCAGGCCGTTCGTCTCATGCGCTATAAGGCGGAGCCGTTCCGCCATCACAATATTTCGATCCCGGCTATCCGACCCGCCAGCCGCCTTGTCGAAGGCCCGCAGGCCGGCGACTTTCCCGGCCTTATGAAGAAGCCGCAGATATTCGAACATTCGCAGATAGGCCGCGCTTGTGAAGCCGGCTTGATCTTTGGAGTGCCACTCAGGCGCTGACAGCAAGGCGGCTAGGGCCTGTTTGCGTCCATCGGAGGCAAGCCACGCGTCGAGGACAGGTTGCGTTTCGATAGGCCATTCGATCACGACGGTGATCGCGCCGCGCTTCTCGGCTGCAAGACAAACGAGGTTGGTGAAAGCGTCTGGCATCTCGTTGGTGCCATGCATCTCCCCAAGAAACACCCAGCGCGTGGCAGGTGAGGCCCACAGACTGTCTGCATCCTTTACCGGTGTACATGTTGGTGTCGTCGCCAGTGCCAATGCAGCTAAGGCAGCAATCATCAGCGGCGGTCTTTCTGCAGTGGATTCCCCCTCAAGCTAGCAGCTGGAACCAATCTTGGGAAAGCTGCTGCGTGATCATCATGCCGATCCGCAGACGCTCACGATCATGATGCGACCGGTTCCGTTCACTCGCAAACCGCAGCTTCGGAAAAAACGCAAAAAGACCCGATATTTGATCCTAGCCATGATGCCGCGGGCGTCTTCTTGCCAACCGTTTTACGATGGCTGGCCGAGGCCGCAACGCGGTGTTCACGGTTCAGGCTCGACTGGACTTACCGTTCGGACTGATGACGAACAGTTCTTGGGCGTCACAGCATCGCCGTCCTCACAAGGGCGGGACGCCTCATCCACTAGGGCAACCCCACCACCCACCCACGAAAAACCCCGCGCCGGGCGATACCGGCGCGGGGCTCTTCATGCCTTCCCGTCAGGAAGATCAGCCGAGGATCAGGTCGCTCAGCAGGATGCGGTTCACACCCTCGATCTTGATCGCGAAGTCGGCGACGCCGTCACCGTCCACGTCGCCCTGCAGGAAGCTGTTGCGGCCGTCGGTCGACCAGCGCAGCACGCCCGCCTTGCCGACGGTGAACTGGCCCGCGCCGACATAGGTGAACGCGTCGATCGCGGCGGTGGCGGTGTTGGCGTCCATCCCGGTCAGGTCGATCTTGTCGGCCCCGCGCGTGAAGTCGGTGATGACGTCGGTCGTCTTGTCGGCCACCTCGAAATAGAAGATGTCCGCGCCCGCGCCGCCGGTCAGCCGGTCATATCCCGCGCCGCCGCGCAGGATGTCGTTGCCGCTGTCACCGAACAGGATGTCGTCGCCGGCGCCGCCCAGCAGCGTGTCGTTGCCGGTGCCGCCGTACAGCGTGTCGGCGCCGGTGCCGCCCAGCAACGTGTCGTTGCCGCCGCCGCCCCAGAGCATGTCGTTGCCCGCGCCGCCGGTCAGCGTGTTGGCATTGGCGTCACCCGTCAGCATGTCGGCGAAGGCGCTGCCCTCGAGATTCTCGATGCTGATATAGGTGTCGCCGGCCGCGTCGCCGCCGGTGCCGCTCGCCGTCGCCAGGCTGGCGATGACTCCCGCCGTGGCGGAGCGATAGCTGGCGGTGTCGCTGCCGTCGCCGCCGTTCAGCACGTTGGCGACCGCGTTGCCGACCAGTATGTCGTTGCCGCTGCCGCCGACCGCGTTCTCGATGATCGCGCCATAGGCAATGCCGACATTGTCGACCAGCCGGCCGAGCGCGCCGTTGTTCATCAGCGCGGTCATGTTCGCGTCATAGACGGAGCGGGCGATCGGCGCATAACCCAGTTCGGCACGGTTGGCGTTGACCTGCTCGAAGCTCAGCCGCTCGCGCGCCTCCGCCTGCGTCACGCCACCGATGCTGGAGAGCGAGCCGGGGTTCAGGTCGATCACCTGGTCGGTGCGATAGCCCGATGCGTCCAGCGTGTCGTTGCCGCCCGCGTCCCAGATGGTGACGGTCGGCGCCTTGTTCTTCGTGAAGTCAAACACGTCGCGATCGGCGGTCGAGTTGAAGCCGTAGACGGTGTCGCCGGTGCGCGTCGTCGTGTCGACGCCGTACATCTTCTGGATCGCCAGAATGTCGTGGACCATCGGCGTCGAGCCATAGGCCAGCGCCATCGCGTTCCAGTTATAGTCGCGCGTGCCGATGTCGCGCGGATTCCAGTAGGACATGATCGTGTAGTTGCGCACGTCCTGATAATATTCGGCGCCATTGGCATAGGTGGCGCTGAAGTTGGCGCTGAAGTTGTAGTTACCCGGATGCGACAGGCCCAGCGAATGGCCGATCTCGTGCACCAGCGTGTTCAGGCCGTAACCGCCCGGCTTCAGCTGGAAGTTGGACGCCTGGCTGGCCGAAACCCACACGTCGCCGGCATAGCCCGCGATCTGGTCGCCATAGTAATTGGCGAAGGCGCCGCCCTTGCCGTAATCGGCGGTCGGGATGCGCGAATAGGCCTGGGTGTTGGGCGCGCTCGCCAGGTTGCCGAAGTTGATGTCGCCCTGGTCCGCGCTCGTCTCGCGGAAGGTGACGGCGGCGACGTCGTCCCACAGGGTCATCGCGACGCGGGCGGCGGCGCGCTGTTCGGTGTTGAAGGTCGCGAAGTTGAAATACTCGGTGAAGGCATAGTCCTTGCCGTCGAGGGTGTAGACGTAGCCGTTGCGCTCCAGGCTGGCCTGATCCTCGTGGAAGCCGAAGGTGACGACCGTCGGATCGCCGCCGCGCGGCAGCAGGTCGTTGGGGCCGTTGCCATATTGGCCGCCGGTGCGGTTCAGGTACGCGGCGATCCGGTCGGGCGACCAGATCTGCTTGCCGTTCGCCGCGACCGTGCCCGCCAGAGAATCGACGGAGCCGTCGCTGCCCGTCAGCGCGCCGCTGCCGGTATAGCCGCTGGTGCCCGTCGACAGGTCCAGCCCGACATTCACGTCCTCGACATGGCCCGCACAGCCCGGGCAGCCGCAGCCCGGCATGAAGGTGTGATCCGGCGCAATCTGGATGTCGCTGCCCCCACGGCTGACATAGGCGTCATAACTCATCACGCAATCTCCCTGTCACTATCCAGATTATGGTCGTTGTTTCGCATCTTACCTGCTCCCGGCGCCCCTGCCGGGAACGCGTCGTGGCCCGGCCGGCGGGTGCCACGGCAGCGTCTCGTCGATGGCGGGGCCGACCAGCGCGGCGATCGCGGCGTCGTCGCGCGCGCCCCGGATCAGCGCGGCGCGCGGCGCGGTGCCGAACAGCGGGCCGCCATCCTGTATTTGGTTGCGATAGGGCCTGACGGACACCGCCATCAGCGCGCCCGCCCGCGTATCGGTGACGGAGGCGTGGACTAGCAACGTCACCGCGCCCGCGTCCAGCACCGGCGCGCCCGGCTGCGCCAGCATCGTCACCGGCACCGGCGCGCCGATCGCGGCCCGGTCGCGCGCTGCGCGGCACAGCGTATCGCGCAGCGGCCCGGCATTGCTTCCCCGCGCATCGGTGACGAGGCACAGCACCTGCACGCGCCGCACCCCCTGCCAGAACGGCGCGGGCGCGTCTGCCATCGCGGGGGCGGGCAGGGCGATGGCGGCGATCAGCGGCGCGACGGGCGCGATCCGGCCGCCCGTTCGGGCCACCTGCCGCATGAACCCCGTGACACCCCGCGCCATCGCCGAATCCCGATCCCCGCCAGGACTTTGCGTGGTTAATCCCGCGCTAGCCTGTCGATGAAGGATTTATGACTTGGCTGTCACTGTCAATCGGAAAACCAAGGCAATCTACGGTGTTGCCGGCGTTGCTGCACAAATGCCGCAATCGGGCCGGAAAGGCCCTTCGGCCCCCCGCGTCAGGCGGCCGCCATCGCGCCGGGGCGCAGCCGGTCCAGCACCTCCTGCCGGGGGCCGAAGGCGCGGGTGCGGCCGTCCTCCATGACGAGGAGCAGGTCGGCCGCCTCCAGCACGCTGGGCCGGTGCGCGACGACGATCGCGATCGCGCCGCGCGCGCAGGCGGTGCGGATCGCCTCGATCAGCGCCGCCTCGCCCGCCTGGTCCAGATTGGAGTTCGGCTCGTCCAGCACGATCAGGAACGGGTCGCGATACAGCGCGCGCGCCAGCGCGATCCGCTGCCGCTGCCCGCCCGACAGCGCCATGCCGTCATTGCCGACCTGCGTCTCATAGCCGTCGGGCAGGTGCAGGATCAGATCGTGCACGCCCGCCAGCCGCGCCGCCGCGACGATCAGGTCGGCGGGCGCATCGGGCTCGAACCGCGCGATGTTCTGCGCCACCGTCCCCGCGAGCAGTTCCACCGTCTGCGGCAGATAGCCGATATGCGGCCCCAGCGCGGCGGCGGACCATTGGTCCAGCGTCGCGCCGTCCAGCCGCACCTCGCCCCCGCGCGGCGGCAGCGCGCCGACCAGCCCGCGCACCAGCGTCGACTTGCCGCAGCCCGACGGGCCGATTACCGCCACCGCCTGTCCCGCGCGGACGGAGAACACCGCCTGCTCCACCGTCAGCCGGTCCGACCCGGCGGGCGCGAGCGACAGGCCGTCCACCTCCAGGATGCGGCACGGCGCGGGCAGTTGCTGGCCGGGCGCATCGTCCGGCAGGCGCGCCAGCATCGCCTTCAGCCGCGCCCAGCTCTGCCGCGCGCCGGTGAAGCCGCGCCAGTTGGCGATCGCCAGCTCGACCGGCGCCAGCGCGCGCGACGACAGGATGGAGCTGGCGAAGATCACCCCGCCCGACGCGCGCCCCTGCATCACCAGCAGCGCGCCGACCGACAGCACGACCGACTGGAGCAGCAGGCGGAACACGCGGCTGATGCCCGACAGCGTGCCCGTCACGCTGGCGGAGCGGTTCTGCGCCGCCAGGAACTGCCGGCTGACATGGTCCCACGCGTCGCGCACGCGCGGCTCCATGCCCAGCGCGCGCACCGTTTCGGCGTGGCGCCGCGTCCCCTCCGCCACCTGCGCCCGCGCGGAGGCGAGGCGGGCGAGCCGCGCGCCCGGCTCCGCCGACAGCCGGTCGGTCAGCACGGTCAGGCCGATCAGCACCAGCCCGCCCACCAGCACCACGCCGCCCAGCCACGGGTGCAGCAGGAACAGCACCGCGATGAAGAAGAACATCCAGGGCAGGTCGACCAGCGCGGTCGGCCCCGTCCCCGACAGGAAGGTGCGCACCTGATCCAGGTCGCGCATCGGCTGCAACGCGTCGCGCGCGGGCAGCAGCCGCGCCAGATGCACGATCAGGCCGTGGATGCGCGGCCCCAGATCGGCATCGACCGTCGACGACATGTGCAGCAGCAGCCGCGAGCGCAGCGCCTCCAGCACGCCCTGGAACATGTAGACGACGGTGATCATGACCAGCAGCGCGACCAGCGTCGGCACGCTATGGCCGGGCAGCACCATGTCATAGACCAGCATCATGTAGATGGAGCCGCCCAGCAGCAGCACGTTCAGCACCGCGCTCAGCGCCGCGATCCCCCAGATCGCCCGCCGCGACCGGCCGAGGATCGCGGCCAGTTCGTCGCGGCTGCTATTGCTGGGCTGGGTGGGCGGGGCAGGGGGCAAGTCGCTGGTTTCCATCGCACGGGGGAACCGCGTGACCCTAGGGGCAGGCGCCGGCGACTACAATGCGCCGTCTGGCGCGAGCGGCCGGCTCCTTCCGCTGGGGCAGACCAGGACCCGTCACAAGCCCCTCCCCTTCAGGGGAGGGGTTGGGGGTGGGGCCTCCCCACGGGCGAGCCGCATGTGAAGGCGCGCCCCGTCCGACAGATCACCCCCCACCCGTCATCCCCCGCAACCGCGCCTCCAGCGCCACCGCCAGCGGATGCGCCGCCTGCGCCTCGTCGACGAACAGCAGGCCCAGCCGCCGGCGATGGCCGAACCCCGCCAGCGGAATGTGGCGGATGCCCTCGCCGCGATAGCTGTCGGGCATCACCGTGATGCCCAGCCCCGCCGCGACCATCTGCACCGCGCGCTCGTCATTGGTCGTGCGCAGCGCGAAATGCGGGCGCACGCCGCGCTCCACGAAATAGCGGCTGGTCTCGGACAGCAGTTCGCAATGGCGGCGGACGATCATCGTCTCGCCCGCCAGATCCTCGGGCGCCAGTCGCTCCCGGTCCGCCAGCCGGTGGTCGGCGGCGATCACCACGCCATAGCCTTCCTCCAGCACCGGCCGCCGGGCAAAGGGCTGGGCGGCATCGCGCAGGATGGTCAGCGCCGCGTCCAGCCGGTTGCGCGCCAGCTGCGCCGCGATCTCCCGCTCGCCCGCGAAGACGATCTCGACCGCGCCCATATCCGCCGCGCCCACGTCCGCCGCATCGGCACAGTCGCGCGCCGCCGCCGCCGCAATCCGGCCCGGTACGCTGTGCAGGATGCCCAGCCGGAACGAGCGCCCCTGCGGCGTTTCTGCCAGCGCCGCCAGCGCGCCGTTGAACTCCCGCTCGATCCGCCGCGCATGGGTCAGGAAGCGCGTACCCGCCTCGGTCAGCTCGACGCGCTGGTTGCTGCGCGTGAACAGCCGCCGCGCCACCGCGCCCTCCAGCTTGGCGATGCCGACCGACAGGGTCGGTTGCGACACCCCGCAATGCGCCGCCGCGCGGGAGAAATTGCCATGATCGACGACGCTCAGGAAATAGCGGATCAGATAGCGGTCGATCATAGATCCCATCTATAGACTTGTTGCTCAGCTTCAATTGGCGTCGCCGCGCCGGGCGCGTTAGGATCGCCGCCATAGGAGAGGCTGATGAACGGTCTGGATTTTGCGCTCGGCGACAATGCCGACATGATCCGCGACACCACCGCGCGTTTCGCGCGGGAGCGGATCGAACCCCTTGCCGCGCGGATCGACGCGGAGGACTGGTTTCCCCGCGACGAACTCTGGCCTGCGATGGGCGAGCTTGGCCTGCACGGCATCACCGTGCCGGAGGCCTATGGCGGCCTCGGCCTCGGCTACCTCGAACATGTGATCGCCTGCGAGGAGGTGTCGCGCGCCTCCGCGTCGATCGGCCTCAGCTATGGCGCCCATTCCAACCTGTGCGTCAACCAGATCGCGCGCTGGGGCAGTGACGCGCAAAAGGCGAGGTATCTGCCCAGGCTCGTCAGCGGCGAACATGTCGGCAGCCTCGCCATGTCGGAGGCGGGGGCCGGCTCCGACGTCGTCTCGATGAAGCTGCGGGCGGAGGCGGTGGCGGGCGGCTATCGCCTGAACGGGACGAAGTTCTGGATCACCAACGCCGCCTATGCCGACACGCTCGTCGTCTATGCAAAGACGGGGCAGGGGTCGCGCGGCATCACCACCTTCCTGATCGAGCGCGACATGCCCGGCTTCGCGATCGGGCAGAAGATCGACAAGATGGGGATGCGCGGATCGCCGACCGCCGAACTCGTCTTCACCGACTGTTTCGTGCCCGAAGAGAATGTCATGGGCCCGGTGAACGGCGGAGTCGGCGTGCTGATGAGCGGCCTCGATTACGAACGCACGGTGCTGGCGGGCATCCAGCTGGGCATCATGCAGGCGTGCCTCGACGTCGTGCTTCCCTATGTCCGTGAACGGCAGCAGTTCGGCCAGGCGATCGGCGCGTTCCAGCTGATGCAGGCGAAGATCGCGGACATGTACGTCGCGCTCAATTCGGCGCGGGCCTATGTCTATGCGGTCGCGCAGTCCTGCGATGCGGGGCGGACGACGCGGTTCGACGCGGCGGGCGCGATTCTGCTCGCCAGCGAAAACGCCTTCCGCGTCGCGGGAGAGGCGGTGCAGGCGCTGGGCGGTGCGGGCTATACGAAGGACTGGCCGGTGGAGCGGTTCCTGCGCGATGCGAAGCTGCTCGATATCGGTGCGGGCACCAATGAAATCCGCCGGATGCTGATCGGCCGCGAGCTGCTGGGCGCGGCATGAGCGCCCCCGTGATCGTGCCGATGGTCGGCCCGGACAGCGCGGCATATTGCACAAATGCTGCGCACAATATGGCGCTGGCGGAGCGGCTGCGCGCCGATGTCGCCCGCGCCGCGCTGGGCGGGCCGGAGGCATCGCGCGCCCGCCACGTCGCGCGTGGAAAGCTGCTGCCCCGCGACCGGGTCGAACGCCTGCTCGATCCCGGCGCACCGTTCCTGGAGATCGGCCAGCTCGCCGCGCACGGCATGTATGGCGACGAGGTTCCCGGCGCCGGCGTGATCGCCGGCATCGGCCGCGTCTCCGGCCGCACCGTCATGATCGTCTGCAACGACGCGACGGTGAAGGGCGGCACCTACTACCCCATGACCGTCAAGAAGCATCTGCGCGCGCAGGAGATCGCGGAGGCGAACCGGCTGCCCTGCATCTACCTCGTCGATTCAGGCGGTGCCAACCTGCCCAACCAGGCGGACGTGTTTCCCGACCGCGACCATTTCGGCCGCATCTTCTTCAACCAGGCGAACATGTCCGCCAAGGGCATTCCCCAGATCGCCTGCGTGATGGGCAGCTGCACCGCCGGCGGCGCCTATGTCCCCGCCATGTCCGACGAGAGCGTGATCGTGCGCGGGCAGGGCACCATCTTCCTCGCCGGCCCCCCGCTGGTGAAGGCCGCGACCGGAGAGATCATCTCCGCCGAGGATCTGGGCGGCGGCGATCTTCACGGCCGTCGATCGGGCGTCGTCGATCATGTCGCGGAGGACGACGACCATGCGCTTTCGATCGTGCGCGACATCGTCAGCCATCTGCCCGCCGATTTTGTGCCGGAAGTGACACTCCGCGCCGCGCGCCCGCCCAAATATGACACACGCGAGCTTTACGGCCTGATCCCCGAAGACGTGCGCGCACCCTATGACGTGCACGAGGTGATCGCGCGGCTCGTCGACGGCAGTGAATTCCAGGAATTCAAGGCGTTATACGGCACTTCGCTCGTCTGCGGCTTCGCGCATATCCACGGCATCCCGGTCGCGATCCTCGCCAATAACGGCGTCCTGTTCAGCGAGAGCGCGATGAAGGGCGCGCACTTCATCGAACTCGCCTGTCAGCGGCGTATCCCGTTGCTTTTCCTGCAAAATATCTCCGGTTTCATGGTCGGCGGCAAATATGAGGCGGAGGGGATCGCGAAGCATGGCGCCAAGCTCGTCACCGCCGTCGCCACCGCCTCGGTGCCCAAGATCACCGTGCTGATCGGCGGCAGCTTCGGCGCGGGCAATTATGGTATGTGCGGGCGGGCATATTCTCCCCGTTTTCTATTCACTTGGCCTAACAGCCGGATCAGCGTGATGGGCGGCGAACAGGCCGCCAGCGTGCTCGCCACTGTCCATCGCGACGCCGCCGACTGGACCCCCGAACAGGCCGAGGCTTTCAAGGCGCCGATCCGCCAAACCTATGAAGACGAAGGAAATCCCTGGTACGCGACGGCGCGCCTGTGGGACGACGGCATCATCGATCCGGCGCAGACCCGCGACGTGCTGGGTCTAGCCTTCGCCGCGACGCTCAACGCGCCGATCCCGGAGCGGACCGCCTTCGGCCTGTTCCGGATGTGAGGGAGGGCGACATGACCATCGGAACCTTACTCATTGCGAACAGGGGAGAAATCGCCTGCCGCATCATCCGCACCGCGCGCCGCATGGGCATCGCGACCGTCGCAGTCCATTCGGATGCGGACGCGAATGCGCTCCACGTCCGCATGGCCGACCGCGCCGTCGCGATCGGCCCCGCCCCGGTCCGCGAAAGCTATCTTGTGGGCGCCCGGATCATCGATGCGGCACTGCAAACCGGCGCCGATGCGATCCATCCCGGCTATGGATTCCTCAGTGAAAACGCGGACTTCGCCCGTGCGGTGATCGCCGCCGGCCTGATCTGGGTCGGCCCGCCCCCCGCCGCGATCGACGCGATGGGCCTGAAGGACGCGGCCAAGGCACTGATGCAGCAGGCGGGCGTTCCCACCACCCCCGGCTATCTCGGCGCGGACCAGTCCCCCGAACGGCTGCGCGCGGAGGCGGATGCGATCGGCTATCCCGTCCTCATCAAGGCGGTGGCGGGCGGCGGCGGCAAGGGGATGCGCAAGGTCGTTGCGCCCGCCGACTTCGCCGAAGCGCTCGCCTCATGCCGGCGAGAGGCGGCGTCCAGCTTCGGTAACGATCAGGTTTTGCTGGAAAAATGGATCGACAGCCCGCGCCATATCGAGGTGCAGGTGTTTGGCGATACACACGGCAACGTCGTCCATCTGTTCGAGCGCGACTGCTCGCTCCAGCGCCGCCATCAGAAGGTGATCGAGGAAGCACCGGCCCCCGGCATGGACGCCGCCACCCGCGCCGCGATCTGCGACGCGGCGGTCCGCGCGGCGCGCGCGGTGGACTATGTCGGCGCCGGGACGATCGAATTCATCGCCGACGCCTCCGACGGGCTGCGTGCCGACCGCCTGTGGTTCATGGAGATGAACACCCGTCTTCAGGTCGAACACCCCGTCACAGAGGCGATCACCGGGCAGGATCTGGTCGAATGGCAGCTGCGCGTCGCCGCCGGTGAGCCGCTGCCCCGGCGGCAGGACGAACTGGCGATCGACGGCTGGGCGATGGAGGCGCGCCTCTATGCCGAGGATCCGGCGCGGGGCTTCCTGCCCTCGATCGGCCGGCTGGAGCGGTTCTCGCCGGGCCTGGGGTGCCGGATCGATACGGGCGTCGAGCAGGGGGCGGAGATAACCCCTTGGTATGACCCGATAATCGCCAAGGTTATCGCGCATGGTCCCGATCGGGAAGCGGCGCGCACGACCCTGCGCGATGCGCTGGCGACGACCGAAATCTGGCCGCTGCGCACCAATGCGGGCTTTCTGGTCAAGGCGCTGGACCATCAGGATTTCGTCGCCGCGCGGCTCGATACCGGGCTGATAGCCCGCGCCGGCGAGGCACTGATGCCACCCGCCCGGCCCAGCGACGCGGCCCTTTCGCGCGCTGCGGCCTCACTCGCAGCGGGCGGGGAGATGGCGGGGTTCCGCCTCAATGCCCCGCCCCGTCGCGAGGCGTTGTTCCTGCTGGATGGAGAGGCGGTGGCGATCCGCCTCGACCCAGCCAACGCGGCGATGCCGTCGTCGGAGCCGGTCCTGATCGCGGAGGCCGGGCAGGTCTGGCACCTGTCTCCCTGGCGCGCGGCCGGCGGTGCGGGTGGAGAGGCGGCGGACGGTGCGATCCGCTCCCCCATGCCCGGCCGCATCATCGGCGTGTCGGTGACGGCGGGCGAAGCGGTGACGCGCGGCCAACGGTTGCTGACGCTGGAGGCGATGAAGATGGAGCATAGCCTGACCGCGCCGTTCGACGGCATCGTCGCGGCGCTCGACGCGGTCGAGGGCGCCCAGGTGAGCGAGGGCGCGGTCCTCGTGCGGATCGAACAGGGGGAAGCGGCCTGATGGCGGGGCGGTTTTTCGATCAATGGACGGTCGGCGACACGATGACCCACGACATCCGTCGCACGGTGACGGAGACGGATAATCTCCTCTTCTCAACCATGACGCATAACCCGCAACCGCTGCACATCGACGCGGAGGCGGCGCGCGCCAGTGAATTCGGCCAGATCCTCGTCAACGGCACCTTCACCTTCGCGCTGATGGTCGGGCTGACGGTGGGCGACACCACGCTGGGCACGCTGGTCGCCAATCTGGGATATGACAAGCTGGTGATGCCGCACCCCGTTTTCCTCGGCGATACGCTGCGCGCGGAAACCGAGGTCGTGGCGCTGCGCGAAAGCCGTTCGCGACCCGATGCGGGCATCGTCACCTTCGCGCACCGGATGCGCAACCAGCGGGACGAGGTGGTGTGCGAATGCCTGCGCATGGCGCTGTTGAAACGGGCTGCGGCATGAGGCTGCGGTCGCTGCTGTTCGTCCCGGCCGACCGGCCGGAGCGGTTCCCCAAGGCGGCGGCGAGCGGTGCGGATGCACTGATCCTCGACCTGGAGGACTCGGTCGCGCCCGACCGCAAGCCGGCGGGGCGGGAGGCGGTGGCCGCGTGGCTGGCGGCGCCGCGAACCGTGCCCGCCTTCGTGCGGATCAACCCGCTGGGCGGAGAGGCGATCACGGCGGACCTCGCGCTGCTGCGCGCAGCTCGGCCCGCCGGCATCGTCCTGCCCAAGGCGGAGGGGGCGGCAAGCGTCGCCGCGCTGGTGGCGCTGGCGGGCGACATTGCCTTGCCGCCGATCCTGCCGATCGCGACCGAGACGCCGGCCGCGATCTTCCAGCTTGGCAGCTACTCCGCCGTCGGCAAACGGCTGGCAGGGCTGACCTGGGGGGCGGAGGATCTGCCCGCGGCGATCGGCGCCACCACCGCGCGCGAGGCGGATGGGCGCTACACCCCGCCATATGAAATGGTGCGCGCGCTGACGCTGTTCGGCGCCCATGCCGCCGGGGTGGCGGCGATCGAGACGGTATTTCCGCGCATCGATGCGCCCGACGCGCTGGCGGACTATGTCGCGCGGGCGCGTCGGGACGGCTTTACCGGGATGATGGCGATCCACCCGGCTCAGGTCGCGGCGATCAACGCCGGCTTCACGCCGACGCCCGAGGAGCTGGCCCATGCCCGCGCGATCGTCGCGGCGTTCGCCGCCCGGCCGGATGCGGGGGCGTTGCAGCTGGACGGACGGATGATCGACCGCCCGCATCTGGTGCAGGCGGAGCGGCTGCTCGCACGCCAGGCGTGAGCGATTGTCCGTGCTGCGAAGCAGCAGCGTGGCCTCAATATCGTCATCAGCCTTGGCGGCTTCCGTGGCCGGTTCCGTGCGGCCGACTGAGCGCGGACCCGACAACGCCTCACCGTCGCTTGCGATCCCGGATGAAGAAAAGCCCGGAAATCCGCCAGTCGCGATGCTGCCCAGGTCCTGCCCCATTGCCGACACGGTTCGTTCACCCGGCTGACAGGAACCGTGTCGTTTGCGCAACATCTGGCGAAAAGGGCGGTGCAACGCACTGGTGCGCCGCAACCAAATGCGGGCTGATCCTTTCTCCCGGTCCTGGGTCGACGGCGTAGCGTCGCGTCGGCCCGCAGTCGAAAAAAGATAAGGTTGAACATATGCGCAAGCTCCTTCTCGCCGCCGCCCTGCTGGCACCCCTCGCCGCGGCGCCCGCCATGGCGCAGGACATGAGCACCGACACCGCCACGACGTCGTCGGGGCCCGCCACCACCGAAACCGGCGCCCCCGATGGCACCGGCGCCTTCGGGTTCGAGCCGTACGTCGCCGTGATGGGCGGCTGGGAGCAGTTCGATCGCAACCCGGGTCATGGCATCCCCGCGACGCCGCTGGGCGGCCGCAAGATCCAGGGCGCGAACCTGACCGGCATCGTCGGCTTCAACGTGCCGCTGGGCCCCGTGTTCGTCGGTGCCGAGGGTGAAGTCACCAAGGGCTTCAACTCGATCGACTGGGGCTACGGCGCGGCCGGCCGCTTCGGCGTGCGCGCCGGCGAGAGCGGCCTGTTCTACGGCAAGGTCGGTTATCGCTGGGTGAATTTCGATCGCTCGACGATCCCGAACAACGATTTCCACGCCGTCACCTACGGCATCGGTGCCGAGGTCGGTCCGAAGGACATCGGTCTGGGCGGCCTGACGGGCAATTCGGGCCTGCGCCTGCGCTTCGAAGTGTCGACCTTCGGCGACGCCAAGAGCTTCCGTCCGCAGGCGGGTCTGGTCGCGCACTTCTGATCGACGCGATCGCGGTACAGGATGGGGCGGGGTGGCCGAGGGGCCGCCCCGCCCTTTCCATGTCCGCGCCGCACGGCCGCGAATGTTGAGACTGTTGAGACATGTGGAGGGTCTCGGCCCGCGAACGTTGAGACTATCGAGACGTGCGGGGGGCTCCACGGCGCGAATCTTGAGGGCATGAGGGGACGCCCGCCGTTCCGATGGGCGACACGCCGGTCGAGCATGGGGTGGTACGGCATGGCAAGGCTCCCGCGATGGCCCGCCAGAAATACCAGATCGATACCCGTGTAGGACAGCGAGGCGGCCGGCCGTTGCAGCGGTCGGCGGCGCGCCCATATCGGATCGCATGACGGGCCGGGTGAAGCGCAGGGCGGGGCTGGCCGCCGCACAGGCTCTCGCCGAAGCACGCGCCGCGCCGGCGCCCGTATGCGCGCTATGCGAACGGCCGCTTGGCCGGCGGGTCGAATGGCATCATCTGGTACCCAAGAGCGAGGGCGGCCGGATCACCGCGCCCGTCCATCCGATCTGCCATCGCACGATCCACGCGACGCTGCCCAACGCGGATCTGGCGCGCGCCTATGCCGATCCCGCCACCTTGCGCGCGCATCCGGCGATCGCCCGGTTCGTGGCCTGGGTGGCGGACAAGCCGGCTGACTTTACCGCGCTGGTGCGGCGGGGGCGGTAGGCCGCGTTCCTGCTGTTCTCGGCAGGATGTTCAGGTTTTCAAGCCATTGCCGGACCTGACCCGGCCATTCGCGCGTGACCGGATCGGCTGTGGGTCGCATCCCGAACGCATGGCCGCCCGTCGCATAGAGCCGCATGTCCACCGGCACGCCGGCGTCGTTGAGCGCCAGCGCATAGGCCATCGGTTCGCGAACATCATCGACGGGGTCGTTCATTGCATGGATGATGAGCGTCGGCGGCGCTTTCGGGCTGATGTGCGCCCAAGGCTTCAGGTCGAGGCTGTTCTTCCCTCTACGGGTGTCGAGCATCCGCGCCGTATAGGCGATGATCGCGAAGTCTGGCCGGGGGGACTGGCGATCCGCGGCATCGGCGATGGGATAGGTGCGGTGGAAATCGTTGCTCATGTTCGCCGCCAGATAGGCTCCGGCCGAAAAGCCGATCACGCCGATCCTGTTGGGGGCGATGCCGTAGGTGGAGGCCCGCTGCCGCAACATCCCCATTGCGCGCTGCGCATCCTCAAGGCCGAGCAGCACCTTCGGGCGAACCTGCGCTCCATCCGCCTTGGGCCATAGCTGCGGTGTCCGGTACTTAAGCATGATGCACGTCATGCCCTGGCGGATCACCCAGTCGCAGATTTCCGTGCCCTCCAGGTCGGTCGCCACGGCATAGAAGCCGCCGCCAGGCAACACGAGCATCGCCGCGCCCGTATTGCGTCCGATCGGTCGGTAGATCGTCATGGTCGGGCGTGTGATGTAGCTTGCCCAGTACCATTTCCGTCCGCCGACCAGCGGCGATCCGTTGCCGGTCGCCTCCGGGTGATCGCCGCTGTCGGGCTTGGCGAGTGGCGTCCCGGCCGGCCAGAGCGGAATCTGGGTCCCGCCTCGACCGGGTTGCCAGATGCCTTCGCGTTCCACCTTCGGCACCGTGATCCGGCCAGTCTGCCCCGTCGCGGGGTTTGCGATGGCAAGCGCCAGACCCAATGGTCCGATAAGACGGAACGGCGGCACGCTGATGATCCTGCGGGGGTGCGGGGGAGGGGTTGGGGGGACGCGTCCGTCGCATGTCGGCGGGGGGCAACCCGGCGGGCCGCCCCTCGCGCGGTGGGCCTTACTCCGCCGCGACGCCAGCCGCCGCGAACATGTCGCCGATCTCGCCCGCGTCCTCGTTGGCGGGCTTGGCGCTTTTGGCCTTCTGGCGCTTGTCGAAGCTGTCCCACACGTCGTTCCACTGGCCGCGCGTCGCCGCCTTCGAATATTCCGTCGCGCGGGTTTCGAAGAAATTGGCGTGCTCGACACCGTTCAGCAGCGGGGTGAGCCACGGAATGGGATGCTCGTCGATCATGTAGATCGGCTTCAGGCCCAGCTGGCCCATCCGCCAGTCGGCGATGAAGCGGATATACTTCTTGATATCCTTGGGCGTCATGCCGTTGACCGGGCCCATTTCGAAGGCGAGGTCGATGAAATTGTCCTCCAGCCGGATCGTGGTCTGGCAGACATCGGCGATATCGTCCTTCACCGCCTTGGTCAGGCACTGGCGTTCCTTGACGAAGGTGTGGAACATCTTGATGATGCCCTCGCAGTGCAGGGACTCGTCGCGCACCGACCAGCTGACGATCTGGCCCATGCCCTTCATCTTGTTGAAGCGCGGGAAGTTCATCAGCATCGCGAAGCTGGCGAACAGCTGCACGCCTTCGGTGAAGCCGCCGAACATGGCGAGCGTGCGGGCGATATCCTCGTCGCTGTCGACGCCGAAGTTCTGCATGTAATCATGCTTTTCCTTCATCTCGGCATATTCGAGGAAGGCGCCGTACTCGCTCTCGGGCATGCCGATCGTGTCGAGCAGGTGGCTGTAGGCGGCGATGTGGACCGTCTCCATGTTGCTGAACGCGGTCAGCATCATCTTGATCTCGGTCGGCTTGAACACGCGGCCGTATTTCTCGTGGTAGCAATCCTGCACCTCGACGTCCGCCTGCGTGAAGAAGCGGAAGATCTG
>CAJYLQ010000021.1 GCA_913775975.1 uncultured Sphingomonas sp. | reverse complement strand
CGCGTCGAAAAGGTCTCGGACGCGCTGTCCGAGGGCCAGGCCGTCAAGGTCAAGGTGCTGGAGATCGATCCGCGCGGCAAGGTGCGCCTGTCGATGCGCGTCGTCGACCAGGAAACCGGCGCCGAGCTGGAGGACACCCGCCCTGCCCGCGCGCCGCGTGAAGGCGGCGACCGTGGCCCGCGCGGCGATCGTGGTGATCGCGGTCCCCGTCGTGAGGGCGGCCGCGAGGGCGGCGATCGTGACGGCGGCCGTGGCGGCCCGCGCCGCGATCGCGGTGACCGTGGCCCCCGCCGCGAGCGCTCCGAGGGCGGCGACGACGACGGCCCGGCGCCGGCGTTTGCGCCTGCCTTCCTGACCGGCGACAAGGACTGATCCTTCCCGCCGATCGGGGAATAAGGAAGGGCCCGGGGAGCGATCCCCGGGCCCTTCGTCTTTAAGATCGTTCTAACCGCTGTAGGGGCACAAGTTCGGCCGATCATGCATCGTCCTGCCCCCCCCCTGTCCCGATCGATCCGCAAACGGACTGGCGCTTTGATCGTGCTGGCGATCCTGACGGTGGTCCTTGGCGGCTACTGGCTTTTAGCAGCCCGTCGCGACGATGATGGGGCAACGCCGTTACCCGATGCTGCGCGTCCGACGGCGCGCTGTACGCTCTGGTTCATCGGCAGTTCGACGATCGCCCGATGGGTGACGCTTTCGACGGACATGGCGCCGTGGGACGCGCATCGGCGCGGGGTGAACGGCGCGCTGATCCCGGCCCTTACTACGCGTCTGGCGAGCGCCCCATCTGCTCCGCCTCCCGCTGTCATCGTATTCTATGCTGGCGAAAACGACATTGCCGCCGGGCAAACCCCTCAGCAAACGCTGGCCGCTTTCGATCGCTTCCTGGCGACGAAGGTGCATTTATACGGCCACCTTCCCGTCGTTGCCGTCTCGCTCAAACCAAGTCCCTCCCGGTTCGCACAACGCGCGGAGCAGACGGCGGTCAATGACGGGCTCATTCGCCGCGCCGCAAGGCGCAGTGATCTGCATTTCGTCGAGATCCGACCGTTGATGCTGAAGGGCGGGCACCTTGGACCTTTTTACGGTCAGGACGGCCTGCATATGAACGCGGCAGGATACGCACGCTGGGTGGGACCAATCCTGCAGGGCATCCGCCGCGCCGCACCGGCCTCCACGGTCGCGGCCTGCGACAAGCCGGTGCAGCGCTGATGCCGGATCTCGCGCATCGTCGGATCGAGGGGCTGACGGTGTGGCGCGCCCTCTTGATGCTGGGTGGGTTGCTCCTCCATGCGACAGTGGGCCGCGAAGACTATTGGCCATTTGCGATCGTAAACATCGTGTCAGGATCATTCCGGATGGGAGCGTTTTTTATCATCTCCGGGATGCTGACCGGCATGGCCATGGTTCGGCGCGGCGCCGCTGCCCGGGAATGGTTGCAGAAGCGGATGCTGGCGCTGGCGATACCGACGCTGTTCGGCATTGCCATATTGTGCCCCACCATCCGGTTGCTGCTGGCCGGGATGGACGGTAACCAGGAACCGGCGTTCAGCTTTTATCATCTGTGGTTCATGGTCGCTCTGCTCGACTATACCGCACTGACATGGTTGCTGTGCCGGTTTGAGCCGATGGGTCGCCATCGCCCGCGATGGGATCATTTCAGCATCAGCCAGCCGGTATTGCTAACTGCGACGGGCGCGGTGTCGTTTCTGTTGATGCTGGCGACGTCCGCAACCATCGCGGACTGGTCTGGGGATGGAGCGACGCTGCTCCGTCAGGCTCCACTGGTCATCGGTTATGCCCCGATGTTTCTCCTCGGACTGCTGTGCGGCCGGTTTCCGCCGCTACGAATGGCGCTAACGTCGGACTGGCGCTTTCCGGTCGCGATCATCGCCCTCATCGGCGTATGCCATGTCGGTTGGCATGCAGGATGGATTTCCTCGACGGAACCGGGGGCCAGAGAATTGCTGCTCCATGCAAGCGCTGCCTGGTGCCCGGCGGCCGTGACCGCATTGATCGTACGGTCCGCCCTCGGCATCCGCTCGGTGCCGCCGCCGCTTCAACACCTGTCGGAGGCGTCGTTGACCATTTACCTGGCCCATTACCCGTTGATCCTGGCGATCCGCGCGTTGATCGCACCGCTCGGCTTCGGCCCCTGGATCGCCCTTGCGGTGATGGTCGTCGGCGGCGGCAGCTTGTCCTACTTTGTTCATGCGCTGATGGTGAGGCGTTCGCACACGCTCAGCTTGCTTGTGAACGGGAGGTCGCGCTTGTCCGCCTGATCGAAGTGGGGAGCTTCTGTTGCCCGGTGCTCCCCGTACCGCTGGAATCCCCTTCTGTTGCCCGGTGGGGTCCGACCGCGCTATCTTGGAGTAACCTTAGGCCGTGAGGCCCTCAGTTACGCCGCAATCGCGAGTGCTTCGTTATCGTTGGCACTTGTGTAATGGGCCGTTGCGGTGGTCCCATTCCGAGCGAAAACAGCGTTTTTCAGCACACGTCGATCCTAGTTCGGCCCCATCAACGACGCTGAACCATCGTCGACACGCATGAAGCGTGCCGCCGAACGGCTCAGCTCCGATGGTGGAGCCGCCGGGTACCGCCCCCGGGTCCGCTGCGCCTATTGCGCGCCGCAGTTTATCGCCATAGCCGGGTGAAACCCGACGGGTTGGATATAGGGACGCCGCGCGGCACGTGCAAACGCCTTTCGCTTGCCACATTACAGGTGCATAGCGCGCACCATCATGTTGACCCAGCGTTCCCGGTACGCCCTGCGTGCGATGCTCTTCCTCGCCCCGCAGACGGACCAGCGCGTACCCGTGCCGATGGGCCGCATCGCCGCCGAGGCGAACGTGCCGCGCAAGTTCCTGGAGCTGATCCTCGCCGACCTGCGCGATGCCGGCCTGCTCGTCAGCCATCGCGGCAAGCTGGGCGGCTATCTGCTCGCCCGCCCCGCTCACCTGATCTCGCTGGGCGACATCATCCGCGTGATCGAGGGGCCGCTGGCGCTGGTGCCCTGCGTCAGCCGCACCGCCTATCGCCGGTGCCTCGACTGCAAGAGCGAGGCGGACTGTGCGATCCGCCACGCGATGATGCGCGTCCGCGACGAGACGGCGCGCATCCTTGACGGCACCAGCCTGGCCGATGCCACCGCGCGGGACATGGCCGCCGCCTGACGAGCGGGCGGATCGCCCCGGTTCAACCCCGGGGCCGCGCCTTCAGCTCGTCGCGAATCTCGCGCAGCAGCTGCACTTCCGCCGAATCGGGGGCAGGCGCCGCCGCCTTCTCGCGCTCGAAGGTCGACAGCGTGCGGTTCACCGTCCGCACGATCAGGAAGATGATGAAGGCGACGATCAGGAAATTCACCAGCACGGTGATGAACTCGCCATAGCCGAGCAGCGGCACCCCCGCCTTCTTCAGCGCGGCATAGTCGCTCGATCCCTTCAGCGCGTCGGGCACCGGCCCCATGACGAGGAAGTAGCTGGAGAAGTCGAGTCCGCCAAAGATCTTGCCGATCACCGGCATCAGGATGTCGTCGGTCAGCGACGTCACGATCCGGCCGAACGCGGCGCCGATGATGACGGCCACGGCCAGGTCCAGCACGTTGCCGCGCATGATGAACGCCTTGAATTCCTTCAGCATTGCCGGCCCCTTTTCGGCTGATCGATGCAATGGAGGTTAACCGCCGATTGCCTCTTCGCCAAGCGCCCGCCGTGTCCTATATGGATGACACAGGTTATCAGGAGCCAGGCTTTTCATGCGTCACGCGCTTACCCGTCCCGCCCTTGTCGCGGGTCTTGCCCTGTCGATGGCGGTGCCGCTGACGGGGTGCGGGATCAACACGATCCCGACCGCCGAGGAAGAGGTGAAATCCAAATGGGCGGACGTGCAGAACGACTATCAGCGCCGCGCCGACCTGATCCCCAACCTCGTCGCGACGGTGAAGGCCGCCGGCGCGCAGGAGAAGGACATTCTGACCGAGGTCACCCGCGCGCGCGCCAGCGCCTCTCAGGTGCAGCTGTCGGGCGAGCAGCTGACCGATCCGCGGGCGATGGCCAATTTCGAGCGCGCGCAGGGCGCCGTGACGCTGTCGCTCCAGCGCCTGCAGGAGGCGTATCCCGAGTTGCGGTCGCAGGGCAATTACACCACGCTGATGAGCCAGCTTGAGGGGACGGAAAACCGCATCGCGATCGCGCGGCGCGACTACAACCAGGCGGTGCAGGCGTATAACACGCGCATCCGCACCTTCCCCGACGCGATTGGCGCGCGCATCTTCTATGGCGCGAAGCCGATCACGCCCTTCTCCGCGACGACGCCGGGGGCGGACACCGCGCCGACCGTCAATTTCGGCAACGCCAGCTGATCCGGCTGGGCCCCTCCGCCATGGCGATGCTGCGCTGGCTGGCGGCGCTGCTGCTGTTCCTGACCGCGGGAACGGCGGCGGCGCAGACCTTTCCCAAATTCACCGGGCTGGTCGTCGACGAGGCGAACGTCCTCTCCCCGGCGGAGCGGACGACGCTGACGCAGAAGCTGGAGGCGCTGCAAAAGGATACGAAGCGGCAGCTGGTCGTCGTGACGGTGCCCGACACGCAGGGCTATCCGCTGTCCGATTACGGCTATCGCCTGGGCCGGGAATGGGGCGTCGGGCTGGGCGGCGTCGACAACGGCGCGATCCTGCTGCTGGCGCCGGGCAATCCGGCGGGCCAGCGCGGCCCCCGGATCGAGGTGGGGCGCGGCCTCGAACCGATCCTGACCGACGCGCTGTCCAGCGTTATCATCTATCAGACGATGCTGCCGCTGATCCGGGACGACAAGGTGCCGCAGGCGATCGACGCCGGCACCGACCTCATCATCAAGCAGCTGCGCGCCAGCCCGGACGAGGCGAAGGCGGAAACCGACGCCGCGATCGCGAAATTCGACCAGCAGCATCGCCGCCGCCAGCAGGATCGCGGCGGCGGCGGCGTGCCGGTGGCGCTGATCTTCTGGCTGATCGTGCTCGCCTTCGTCGTCCTGCCGATGATCCTGAGGCGCGGCGGACGCGGCCAGCGCTATCGCAGCGGTCCGTGGGGCGACCGGCCAGGCGGCGGCGGTTCCGATCCGGCGCTGCCGATCATCCTGTGGGGCATCGCCAACGAGATTGGCCGGTCGCGCGGCGGCGGCTGGGGTGGCGGTGGTGGCTCCGGCTGGGGCGGCGGCGGCGGTGGCGGCTCCGACGGCAGCTGGGGCGGCGGCGGCTTTACCGGCGGCGGCGGCGGCGATTTCGGGGGCGGCGGCGCCTCGGGGGACTGGTGATGCGGCTGACCGATGCCGACCGGGCGAAAGTGGCGGCGGCCGTGACCGCCGCCGAAAGCCTGACCGATGGCGAGATCGTGACGATCGTCGCGCGCCAGTCCGATCCCTATCACGATGTCGCGCTGCACTGGGCGGTGCTGGGCATGTTGCTGGTGCTCGCCTTGCTGGCCACCATTCCCGGCGCGGCCGAGCCGCTGCATGCGCTGGCGGCCGATCCTTGGGCTGAGGCCCCTTCCGCGTCCGCGCTATTCGTCGTGGCGCTGATCGCGGCGACGCTGGGGTTCCTGCTCGTCCGGCTGGCACTGGCGGCGACGCCGCTGCGGCTGGCGCTGACGCCGCGTGCGACGAAGGCGCGGCGGGTGCGGCGGCGCGCGGTGCTGTTGTTCCGCACCGCCGTGGAAGCGCGGACGCGCGCGGCGACGGGCGTGCTGCTCTACCTCTCGCTGGCGGAACACCGGGCGGAGATCGTCGCCGACGCGCCGATCCACAGCCGCGTCGCGCCGGAGGTATGGGGCGAGGCGATGGCGGCGCTGCTGGCGGCGGTGAAGGACGACCGGCCGGGTGACGGCATGGCCGCCGCCGTGGCGCGGATCGGCGCGGTGCTGGCCGAGCATTTCCCCCGCTCCGACGACGATACCAACGAACTGCCGGATCGGGTGATCGAACTGTGACCGAGACGATGTGGGAGGGCCGCTACCTCGCGGTCCGCAAGCAGGGCCCGTGGGAATATGCGGAGCGGCGCGGGCAGATCGGCGCGGCGGTGATCGTCGCGGTGGACGACGAGGGCTGCCTGCTCCTGGTGGAACAATACCGCATCCCGATCGGCCGCCGCACGCTGGAACTGCCCGCCGGCCTGGTCGGCGACGAGACGGCGGGCGAACCGCTCACCGACGCCGCCGCGCGCGAACTGGAGGAGGAGACGGGCTATCGCCCCACCCATGTCGAGGATCTCGGCCTGTTCTATTCCTCACCCGGCATGACGTCGGAGAGCTTCACGATCGTCCGCGCGACCGGGCTGACGAAGGTCGGCGAAGGCGGCGGCGTGGAGGGGGAGGACATCACCGTCCACCGTGTGCCGCTGGCCGAGGTGCCCGCCTATATCCGCGCGCGGCGGGCCGAAGGGTTCGGGATCGACGCCAAGACGCTGCTGGTGCTCGACGTGGCGTCGATGGCCGAGTGACCTTTCGGCCCCTCCGCGTCAGGGGAGGGGCGTCAACCGGCGAACGTCAGCGGAAATTATCCGCATAGGCCTGCAGCTTCAGCGTGCGTTCGGGCGCGGGAACGACGGTGTAGTCGTGCCCTTCCTTCTCGCAATGCGCGATCGCTGCTTCCACCGTCGGGAAGAACAGGCGGATCTGGTCGCGCGTGTCGCCGCTGCCGGCCCAGCCGGTCAGCGGATCGGGCCGCTTGGGTTCGGCGGGCTCGAATTCGAGCTGCCACAGATCGGTGCGGGCGCGCCCGGACTGCATTGCGTTCTTCGGGCGCTGAAAGATGCGAGCGGTAGCCATAGATCCTTCCCTTATCGCGAACCGCGCGCCCGCGCATCCGCATTCTTCGTCCTCAGCGTCGCCACCGCGCCGGCCGGATCGTCGGGCCAGGGATGGCGGGGATAGCGGCCGCGCATCTCCTTCGCCACCGCCGCCCAGCTGCCCGCCCAGAAACCGGGCAGGTCGCGCGTCGTCTGGATCGGCCGCCCGGCGGGGCTCGTCAGCGACAGGACGAGCGGCACGTTCCCGATCATCGGATGCGCGGCAAGCCCGAACAAGGCCTGCGGGCGCAACTCCACCCGCGGCCCCCCTTCGGCGCCATAGTCGATCGGATGGCTGCTGCCCGCCGGGCTGGTGAAGTGCGACGGCGCGACGCGGTCGACCCGCCGCATCGCGTCCCGGCCGATCGTATCGCGCATCGCCTCTACCAGCGCGCCCGGCTCCACCTGCGCCAGCCGGCGCCTGCCGGTCAGGAGCGGCGGCAGCCACTGGTCGATCGCCTCGCCCAGCAGCGCGTCCGCGTCGATCCCGGCATAGCGCGCGCGGGTGCGCAGCGCGTCCGCCCGCCCGTCCCACGGCAGCAGCGACAGGCCGTGCGCGCGCACCCCCTCCACCAAGGCATCGCGGATCGCCGCCGGCTCCGCCTCCCCGTCGGGGCCGGAGCGCAGGCGCAGCGCGCCTAGCCGCCTCTCGCGCAGCGCCTCCACCCCGCCGGTCGCGGGATCGAAGCGGACGGTGCGCGTCGTCACGATCGCGTCGCCGAACAGCTGCTCGATCGTCGCGAGATCGATCGCGGCGGCGGACAGGATACGCGCGGCGGAGGCCGCCCCTTGCGTCTCCGCAACCGCCAGCCATTCCCCCCGCGCCAGCGACGATGCGGGATCGAGGCGAAAGCCGCGCCCGCCGACGCTGGCCCAATATTCGCCGTTCGCGTCGCGCCGCCGCGCCACCCGGTCGGGGAAGCCCAGCGCGACGCACGCGCCCTCTGCCCCCTCGCCACCCGCGCCCGGCTCGCCGCCGCCCGTCGCGCGCGCCCAGCGCTGCGCCAGATGGCGCGCCGCCATCGCCTTCGCCCCGCCCTCGCGCCGCCAGCGGCGGCGGCGGGTTTCCAGATCGGGATCGTCGCCGCCGATGCCCCGTTCGGACAACAGCACCGCCACCTCCGCCGCGACGCCGCCCATGCCCCGTTCGCCGGCGGCGATCAGCATATGCGCAAGGCGCGGCGGCATCGGCAGGCCCGCGATCCGCCGGCCATGCGCGGTCGGCCGGCCATCGGCATCCAGCGCGCCCAGCCGCGTCAGCCGCGCCTTCGCCTCCTGCACGGCGGCGGCGGGCGGCGGATCGATCCATCTCAGCTCGCGCGGATCGCCCACCCCCCAGATCGCGGCGGCAAGGACCAGGCCGGACAGGTCCGCCTCCAGCATCTCGGGCGGGTCGAAACGGGGCAGGCCCGCCGTCGCCGCCTCTTCCCACAAACGCCATGCGGTGCCCGGCCCCTGCCGCGCGGCGCGGCCCGCGCGCTGCGTCGCGGCGGCCTGGCTGACCCGCTCCGTCACCAGCCGCGTCATGCCGGCGGCCCGGTCGTAGCGGGGGCGGCGCGCAAGGCCCGAATCGATCACCACGCGGATGCCATCCAGCGTCAGGCTGGTTTCCGCGATGGAGGTCGCCAGCACCAGCTTGCGCCCCTCCGCCGGCAGGATCGCGGCGCGTTGCGCGGCGGGATCGAGGCTGCCGTGCAGGCGATAGAGCGTCACGTCGGCGGGCAGCGGGCCCAGCCGCTCCGCCACCCGCTCGATCTCCGCGACGCCGGGCAGGAAGGCGAGGATGCCGCCCGCCTCCTGCGCCAGCGCGCGACGGATCGCGCCGGCCATCTCGTCCTCGATGCGGGCGGCCGGGTTGCGGCCGATATGGCGCAGCGCCAGCGGATGGCTGCGCCCCTCGCTCTCGATGACGGGCGCGCCCTCCCCCATCAGCGCGGCGAACCGCGCGCCGTCCAGCGTCGCGGACATGGCGACCAGGCGCAGGTCGGGGCGGAACGCGCCCTGCGTATCGAGCGCGAAGGCGAGCGCGACGTCGCTGTCCAGGCTGCGTTCGTGCACCTCGTCGAACAGCACCGCCGACACGCCGGCCAGCTCCGGATCGGCCTGGATGCGCGCGACGAAGATGCCCTGCGTCACAACCGTCACGCGCGTTTTCGCCGAGCGGCGCGAATCCATGCGCGTGGCATAGCCGAAGGTGCCGCCCGGCTGCTCGCCCGCCAGCGCCGCCATCCGCTCCGCCGCCGCGCGCGCGGCGAGCCGCCGGGGGGAGAGGAGCAGCACCTCGCCCGTGCACCACGGCTGGTCGAGCAGCGCGGGCGCGACGGCGGTCGTCTTGCCCGCGCCCGGCGGCGCGACGAGCACCGCGTTCGGCCGCTCGAGCAGCGCGGCGAGCAGATCGGGCAGGACGGCGTGGATCGGCAGGGTCATGCGCGAACGTTGAGACTGTTGAGGGTTGCCAATGGTCGGCGGGCGAGCCGGGGCTCCCGCCCCCATACCCCGGGGGCGGCTGATTTCGGGCAAGGCGCGACGATCCGGCTCATCCCCCGCCCATGCCACAGGAACCGCCCCGTAGGACAGGCCACCCCCATTTCCTCGCACGCCGATCGGGATTAAGGCATCGGGGGTGAGCGGCTTCCATCATCACCATCATGGCGGTCACGGCCATGACCACGGGCACGGGCACGGGCACGGGCACGGATCGGGCCACGGCCTCGGCGCGCATGATCACGGCCATTCCCATGCGCCCGGCGCGTTCGACCGCGCCTTCGCGATCGGGATCGGCCTGAACCTTCTCTACGTGATCGCGGAGGCGGGGTTTGGCCTGTGGACCGGATCGGTCGCGCTGCTGGCGGACGCCGGGCACAATCTGTCCGACGTGCTGGGGCTGGCGGTGGCCTGGGGCGGCGCGGCGCTGGCCCGCCGCGCGGCAACCAAGCGCTTCACCTATGGGTTCAAGGGCTCGACGATCCTCGCCGCGCTCGCCAACGCGTTGCTGCTGCTGGTGGCGCTGGGCGCGATCGTGCTGGAGGCGGTGCAGCGGATCGGCGCGCCGCCGCCGCTGGCCGGCCTGACCATCTCGATCGTCGCGGGCGCGGGCATCCTGGTCAACGCCTTCACCGCCTGGCTCTTCGCGCGCGGGCGACATGGCGACGTCAACATTCGCGGCGCGTATCTGCACATGGCGGCGGACGCGATCGTCTCGGCGGGCGTGGTGCTGGCGGGCGTCGCCATCTGGGCGACCGGGTTCGGCTGGATCGACCCCGTCGTCAGCCTCGTCATCGCGGCGCTGATATTCTGGCAGACCTGGGGGCTGCTGAAGGAGACGCTGGCCATGGCGCTGGCCGGCGTGCCGCAGGGCATCGAGTATGACGAGGTCTCCGCCGCGCTGCTGGCGCTGCCGGGCGTCGAGGCGCTGCACGACCTCCACATCTGGCCGATGTCGACGACGGAGCCGGTGCTGACCGCGCACCTGCTGATGCCGGCGGGGCATCCGGGCGACGGTTTCCTGGAGGCTGCGCAGACCATGCTACACGAACGGTTCGGCATCGGCCACGCGACGCTGCAGGTCGAAACGGGCGGCGCGTGTGCGGCGGGGTGTTGAGGGGGTTTCGGCGCCCACCGCCGTCATTCCCGCGGAGGCGGGAATCCAGATGCGCAGGTTTTTGCGAGGGCCGGAACGTCGGAGCGTATGGATCCCCGCCTTTGCGGGGATGACGGGCGTTGGCGGGAAGCGGACGTGCGCTGCCCTAATCGTCAGCGCACCACCCGAGAGTGTAGGCAGCTTCGATGACCATCGATAAATACGCGCTGTTCGAAACCACAAAGGCGCTGTGGCCCGAAACGGTGAATGTGTCGGGCCATCCAAACGCGCTCAATGAGATTTACTACCGCCACGAGAGCGCGTTCTCGCAAGACGACGATTGGCATCAGCTGGCCCTATGGTCGTTCCATCAGGCGTTAAGCGCTCACGAGCAGCGGTATTCAGCAAAGGGAATGCCGATAATTTATCCTCGCGAGGTTACCTTTTTCGAGTTTGATAAGTGGATGCGGTTTAATCTCGGCGATAATTGCTGGTCCTCGGAGAGAGTGGAATATGAGAACAGCGAACCCGGCGGTGATGCGTGACCACTGAACATCGCCGCGCATGTTGTCTTTTGGGCGCAACCGGCCGACCGCAAAGCCGTCGGCCATGACGTCGGACGGGTTCGGCTAGCGCCGTCCCGCCGGCCGGTCGAGTTCGCGGTAGCTCGGGCTAGTACGCCCGCGCCACCGCGAACTCGACCGCCTCGACCATCGCCTCCTTCGCCGCACCATCGGCGAACCCCGCGATCGCGTCGATCGCGCGCTGGCCGTAGTGGCGGGCGCGCGCCAGCGTGTCGTCGACGGCGCGGGTGCGGCGGACCAGTTCGATCGCGTGGGCGAAATCCTCGTCGCTGTCGCGGCGGCCTTCGACGGCGTCCTTCCAGAACTGGCGTTCCTCCGCCGTGCCGCGCGCATGGGCGAGGATCACGGGCAGCGTCATCTTGCCCTCGCGGAAGTCGTCGCCTGCGTCCTTGCCCATCGTGCCCGCGTCGGACACGTAGTCGATCGCGTCGTCGACCAGCTGGAAGGCGATGCCGAGGTTCCGGCCATAGGCGTCCAGCGCCATCTCTTCGCCCTCGGGCCGTTCCGCGACGACGGCGGCGATGCGGCAGGCGGCGGCGAACAGCGCGGCGGTCTTGGCGCCGATGATGTCGAGATAGCGATCCTCGCCCAAGTCCACGCGGCGCGCGGCGGTCAGCTGGTTGACCTCTCCCTCCGCGATCACGGCGGAGGCGTTGGACAGGATCTTCAGCACCTTCAGGCTGCCGTCCTCCACCATCAGCTCGAAACTGCGGCTGAACAGGAAGTCGCCGACGAGGACGCTGGCGGGATTGCCCCAGATGATGTTGGCGGTGCGCCGGCCCCGGCGCAGGTCGCTGCCGTCGACGACGTCGTCGTGCAGCAGCGTCGCGGTGTGGATGAACTCCACCGCCGCCGCCAGCCGGTGGTGACGCGTGCCGGTATAGCCGATCAGCCGCGCGCTCGCCAGGGTCAGCATCGGCCGCATCCGCTTGCCGCCGCCCGCGATCAGATGGCCGGCCAGTTCCGGGATCAACGGGATCTGCGACTGCATCCGGTCGAGGATCACCGCGTTCACGGCGTTCATGTCACCCGCGACCAGCGCGAGCATGGGGTCGAGCGAGGGAGCGGCCTTGCGCAGGCGATGGACGGTCGCGGTCATCGCGCCCCGCTTGGCCGCTCGCGCGCGTGAACGCAACCCTCACCGCGGGCCTTGCCACCGGCATCCGGCCGCCGCAAAGGGCGCTGCGCGACAAGAGGAACGCTCCGCATGACCGACACACGCCCCGCCGAAGACGTGCTGGCCGGCTATCGCCAGTCGATCGACAATATCGACGCCGCGCTGGTCCATATGCTGGCGGAACGGTTCAAGGTGACGCAGGCGGTCGGCCGCTACAAGGCGCAGTCGGGGCTGCCCGCCGCCGATCCGGGTCGCGAGGAGCGGCAGATCGCACGCCTGCGCCGGCTGGCGGAAGAGGCGCAGCTGGACCCCGAATTCTCGGAGAAATTCCTGCGCTTCATCATCGACGAGGTGATCCGCCACCATCAGCAGCTCGCCAAATGACCGGCTTCCTGCTGGCGATCGAGGGCGGCGACGGCGCCGGCAAGGCGACGGCGGCGGCGGAGGTCGCGGCGCAGTTGAACGCCGCCGGGCGCAGCGCGACCGTGCTGTCCTTCCCCCGCTATGCCGATACGCTGGGCGGGCATGTGCTGGGCGAATATCTGGGCGGCCGCCTGCCCCATGCCGCCTCGCCGCGCGCGGCGGCGGTGCTGTACGCGCTCGACCGGCTCGAATCGGCGGGGGTGATCGCGGCGGCGGCAGCGAGCCACGATGTCGTGGTGTTCGATCGCTACATCGCGTCGAACATGGCCTATCAGGCGGCGCAGGCGGGCGCCGGCGGAGTCGAAGCGGGTGGGGCGGACGCGCTGATGACGTGGATCGCGCGGCTGGAGGTGGAACAGTTCGGCCTGCCGCTGCCCGACCTGTCCGTCTATCTCGACACCCCCGCCGACGTCGCGCGCGGCCTGATCCTCAGGAAGCGCAAGCGCAGCTATACCGACGCCGCGCTCGACACCTACGAGGCGGACATGGCGCTGCAGGGCCGCGTGCGCGATAACTACGCGGCGATGGCGAAGGCGGGGCTGCTCGGCCGCTGGGCGACGCTGCCGACCGTCGAGGCGGGCGCGCTCCGCCCCCCGCGCGAGATCGCGGCGGCGATCGTGGGGCTGGTGGGGTAGCGGCGGTTGTTCGCGGGGGCGACCGAACGCGGTCCGCCTGCGGAGGCCCCCCACCCCAACCCCTCCCCTGAAGGGGAGGGGCTTTCGGCCCGCCAACATCCGTCATCCCGGCGGACGCCGGGATCCATGGATAAGGCTCGGCCGGTCGGAGCGCGGGTGACTGCCAGCGGCTCGTGACGCCCTAAAGTTGGCCGCTTGCGGACGGATGGGCCCCGGCTTTCGCCGGGGTGACGAAGTTGGGGGGCCGAACCGTCGAGCCCCACCCCCCGCCCCTTACGCCGCCATCGTCTGCACCGACCCCGAATCCACGCGCAGGTTCGCCCCGTTGATGAAGCTGGCGCGTTCGGAACACAGGAACACGATCGCCGCCGCGACCTCTTCGGGCTTGCCGCGCCGCTTCAGCGTCATGCCGGGGCGCTCCTCTTCGAGGAAGCTCTGGACCGCCTCGTCGAAGCTGACGCCCTTCTCGTCCGCGCGCTTCTGCATCATCTTGTCGGTCATCGGCGTTTCGATGAAGGCGGGGGCGACGCTGTTCACCAGCACGTTGTCGCAGCCATAGGCCTTGGACAGACCCTTCGCCAAATTCATCACCCCGATCTTGGACGCGCAATAGGCGAGTTCGTCGATATAGGGCTGCTCGCCGTCCTCCGACCCGATCAGGACCAGCCGGCCCCATTTCTGCGCGCGCATCGCGGGGATCGCGGCGCGGGCGACGCGCACCGCGCCCATCAGGTTGATGTTCAGCGTCTCATGCCAGCCGGCGTCGTCCACCTGCAGGAAATCACCCGTCGCGCCGGTCACGCCGGCGCAGTTGACGACGATCTCCGGCGCGCCCAGCCGCTCCGTCACCGTCGCGAACAGCGCGCGGACGGAGGCGTCGTCGGTCACGTCCGCCTCGACCGCGACGATCTCTCCCAGCGAAGACAATTCCTCGCGCGTCTTGTCCAGATCGCCGCCGCTGCGGTCGGAGATGGCGACGCGCACGCCCTCTTCCAGCAACAGCCGCGCGGTCTGCTTGCCCATGCCCGAATCGGCGCCCGTCACGAGCGCGACGCGCCCCTTGATACCCAGATCCATGATGTGTCGGTCCTTTCAGCGCGTGGGGGAGGAGGCGCCGATCGGTTCGGGCGCCTTGACGGGTTTCAGCGTTTCGACCTGTGCCGGGTCGATGCGGCGGGTGCGCGTGACGGGCGGCAGCTTTTGCGGCTGGCCGGTTTCCAGCGCGCGCACGATCCCCTCGATTACGCGCAGGTCGCACAGCCCCTCTTCGCCATCCGGCTCGGGATCGCGATCTTCCAGGATGCAGTCGCTGAAATAGCGCATCTGCCCGCCGAAATGATCGGTCTGGCGGAACGCTTCGTGCGTCTTCCTGTCGCCGATCGTGCGGTTCTGCTCCAGCGCCGACTGGAAGCCATAGGCGGGACTCATATGGATCGCGCCCTTCGTCCCGGCGATCGTCAGGCTGTCGATATCGTTGGCGAAATAGCTGACGGTGAACTGCGCCAGCCGGTTGTCGGTCATGCGCAGCGTCACCGCGACGGTATCGTCGAAATCCTGCGGGAAGCCCGATTCGGGATGACGCGTGCCGACCGCCGACACGACCTCCAGCGGCTCCGACCCGAACAGGTAGCGGATCGCGTTGATCGGATAGGGCGCCATGTCGAACACCGGCCCCGCCTTCAGCCCGTTATGGACGCGGTGGTTGGCCGGGTCCGCCATCTGCGCGAACAGCGACGTGAAGGCGATCAGCTGCCCCAGCTCGCCGTCCCGGATGCGCGCGATCGCGTCCAGCGTCGCCGGCTCGAAATGCAGGCGGTACGCGGTCATCAGCTTCGCGCCGCCCGCCTTGGCCGCCGCGACCATCGCCTCGCCCGCCTTGGTGGTGATTTCCAGCGGCTTTTCGCACAATACGTGGATGCCCGCCTTCAGCGCGGGCACCGCGAATTCCGCATGGCGCCAGTTGGGGGTGGCGAGATAGATCGCGTCGATCTCCCCCGAAGACAGCAGCGCGCCGAACTGGTCGTAGGTATAGACGTGCTTCACGCCGGCGCGGTGCGCGACCGCCTGCGCCTTCGCCGCGTCGCCGCTGACGACCGCGACCAGCTCCGAATTGCCGGTATGGTCGATGCCCGGCATCATCGCCTCCTGCGCGATGTCCCCCAGCCCGACGACCGCGTAGCGGACCTTCTTCTTGCCTCCGAAGCCAAAGGCGGATGCGATGCTCATGCGGCCATACTCCTGATCCCGGATCGAAGCCCGCCAACGCGTTAGAACGCGCTTCTCTCCCATGGCACCTCGCTTTCCCGAACGCGTTTCACCTGCATCAACCCCGTCGGGAGACCCGCGTGACCTCTGCCCCCCAGCAACATTGCGACGCGCTGCGCGACGCGGACGGCTATCTGCCGCTCGAACAATATGGCGCGCTGGGAGACGGGCGAGCGGTGGCGCTGAGCGGCGCGGACGGGTCGATCGACTGGTGGTGCGTCCCCAATATCGATTCGCCGCCGCTGTTCGACCGGCTGCTGAGCGCGGACGATGGCGGCCGCTATCGCATCGCGCCCGACGGCAGCTACACCGTGGAGCGGCGCTATCGCGGCGACAGCAACGTGCTGGAGACGATCTTCACCACCGATACCGGCCGCGCGATCCTGACCGAATCGCTGAACAGCGGTGTCGCGGGGCGGTTGCCCTGGGCCGAGCTCGCCCGCCGGGTGGAGGGGGTGGAGGGCAGCGTGACCTTCGCCATCCATCTCGCCTTCAGCCGGCGCTGGGACACGGCAAACCCCTATTGGACGCGCGCCGGCCATCACGACCTGTTCCATGTCGCCACCGTGCAGGGGCTATTCCTGCGCACCGACAATGTCCGCATCCTGTCGTGGGACGATACGGCGGTCCATGCGAGCGTCACCGTGCACGCGGGCGAGCGCGCGACGCTGGGCATCGTGGCGGGCGAGGCGGAGCCGCTGGTGGCCTCGCCCATCGCCGACATCGACGCGCGGATCGACCTGTCGGACGCGGAATGGCGGCAATGGGTCGGCCAGCTGGACCATGACGGGCCCTATCGCGACGAACTGGTACGCAGCGCGCTGGCGCTGAAGCTGTTGCTCTACGCGCCGACCGGCGCGATCGTCGCCGCCGCGACCAGTTCGCTGCCCGAGCGGATCGGCGGCGACAAGAACTGGGACTATCGCTTCGCCTGGATCCGCGACGCGGGCTATACGATCAAGGCGTTCCTGCGCATCGGCGCGACGGGAGAGGCGAAGGCGGCGCTGACCTGGCTGCTGAAGCGGCTGGGCGATGGCCAGCCGCAGGTCTGCTACACGGTCGGCGGCCAGCATGTGCCGATGCCGGTCGAGCTGGACGTGCCCGGCTATCGCAAGTCGCGCCCCGTCGTGCTGGGCAATATCGCGGGCGGGCAGCACCAGCACGGCATCTATGGCGATATCTTCGAGACGGCGGGCCGCTTCGTCGCGTGCGGCCATGTCCTCGACACGCAAAGCGCCGAGACGCTGTCGCATCTGGCGGACGAGTGCGCGGACCGCTGGCGGCTGAAGGACGCCGGCATCTGGGAACTGCCGGAGGACCAGCATTTCACCATGTCGAAGATCAGCTGCTGGCAGGCGCTGCAGCGCGCGATCGAACTGGTCGATGCCGGGCAGATGCCCTCCACCTGCCGCGAGCGCTGGGTACGCGAGCGGGATCGGATCGCCGCGTGGATCGGCGAGCATTGCTGGTCGGAGGCGCGCGGCGCCTATCTGATGTATCCGGGCAGCGACCGGCTGGATGCGTCGCTGGCGCTGGCGGTGCGCTTCCGCTTCGACGGGCAGGACCGGCTGGCGCGGACGCTGGACGCGATCGACGCGGAGCTGGCGGATGGCCCGTTCCACTACCGCTATTCGGGCGCGGAGAAGGAGGAGGGCTGCTTCCTCGCCTGTACCTTCTGGATGGTGGAGGCGCGTGCGCTGCTGGGACAGGCCGAGCAGGCCGAAGCCGCCTTCAAACGCGCGATGGGCGTGCTGGATGGCCGGGGTGTCGGCACCTATGCCGAGATGATCGATCCCCGCACCGGCCATTTCCTGGGCAATACACCGCAGGGGCTGACGCATCTGGCGATCATCCAGGCGATCTGCACGCTGGGCGGCGCGGCGCTATGATCGGGTAGCGAATGGGGTCAACAGGATGATCGGGCGCACCCTTCCGGCGACCGGAGATGCGCAAGCGATCGCCGGCGCGTCGCATTCCGGCAGTCCGCCTGCCCGTTTGTCCGTACGGTTTCTAACATAAAACAGGCAATCATTGCCTAAGCCATCATTGTCACTGGCAATTGTTAACGTTAGCTTCCGTGATAATGACCAACATTCACCATCAGCGCCGCGTGCGCACCCTCGCCGATCTGGCCGAACTGGCGGGCGTTTCGCCCGGCACCGTGTCGCGCGCGCTGGCCGACAAGAGCCTGGTCAACGCCGCGACGCGCGAGCGGATCAAGGCGCTGGCCGCCGAGCACGGCTTTCGCCCCAACCAGATGGCCAGCCGCCTGCGCACCCGCCGCACCGGCGTGATCGGCATCGTCGTGCCGCTGGGCCACGAACGCCGCCAGCATCTGTCCGACCCCTTCTTCATGGCGATGCTGGGCCCGCTGGCCGATGCGCTGACGGAGAACGGCTATGACGTGATGCTGTCGCGCGTTATCCCGGATGCGGCCGACTGGCTGGAGCGGATCGTCGATTCGGGCATGCTCGATGGCGTGCTGCTGATCGGCCAGTCGGACGAGCATGAGGCGATCGAGCGGGTCGCCGCGCGCTATCGCCCGCTCGTCGCCTGGGGCAGCGTGCAGCCCGGCCAGATCCACTGCGCGGTGGGGACGGACAATTTCGCTGGCGGGCGGCTGATGGGCGAACGACTGATGGCCGGCGGCCACCGCCGGATCGCCTTCTTGGGCGAGCTGCGCGCACCGGAGATCGCGCAGCGTTTCCACGGCCTGTCCGCGGCGCTGGCCGATGCCGGCGCGCCGCCCGCGCTGCAACTGGATACACCGCTCGCGTCGGACGGAATGGAGCGGCATATCGCGGCGCACCTCGAACGGCTGGGCGACACGATCGACGGCATCGCCGCCGCGTCGGACGTGATCGCGCTGACCACGATGCGGGTGCTCGCCGACCGGCAGCGGCGCGTGCCGGAGGATGTGGCGGTGGTCGGCTATGACGATCTGCCGCTCGCCAGTCAGTCGGTGCCGCGCATCACCACCGTGCGACAGGATACGGTGGCGGGCGCGCGGGCGATGGTGGACGCACTGTTCGCGCGGATCGGCGGGGCGGATGCGCCGCCCGTCGTCATGGCGCCGATCCTCTGCCCGCGCGATTCGGGCTGAGGCGCCAACCGGCACCCCTGCCCTTTCGTCAGCAGCAGCGCGATCCCCCGCGGCCGTAGCGCGCGGCCTGCCGCTCGGCGACGAACTCGGCCCGCGTCATCGGCCGGGCATCGGGATGGTGCGACGCCATGTGCGCGCGATAGCCGTCGTAATCGGGCAGGCCGATCATCAGCCGCGCGGTCTGGCCGATCCGGCGCAGCATCGCCGCCGCCCGCGTCCTTTCCGCATCCGCCATGCCCCGGCTCCCTTCCGACTGTCGCGCCGGCCCGTCTTATGGACCGGCGGGGCCGCTTGGCAAAGGCCGCCGCGCGGCTAATCTGCCGTCGTTCCTTAGGGCAGGTTGACGCCCCGTACCGAACCGGGTGGAAGAGCGCGCGAAGAGGCGCCCCGGCGACCGACTGATGGAGAGAGCATGACCGACGCGATCCACCCCGCCACCCCGCGCCCCGGCAGCATCGACACCGCCGAATATCAGCGCCGCTACGACGCGGCGGCGCGCGATCCGGAGGGCTATTGGGGCCAGGCGGGCCTGTGCCTCGACTGGACGCGCCCCTATACGCAGGTGAAGGACACCAGCTTCGCCGAGGCGGACTTCCGCATCCGCTGGTTCGACGACGGGCAGCTGAACCTGTCGGCCAACTGCCTGGACCGGCATCTGGCGACGCGCGGCGATCAGGTGGCGATCATCTGGGAGGGCGATACCCCCGGCGAGACGCGCCGCGTCACCTATCGCGAACTGCACGAAGAGGTCTGCCGCTTCGCCAACGTGCTGAAGGCGCAGGGCGTGCGCAAGGGCGACCGCGTGACCCTGTACCTGCCGATGATCGTCGAGGCGGCGGTGGCGATGCTGGCCTGCGCGCGGATCGGTGCGATCCATTCGGTGGTGTTCGGCGGCTTTTCGCCCGACAGCCTCGCAAACCGCATCCAGGATTGCGATTCGACGCTGGTCGTCACCGCCGACGAGGGGTGTCGCGGCGGCAAGCGCGTGCCGCTGAAGGCGAATGTCGACAAGGCGCTGGCGCATTGCCCGTCCGTCCGCCGCGTCATCGTCGTCGCGCGCACCGGCGCGGACGTGCCGATGACGGAGGGTCGCGACGTCCCCTATGCGGCGGCGATGGCCGCCGCCGCGCCCGATTGCCCGGCCGAGCCGATGGATGCGGAGGATCCGCTGTTCATCCTCTATACCAGCGGGTCGACGGGGAAGCCCAAGGGCGTGCTCCACACCACCGGCGGCTATGGCGTGTGGGTGACGACGTCGTTCCGCGACGTGTTCGACTATCGCGAGGGCGAGGTGTTCTGGTGCACGGCCGATGTCGGCTGGGTCACGGGGCACAGTTATGTCGTCTATGGGCCGCTGGCGAACGGCGCGACGACGGTGATGTTCGATGGCGTGCCCAACTATCCCGACCATGGCCGGTTCTGGGAGACGGTGGACCGGCTGGGCGTCAACATCTTCTACACCGCGCCCACCGCGATCCGCGCGCTGATGCGGGAGGGCGACGCGCACGTCACCCGCCACGGCCGCACCTCGCTGCGCCTGCTGGGCACGGTGGGCGAGCCGATCAATCCGGAGGCGTGGGAATGGTACTGGCGCGTCGTGGGCGACCGCCGCTGCCCGGTGGTCGACACCTGGTGGCAGACGGAAACGGGCGGCATCCTGATCGCCCCCCTGCCCCATGCCACCGACCTGAAGCCCGGTTCCGCGACGAAGCCGCTGCCCGGCGTCCTGCCGCTGATCGTCGATGCGGAGGGTCAGGTACTGGAAGGCGCGACCGAGGGCAATCTGTGCATCGCGGACAGCTGGCCCGGCCAGATGCGCACCGTGTGGGGCGATCACGAACGGTTCTTCCAGACCTATTTCACGACCTATCCCGGCCGCTACTTCACCGGCGACGGCTGCCGCCGCGACGCGGACGGCTATTACTGGATCACCGGCCGCGTCGATGACGTCATCAACGTGTCCGGTCACCGGATGGGCACCGCCGAGGTCGAAAGCGCGCTCGTCGCCCATGCCAAGGTCGCGGAGGCGGCGGTGGTCGGCATGCCGCACGAGGTGAAGGGCCAGGGCATCTACGCCTATGTGACGCTGAACGTGGGCGAGGAGCCCTCCGACGCGCTGCGCACAGAATTGCGCCAGTGGGTCCGCGAAGAGATCGGCCCGATCGCCAGCCCCGACGCGATCCAGTTCGCGCCCGGCCTGCCCAAGACCCGCTCCGGCAAGATCATGCGCCGCATCCTGCGCAAGATCGCGGAGGGCGAGACGGGCAATCTGGGCGACACCTCGACGCTGGCCGATCCCGGCGTGGTCGACACGCTGGTCGCCGAACGGGTGGGATAGGATACTCCCCTCCCCTTCAGGGGAGGGACCGGGGGTGGGGCGTCTCCACAAGCGCGGCGTGCGTGGCTACGCCCCACCCAAACCCCTCCGCTGAAGGGGAGGGGCTTGTCGCGACTACCCCCGCGCCCACGCCGCGAGCAGCGTGTGCGCGATCGCATAGGGCGGCGGCGCGATGAACCGACCCGGCTTGCCGGCGAGCGCCACACGGACCTCGTCGCGCGTCACCCAGATCGCATCCTCCAGCTCGTGCCGGTCGATCGCCAGCGCGTCGCCCGCCGCGCGGCCGATACATGCGATCATCAGCGACGATGGAAACGGCCAGGGCTGGCTGGCGACGTAGCGCACGTCGGTGACGGTGACGCCCGCCTCCTCCGCAACCTCACGCGCGACGGCCTCCTCGATCGCCTCGGCGGGCTCGACGAAACCCGCCAGCGCCGAATAGCGCCCCTCGGGCCAACCGATGCCGCGTCCCAGCAGCGCGCGCCCGTCATGCTCGGCGATCATGATGACGACGGGATCGACGCGCGGGAAATGCTCCGTTCCGCACGCCGGGCAGCGGCGGCCCCAGCCCGCGCGGAACGGCTCCGTCCCCGCGCCGCAATTCGCGCAGAAGCCGTGGCGGCCGTGCCAGTCGATCAGGCTGCGCGCGGCGGCATAGGTCGCCGCCTCGCCCGCCTGCAGGCCCGCCAGCAGCGCCATCAGGTCGGGCCGGCGCATCGCCTGCTCGCCGCCGCCATGGACGCCGGGCAGCAGCGCCGCGACATGCGCCACGCCGTCCTCCAGCCCCAGCAGGATCGGCACTGCGCCCGCCGGCATGTCCGCCAGCGTGTCCCAGGCGAGCCGCCCGTCCGCCCCCGCCCGCGGGGTCAGCCCGTCGAGCCGCAACAGCCGCGTGTCCGGCCGCGCCAGCGCTGCCGCCAGCGCCTCGGGATCCTGTCGCAGCCGGTCGGCGCGGTCCAGCCGCCCGCCGGTGAAGCCCGGTGCAGAAGACAGGGGTCCGCTCACCGCCTCACCACGCGCCGTGCAGGCGGATCGCATCGGCGACGAGCGCGCGGCCGACCTGCTCGCGCAGCGGATATTTGTCCGCCGGGAAGTAGTTGACCATCACCGTGCCGCGCACCTTGCGCACCGGATCGACGAACGCGATCGTGCCCGCCGCGCCGCCCCAGCCATAGGTGCCCTTGCCCGGATAGCCGCCCGGCCCGTCCGCCAGATAGACGCTGCCGCCCGCGCCGAAGCCCATCGGCGTCGCCGCCTGCGTGCCGCCGGTGCCGCCTCCCACCCCGCCGAAGGTGACGCCGGCGGGCAGCAGGTTCGACAGGCCCAGTCGCACCGCCTGCGGCGACATCACGCGCACGCCGTCCAGCGTCCCCTCGTCTGCCAGCATATGGAGGAACCGGTCATAGTCGCGCGCCGACGTCACCAGCCCCGCCCCGCCATAGGGAAAGCTGGGCGGGCTGAGCCACGCGGAATTGCGCGCCGGGTCCAGCGGCGTGCGCGCGTCGCCCGTGAACAGATAGTTGGTCGACAATCGCCCCACCTCGCTGCGCGGCACCGTCCAGTAGCTGGACGTCATCTTCAGCGGCGCGAACAGCCGCGTCTGGACGAAGCGTTCGAACGGCATCCCCGACGCCTTCTCGATCACCGCCGCCAGCACGTCGAGGCCGATCGAATAGCTCCACTTCGTCCCCGGCTCCGCGATCAGCGGCAGCGTCGCGACGCGCTCGGCGAAGGCGGACAGGGTGGCGGGCCGCGCCTTGCGCATTTCCGCCTCGACAGTCACATTGACGCTGGCCGGGATGATCCCCAGCCGCTCATATTCCTTCAGGAGCGGCCCCTTGGTGATGATGTTGTAGCCGAGGCCGGCGGTATGCGTCAGCAGGTTGCGGACCGTGATCGGCGCCTTGGCCGGCACCGAATCAAGGCTGGTATCCGGGCTGGTCAGGACGCGCATGTGCGCGAAGCCGGGGAAGAAGTCGCTGATCGGCTGGTCCAGCTTCAGCTTGCCCTCGTCGATCAGGATCATCGCCGCCATGCCGGTGATCGGCTTCGTCATCGAATAGACGCGCCACAGCGTGTCCGGCCCCGCCAGCGCCGCGCCGGGATCGTCGGAGACATGGCCGGCGGCGGGGAACAGCGTCGGCGTGTCACCCCGGCCGAACGCGCCGACGATGCCGGGCATCCTGTCGTCGCGGACATAGGCGTCGAACAGCGACTGGACCGCGACCAGGCTCGGCCGGGTATCGACCAGCACCGGCGGCACCTGCCGCACGGGCGCCTGCGCCGCCAGCGGCGCGGCGAGCAGGGCAGCGGACAGCATCAGCACGGCAGGCTTCATCATCACTCACTCTCCTCGATCGCCCGGGCGGCCTTGGCGAACACCGTCGGCAACCCCGCCGCCGCCAGATCGGCGACCGGCCACCATTCCCCCGCTTCGTGCGGCGTCCCGCGCCCGACCGCAAGCGCCAGCGTCAGGTCGAAATGCGTGAAGCCGTGCGCCACCATCTGCGGCAGCAGGCGCCAGTCGGCCCCGGCGGGCGCGTCCGCCAGTCCCGGCGCGGCATCGACCCATGGCCCGGTCGGCAACGCCCGCATCCCGCCCAGCAACCCCTTGTCAGGCCGGCGGACGAGCCAGACCCTGCCCGACCGTGCGGCGGGGAAATCGGCAGACGCCCCCGCCTCACCCCCCATCCACCCCGGCGCAGGTCGGGGCCCGGTGGCGGGCGGCTCGGGCGATGCGGCGGGGTTGCCCGACCGGGCCCCGCCCTCCGCCGGGGAGACGGAAGGGGCCTCCAGCCAGAAGATCGTCCCGAACCGCATCGGCTTCGCCTTCTTCGCGGCCTTTACCGGCAACCGCTCGGGCTCCCCCTCCGCAAAGGCACGACAATGCGCGCGCACCGGGCAGAGCAGGCATTTCGGCCGCCGCACCGTGCAGATGCCGGAGCCCAGATCCATCATCGCCTGCGCGAAGTCGCCCGCCCGCGCGTCTGGCGTGATCGCATCGGCCCCCGCGCGGATCGCCGCCTTCGCCCCCGGCAGGGGTTCGGATATCGCGAACAGGCGCGCGACCACCCGCTCGACATTGGCATCGACCACCACCGCCCGCGCGCCGAAGGCGATCGCCGCGACCGCCGCCGCCGTATAGGCACCCAGCCCCGGCAGCGCCCGCAGCTCCGCCTCCGTCCCGGGAAAGCGGCCGCCATGATCCGCGACGACGGCGCGCGCCGCCTTCACCAGATTGCGCGCGCGGGCATAATAGCCCAGCCCCGCCCAGGCGGCCATGATCGCCGCATCGTCCGCCGCCGCCAGCGCCGCGATCGTCGGCCAGCGCGCGGTCCATTCGGAAAAGCGGGGGCCGACGGCGGCGACCGTCGTCTGTTGCAGCATCACTTCCGACAGCCAGACGCGATAGGGGTCGGCGGCCTCGCCCGGCTTCGCGCGCCAGAGCAGGTCGCGGGCATGATCGTCATACCAGCGAAGAAGGTCGGCGGCGACCGAAGAACCCTTGGCGTCCACCGGGCCGCTATGGCATGGACCGGCAAATGAGCAAGCGCGTCCGCGCCCCCCAGACCACAGCCGAGCCCGTCCGCTCGAACCGCTCGCGCGCGGTGGCCGAACTGCTGCCCGCGATCGGCGGCGCGGCGTTCCGCAAGTTCGGCTTCGTCCAGTCCTCCGTCGTCAGCCGCTGGCCGGAGATCGTGGGCGAGAAGCTGTCCCGCGCCTGCGCGCCCGAATCGATCCGCTTCCCCGTCGGGCAGAAACAGGGCGGCACGCTGACGCTGACCGCGCACGGCGCCTATGCCGTGATGATCCAGCATGTCGTGCCGGAGATCATGGAGCGGGTGAACCGCTTCTTCGGCTATCCCGCCGTTGCGCGCGTTCAGATCCGGCAGGGGGAGGTCGCCGCCGCGCAGCCGCCGCGCCGCCCGCCGCCCTCGCTGAAACCCGCTCCGCCCGAGATGGGCGAGGGGCTGAAGGCGATCGCCGATCCCGAATTGCGCGCCGTCCTCGAATCGCTCGCCGCCGGGGTCGCCGCGACCCGCGCGCTCCCCAAGGTTTCCTGATTGGCCAAGGTATCCCGAATGCGTCTTATCGCCAGCCTGATCGGTGTCGTCCTGCTGACCGCCGCCGCCCCCGTCGCGCGCGACTGGAGCCATGTCGCCGCGATGAAGGCCGATGGCGCCTATGTCATCGGCAATCCGCAGGCGAAGGTGAAGCTGGTCGAATGGTCCAGCTATACCTGCCCGCATTGCGGCCATTTCGCGGTCGAATCGGCGCCGGTGCTGAAGGGGCAGATGATCCGCTCCGGCTCGACCAGCCTGGAGGTGCGGCACATGGTCCGCGATCCGCTCGACCTGTCCGCCGCGATCGTCGCGCGCTGTGGCGGCGCGGCGAAGTTCGCCGCCGCGCATCAGGCGATGATGGCCGGGCAGGACAAGTGGATGACCGCCGCCGAACCCTATCTGAAGGATAATGCGGAGCGGCTGAACGGCCTGCCCCGCCCGCAGGCGCTGCGCGAGGTGGCCGACCATATCGGCCTGTCCGCGATCGGCCGCGCGCAGGGGCTGACCGAGCCGCAGATCGCCGCCTGCTTCGCCGACCAGGCGGCGGTGGACAAGCTCCTGTCGCTCACCGCCTCCGTCCCCGCGGAGGTGCAGGGCACGCCCACTTTCTACCTGAACGGCAAGCTGCTGCCGGCGGGCGGCTGGAACGTCGTCCAGCCCGCGCTGGCCGCCGCCGGCGCCCGCTGAACCCTTTCCCACGGAGTTCCCCCCGATGAAGTCGATCCTGCCCCTCGCCGCCGCCCTCGTCTCGCTCGCCGCCTGTTCGGGCGGCGCGGGTGACGGCAACAGCACGGCCGCCGCCGCGTCTCCCGTCGTCGCCGTCGCCGCGCCCGCCGGCAAGGCGTGGAGCGACGTGGTCGCCAAGACGGAGGAAGGCTATCGGATGGGCAATCCCGATGCCGCGATCAAGCTGGTCGAATATGGCTCGCGCACCTGCCCCGTCTGCGGCGCCTTCGCGCGGGAGGCGTTCCAGCCGCTGACGAAGAACTATGTAGACACCGGCAAGGTCAGCTTCGAATTCCGCGACTATATGGTCCATGGCGCGCCCGATCTGGCGCTGGCGATGCTGGAAACCTGCGGCAGCACCGAAAGCGTCTTTCCGATCCTGGAACAGAACTACGCCAACCAGAGCGCCTTCCTCGACAGGCTGCAGGCGCTGACCCCCGCGCAGCAGCAGCAGATGCAGTCGATGCCGCCGCTCAAGGTCGTGCAGACGCTGGCGCAGGAAATGGGCGCAATCGACTTCGTCAAGCAGCGCGGCATCCCGGAGGCGAAGGCGCGCGAGTGCATCGCCAGCCAGGCGCGGCTGGAGGCGGTCGCCAAGCCGACCGAGGCCGCCAACGCCGCGGGCAAGATCACCGGCACGCCGACCTTCTTCATCAACGACGCGGTCGTTCCCGGCGCCGTGACCTGGGAACAGCTGGAAGCCGCGCTGAAGCGCGCGGGCGCGTAACCGGGGCCCGCTTGCCGCCCCCTCCCGATGGGGGGCGGCGGTGATGGTGGGAGGGGGCGTGGGCCTGTCCTACACCATGCGTCGCGTGGCATCTGGGGCATCCCCGGCAAGCACCGGGGATGCCCGAAGGATCGCCGATGCCCGTCGCCTCCACCCCGCCCGCCGCGTGCCACCGCACGCCCCGCCGGCATGACACGGGTCTCAACGTTGGGGCCCCGCAAGCCTCAACAGTCTCAACGTTCGCGCGGCGCATCGGCAACCTGCGTTACATCCCGGACGGCCGCCGGCTTGTCCTTTGCCGCCCGGAACGTATATCGAACGGATGGCGCAGCTCGACACCCGGGAAAAGCTGGCGATCCTCGCCGATGCGGCGAAATATGATGCGTCCTGTGCGTCTTCCGGCACGCAGAAGCGCAACTCCGCCGACGGCAAGGGGCTGGGCTCGACCGAGGGAATGGGCATCTGTCATGCCTATGCGCCCGATGGCCGCTGCATCAGCCTTCTCAAGATCCTGCTGACCAACAGCTGCATCTTCGATTGCCACTATTGCATCAACCGCAAGTCTTCGAACGTCCGCCGCGCGCGCTTCACCGCCGACGAGGTGGTGAAGCTGACCATCGCCTTCTACAAGCGCAATTATATCGAGGGACTGTTCCTGTCGTCCGGGATCATCCGCTCGTCCGACTATACGATGGAACAGATGGTGGAGGTCGCGCGGTCCTTGCGCGAGGACCATCATTTCCGCGGCTACATCCACCTGAAGACGATCCCCGACGCCGATCCCGAACTCGTCCGCCTAGCCGGCCTGTATGCCGACCGCGTCTCGATCAACGTCGAACTCCCCACCGCCGGCGGCCTGCGTCGCCTCGCCCCCGAAAAGGACGGTGCCCGGATCGAGGGGGCGATGGCGGACGTGAAGGCGTCGATCGCCGACCAGCGCGACGCCGCGAAGAAGTTCAGGTCCGCGCCCCGCTTCGCCCCCGCCGGCCAGTCGACGCAGATGATCGTCGGCGCCGATGCCGCCACCGACGGCGATATCGTCCGCCGCGCCTCCACTTTGTACGATCGGTTCGGCCTGCGCCGCGTCTATTATTCCGCGTTCAGCCCGATCCCCGACGCCTCCACCGTCCTGCCGCTCCAGCGCCCGCCGCTGATGCGCGAGCATCGGCTATACCAGTCCGACTGGCTGATGCGCTTCTACGACTATCGCCCCGACGAGGTGGTCGCCGCCGCCGACAGCGCGACGGGGATGCTGCCGCTGGATATCGACCCGAAGCTGGCCTGGGCGCTGAAATTCCGCGACCGCTTCCCGGTCGACGTCAATCGCGCGCCCCGCGAGATGCTGCTCCGCGTCCCCGGCCTCGGCGTGAAGGCGGTGGACCGCATCCTCACCAGCCGGCGCTGGCGGCGGCTGCGGCTGGACGATGTCGCGCGGCTCACCGTCTCCGTCGTGAAGATCCGCCCCTTCATCGTCGCGGAGGACTGGCGCCCCGTCACGCTGGCCGACCGCGCCGAACTGAAGCCGCTGGTCGCGCCGAAGCGGGAGCAGCTGGAGCTATTCGCCGCATGAGGCGTCGTGCCGTGTGATGCGGATCGTAACCCTTTCCGAACCTGATGATTTCGACGGCTGGCGCGACGCCGCGCGCGATCTGGCCGCCGCGCATGTCCCGCCGGACGATGTCGTCTGGCAGGTCGGCGCAACCCCCACCGACCTGTTCGCGGGCGAGGGCAATGGCCGCCCCCTGCCCCCGCCCGCCGCCTCGACCGGCTTTACCGTGCCGCGCGCCTTCCTCGACCTGGCGCGCATGGCGGTACTGGCGCGCGATCCGGAGCGATTCGCGCTGCTGTACACCGCGCTCACCCGCCTGCGCCGCGAACCCAGGCTGATGGAGGATCAGGCCGACCGGCTCGTCCGCCGGCTGGAGGGGCTCGCCAAGGAGGTCCGCCGCGATATCCACAAGATGCGCGCCTTCCTCCGCTTCCGCAGCATCGAGGAGGCGGACGGCCCGCGCTACGTCGCCTGGTTCGAGCCCGACCATCACATCGTCCGCGCCAATGCCGCCTTCTTCGTCAACCGGTTCGCCTCGATGCGCTGGTCGATCCTGACGCCGGAGGTTTCGCTGCACTGGGACGGCGCCGCCCTGTCGCAGGGCCCCGGCGCCAGCAAGGGCGACGCGCCCGAGGGCGATCCCACCGAAGAGGTGTGGAAGACCTATTATGCCAGCATCTTCAATCCCGCCCGCGTGAAGATCGGCGCGATGCTGAAGGAGATGCCGCGCAAATACTGGAAGAACATGCCGGAAACCGCGCTGGTCCCGGAACTCATCGCAGGCGCGCAGGCGCGGGAGGCACGAATGATCGAAACGGCACGCACCGCCCCGCCGGGTCCGAAGGCGACGAATGCACAGGCCGCGTGGCAGGCCCTGCGCGACGAGGCGGCCGGCTGTACCCGCTGCCCGCTCCACGGCCCGGCGACGCAGACGGTGTTCGGCGAGGGGCCGGTCGATGCGCGGATGATGGTCGTCGGCGAACAGCCGGGCGATCAGGAGGATCTGGCGGGCAGGCCGTTCGTCGGCCCGGCGGGGCAGGTCTTCGACCGGGCGATCGCGCAGGCCGGGATCGACCGCGCGCGCCTGTATGTCACCAACGCGGTCAAGCATTTCAAATACGAGCCGCGCGGCAAGCGCCGCATCCATGCCAAGCCCGCCGGGCCGGAGATCGACGCCTGCCGGTGGTGGATCGGCCAGGAACAGGCGCTGGTCCGCCCCGAGGTGACGGTGGCGCTGGGCGCGACCGCCGCGCGATCGCTGTTCGGCCGGGTCATGACGATCGGCCGCGAACGGGGCCGCGCGCTGCAACTGCCCGATGGCGGCGCGGCGTGGATCACCGTCCACCCCAGCTACCTCCTCCGCCTGCCCGACAAGGTGCAGGCCGAGGAGGAGTTCGCTCGCTTCGTCGAGGATCTGAAGGGCGCGCAGGCGTTGCTGGGGTAAGCCCCCCGTCACCCCGGGACAGCGGCGGGCTCCGCCATCTTCAGCGCCCAGCCGGGCGGCAGGTAGTCGAGCGACATGTAGAAATAGAAGGCGCACGTCCCGTCGGGGCGATAGGTGCCGCCCTTCACGATGCCATAGGCCGTCGTGCCCAGGAACACCGGCGCGCCGCTGTCGCCCGCCTTGCAGGTCGGCCCCGCCACCGTCACCCAACTGGGCGAGCAGGGTCCACCGCACAGGTCCCCGGCGGGGGCGAAATCGGTCAGTTCGACGAGCGCGCAGCTATAGCCCGTCCGCTCGCCGCGATGGCAGACCATGTCGCCCGCGCGCGTGCCCGCCCGGTCCATGCGCGCCAGCACGGGGCGTAGCAGCGTCTTGGCGGTATCGGCATGGAAGTCGGGGGTGAAGGTGGCGGTGCCGGTGTTGATCTGCACGTCCTGATAGCCCCAACCCCATTGGCCGATGAAGTCGAGCGCCACCTCCCGCCCGTCCGGCGCGCGATAGCGAAGCGCATCCGGGCAATGCGCGGCGGTCGCGATCGCGTCGCGCGCACCGTCCGTCACCGTGAACCCCGTCGTACAGACGTAGCGGCGGCCATCGGTCGGCCCCAGCCCCGTCACCCGCGCGCCGCCGGGGACGGAAGGCGGCGGCAGCGCATCCGCCGAAGGCGATGGCGGGAGCAATGGCGGGGCCGACGCGCCGGGCGTGTCCTGCATCGCGGCATCCGCATCGGGCCGGGCGATGATGCGCAGAGTGACGGGCACGCCGGCCAGCATGGACAGGCGCGCCCGCAGGGCATCGGCCCCTTCCCGCTCCGCATCGGCGACCTGCACCATCACCACCAGCGTGCCGGTGCGCGGATCGACCCCGATGCCGGGCGGGCGGCTGAGGCTGGCGCGGATCTCCGCCTGATGCGCCATCAACGCGGCGAGCAGCGCCGCTTGCGTCGCGGGGGCGCCAATGCGGAACAGGATCGGCACCGTCATGCCGCCCGCCGGCACGAAACGCGGCGGCACGGGCGAATCGCCGGTCAGCAGCACGACGATGCGCCAGGGGTGATGCTCGGTCGCGATGCCGGCCAGCCGGTCGGCGAACTCCGCCGCCAGCGCGCGTGTGACAGGGATCGTCTCGGCCTGCGCCCGCAAGCGGCGCAGCGCCTCGTCCGGGTCCACGCCCTCCAGCGCGGCATAGGCGGCGGCATCGCGCGCCAGCGCGGCATCGGGCGCCTCCATGACCGGCATGGGCGCCGCCGCCAGCAGCAGGGTCGCCAGCATCGCCATCACCACGCGTCCCACGCCTCGCCCGATCACCGTCATGCCCCATGTCGTCTAGCACAAGAGCTATATCGGCGGTGAACGCCGGCCTCAGCCATGGTTAAAATCGCCATCACTAAAAGGCAGACTGTGCGCGGTTGTTTCACCTTCCCGCGTGCATAACTCGGCCCGGCGGGCCGGTCCCGCCGGGTCTTTTTCCACCATCGCACCGCATGTGGCGTTCACCTGTCCCCTATTCCGACCTAAGGATCGCCGCGTGGATCTGTATCTTCCCGTCGCCAACCTGTCGGTCAACGCGCTCGTCATCGTGCTGCTGGGCGGGGGCGTGGGCCTGCTGTCCGGCATGTTCGGGGTGGGCGGCGGGTTCCTGACGACGCCGCTGCTGATCGTCTATGGCATCCCGCCGACCGTCGCGGCGGCGTCGTCGGCCAGCCAGGTGACGGGGGCGAGCGTGTCGGGCGTGTTCGCGCACCTTCGCCGGGGCGGCGTCGATTTCAAGATGGGCGGCATCCTGGTCGCGGGCGGCGTGCTGGGCACCTTTGCCGGCGCGTGGCTGTTCCGGCTGCTCCAGGCGCTGGGACAGATCGATACGGTGATCGCGATCATCTACGTCCTGATGCTCGGCTGGATCGGCGGCCTGATGGGGCGCGATGCGGTGCGCGCGATCCTGCAGGCGCGGCGCGGCACCCCGCCGCGCGCCGCCAAGCGCCGCCACCACCCGCTCGTCGCCGCGCTGCCGCTGCGGACGCGCTTCTACACGTCGAACCTGTATATCTCGCCGCTCGCGCCGCTGATCCTGGGCTTCGCGACGGGCATCCTGACGATGCTGCTGGGGATCGGCGGCGGCTTCATCCTGGTGCCGGCGATGATCTATCTGCTCGGCATGGCGGCGGGCGCGGTGGTGGGGACCAGCCTGTTCCAGACGCTGTTCGTCACCGCGATCGCGACGATGGTCCATGCGACGACGACCCATGCCGTCGACATCGTGCTGGCCGGGCTGCTGCTGATCGGGTCCGTCACGGGCGCGCAGATCGGCGCGCGGCTGGCGACGAAGGTGAGGCCGGATTACCTGCGCCTCGCGCTGGCGCTGATGGTGCTGGGCGTCGCCTTGCGCATCTTCCTGGGGCTGGTTTGGCGGCCCGAGGAAATCTTCACGGTGACGGTATCGTGAGGCGTGGGGCTGCAATCGCGCTGGCGCTCGCCGCGCCGCTGGTGATGGGTCAGGCAAAGCCGGTGCTGGTGCCGGACGTGTCGCAGCGCTCGATCCAGATCGCCTACAGCTTCACCGGCGCGGACCTGTTGCTGTTCGGTGCGATCCTGTATCCCGGCGGCCGCCTGCCCAGCGATACCAAGCGCACCGACATCGTCGTCGTCGTGCGCGGGCCCACCCAGTCGATCCTGCTGCGCGAGAAGGAAAAGGTCGCCGGCATCTGGGTGAATGCCGCCAGCGCGCGCTACCGCTCCGCCCCCTCCTTCTATGCGATCGCCTCCTCCCGCCCGATCGAGCAGATCGTCGACGAGCGGACGCGCGCGATCTACGAACTGGGCGTCGACAGCCTGCAACTCTCCCCCGTCTCCACCGCCCCCGCCGACGTGCAGGCGCGGTTCGGCGCCGGGCTGGTCGACCTGAAGACGCGCGCGGGCCTGTATGTGGAGGCGCCGCGCGCCGTCGAGATCACCGACGACGTGCTCTATCGCGCGCGCGTCACCATCCCGGCCCGCGTGCCGGTCGGGCGCTTCACGGCGGAAACCTTCTTGATCCGCGATGGCCGCGTGCTGGCCGCCGCGGTGCGCGACATCGATATCCGCAAGTCCGGCTTCGAGCGGTTCGTGGCGCGCGCGGCACAGCGATCGGGCATCGTCTATGGCCTGGTCGCGGTGGCGCTGTCGGTGGGGCTGGGCTGGCTGGCGGGCACGCTCGCGCGCCGCATCTGACGCGCAACATCTTGTTTACGGCTGTCGTTTAGGCCGTTCGGGCAAGGACCACCAAGGACCACCCGACGATGACGATGATCTATGGCGGCGCGGCGTTTCAGGAAGCGCTGCCGCTGTCGGGGCACGCGCCGATCGGCTGCGTCCTGGCGATGGAGGGCGCGGCCAGCCGAGTCATGCTGGACCGCGCGATGATCGACGCGCTGGCGGACGATGCCGATCCGATCGCCGCCGTCGCCGGGCAGGTCGGCAGCCAGCTGAAGATCCGGGTGGGCGCGCGCTGGGTGATCGCGAACGTGCGCGCGATGCGACTGGAATCGCCGGGTGACGCCGTGCTGATCGCCGACATCGACTTCATGGGCGAGGCGGACGAGGAAAAGCTGACCGGCCACCTCTATGGCTTCCGCCGGGGCGTGACGCGCTATCCGCTGCCGGGCAGCGCGCTCTATCCCGTCACCAGCGCCGATCTGCGCCAGGTCTATGCCGCCGACGGGCGCCCGAATATCGAGATCGGCACCATCTATCCCACCGCCGACATCCGCGCCGCGCTGCATGTCGATGCGCTGCTGGGCAAGCATTTCGCGCTGGTCGGCTCGACCGGCACGGGCAAGTCGACGGCGGCGGCGCTGATCCTCCATCGCATCTGCGACATGGCGCCGCGCGGCCATATCGTGATGATCGACCCGCATGGCGAATATGCGGCGGCGTTTCGCGGCAACGGCGTGATCTGGGACGTCGGCAACCTCCAGCTGCCTTATTGGCTGCTCAATTTCGAGGAGCATTGCGAGGTCATTCTGACCGCGTCGGGCACGCAGCGGCAGGTGGATGCCGACATCCTCGCCAAATGCCTGCTCGCCGCCAAGGCGAAGAGCCGGCTGGGGCAGGAGATCGGTAAGCTGACCGTCGATGCGCCGATCCCCTATCTGTTGTCCGACCTGACCGCGATCATCGGCGCGGAAATGGGCAAGCTGGACCGCGCCGGCGACACCGCGCCCTATCTGCGGCTGAAGACGAAGCTCGACGAGCTGAAGTCCGACCCGCGCTACGGCTTCATGTTCTCAGGGATGCTCGTCGCCGACACGATGGCGGAATTCCTGTCCAGCATCTTCCGCATGGGCGCGGACAAGCGCCCCATCTCGATCATCGACGTATCGGGCGTCCCGTCGGAAATCACCGCCGTGGTCGTCGCGGTGCTGAGCCGCATGACGTTCGACTATGCGATCTGGGCGCGCAACGAGCCGCAGCGCCCGATCCTGCTCGTCTGCGAGGAAGCGCACCGCTACATCCCCGCGCGCGAGACGGACACGGCGGTGGGCCGCGTCCTCGGCCGGATCGCGAAGGAGGGGCGGAAATACGGCGTCGCGCTGGGCCTCATCACCCAGCGGCCATCCGATCTGGCGGAGGGCGTACTGTCGCAGTGCGGCACGATCATCGCAATGCGCCTCAACAACGATCGCGACCAGGCGTTCGTGCGCGCCGCGATGCCCGAAGGCGCGCGGGGGTTCCTCGATTCGATCCCCGCGCTGCGCAACCGGGAGTGCATCATCTGCGGCGAGGGCGTGGCGATCCCCGTCCGCGTCGCGTTCGACGCGCTTGAGGAGAGCCGCCGGCCGGCGTCCGCCGACCCGCTCTTCTCCCAGCTCTGGCAACAGTCGGGCGGCGAGGAGGACATTATTGCCCGCACCGTGAAGCGCTGGCGCGCGCAGGGGCGCTGACGCCGGGGCCGGCAGGCGCGCGACCGGGTTTTCAGCGTCCCGCGCGCAGCCCCGTCAGCTCCGCCACGCGATGTTTGAACGCCGCCAGGTTCGCGCCCGACAGCCGCGCCACGCTGGCGAAGGAGATCGAGCGCGGGTTGACCGAGCGGCCGCCCTTCCACACCTCCCAATGCAGGTGCGGGCCGGTCGACAGGCCGGTGGAGCCGACATAGCCGATCACCTGCCCCTGCCGCACATGCTGGCCGCCGCGCACGATGATGCGGCTCATATGGCCATAGCCGCTGGCGAGGTCGCCGGGATGGTTCAGCTTCACGAAATTGCCGTATCCGGCGTTGCGCCCGGCGCTGGCCACCACGCCGTCGCGCGCGGCCAGGATCGGGCTGCCATAGGGGGCGGCGATGTCGATCCCCTTGTGCATCCGCATGAAGCCGAGCAGCGGGTGCATCCGCATCCCGAAATTGCTGCTGATCCGGCCCGCGACCGGCATGCCCATATTGCCGCGCCGTTCCGACTGGCCGGAGGCGTCGAACCAGTCCGCGTCCCGCTCGCCCGCCGCCGTCCAGTGGAGCAGCCGCACCCGGCGCCGCCCCTGATCCAGCCCGGCATAGAGGAGGTTGCCCAGCCGCACCTCGCCCGTCGCGGCGCGATCCTGCTCGATCACCAGGTCGAACGTGTCGGCGGAATGGACGTCGCGACCGATCGACAGCCGCGTCGCCAGCGCCTTGATATAGGCCTCCACCGCGCGTGCCGGCGCACCGGCCGCGCGGGCGGAGCGATACAGGCTGGATCCGACCAGCCCCTGCAGGCGCAGCGGCGTATGGTTCACCGCGATCGGCTTGCGCTGCAGCGTCAGCGTGCCAGCATCCGTCCGCGCGACCGTGACCGCCAGGTCGAAGCGTGCGCGCAGCGACAGCTGCTCCAGCGGGCGCGGCACCGACCGGCTCTGGCGACGGCCCAGCGTCAGCGACAGGCGGGTGCCCGACGGGATGGCGGACAGCGGCGTCGTTTCCGCGACCAGCCGGGCGGCGGCGGCGGCCTCCATCCGGCCGACGCCCGACCGCTCCAGCGCGCGGGTGAAGCTGTCGCCCTGCCCCAGCGTCGTGCCCAGTTCGATGACGGGCCGCTCCGGCGCCTCGGCCAGCGGGCGGACCATGTCGGTGGCGGCCATGCGGCGGCCGGTCGCGGCGCCCAGGCCCAGCGGCGCGACGCCCTGCGCCCGCGTTTCCTCCCACGCATCGCCCGCCAGCGGCGCGGGCACACCGCCCGTCAGCGGCCGGTGCCAGCCCGGCGACAGCGCTACCGCCGCGCCGCACAGCGCGGTGCAGGTGGCAAGCCCGCGCCACCAGTCGCGGCTGCCGATCTGCGCGCCGAGATCCGGCACCCAGTCGATCGTCGCGGCACGCGCGCGCCAGTCGACGCGGGCGGGCAATCGGGTGAAGCCACGGGCGCTGGTGCCGCCGGCAAGTTCAAGGCCCTGGTCGGTCTTCAGGAACATACGGGTCGCGGGCGCTCTCGTTCGGATTGCTCGGATGCCGCCGCGATATCCCCCGGCGATGCACAGACCATTGTGAAGCCCACCTGCTAAAGTCAAATTAACCGGCCCGCTCGCCCCCGCCCGCTGCGGCGGATCGTGGCGCCCGCGCGCCCGTCCGCTCGCCCCGGTGCGCGGACGCCGCAAAGTCGATCGACAGGTCATTGCTTTGGGCGGGCGAAGCCCCGATGTTGCCCGTCATGACCAGCCGCGTTTCCGGCAGCGTGACCGCCGTTCTGGGGCCCACCAACACGGGCAAGACGCATCTGGCGGTGGAGCGGATGTGCGCCCATTCCAGCGGCATCATCGGCTTCCCCCTCCGCCTGCTGGCGCGCGAGGTTTATGATCGCGTCGTCGCGATCAAGGGCGCGGACCGGGTGGCGCTGGTGACGGGCGAGGAGAAGATCGTGCCGCCCGACGCGCGCTGGTTTCTCTGCACCGCCGAATCGATGCCCGATCACGACGCCGCGTTCGTCGCGCTGGACGAGGCGCAGCTGGGCGCCGATCCCGAACGCGGCCATGTCTTCACCGACCGCCTGCTGCGCGCGCGTGGGCGGGAGGAGACAATGATCCTGGGATCGGAGGCGCTGCGCCCGATGATCCGGGAGCTGGTGCCAGAGGCGGAGATCGTCGGCCGCCCGCGCTTTTCCACGCTGACCTATGCGGGCGCGAAGAAAATCAGCCGCCTGCCCAAGCGCTCCGCGATCGTCGCGTTCAGCGCGGAGGAGGTCTATGCGGTCGCGGAGATGCTGCGGCGCCTGCGCGGCGGTGCGGCGGTCGTGATGGGCGCGCTGTCGCCCCGCACCCGCAACGCGCAGGTGGCGATGTTCCAGGCGGGCGAGGTCGACTATCTGGTCGCGACCGATGCGATCGGCATGGGCCTGAACATGGACGTCGCGCACGTCGCCTTTGCCGGGCTGCACAAGTTCGACGGCCGCCGCCGCCGTCGCCTGACCGTGGCGGAAATGGCGCAGATCGCGGGCCGCGCCGGCCGGCACCAGCGCGACGGCACGTTCGGCGCGATCGCGGAAGAGGGGCCGGACGCCTTCCTGCCCGAAGAGATCCTGGCGATCGAGGAGCACCGCTTCCCCCGGCTGGAGCATCTGTTCTGGCGCGACGGCGATCCCGACCTTTCGGGCGTCGACGCGCTGATCGCCTCGCTGGAGGCGCCCCCGCCCGCCGGCGTCCTGCGCGCCGCGCCGCAGGCGACCGACCTGAAGGTGCTGAAGCGGCTGGCCGACGAACCGTGGGTGCGCGATCGCCTGCGCGGGCGCGGCATGGTCGCGCGGCTGTGGGCTGCGTGCGGGATTCCCGATTTCCGCAAGCTGGGGCTCGACCCCCATGCCCGCTTCGTCGAGCGCGTCTTCCGCCATCTGTCGGAGGGGAACGGCCATGTCCCGCACCAATGGTTCGCGGACGAGATCGCCCGGCTCGACACGGTGGCCGGCGACGTCGAGACGCTCGCCGGCCGGCTCGCCGCGATCCGCAGCTGGGCCTATATCGCGCAGCGCCGCGACTGGCTGGCCGATCCCGTCCACTGGGCCGACCGGACCCGCGCGATCGAGGAACGGCTGTCCGACGGCCTGCACGCCAGCCTGACCCAGCGCTTCGTCGACAAGCGCACCACCGCGCTGATCCGCCGCATCGGCGCGGACGCGGGCGCGCTGCCGGTCGTGGTCGGGCCCGAGGGCGAGGTGACGGTGGAGGATCACCCGATCGGCCGCCTCGATGGCTTCCGCTTCTCGGTCGAACCCGGCGCGCGCGCGACCGACAAGCGGCTGTTGCTGGCGGCGGCGGAAAAGCGGCTGGGCGGCGAACGCGCGCGGCGGGCCGCGACGCTGGTGGCGGCGGCGGATGCCGATTTCGCGCTGGCGGACGGCGCGATCCTGTGGGGCGGCCACCGCGTCGCGACGCTGGCGCCCGGGACCGCGCTCGCCCGGCCGCGCATCGTGCCCGACCGTGACCTCGACTGCCTCGACCGGGCGGCGCGGACGGCGGTGGTCGACCGGCTGGCCCGCTATCTGACGGCCAGCATCGCCCGGCGCGCGCCCGTGCTGAACGCGCTGGCCGATGCCGCGCGCGACCCCGCCGCCAGCGCCGGTTTCCGCAGCATCGCCGCCGCATTGGAGGCAGCGGGCGGCATCGCCCCGCGCCGCCCGCTTGCCGCGACACTGGAGGCGCTGTCGCCCGAGGAGCGCAAGCGCCTGCGCGCGATCGGCGTGACGGTGGGGACGCTCGACCTGTTCGATCCCCGCCTGCTGAAGCCCGCCGCCGCCGCGCTGCGCCGCGCGCTGCTGGCGGTGCGCGGCGAGCGGATCGCCCCGGCGCGCGAGGGCGCGACCGTCCTGCCGCGCGGCGAGGAGGGTGCGGCGGTCGCGTCCGGCTATCGCCCGATCGGCGCGCAGGCGGTGCGGATCGATCTGGTCGAGCGGATCGCGCGCGCCGCACATGACGCACGGCAGGGGCGCGCGCCCTTCACCCCCGATCCCGCGCTGGCGACATCGATGGGGGTGGAGGCGGATACGCTGGCGCGACTGATGGCCGAATTGGGCTTTCAGCGGGTGAAGGGGGATGCGGATGCCGCACCCCGCTGGGTGTGGCGTGGTCGCCCCCCCGCCGCGCTGCCACGGCCGGCGCAGCCATCGCGCCCGGGCAACGCCTTTGCCGGCCTTTCTGAGCTGATGGGCCATGGCTGACGCGGCGGCCGTCACGATGCGGCTCGACCGCTTCCTCTGGTGGGTGCGCCTCGCCCGGACGCGGACCGCCGCGCAGGCGCTGGCGGAGCAGGGCCGGCTGCGGCTGGACGGGCGACTGATCGACCGCGCCCATGCGCCGGTGCGGCCGGGCAACATCCTGACCTATGTCGCGGCCGGCGGCGCGGTGCGGGTGATCCGGGTGGAGGAGTTGCCCCGCCGGCGCGGGCCGCCGGCCGAGGCGCGGCTATGCTATATCGACCTGCAACAAGCTGCTAACGTGTCGCAGCAAGGCGAGCTTGATTGACGCGGGGGCTGCACGCGCATAGCAGCGCCGCGATACGTTCCCGGAGCCTGATATGACCTACGTCGTCACCGACGCGTGCATCCGCTGCAAGTATATGGACTGCGTCGAGGTGTGTCCGGTCGACTGTTTCTACGAGGGCGAGAACATGCTCGTCATCAACCCGTCGGAATGTATCGATTGCGGCGTGTGCGAACCCGAATGCCCGGCCGAGGCGATCCTGCCCGACACGGAAAACGGGCTGGAAAAGTGGCTGGAGCTGAACACCACCTTCTCCGCGCAATGGCCCAACGTCACGCGCAAGCTGGACCAGACCCCGCCCGACGCGGATGCGATGAAGGGCGTGGAGAACAAGTACGATCAGTTCTTCTCGCCGGAGCCCGGCAAGGGCGACTGAGTCGCCGCCGCCCGCCGCGCAGGACGGCGCGCGCAGTGCCGGATGCGGCGGCGAACGGCACGAAGCCCCGGGGGCGAAGCGGGACAGGGCAATGCGCCTGTCGAATCCCAATCCCCCGACCCCTGTGTCACAAAATGGCAGGCTGGCGGGAATCGTCCGGATCGGCTGGTAATTTTGTTGCGGACATGTTAAAACGTCCGTGACGGGCACGTGCGACCCTGCCCGCCTGTTTCACTCCAGAAACCGGCCGCGACAGCCTTTTCGGCGTTGCCGGTTCCGGTATCCGATGAAAGGGCCATCATGGCTGCCAAGGCGCTGTTCTTCGACGTCGGCGATTATGTTGTCTATCCCAAGCACGGCGTCGGCCGCGTGATCGAGCTGCAGAAGCAGGAGATCGCGGGCACCAGCCTGGAACTCTACGTCCTCCGGTTCGAGAAGGAGCGCATGACGCTCCGCGTGCCGACCAACAAGGCCGAAAGCGTCGGCATGCGCAAGCTGTCGTCGGACAAGACGATGCGCGAGGCGATGGAAACGCTGAAGGGCAAGCCCAAGGTGAAGCGCACCATGTGGTCGCGCCGCGCGCAGGAATATGAGGCGAAGATCAACTCCGGCGACCTCGTGTCGATCGCGGAAGTGACGCGCGACCTGTTCCGCGCCGACGACCAGCCCGAGCAGAGCTATTCCGAGCGCCAGATCTTCGAGGCCGCGTGCAGCCGCCTCGCCCGCGAGCTGGCCGCGATGGAAGAGATCGACGAGCCGCGCGCGCAGGAGAAGATCCTGGAGATCCTGCGCGCCGCCGCCGCGATCTATAATAAGGAAAAGGCGGTCGCCTGAACCGGCGGTCCGGCTTGACCGGGTGACGAGGGGCGGTCCTGCGGGGCCGCCCTTTTTCGTTGCGGCCACCCTCCATGTGTATTAAATCACCAATACACATCAGGGAGGAAATGATGATCCGCCGCCGCTATGCCCCCATGCTCCTCGGCCTGCTGGCGCTGCCGGTGGCCGCCTGCTCCATGTCCTGGAATGACGACGGTGGCGAGGGCATCGCCGCGCAGGGCAGCGGCGGACAGCGCAGCTGGGCGGTGCGCGATTTCGACAAGGTCGTGCTTGCGGCGGCGGGCGATGTCGAGGTCCGCGTCGGCCCCGATTTCGCCGTCTCGGCGACCGGCGATCCTTCGGTGCTCGACACGCTGAAGATCGAGCGTGACGGATCGTCGCTGCAGCTGGCGCGCAAGCGGGGCGTGCAATGGGGCAAGACGGACAAGGTCCGGTTCCTCGTCACCATGCCGCGCATCCGCGAGGCGGATATCGGCGGGTCGGGATCAATCACGATCGATCGTGTGCCGGAAGGGACGTTCGAGGGAAATATCGGCGGGTCGGGACGACTGACCGTCCATGGCCTTGCCGTCGACAAGGCCGAATTCGCGATCGGCGGATCGGGCGACGTGGCGGCGGACGGTCGCGCCAGGACGGTGAAGGTCGCGATCGGCGGATCGGGCACGGTCAAGGCGGACGGGCTGCGCGCCGAAAGCGGCGAGATCACGATCGCGGGCGCCGGCAATGTCTCCGCCAACATCGCCCGCGATGCCGACGTCACGATCATGGGCGCGGGCGACGTGACCGTGACGGGCGGCGCGAAGTGCAAGGTGACGAAGCTGGGCTCCGGCCGGGTGAATTGCGGATGATGCGAGCCACGCCGGTGCTGCTGCCGCTGACGCTCGCCGCCGCGATGCCGGCATCGGCGGCGGAGCGGGTGGTCGCCGTCACCGGATTCGACCGGATACGGATCGAAACGCCTGTGGAGGTGCGCGTCGCGACGGGCGGGTCGCCCGGCGCGCGCCTGTCAGGCGATGGCGCGGCGCTGGATGGCGTGGACCTGCGCCAGACCGGGATGACCCTGGTCGTCGCGCGACGGGGCGGCAACGCGCGCGCGGCGGGGCCGGTAACGGTGACGCTGGCGACACCCGCGCTGGCGGGGGCGAGCGTGCTGGGCGGCGCGCGCGTCACCATCGACCGCATCCGGGGCCCGCGCGTCGACCTGTCCGTCGGCGGCGCGGGTACGATCGCGGTCGCTTCGGTGGAAGCGGAACAGCTGTCCGCCAACGTCATCGGCGATGGCGCGATCCTGCTGAATGGCGGCAGCGCGCGCGTCACCCGGCTGACGGCCTCGGGTGCGGGCGGCATCGCGGCGGGCGGGATGCAGGCGGGCGAGTTGACCGTCCGGCTGGACGGGACGGGAGAGATCGCCGCCGCCGCCCGCTATACCGCGACGATCGCGAACACGGGTCTGGGCCGCGTCGTCGTGACCGGCACCCCGCGCTGCGTGATCCGCGCCGCGACCGGTCCGGTGGACTGCGGGGTGACGTCGCCCAAGTGACGCCTGGCGGCCACCAGGCCCGCGTCGCGCTCAGACCAGACACAGCTCCGCCAGCTTGCCCACCAGCGCGGGTGGCATCGCGGCAAGGCCGCTCGCATTGCCGCCGAGGTCGGCGGGCGCATCCGCCGCCTCCAGATAGCGCCAACCCTGATGCGCGCGCTTGGGCCGCGCCTCCACCAGCACGAGTTCGGGGTGGAGATGGATCGCGACGCGGCCGCCCTCCGCCTCGCCGAAGCGCAGGATGGGGGAGCGGGCGATCAGCTGGTGCTTCAGGATCCAGTAGAGCGAGCCGCCCTCGCCCACCGGCCCCGCCACCTCCTCATGCCGCTTGGGCAGAAAGCGGGTGGTCAGGAACATCTCGCCCGCCGCCGCGCGCGCGGCCAGCCGCTCGGCGAGATGCTCGACACTGGTGACCCCGAACGCGACCTTGGTGAGATGCAGCATCGGCCCGATGTGGGTCAGCCCGACAGGCCCCACAAGGAGGCAAGGCCCAGGAACGAGAAGAAGCCCATCACATCCGTCGCGGTCGTCACGAACACGGCGGACGAGACGGCCGGATCGACATTCGCCTTGTCCAGCGCCACCGGCACGATCACCCCGACCAGCCCGGCGACCAGGCTGTTTATCATCATCGCCAGCGCGAAGACGAGCGACAGCTGCTCGTTGCCGATCAGCACATAGCTGCCCAGCGCCCCGACCGCGCCCAGCGCCGCGCCGTTGCACGCGGCGATGCGGAATTCGCGCACCAGCATCCGCATCGTGTTCGAACTGGTCAGCTGGTTCGTCGCCAGCGCGCGCACGACCACGGCCAGCGTCTGCGTGCCCGCATTGCCGCCCAGCGCCGACACGATCGGCATCAGCGCGGCGAGCAGCGCGAAGCGCGCGATCTCCCCCTGGAACAGCCCGACGACGGAGGCGGACAGCAACGTCGCGCCAAGGTTCACGACCAGCCAGGTGATGCGCGTGCGCACCGTCAGGCGGATGGGCTCGTTGATGTCGCCCTCGCCCGCGCCCGACAGGCGCAGTACGTCCTCGCCCGCCTCCTGCTGGATGATGTGGACGACGTCGTCGACGGTGATCATGCCGACCAGCCGCCCCGCCCCGTCGACCACGGCGGCGGAGATCAGCGCGTATTTCTGGAAGCGGAGCGCGACCTCCTCCTGATCCATGTCGACCGGGATCAGCGTCTGCTCGCGCGCCATCACATCGGCCAGCGGCACCCAGCCGGGCGTGCGCAGGATCCACGACAGCGCGCAGGTGCCGACCGGGCGGTGGCCGGGATCGACGACGAAGACCTCCCAGAAATCGGTCGTCAGTTCCTGGTCGGCATGCAGATAGGCCAGCACGTCGCCGACCGTCCAATGTTCGGGCACCGCGACCAGATCGCGCTGCATCAGGCGCCCGGCGGATTCCTCCGGATAGGACAGCGCCTCCTCGATCGCGGCGCGATCGTCGGGGTCCAGCGCGCGCAACACCTCGCGCTGGTCCTCGGGCTCCATGTCCTCGATGATCGCGACCGCGTCGTCGGTATCGAGTTCGGCGGCCAGGTCCGCGACCTCGGTCGGCGTCAGCGCGTCGATCAGGTCCTCGCGGACGTAATCGTTCATCTCCGCGAAGACGTCGGCGTCCAGCAGGTCGCTGACCGCATGGGCCAGCGCGCCGCGCTGTTCCTGCGGGACCAGTTCGAACAGGTCGGCGATGTCGGCGGGGTGGAGCGGTTCGACCAGCGCGCGCGCCGCGTCGACATCGCCCTCCTCGACCGCGTCGAGCACGGCGCGGACGAATTCCGGACGCAGCCGGTCGTCCTCGTCCAGCTCGGTTTCGGTTTCCACCTCGGGAAGCTCGGTGTCGCTCATCGCCGCCTCCTTTGGTTCACGCGCTGGGACCGCCCTATCGCGATGGACGAGGGATGGGAAGCCGTGCGGCACCGGGTTTGCCAGCGAAGGCCACCGTCCCTATCTGGGCCGCATCATTCAGGAGACTATCATGGCCGACACCCCCGAAACGCTGACGATCACGCTGGATGGCGGCGACGTCACCATCCGCCTGCGCCCCGACCTGGCGCCCGAACATGTGAAGCGCATCGCGGAACTGGCCAATGACGGCTTCTACGACGGCGTCGTGTTCCACCGCGTCATCCCCGGCTTCATGGCGCAGGGCGGCGATCCGACCGGCACCGGGATGCACGGATCGGACAAGCCGAACCTGAAGCAGGAATTCTCGAAGGAGCCGCATGTGCGCGGCACCTGCTCGATGGCGCGGACGAACGATCCGAATTCGGCCAACTCGCAGTTCTTCATCTGCTTCGACGACGCGCGCTTCCTCGACGGCCAGTACACCGTCTGGGGTCAGGTGACGGAGGGCATGGAGCATGTCGACGCGCTGCCCAAGGGCGAGCCGCCGCGCCAGCCCGGCAAGATCGTGAAGGCGCGCGCCGCCTGATCGGCACCGCCCGCCCCGGCACCCCTGCCCGGGGCGGGCCCTTTCCGAAGCGAAAAGTCACACTTTCAGATAATTACATCGCGAAGTTAGCACGGCTCATCGCGTAAGCCATGCTGACACTTTTAAAACTCTGACAAATCATGCCACGCCGCCCGCGATCCCGTTGCGGTCGCGTGTGGTTTGCACGGTGCTGTTAGCCGCCTGCTCCTCCCCCGTCCGCATGACGGATCGCCACGGGAGAGGATTAAACGATGAAACGCCATGGTCACCTGCTATTGTCCTGCGCGGTCGGCGCGTTGATGCCGATGGCGGCGTCCGCCGCCCAGGCGCAGGACGCCGCACCGCCCGCCCCAAGCGCGGCGGAGACCGCAACGCCCTCGGGGACCATGGAAACAGGGCCGCAGGCGAGTGGACCGGACACGGCAGGGCCCACCCCGCCGGCAACCGCCCGCCGCACCCCGGCGGGAAGTCCCGCGACCGGCGACAGCTATGCGGCGGCTGGCGAAGGTGGCGATATCGTCGTTACCGGCCTGCGCTCCAGCCTGCGGTCCGCGCAGGCGCTGAAGCGCAACTCGGACTCGATCGTCGATGCCATCGTCGCGGAAGACATCGGCAAATTGCCGGACAATAACGCCTCGGAAGCGCTGGCCCGGATCACCGGCGTGCAGGTCACCCGCTATAATGACGAGGCGTCCGGCGTGCTGATCCGTGGCCTGCCCGACGTGACCACCACTTTCAACGGGCGAGAGATCTTCACCGCGGAAAACCGCGGCGTCGCGCTGCAGGATTTCCCCGCCGGCGCGCTCGCCGCGCTGGAGGTCTACAAGTCCGGCACCGCCAACCTGATCGAGCCCGGCCTTGCCGGCCTGATCAACGTGCGCTCGCGTCGGCCGTTCGATTTCAACGGGCTGGAGATCGCGGGCGGCATCCGCGGTGCCTATAACGACCAGTCCGGCAAGCTCGACCCGATCGGCAACATCCTCGTCAGCAATCGATGGGAAACCGGCATCGGCGATGTCGGCGCGCTCATCAACTTCGCCTATACGCAAGGGCAGTATCGCAACGCGGTCCGCTTCGCGCAGGCCTATGTCACGACGCCGCAGGGCAATGCGGACGATCCCGCCGACGATATCGCGGTGACGACGCCGGGCGTGGGCAACCAGTTCGCCTTTCCCGGCTCGGTCGGCAATTTCTATTCGCGCGGCAAGCGCTGGCGCCCGTCGATCAACGGCTCGCTCCAGTGGAAGCCGAATGCCGATCTCGAAATCTATGCCGACGGCCTGTGGCAGGCCTATCGCGGCCGCCAGTCGAACGAGCATTTCGAGGCGAGCCTGGAGCGGGCCAGCCTGGTCCAGCCCGGCCAGACCGGCACGCGGCCGACGCTCAGCAACGTCGTCCTCGTTCCCGGCGAGCCGAACAAGGCGGCCAGCCTGACCAAGACGGGCGGCTATCCAGCGGAGATGTATCGCTCCACCAATGACGACAATACCGACACCTATCAGGCGGCGATCGGCTTCGTCTGGAAGACGGGGCGGGCGCGCATCTCCAGCGACCTCGCCTATACCAAGTCGATCTATACCGCGTCCGAATACAGCCTCGATTCGCAGTTCCGCTCGGCGCCGACCGTGAACGTCGAGTTCGACGTCGGTGGCGCGCCCAATTTCGATCTGGGCGGCTTCGACGCGGCCAATCCGGCCAATTACGACTGGCGTGGCTATTATGAGCGCCGCTATCGCGCCAGCGGTGACGGCATCCAGTGGCGGACCGATCTGGACCTCGACACCGACTGGAAGGTGCTGCCCTCGATCCAGTTCGGCATCCGCTATGTCGACCGCACGTCCAGGCTGGAGCAGGGCAACCGCTATGCCAGCACGAACACGCTCGGCATCCCGCTCACCAGCCTGCCGACCGGCGCGCTGGAGACGGTGACGGACGGGTTCCGCAACGACGACGTGCCCCGCTTCCAGAACTGGCTGATGCCCTCGCGCGATGCGATCCGCAGCAATTTCGCGGGGCTGCGCGAGGCGAGCCGGCAGGCGCTGCTCCGCCGGGTCGCGGCCGAGCCGAACAACGCGGATTTCCGCGACCAGCTGGCGCGGTTCAGCCAGGACGAGATTCCGATCGACCCCGTCGCCGGCTTCTCCGCCACCGAGCAGACCTATGCGATGTACGGGCAGGGTAAGTACGAGTTCGACGTCGGCGGCATACGCGTCGACGGCACGTTCGGCGTGCGCGCGGTCAACACGGCGGGCCGCTATTCGGGCACCGCGCGGGTACAGGACAGCGCGACGAGCGCGATCAGCTTCTCACCTGTCACGAACAAGCAGAATTATCTCGATATCCTGCCGTCCGTGAACACGCGCATCCAGTTCACGCCGCAGCTGCAGATGCGCCTGGCCTATACCAAGACGCGTACCCGGCCGAGCTTCGGCCAGTTGAACCCGGCAATCAACATCACCTCGAACGCCGTCACCGGCGGCGGCGGGGGGTCGGGGGCCCTCTTCGACGCCACCGGATCGAGCGGCAATCCCGATCTGGTGCCGCTGACCTCGCACAATTACGACGCGACGCTGGAATGGTATTTCTCGCGCACCGGATCGGTGACGGGTGCCGTCTTCTACCGCGACCTCAACGGTTTCATCAGCAACTACACGCGCGAACTGATCGACCCAGTCTACGGCCGGGTGCAGTTCACGCGGCCGGAAAACGCCGGTCAGGGCCGGATCAAGGGCGCGGAAGCGAGCGTCCAGTCCTTCTTCGACTTCCTGCCCGGCATCCTGAGTGGCTTCGGCGCGCAGGCGAACGTGACCTATCTGGACGGCACGAACCGCCTACCGTCTGTACTGGGCGAGGAGGCGCCGATCGTGCCGCTGACCGGCGTGTCGAAGTGGACGTACAACCTGACCGGCTTCTATGAAAAGGGGCCGATCTCCACCCGCCTGTCCTACAACCGGCGCAGCCAGTTCGTGAACAGCTTCAACCGGCTGCCCAACGAGGCGCAATATGCCGGCGAGACGACGCGCGCGGTCGCGCGGCTGGACTACTCGCTGGCCTACACCCCGTTCCGCAACCTGACGCTGACGGTGGACGTGAACAACATCCTCGCCCAGCCCTTCAACAACTTCCGCAATTATAACGAAACACAGTTTTTCCCCCGCGACGTGCGCGAGGAAGGGCGTTTCTACAGCATCGGCGCGCGCTTCCGGTTCTGACAGCCGCGTCATGAGGCGGACATGATTACGGGAGCAAAACGGCCGCTCGGGCTTTCCCCTTTCATGTCCGCCCAACTGACGACCGAGCCGCCGCGCGACGACGCGATCGTTCCCCCCGCCTCGAAACGTGCGTTGCTGCGCCGCCCGCTGCTGCCGTGGTGGACGATGATCTTCCCCGCGATCGGCGTGGTCGCGGTCTTCACCTCGCTCTACACGCTCGGCACCGTCGGCATGGCGGCGGCGATCGTCATCCTGATCGGCTGCGTGCTTGCCGCGGTCCATCATGCCGAGGTGGTGGCGCACCGGGTGGGCGAACCGTTCGGCACGCTGATCCTCGCCGTCGCGGTGACGGTGATCGAGGTATCGCTGATCGTCAGCCTGATGCTGTCCGACGCGGGCGACGCCTCCGCGCTCGCCCGCGACACGGTGTTCGCGGCGATCATGATCATCCTGAACGGCATCGTCGGCCTCTGCCTGCTCGCGGGCGGGAGCCTGCATGGCGAGCAGCGCTTCTCGCTACGGGGGGCGAGCGCGGCGCTCAACGTGCTGGCGGCGATGGCGGTGCTGTCGCTGGTGCTTCCCAACTACGTCTCCAGCGCGCCCGGGCCGCTCTATTCCCCGTCGCAGCTGGTGCTCGTCGCGATCGTCAGCCTGATCCTCTATGGCACGTTCGTGATGGTGCAGACGGTGCGGCACCGCGAATATTTCCTGCCCGCCGAGGAGGATATTCCCGGCGATGCCCATGCCGATGCGCCCACCAACGCCGCCGCGCTGGCGGCGACGGGAACGCTGCTGGTCGCGCTGGTCGGCGTCGTGCTGCTGGCCAAGGGCCTGTCCGCCAAGGTCGAAAGCGCGATCCTCAGCGCGGGCCTGCCGCTGGCGATCGTCGGCGTCGTCATCGCGGCGCTGGTACTCGCGCCCGAAAGCCTCGCCGCCTATCGCGCGGCGCGGCGCAACCGGCTGCAGACCAGCCTGAACCTTGCGCTGGGGTCGGCGCTGGCGACGATCGGCCTGACGATCCCGACGGTCGCGGTGGTCTCTCTGGTGCTCGGCCTGCCGCTTGCGCTGGGGATCGGCGCCAAGCAGATGACGTTGCTGGTGCTGTCGCTGTTCACGATCACGCTGACGCTTGGCACGGGGCGCACGACGATCCTCGGCGGCGCGGTGCATCTGGTGATCTTCGCGGTTTATCTGTTCGTCACGGTGGTGCCCTGAGATCAGTCCTCGTCGATCCCGAAGTTCAGCCCGCGCGAGACGCCCGGATCGACGAAGGCGAGCAGGATATAGGCGCCGAACTGCTTCATCCGCTGAAGCCAGCCGGTGCGCGCGCGATAGACCGGCCAGCTGATCTCCTCCGACCGCAAGACCTCATGATCGACATAGCGGCGGACATGCGCGGCGAATTCCGCGTCCTCGATCCTGAGCATCAGCTCCAGATTGATGAACAGGCTGCGCATGTCGAAATTGGCGGAGCCGATATGGACGGCATCGTCGACGACATAGAGTTTGGTGTGCAGCTTCGTCGGTTGATATTCGAAGATGCGCACGCCGCGCTTCAGCAGGCCGGCGTAGGTGAAGCGCGCCGCCGCGATCGTGGCATTGTTGTCCGACCGCGCGGCGGTGACGACGCGGATGCGCCGGCTGTCCCGCCCAGCCCGCTCGATCCGGCGGAGCAGCAGCGGACTGGGCGTGAAGTATCCCGCGATCATGTCGATGCACCGCCCCGCCGCCAGATCGTCGCGCAGCGTCCGCGCCCAGGGCGACAGCTTGCGCGTCGGCCCGCCGATCAGCCAGCGCAGCCGGCCCGTATCCTCGCTGAACCGCGCCAGCGCGCGGTTGAGCGGGCGGACGCGCAACTTCGGCTCCGCCACCCCGGCTCGCAGCTCGTCGAAATAGGCACCCATCCGCGCCGCCGCCGGCCCCTCGACCAGCAGGCCCAGATCGCGCCACGCCTCCTCGGCGGCGGTGCCGAAATAATCGTCCTCGACATTGAAGCCGCCGATGATGATCCGGGGCATCGGCCCCTCCGCATCCGCCAAGGCCAGCTTCTGATGGTTACGAAGCAGATAGCGCCGGCCGAAGCGCGGAGCGAACCGGCACAGCTGCACCCCGGCGGCGCGGACGTCGTCGAAGAAGTCGGCCGGGGTATCGTCGCTGCCGAACCCGTCGATGATGAGCGATACCGAGACCCCGCGCCGCGCCGCCGCCGCCAGCGCCGCGTTGACGCGCCGCCCCGCCCCGTCATCGGCGTAAATGTAATAGAGGATGCGAAGCGATCGCTCCGCCCCCTCGATCAGCGCGATTAGCGCCTCCAGCCGCTCGGGCCCGCGCACCAGCAGCGTCAGGCGATTGCCGTCGACGGTGAAGCTGCGCGCCCGGCCGGCATCGTCCCCTTCGGCGGGCACAGTGTGAACCGGCAGATGCGAGGGATACGCGACGGCCATGCCCTGTTATACGCGCGGGCGCGGCCGGATGATCCCCCAGGCCGTGGCGCGGGGTGTGCCACGTCTCCACAGCCGCAAACCTTGCCCCGACGGGGGATGCGTGCTAGGGCTCCGCGCTAATTCCAGTCATTGGTGAATGTAAGGACACGGCATGGCACGCGTCACCGTCGAGGATTGCGTCGACAAGGTTTCCAACCGTTTCGACCTCGTACTGTTCGCAGCGCAGCGCGCGCGGCAGATTTCGGGCGGCGCCGAGCTGACGCTCGATCGCGATCGCGACAAGAACCCGGTCGTCGCACTGCGCGAGATCGCCGAAGAGACGGTGCGTCCCGATCACCTGCAGGACGGCGTGATCGCCAGCCTGCAGCGCGTCCAGATCGACGACGATGACGAGGTCGATGCGGTCGGCTCGCTGTCGGCCTCGGCGGAGGCGCTGCGCCTCACCGCCGCCGCGCCGCCGCGCAACCAGAATCTGGGCGCCGACTACGACGGCTGATCCGCTTTCCACACCAGACGAAAGGGCGTCGCGACATCGTTCGCGGCGCCCTTTTTCTTTGGTCGCATCGCGAAGGAGCCTGCCCGTCAGAGGCCCACCCGGCCGGACCAAGGCATCCTCCCCGTGAAACCGGGGAATAGCCGGTGAAATGGTGGCGCCCCACCCCCGGCGGCGGTGGATGGACACGGACCATATGGTGCGACCGTCAGTGCCTCGTCACACGGAGCCTTGCCGAAAGGTCCCCTCCCCTCGCCGGGGCAATGCAGGCCGCGCCGCCGAAGTGCCGACAAGGCTCAGGCCGGCCGGCCCTTGAACCCCTGGGCGATCACGAACCACTCCACCGATCCCTTGCGGCTCGACGGCGGCTTGGCGTGCTTCACCGTCGTGAAGTGGCGCTTCATCTCCGCCACCAGCGTCGCGTCGGCCCCGCCCGCGAACACCTTCGCCACGAACGCGCCGCCGGGCGCCAGCACGTCGCAGGCGAAGGCGTGTGCCGCCTCCACCAGCGCCATGGTGCGCAACGCATCGGTCTGCGGATGGCCGACCGTGTTCGCCGCCATGTCCGACAGGACGAGGTCGGGCGCGCCGCCCAGCGCCTCCATCAGCCGATCGGGCGCCTCGTCCGCCATGAAGTCGAGTTCGAAGATCGTCACGCCATCAATCGGATCGACCGGCAGCAGGTCGATCCCCACCACCGTCGCGCCCGGCACGGCGCGCCGCACCACCTGGCTCCAGCCGCCCGGCGCGATGCCCAGGTCGATGACCCGGCGCGATCCCTTCAGCAGCGCGAATCGCTCGTCCAGTTCCAGCAGCTTGTAGGCCGCGCGGCTGCGATACCCCTCCGCCTTGGCACGGCGGACATAGGGGTCGTTCAGCTGCCGCTCCAGCCAGCGCGTCGAGGCGGCCGTCCGCCCCCGCGCCGTCTTCACCCGCTGGCGCGCACCGCCGCCGCCACGGCTCATCGTCCGGTATCCATATATGTCCTCACGGGCGCCGCTCCCCCATCAGGCATCGCAGGATGCCCTCGCGGATGCCGCGATCGGCGATGCCGAGCCGCTCGGCCGGCCAGATGTCCATGATCGTCTCCAGGATCGCGCACCCCGCGACCACCAGATCCGCCCGCTCCGCGCCGATACAGGCGACGCGAGCCCGCTCGTCGATCGACTGGCCGCCGAGCATCCGGCAGATCGCGCGCATCGACTCGACCGGCGCGATCATCCCGTCGACCTGCGCGCGGTCGTAGTGATCCAGTCCCAGATGGACGCTGCCCAGCGTCGTCACCGTGCCGCTGGTCCCCAACAGGCGCGGTCGCTCCGTCTGCGGCAGGCGCGCGGCGAAGGGCGCGACCGCCATCGCCACCGTCTCGCGCATCCGGGCATAGGCCCGCGCGCGGCCCTCCGCATCGCCCGCGTCGATCCCCGCGACACTCTCGGTCAGCGACACCACGCCCCATGGCGCCGAATGCCAGTCGAGCACGCGCGGCTCGCGGCCGGCGGTATCGACCAGCACCATCTCGGTGGAGCCGCCGCCGATGTCGAACACCAGCGCCGGGTCGCCGCCCGGCTCGATCAGCGCGTGGCAGCCCAGTACGGCCAGCCGCGCCTCCTCCTCGGCGGTAATGATGTCCAGCCGGATGCCGGTTTCGGCGTGCGCGCGCGCGATGAAGTCCGCGCCGTTGATCGCGCGCCGGCACGCCTCGGTCGCGACCGCGCGGGACAGGACGACATTGCGCCGCTTCAGCTTGTCCGCGCAGACGCGCAGCGCCGCCAGCGTCCGGTCGATCGCCGCGTCGCTCAACCGGCCGCTGCCGGTCAGCCCCTCACCCAGCCGGACGATTCGCGAAAAGGCGTCGACGACCGCGAAGCCAGACCCTTGCGGGCGCGCGATCAGCAGGCGGCAATTGTTGGTTCCCAGATCCAGCGCGGCATAGGTCCGCGCATCCGACCAGCGGCCGCGGGTCGGCCGGGTCGTTGCCGGACGGGCAGGACGGTCCTGCCGGTACGGCTGTCGGGTGGAATGATCCCCCATGAGCCGTGTGACTTTCGTTCGTGTTATCCCGTCACGGCCATGCGCCACAAAGGTGCCTGTCCGCCGGTGCTTGACCGCTAACGTAGCGATACCCGCGCCCCGCGACAAGCCGCCCGCCACGGGCCTGTTCGCGATACGGAGAAACAGGCTTGACCCGCGCCCCGCCTCCGCCTAGATGCGCCCCCCTGTTGCCCGATCGTCTAACGGCAAGACAACGGACTCTGACTCCGTTAATCGTGGTTCGAATCCACGTCGGGCATCCACCCTCCGCAACAGACCTGAAAATTCCGCGCCTTAGCCCCGGCTGACGCCCGCCCGGTCGAGATGCGGGCCCAGTCGGCCGGTCAGCCACAGGAAGAACATGCGATAGTCGCTGACGAGCGACCAGAGCGGGTGGCGGAAGGTGGCGGGGCGGTTGTGCTCCACGCCGTAATGCGCGCCCCAGGCGAAGCCGTAGCCGGCGATCGGCACCGCCAGCCACCACCACCCGCCCCAGGCGATGGCAAGCGCCAGCGCGACGAAGGTCAGCGCGGTGCCGGCATAGTGCAGCGTTCGCGTCGCGGCGCGGGCATGTTCGCGCAGGTAATAGGGCCAGAACTCGGCGTAGCTGGTGATGCGCTCGGCCATTCCCGCCCCCGTCAGCGGCCGTTGAGGCCGATGGAGCGGGTATCCTGCCGCCGGTTCTCCGCCGCCTCCACCTGCCGGTTATAGGCCGCCCATTCCGATGCGGTCCGGCAGGTCCTGCGCACGTCGAGGCGGCTGCCGATGCTGGTATCGCGGCGGCAGATCTTCTTCTCCGGGGCCGCCGCGGCAGCGGGGGGCGCCGGCGTCGCGGCGTCCGCCTGCACGGCGAGGAGGAACAGGGTCGCGATCAGCATGGCGGGCCTCTCCGTTGGTATCGGAGGCAGGCTAGGCCATGGCGCGGGCCGTCACAAGCGACGGAAAATCAGTCCTTCCACGCCCAATAGAGCTGCGCCGGCGGCACGTTCCACCATTCCATGTCATGGTCGATCCGCTGCCAGTGCGGGACCAGGAAATCCTTCACCTTCGGGCTGAACTGATAGACGAGGAACGCGCCGCCCGGCCGCAGCGTCGCATGGGTGGCGGCGGCGATCGCCGGGCCGACGCCGGGCGGCAGCGTGGAAAAGGGCAGGCCCGACAGGACGTAATCGGCCTGCGTGAAGCCCCGCTCCGCGATGATCGACGCCACGTCGGCGGCCGATCCCTCGACCGCGTGGAACCGGCTGTCGGTGATCGTCGCATCCAGATAGCGGATGAAATCGGCGTTGGTGTCGATCGCGATCAGCGTCGCATCGGGTGCCATCCGCTCCAGGATCGGGCGGCAGAAGGTGCCCACGCCCGGCCCGTATTCGACGAACAGCTTGCAATTGTCCCAGTCGACCCGGCCCAGCATCTTGCGGATCAGCTTATCGGACGACGGGATGATCGACCCCACCATCACGGGGTGTTTCAGAAAGCCCTGGAAGAACATCTGCGCCGGTGACGGAATACCCGCGGGGCGACGCACGCGGCGGGCGGCGGAGCTGGAAGTGGCCATGAAAGGTCCTGTCGGTCGTGGTCCCCACACGAACGGCGAGGTTCTCCCCTCCGTCGCACAACTCCCGAACGAGTTGCAAGCCGGCGGGTTTCATTCGTGCGACGGGACGATGACCGGCCGGAGACATAAACGGGACAGTCCGGGATCCGGCTTGGGTGCGCGCGACGCCAGCCGACGCCGCCGCGCGCCCACACCGTCCGGCATGATGGGCGCGCGGCAAGGCTCGCCTACGCTTCCTTCGCCCCCTCCTTCGTGCGCGCTGGAAAGGCGAAGCCGATCGGCTGGATCGCGGCCGCGTCCTGCTTCAGCCGCGCGGCGATCTGCGCATAGTCCTGCTCCATCTCGGGCGTGACGCTGGCGCGGCTGTCGCTCAGCGCCGCCTCGAAATCGCTCATATAGACCTCTCGCGCGTTCGCGGAGCGGCGCAGCGCGACGAGGCCGGCGCGGCGCACCACATCCTCCAGGTCCGCGCCGGTATAGCGGTCCGTCCGCCGCGCGACTTCCGCCAGATCGACGTCGTTCGCCAGCGGCATCTTCTGCGTCTGGATGGCGAGGATACGCTCGCGGCCCTCCGCATTCGGCACGCCGACATAGACCAGCTCGTCGAACCGGCCGGGCCGCAGTAGCGCGGGATCGACCAGGTTGGGCCGGTTGGTCGCGCCGATCACGACGACCGACTGCAATTCCTCCAGCCCGTCCATCTCGGCCAGGATCGTGTTGACGATCCTCTCGGTCACCTGCGGTTCGCCCATCCCGCCACCGCGCGCGGGCACGAGGCTGTCGAGTTCGTCGATGAAGATCACGGTCGGCGCCACCTGCCGCGCGCGCTGGAACAGGCGGGCGATCTGCTGCTCGCTTTCGCCATACCATTTCGACAGGAGGTCGCTCGACTTGGTGGCGATGAAGTTCGCCTCCGCCTCGCGCGCCACCGCCTTGGCGAGCAGCGTCTTGCCGGTGCCGGGCGGGCCATAGAGCAGGAAGCCCTTGGCCGGGCGGATGCCCAGCCGCCGAAACGCGTCCGGGTTCTTCAGCGGCAGTTCCACGCCTTCCTTCAGCCGCTCCTGCGCGGCGTCGAGGCCGCCGACATCCTCCCAGCGGACGGTCGGCGCCTGCACCATCACCTCGCGCATCGCCGAAGGCTGGACGCGCTTCAACGCCTCCAGGAAATCCTCGCGCGTGACCGACAGCGTGTCGAGCACCTCGGCCGGGATGGTCCGCTCCTCCAGATTGAGGCGCGGCATGATCCGCCGCACCGCCTCGATCGCCGCCTCGCGGGTCAGCGCCGCCAAGTCCGCGCCGACAAAGCCGAAGGTGGTGCGCGCCAGCTCGTTCAGATCCACCTTGTCGCCCAGCGGCATGCCGCGCGTATGGATGCCCAGGATCTCGCGCCGCCCGCGCTCGTCCGGCACGCCGACCACGATCTCGCGGTCGAACCGACCCGGCCGCCGCAGCGCCTCGTCGATCGCTTCGGGTCGGTTGGTCGCGGCGATGATGACAAGGTTCGCGCGCGCCTCCAGCCCATCCATCAGCGTCAGCAACTGCGCGACGAGCCGCTTCTCCGCCTCGCCCTGCACCCGGTCGCGTTTGGGGGCGATCGAATCGATCTCGTCGATGAACACGATCGAGGGCGCGGACTTGGTCGCTTCCTCGAAAATCTCGCGCAGCCGCTGCTCCGACTCGCCGTACGCCGAGCCCATGATCTCGGGGCCGTTGATCAGAAAGAACTGGGCGTCCGACTCATTGGCAACCGCACGGGCCAGCCGCGTCTTGCCGGTTCCGGGCGGCCCATGGAGCAGCACGCCCTTGGGCGGCTCGACGCCCAGCCGCTCGAACAATTCGGGATAGCGCAAGGGGAGCTCGACCATCTCGCGCAGCTGGTCGATGGTTGACGCCATGCCGCCGATATCGTCATAGG